>CAZMGF010000042.1:0-19483 GCA_964565765.1 uncultured Spirochaetia bacterium
ATAATACTAAATTGCCTACGGCAATAATGACATTGACATTGACAGAACCGGCAACTACTATACCCAAAACAAATGGAACGGGCAAGGTGATTGATGAGAACGGCCAGAAGAGAATAAGGGATAATATATCGAAAGTTAAAATAGGGAATGATATTAATAATGTTATTAAATTGCTTGGCGAGCCAACTATATTATTGAAAAAAACAGAAAAAAGATCCAAAAATCAAATTGGCAGGCCAAAAACAAAAATTGTCTTGATCTATAATTTTACAAAAGTGGATGTTTATGCCGACCGCAGGCTGGATCTTGATTTCACCGGTGATGGCATTTTGGAAAGTGGATATTCGACAGTTCCTGACCTGAAGATTGACCACCTGAAAGTCATGATCCCGGCGGTAAATTAAAATGGGCAAATACTTACACGGCTATTCAGGCAAAGAAAACAGGAGATTGTACGACCAGTCAGGGACGCTTACGGCCCTGTTGCATGAAGGCACGGTATATCCTAAAGGCAGTCAAGTGCTTGAGGCAGGCTGCGGAGTCGGCGCCCAAACCGTTATACTCGCCAAAAACAGCCCGCAGGCCTCAATTACTTCAGTTGATTTTTCGACGGCAAGAGCGTGGAAAAGAAAATAGCGATAATACGTTAAAATTATATCCTGCACAGGAACAAACAAGGAATTTAAACCGCTTCAATGCCAGTTTTTTAACCGGTTAACCACCGTGTTTCACATTATAAAACCGTTTTTTATAATTCGTTGACACTCTTATTTAAACGTATATAATTATGGCAATTATTTATCGAAACGTTTTACCAGAATGGTTGTCATAATTTGTAATAAAGCCTAAATAATGGCTAAAAGGAAGTATGTGAATTACATGAAAAATATAAGAAAAGCAATTACCACAGTATTTTTTACGGCGTTGATTATGATGCTTCCAATGATAATTATGGCCGGACCGCCAAAGATTGTATCCGTATCAATGGTACCGGCAAATCCGCAATTTGGTGATTATGTTCAGATAACTATTACTTTATGCAGTAATAATTATACCGATCCATATATTGATATAGCATTTTCTACTTTTAATACAGTACAACCTACGGGTACGGGCGGTCAGGTATTTGTTGTTGATGCAACCGGAATAGATGTTAAAAATGTAAATGAATCCACATCCAATCCAATAGGATATGATTTTTGGGCGCACAGCGGCTCGGGAACAAGCACCTGCACTGATTGCTCTGGAGGCATTCCGTCAACGCTTGTTACACAGACTTTTAACGTCCATGTTCCGAATGCCAGTTATTATGCATCATGTAATCCGACGTCGTTATATCTTGTGGTCGGGGCAAAGGATTCATATATGGGTTCCGGCGATTGGGCGGCTCTTCCGGCGACATGCCAGACAAGTTTTACCAGCTTCCCGATTGTTGCTCCGCCGCAATCATTCCAGATAACCAAAAGTTATCAGGGTGAACTTCAGCAGGCGGGGGATGAGATTCTTTTTTCAGTCGCTTATAATTATGCCAACGGCGCGGGTTTTCAGATAAAGGACCCGATACCGGCAGGATTTACAGTATTATCTTACGGCCCGACGACGATACCCGGAGGCTCTGTCACAACAGGCGCAACATATCAATGGAATTTTCCTGACAGGACAGGTATGGCCGGAATTGGCAGCGGGACCGTATGGGTACTCTGCCAGGTGACGGGAACGCCTTCAGGAAGCTATACCAACACTGCAACAGGCTCATGGGCCGGGGCAAACCCCCAGACCTCATCCGTAACCGTGACAACAGGGCAGGCGGCTATAAGCATCACAAAAAATGAAAGCGCGACATCGATACTGGCCAACGGCCCCGACGACATGACGTATACTCTCTCTTATAATATAAACGGAATGCAGCTTAAAAACTTTCAGTCGTTTGATAATGCCGCTACCGGAACTTATTGTCCGGCCGGATGTACAAATTCCGGGCCGCCTACAGGATGGCAGTTTCTGCCAAGCAACGGAAATTATGGCACCTGGACGGTATCCGACCCGTGCAACACGGGAGGCCATTATATTACAGCGGCATCCACTTCATATCCCGGGCTTTTGCTGAATGACGGCGGCGCGCATACCACTGATCAGTTCTGTACAGGGCAGATAGTTACTGATTTCTTTATAAATCCGGGAACCTTTCCCGGAGCCGACGCGCAGGTAATTATAAGAAATAACACCCAGGCTGGAGCGGCGGGATATTCGCTTGGAATTATCGCTTCCATCGATAACCAGCCGGGATATCTTGCCCTTCAGCTGGTTACAGCCGGCGGCAATCCCACTTATGATCAGACCGTAACACCGGGTGTCGGCCCCGTATCCGCTAGCAAATGGTATACCATGAGGATACAGGCGTCTGGGCCGGACGGTGACCATATTCAGGCGAGGATATGGGCAAGGGGGGACCCGGAACCATCCTACTGGGATATTGATTATACCGACCCGGCTCTTGCCACAGCTCCATGGGCATGCGACGGGACAGGAACATACACAGACTGGCGGCCAGGCGTAAATGAACAGACAGGCTCTACAAATGATGTACAGGATTCATATGATAACTTTTCTGTATTTGCGCCAAGGACTACCGACAATGCTTTTGTTGACGACACCGTGCCGACTAATATGTCATATGTGGGATGCAACGCATGCACCGGAACAAATCCTGTTTCATGGACCATAGGGACAGTATCACAGCAGTCGGGTTCATTTACCTGGTGGGGTAAGGTAAACGGATGCGGTGCAATAAGCAATCAGGCCCTTATAGGAAGCACCGGAAATTCTCCGGTTCTGTCAAACTGGGTTAATGCAACTATCCTCTGCTGGTCGCCGACGTTCACACAGACCCCGACATTTACCGTAACAAATACAATTAATCCGAGCACCCCCACATTTACCCCGACAAGGACGATGACTCCCACATTTACTTCGACCTTTACATCTACAGACACGCGCACATTCACCCCGACATTCACACAGACTTTTACATTTACACAGACCTACACATCCACAGACACACCTACATTTACATCCACATTTACCGCGACACCGACATATACCGCCACTTCAACGCGCACAAACACTCCGACATTCACATTCACATTTACATTTACTCCGACATTTACCCAGACTTCAACAAAGACAGCGACGCCCACATTTACGGTCACAAAAACGGTCACGGAGACAGTAACCGAAACCAATACTGTCTCTTCAAATACCCCGACATACACTCCCACATATACGGCTACGCCCACGAACTCGCCCACATATACGGCGACAAAGACGGATACTCCGACGTTCACTGAGACAAACACAGTAACGGCTACGCCGACCTATACGGACACCACCAGCCCCACTTATACGGCGACAAACACCCCGACTTTCACGCAGACAAACACCGTCACCAGCACTCCCACATACACGTCGACAACGAGCCAGACCTTTACTCCCACGGCCACCCCGACATATACTATGACCGATACATATACAATGACATACACATCCACAAGCACCCCGACATACACACCCACATACACCGACACGCCGGTTAATTCGCCGACGAACACACCCACATACACGCCGACAAATACGGCATCGCCCACTTTTACATCCACATACACAATGACAGACTCACCGACATCAACATACACGACAACGGACACCCCGACTTTTACAATGACATTTACCCCCTCTGACACGCCGACGGCGACGCCGAGCTATACAATGACATACACTTCCACATGCACGCCGACGATCACGCCGACCCAGCCGCCTTTCCCTTACACCATATCCATAGGAGTGTATAACAGCGCGGGGGAGCTTGTAAAAACCATAGCTGTAAAGCCGGCATCCACGCTTATGACCGTTGTTGATTTCTCGGAGGGGGCCAATACCAGCCCGACCACAGTCGTGCCGGGCCAGCCGCTTTCGATTTATCTGCCGGGGATGATAACCCCGGATGATATGGGGCAGACAGGGACGGTATTCACATGGGACGGAACGACGAACGCCATGCAGCCGGCGGCTTCCGGAAGCTATTATATAAAGATAGAACAGGTTGACACATACGGCCATGTGGCGGTGCTTATAAAGGACTTCTCCGTAATGCAGGTGGAACAGTATGTGGAACTGCTTGTTTACAACAGCGCCGGAGAAATTGTTTACGACTACAAACAGTACACCACGGCCCCCAATAACGTCACGCTCCAGCTCGCGGATATAATACCCGTGCAAAAAAGCGGCAACAACAATATCCAGGTGGTTTACGGCCCGGGGCTCACTGATTATATCAACTGGAACGGCCTGAACAGCAACGGTGTTGCGGTCGGCAGCGGAACCTATGAAGTGAAAATCATATCAAGGACCCTTGAGGGGACGGAAGTCACTGCCTCAAAAACTGTAATTGTTTTGAGCGAAGGGTCGAAATATCTTGACAATATAAAGGCTTACCCGAATCCTTATACCGGCACGGGCGTCCTGACATTCGCCTGGACGAGCTCATACCCTGGCAGGATTATTATAAGGGTATACAACATATCCGGCGAACTGGTGCGCACGCTGGGCGGCGACCTTGCCGCAGGGTCCCTCACATGGGACTGCACTACCGGCGCGGGGAACAGCGTCAGCCAGGGCTATTATGTTGCGGTCCTTACTTCTACGGACACTCAGGGATATATAAACCAGAAAATGGTAAAGTTTGTTATAACAAATAAGCCCTAAAAATATGGTTTTACAGGGGTTCAGGCAGTAATTTTAAGTGAAAAGGGAGGCTGTTAAAGCAGTCTCCCTTTTTCATTTTTTTTGCTCAAGCTTTCACCTAAAAATACGATATATAATATAGTGATTATTATCTTTTGACACAGCAATGCTAATATGCTAAAATATCTAAAATTCGCGAAACTTTACTGCGAAAATATTGTCCTAAGTATGGTTAAAAAATTTAAGGAGAAGAGTAATATGAAAATAAAACTCTTTAAGCAATTCAGGCGGATATTAATTTTAACGGCCCTTATGGCCTCATTTTCAATATTAAATGCCGGCAGCGGCGGCAAGGTTGTAAGCGTTACCATGAGCCCTGCGACAGCCAATTTCGGCGACCTTGTCACGATAACAGTTACATACTGCGCGCAATTATATAACTCCGAATACATCGCAATAGCAATAAGCTCATCTCCTACAAAATCAAGCGCCGACCTCTCGGCCAACGGACAGATATTTGTGGTAAGCGTGCAGGGAGTTGATGTGGCTACGGCTCTTCCTGACGGTGGAAACCCGGGCGGCCCAATAGGCTGGCTGGCCAACGCGAATCCCAACGGCGGCGCGTCAAATTGCCAGGACTGCTCACCGCAGGCAGGAAACCTTTTTACCAACACGTATAATGTCCACATACCGCCGGCCTCTGATTTTCCGGGATGCAACATAAGCCAGCTATACATCCACGTAGCGCTAAAGGATGCCAACATGAACGCGCCGGACTGGCTTTCTGCCGGCGATACGGGCGCATGCAACGCCGAACCGGTGCCGGTTGACTGGACAATGGGAACGCAGCCCAAGGGATTTACAATGAGCAAAACAACTGAAGGCGAAGTTCAGGCCCAGGGCGACCTGGTGCTGTATTCAATAAATTATACATACTGGAACGGCCAGCTTACATTAACAGATACTATACCTGGCGGCGGCGATTTGCAGCTTGTATCCTTCGGCCCTGCCGGAATGACCGGAGGCACAGTTACAGGACCGGCAATAGGCTCAACATCAGGAAATTTTTCATGGGCCCTGCCTGACAGGACGGGTATGCCGGGAACAGCGGCCGGGACCGTATGGATGTTATATAAAGAAACGCAGAATCCGCCTACAGCAGGAAAAGATTACGCTAACAGCGCAACCGGAACTATGGCCGGTGTGGCGAATCAGAACGCGCACGCGGATTGCATAGTCGGACAGGCTGCCATTTCAATAATAAAGTCCCAGAGTGAGGCAAATCCGGCAATAGGCGCGGTTATAACTTATTATTTAAATTACAACGTAAACGGAATGCAGCTTGTGGCATACCAGTCTTTTGACGACCTTGCCACAGACGTATATGGCAGTATGGCCGGAGAGACAGGAGCGCCTCCCACAGGATGGCAGTTTACACCGCAAAACGGCGTTAACGGGGACTGGACAATATCCGATGCCTGCAATACCGGAGACAGGATAATAACGGGCCAGGTTGACACGGCTTCCACCTATCCGGGGTTGTTATATCAGGGTATTTCTGGAAACAAGCTTTGCAGCGGCATAGTATATGGAGAGGCCTATATAAATCCGGGAACATATGAAGGCGCTGACGCCCTTATGTTTTTCAGGAATAACGGATTGGTTGGCGGCAACGCTTACGCGCTTGTAATATCGGTCGACAAAAACATAGGCGGATACACAGGCGGAAACATTGACTTCCAGGCATGCGTGCCCGGATGCATCTGGCCGACGCCGACAATAATAGGCGCCAACCCCGCTATCACCAGCAACAAGTGGTGGTGCATGCAGGTATGGATAGACCCCGCGAACCAGTACCATTTCCAGGCAAAAGCGTGGCCCAGAGGGTCGCCGGCTCCCGCAGGTTACCAGATAGACTGGACCGACCCCAACGGCGCGGCCGAAGGCATGAACTGCAACAGCGGAACAAACTGGATGGCCGGTTTTGGCGAGCAGGGCGGAGACGTTTCCAGCGGTTGGGTCCAGGATTCATATAATAATTTTGAAGTATTTAACCCGCGTGTGTCGGCAAGCACAATAGTATGGGATACAATACCCAATGCGGTCGCGGGAGCATCGGACGGCTCTGTATTATTTGTGGGCCAGCAGGGGCCATATGCCGCAGTTTCAACCGGGCCGAATATTGTTTCGTGGAACCTTGGAAACATATCAAATGAAACCGGGACATTTACATGGTGGGGGACGGTGAATTCCTGTAATCCGATAACCAATCAGTCGTTTATTAACGGCGCGGCGCCTGAAGTGGCGCAGGCTTCAAATATAGTTGTGGCAATTCCAATATGCCCCACGCCTGTAATTGAGCTGATAAAGACGGCAAATGTGACCACGGCCAAAGTCGGAGACACTGTAACATTCACGCTCTCGGCGTGTAACTACTCAACGACGACTACAACCATAAATCCGTTTACAATCTGGGATACTATTCCCACATGCATAACATATATTGGAGCTACCGGAACCTTTACAAAAGCCGGAAGCCTGCTTAACTGGAACTTCCCCGCGTTGACACCGGGCGGAGCGACGCCTACCGGCGCCGCCTGCACGGGAAATGTGACGTGGTACGGAACAATAAATTCCGCGGCTGGATGCATGATAAATTTAAGGGATTATTTCGCGAACTACCCGATGCACAGAAAAATAGTGGCGGATTCAAACTGTAAAAATGGAAATATAGGGCAATAAAACAGGAGAGAAACAATGATTGGAATTACCGGGATGAAAAAGGAAATGAGAGCAGGGAATATGAAATGGCTGAAAACCATTATAATTGCTTTTTCGCTTTTGGGTTTTGCTTCCTGGTCGTTGGCCTTTACTGATGCGGTTACAATTGTTTCTGCCACAAGCGCCAAGGGAAACTGCTATATAGCTGGACAGAATCTTACTATAACTATAAATGCCAGTATTGCGGCTGCGTGGGCAACAATGTATGGGCTTGTTATTGGCTCGCCTGGAGCACTTACATACAACAATGACGCTGGCGAGTTGGATGATTGCCTGTGGGGATTAACAGGAGCAACCGGAAATGCGCAAAATAATATTTCGCCATGGACGTCAAACGCAAACATGGCTGCGGGCGGAAGCGCAGGAACTTCTGTAACGAATTATCAGATGATAGTGCCTGTACCTGCAAATTATACTCTTGTAGGTCCAAAAACTTTTTATGTTATAATAGGAAATTCTAGCGCACAATTAAAGTTAGGACAATATTATTCAGCGACATTTATACAGGCTTCAATTACACTACCCGAATGCTCGCTTGATACTCCTACTTTCACCCTTACGCCTACACCCACAGTGCCGCATGTCTGCAACACAGGTTCGGCCATGTACGGCGCTACGGCTATTGCCTGTATCAATATTTTAAACTCAACCCCTACAAATACCCCTACTTATACCCAGACCAGCACAAAATCAAATACGCCGACATTCACATCCACATATACCATGACTGACACACCGACAAACACGCCTACTTTCACGGTGACGAATTCAAATACGCCCACTTATACATTAACATTCACGCCGACCTGTTCGCCTACATTTACAAATACTACCAGCGCCACAGACACTCCTACAAACACGCCGACATATACCCAGACAAACACGGTAACTTCAACGCCGACATATACTGATACCACTTCACCTACGGACACACCTACGAACACTCCGACTTACACTATGACCGATACATCTACCGCGACGCCGACGTATACCATGACCTATACGGTCAGCAATACCACCAGCCCCACAGATACCCCGACTTATACCAATACATTCACGGACACTCCCACTTATACCGTGACTTATACCGTCACAAATACACAGAGCCCGACAGACACTCCCACTTACACCATGACCTATACAATGACTTATACCATGACGGCGACACCCACGGTTACCGTTACAAATACTTTTACGCCTACTGACACGCCAAGCTCCACTTTTACTATGACATATACATACACCAACACGCCGACTATAACGCCGACCCCGCCGCCTTTCCCGTATATGCTTTCCATAGGGGTTTACAACGAGGCCGGCGAGCTGGTAAAGACGGTGGCTGACACCCCGACAGAAGAAATGCTGGGGAACATAGAATACCTTATAAACAGCCAGCAGAATACAAGCGGCTCAATGACCACAGACAGCCCGCTTGAAATACTGCTCCAGAACATTCAAACGCCGGGCACTCCTGTGGGCCAGATGGATACTCCTTTCTACTGGAACTGCACCACTGACGCCAACCAGCAGGTTTCCTCGGGCGTATACTACATAAAATTCCAGCAGACAGACGGCTACGGACATACCAATGTGGTAATAAAGGAAATCGACGTGCTCAATACCAACCAGTACGCCGATATTGAGATATATAACAGCGCGGGCGAAAGGGTCAGGACAATGATGATATATAAGGATGTAAGCACCACCCAGCTTACGCTGAAGGTTAAGGATATTATACCCATAGACAGCACGGGCAATACAGTGGCGATAACATACGGCACAGGGCTAACTGATTATGTGGACTGGAACGGCCTGAATGACCAGGGGAGCCTTGTGCAGAGCGGCACATATGAGGTTCAGGTCGATCTTGTGACGAACCAGGGCAAGACAACGGTGGCCTCAAAAACAGTGGTAGTGCTCACGCAGACGAGCAAATTTTCCGGCAACGTGGAAATATGGCCCAACCCATATGTGGGCGGCAAGGGAATACCCAAACAGCTGAAGTTTGTCTGGGTGCCCGGAACCACCACGGGAAACATGTCGGTATCCATATATAATATTGCCGGAGAACTTGTAAGGCAGTGGTCGGTTGACCTGCAGTCGGCGTCCATAGTATGGGACCTTAAGGCGGCTGATGACGTATCATCGGTGGCAAGCGGCCTCTATGTTGTGATATATCAGATAAAAGACAGCATGGGGAACCAGACGGTGAAGATACTGAAGATGACGCTGCAGAATAATTAAATAAATTAAGCGGTTATGTTATATATAAAATTAAAAACGGTATCTAATCAGGGCCCACAGGGCCCTGAAGCCGTCCGCAGCCCTTATTTTTTTGCCCTCTGAATACCCGCGGCCGTAAAAATTTACCGGCACCTCATATATCCTGCAGTGTTTTTTCAGTATTTTAGCGGTTATTTCAGGCTCAATCTCAAAACCATCGGACTTAAGATTGAGCCCCAGCAAAACTTCGGCGCGGAACATCTTATAGCATGTCTCCATGTCGGTGAGCAGGGTGTTGTAAAGGATATTTACGGTCATGTTGAGAATTTTGTTGGCCACATAGTTCCAGAACAAAAATGAGCGGTGCGCGTTGCCCATAAATCTTGAGCCGAAGACCACGTCGGCCCTTCCGGCGGTAATGGGGGCAAGCAGGCCGGCGTAATCGCCGGGGTCATATTCAAGGTCGGCGTCCTGAATTACGGCGTAATCTCCCTTAATATATTTGATTCCTTCGCGCACCGAGCGCCCTTTGCCGCTGTTTTTTTCCATAAAAATGACCCTGATATTCTTATCTGAGCGCGCTATTTTTTTGAGTATGGCCGTGGTGCCGTCTGTGGAGCCGTCATCGACCACTATAATCTGCTTTTTAAATCCGGGCAGGCGCGATTTTGAAACGGCTTTAACGGCCTCGGCTATGGTTTTTTCCTCGTTATAAACCGGAATTATCACTGAAAGCGTCTTCATTTAAGGGTTTTGCCCTCCGGATTTTTTAATTACGCAATATTTTAACAGAAGGGGGGCGGGTTGTAAATGGCGAAAATATTTTACAAATCTTTTACGCTGTTGTATAATACAGCGTTAAATAAGGCGGAAAACTCCGCCGGCTTGCAGTTTAAAAATAAAAACAAGGGTGTGTACAGGTGAAAATAAAATCCGGAGCCATTCTGACAGTTGTTTCGCTTTTAATTATTTCCCTGCTGCTGTTTCTGGCAAAACAGCCGTTTAACCCGGCGGATATAATGGAGGCGCTTAAAATAGGCCTGCTTCTGGCAGGCGGTTTTTACCTGAAGAAATCCTCTGAAAAAGGGGACATTCCGGTAATTATAGTTTACAGGACGGCATTTTTTACAGCTTCAATGCTTATGATAAACCACGGTTTTGTGCTCTTCCGCTCCCAGTATGGCATAAAAGGCTCGGTATTTTTCCTGGGCGGGTTTGCCATGATTGCCGCATTATTTTATATGCTTGACGATTTCGGGGCGCAGCTTACGGCCGCGGATATTAAGTATCTTCCTGTTTCCAATAAAACGCTTTTAATCAAGTCCGGCATAGCGCTCTTGCTGGCTGTTCTCGGCGTGGTTTTTATTAAAACATGCCACACAGTGATTGCCCTGGCAGCGTATATATTTATTACGGCGCAGTTGCTGTTAATATTTAAGACAGCTCCGGCAAAAGGTGCGCCGGCGGGCCCGGGGCCGCGGGAAGCTGAATTAAAAACAGCGGCAAAATTAATATCGCTTTTAATGATGGCCCTTGCCCTATGTTTTTATTATTTTTCGCTTTTATACCTCCAGGATTTTGACATACGCCTGTCAATTTTGACTTTCTTTGCCGGGGCGTTTCTTTTCGGCTGGGCATTTTCCGGGCCCGGATACGCGGCGCTTCCCGAAGATGGAAAGAGGTCCGTTGTTTTTGACCTGATATTCCCCGTATTCATATTCGCTGCCGGCATCGCGATATTCGGCTACAAGCTCATGGACATTCCGCCGGGCATTCACGGCGATGAAACCGCCACAATGGGCATGGCGCTGGCGCTGGGCCGCGGAGAAATAATGCCCGTGGTCCTTGACAACCCCTCCTACAACGGAATGTCCCTGCTTTATTACTGGATAATTTCTGTCCTTGGCAGGGTATGGGGCACCACGATAATGACGGGCAGGTGGTTCTCGGTATTTACCGGAGCGGCGGGGCTGCTCTTTGTTTATCTGCTGCTGAAGGATATTTTCAACAGGCGGCTCGCGGTTATTTCATCCCTGCTTTTATCAACCTTTTTCATGATGGTTTTTTACAGCAGGAACGCGATATTGTGGATACAGGTGCCTGCATTCGCGGCGGCGGCTTATTATTTTTTCTTCAGGGCGATAAGGACGGGGAAATCAAAATTCTTTGTCATTTCCGGAATAATCCTGGCAATGGACCTTTGTTTTTACAGCGCCGGAAAAGCCGCCCCTTTTGTCCTTTTCGGCTGGATAGCCCTTATGTTCCTGCGCAGGCAGACACGGCATATAATAACCTCCAACTGGAAGGGCATTGCGCTCATGCTCTTTACAATGTTTTTAATATTCCTGCCCATAATAAACTATATTATTTTCCACGCTTCTGATTATTTCGCGCGCATGAGCGGCATGAATTTCCTCTCTCATTACCCCAGGCTGGGGGAAAAAATATCGGCCCTCTCCGAGAATATAATCAGGAACATACAGATGTTCATGACCATATCGGCCAACGGCTACTGCCACAATCTGCCCCAGAAGCCGTTTTTTGACGCTTTTACGGCCTTTGCGGCGATAGCCGGGGCGGGCTATCTTGTTTACACATGGAAAAAGGAAACAAGCTCGTTTATCCTGCTCTGGGCGCTCTTCGGGCTGCTGCCCGGGTTTTTATCCCGCCTTGGCGTTGAGGACCCGTATCCCGCAAGGACCGTCCTGGCCATACCGGCCGTAATAATTATAGTTGCCCTGGGCGTTGAAAGGGTGCTCGCAAAAATCGAGAGCCTGTGGCCGAAATATTTCAAGCCTGCCGCCATTCTATGTGCTGCTTACTTTATTGTATGGTTTTCCTTTTATAACATAAGGAACTACTTCGTCCTTTTCGCGAACGACCCGCACACCCAGACCTATTACAGGTACATAGACAAGATGAACGCAGATTATATGGTAAAACACACGGACAGGAATATTGTAATTTCGCCCTTTTTTAATTCCAACTATTTTTACGGCCTGGAAAAAGAGCTCGCTTCGCCGGTCTTTCAGACATATGTAAAGCCCACGGACCTTTCGCTTTTTGAACTTTCGGCCATATACGATTACAAGGGCAGGGCCGCCACCCTTATAGGCGAGGGAATCTACTCGAAGTTTTTCCCGATATACAGGGAATACTTTCCAAACGCCGATATCAAAATATTCTGGGACCCGAACTTCTGGTTCCTTGACACAACTTCAAATATAAAATACTGCTATGAATGGAAATATCCGGACAAGACCATAGCCATGGCCGGAGTTTATTCATGGTTCTCCGTATATGACAATGACGTTAAAATAGTGCGCATCACAAGGGCGGAAATAAGCGCGAAGGATATAGACAATACTTTTAATTTAAAGGCTGAATTTTACAAAGCCGGTTCAAAAACCGGGGAAGACAAAGTTTACTTCCCGGTCAGGACAAAGGCGGGGGATTTTGACAGGGCGTCTTTAAGCGGGCTGCTGGAGGCCCCGGATTACGGTTATTATGATTTTAAGATTGACGGCGGCGGTGCGGAGCTCTTTATTGACAATAACCGGGTGACCGGGGGCATGGAACTCTATAAGGGGCTTCACAGGATAAGGCTCGAGCTGGGAAGCGCGCGGGACGCGGCAATTTCACTGCTGTGGAGGGCCAGGCCGGCGGATGCTTATTCTGAAGTCGAAAGGAAGTACCTCATCAATTCAAATAAAATATTCGGCTCAAATGTGGTCTACAGGGATCAAAATAAGGTGATTTACAGGGAACTTGAGCCGTCAATTGATTACAGGACATATTATTACCAGCGCAGGCCGGCATACAATTTTACCACCAACAATGTTTATAACATAGAATGGAACGGGAAGGTCAGGCTTCCGGCGGCGGGCACATATACATTTAAACTGCACACCCTTTATGACGCCGAGATTACCATTGACGGCGCCGTGGTATACAGGCAGGAAAAAGGCGTGGAGCATATAACGCCTGTAAGGCTCTCCGGCGGCATAAAAGAGTACAGGATAACATCTCCATATAAGTACATCGCGAATTTATGGGATCCGGGTTCAACGGTGAGGTTTATGTATAAGGACAGCGGCCACAGGGAGTATATGCCGGTAACTTATGATATGCTTATCCCGTAAATACGGCGAGCCCGCCTTTAATGGCGGTTAAAAGGTCGTTTAATGACCTTATTTTTAAGAGCCTTTTGAGCAGGTAAGAGGGGCGCCCGTAAAAAGCGTTATGCGCCTTTTTATAAAAGGCCTCAACGGCCCTGGAAGATACTGTGGGCAGTTCCATCACCGCGTTTGATAAATCGTACTTTGACCAGTCTTTTGTCTTCAAATAGCCGTTCTTATCGGCCCAATCATACATTTCCGTACCCGGATATGGCGTTGTGATATTGAAAAGGGCTATATCGGGGTCGAGTTTTTTCGCGAAGTCAAGCGTTTGCTCCATGGTGGCCTGTGTTTCTCCGGGATTACCGAGCATAAATGCCGCCCTGCATTCTATTCCGGTTTTTTTTGTCAGCGCCACTATATCAACGGCTTTAATAAGGGATGTTTTTTTCTTTATGTTTTTTAGTATCTCGTCGCTTCCTGATTCGATGCCGTACATTATCTGGTGGCAGCCAGCCCGCTTCATGAGCCCCAATATATCGGCGTCGACAAAATCAACCCTGGCGAAGCACGACCAGGTTATGTCGATTTTTTCATCTATTAATATTTTGCAAAAGTCGCGCACCTTGTGCCTGAAGGCCGTGAAAGTATCATCATAGAATGAAATTTCGCGGATGCCGTAATCCTTTATGAGCATCTTTATCTCGTCTATTATGTATCTTGTGGAATGCATGCGTATCCTGCCGCCGAGATATGAGCCCATGCAGAAGGTGCATTTGCCGGGGCAGCCTCGCGTCGTGATAAGGCTGATTGCAGGCAGCCTTTTATATGAACCCAGCGTGGGCATGTAATTTTTGACGGGAAGAAGGCTGTAAGCGGGAAAAGGCAGGGTATCTAGGTCTGCGATAACCGGCCCTATGGCGTTGTGTATAAATCCGCCATCTTTTTTATATGAGAGCCCTTCAATTACGGCCGGATCTTTTCCCTGAATGAGCTCAAGCATGGCCCTTTCGCCTTCGCCCCTTACAGCGTAATCCACATCAATGCTGCTTAAAACGTCTTCGGGCATTATTGTGGGATGCACGCCGCCAAAAACTATTTTTGCCGCGGGGAATTTTTTTCTGCACAGAGCCGCCGTTTCAAGCGCCGATTTGACAGTCATGGTGGTTGCGGTTATTCCGATATAACCCGGGCTGAATGTAACTGAATCTAAAAGTTCCGCCGTAGAAAGGGGTTCGGCTTGAATATCAATTATGCGTACATTTATGGAGTTTTTTTCGAGGTAGGAAGCAATGTAAGCAATCCCGAGAGGCGGAAGGGCCCCGGATATTTTTTTCCATATGTTGCCTTCACGGGACATCCATCCCGGGTTTAACAGCAGAACATCCATCAAATTCCTCCGTATAATTGTCTTAAAACCATTTTATCACAGTAAATGACGATGGCAATGGCAAAACAAAGCGGATTTTGGGCCCTGCGTAAAGAGCCGCAGGTGGCGGCATGAATGAAATTACCGGATAACTAAAAAAAATCAGCCTTAATAGAAAAATATCAGCGGGTTGGGTATGTTTGTCATCCATTTTTTTACGGCATACCTGGCTTCAGGCAGGTGCTTTCTGATGATTGAGGCGTACTGTTCCGGGGTTCTTACGAATTTCCCGCGGTCGTGGTCAAGTACGAATTTTTCGGCCGCGGATATTCCGCCGTAATAAACCCCGTCAAATGAAGTGAACCTTCCTCCGGGTTTGAGCAGATTTTTTATGGCCGCCATGCAGGCGTCCGCCTGCGGGTCATCCAGGTGGTGCAGCACCCCGTTCATCATGACAATATCGTATTTTAGCCCCTCGAGTTTTCCGATTTCGGAGACATCGGCGCATTTGAAGGAGACATCGGCGGAAACATATTTTTTAGCGGCTTTTTCAATATACCTGGGGTTTATGTCTATGCCGTAATATTTCACACCCTTGAGGTACGGAACCATTACGCCGGGCCCGCAGCCCACATCCAGAATGGAAATGCCCGGCGACGGCCTTACAATGTCATTAATGTAAAAGCGCCTTAAGCGCCGCGCTCCGATTATGTTCTGGGCAAGTTCGTAGGCCCATGAAAATTCAAGTATTTTCTTTAACATTTTCACCCCGGTGGTTTTAATTTGTATATAGCCGCCTGTAACGCTATTATATACCATACTTACATACCTTTAAACAGTATATTTAAAACGGTTAAAATTTTCATTAAAAGCAATTGATTATAGCCCCCTTACATTATATAATCAAATAAATTCATATTTCAGGCGGGTTTGCCGCGGAGGATTAATGATCTTTTTTAACGTGCCTGCTTATACCGGAAAAGAACTTAAATATATGGGACAAACCGCTTTGAAAAGAAAACTGAGCGGCAACGGGCCGTTTACAAAAAAATGCACCGCGTTTTTTGAGGACAAATTCGGCGCGGGCAGGGCAATGCTCACCACTTCCTGCACCCACTCCATTGAAATGTCGGCCCTGCTGTCCGGAATAAAACATGGCGACGAAGTTATAATGCCGTCATATACCTTCACTTCAACCGCAAATCCCTTTATACTGCGCGGCGCAAAGGCTGTTTTTGTCGACATACGCAGAGACACAATGAATATAGACGAGGCCCTGATAGAAAAAGCCGTTACAAAAAAAACAAGGGCGATTGTATGCGTACATTATGCCGGAATTTCATGTGAAATGGACGCCATAAATAAAATCGCTAAAAAACACGGCCTGCTTGTCATTGAGGACGCGGCGCAGGGAGTTATGTCCAAATATAAGGGCAAATATCTCGGCACGCTTTCGGATTTCGGCTGTTACAGCTTCCATGAAACAAAAAATTACACCTGCGGCGAGGGCGGTATGCTTGCGATAAAAGACCCTGGGTATAATGAACAGGCGGAAATTATATGGGAAAAAGGGACCAACAGGCAGAAGTTTTTCAGGGGTGAGGTTGACAAATACACCTGGGTGGGAATGGGTTCATCATACCTGCCCTCGGAATTGAACGCCGCTTATCTGTGGGCACAGCTTGAAAAAGCCGAAGAAATCAATAATGACAGGATAAGGACATGGAATTTTTATAATCAGGCGCTTTTACCTTTAAAGGATAAGGGGGCCATTGAGCTGCCATTTGTACCGGAGCACTGCGTGCATAACGGCCATATGTTTTATATAAAAGCAAAGGACCTCAAAGAAAGGTCCGCGCTGATAGCATATCTTAAAGAAAAAGGAATCATGGCCATATTTCATTACATACCGCTTCACTCATCTCCGGCAGGAAAAAAGTTCGGCCGGTTTTCGGGCAGGGACATATGGACAACAAAAGAAAGCGAGCGGCTCCTGCGCCTTCCGCTGTATTATAAGCTTGAGGAACAGGACCGGCGTAGTGTT
Organism: uncultured Spirochaetia bacterium; assembly: GCA_964565765.1. Classification (GTDB taxonomy): domain Bacteria; phylum Oederibacteriota; class PGYV01; order PGYV01; family Palsa-1178; genus Bog-1181. Next base: position 17,276 of record CAZMGF010000042.1, read on the forward strand.
ATAAAAGCTATTTTTTGTTTTTATAATGAATCAGGAGCCTTAAACGGGAGAGTTGAATGAAAAAATTGACGCTGTTCGCCATGTCGGAAAAAGGCTATGAAGTGGTTAAAGCGCTCTCCGGCGCGTATCCTGGAATCGTAGACACTGTCATATCTTCGCGTGACAGCAATATAGCGGGGGATTTTTTCGAAGAAATCCGTAAATTCTGCGGAGAAAAAGCAATAAAGTTTTTTGAAAGATCCGCAGCGCCTGCCGTTACGACTGAATATGCCGTTGCCGTTTCCTGGAGGTGGATGATAAGGGAAAGCGGGTACAGGCTTATAATTATGCACGATTCGCTGCTTCCGCGCTACCGGGGTTTTAACCCCCTTGTTTCCGCCCTGATTAATGGCGAAAGCGAAATCGGGGTGACCGCAATTTACGCGGCAAAGGACTATGACCGCGGAGATGTAATAGCGTCATCAAAAACCGCCGTTGCTTACCCCAAAAGGATACAGGAAGCCATAGGCGAAATAATCAAGTGTTATGTTGAACTGGCGCTGAAAATAGCGGATGATGTAAGCCGCGGAGTTGACCCCGCGGCCGCACCGCAGAATGAAAATGAGGCGTCATACAGCCTGTGGCGCGATGAAAGCGATTATTACATTGACTGGTCGCGCGATGCCGGGTATATCAGGCGGTTTGTGGACGCTGTTGGTTATCCTTATAAAGGCGCGGCGGCAAAAATTGACGGGAAAACGCTGCGTATAATCAGGGCCGAAGCCCTGAATGATGTTAAAATAGAAAACAGGTCGCCGGGAAAAGTGATTTTTACGGTGGATTCAAAACCTGTTGTGGTGTGCGGCTCGGGCCTGCTGAAAATTAATGAAGCGCTCCGGGATGACACGGGTTCTCCGGCGCTGCCGCTCGCAAATTTCAGGACGCGCTTTACGGGAAAAGAGTAATAATTCAGGAGGGGGAAATCAATGAAATTATCATTTGTAATACCATGTTACGGCTCTGAAAAAACAATTGAAAAAGTTGTTGAAGAGATAAAACAGACAATGGCCGGGCTCGGCGGCTGCACGCATGAGATAATACTTGTAAATGACAGCTCAAAAGACGGGGTTTTTGAAGTCATTAAAAAGCTGTGCGGCGGGGATCCGGATATAAAAGCGCTCAGCCTTTCAAAAAATTTCGGCCAGCAGTCCGCGCTGATGGCCGGGCAGTCCGCGGTAAGCGGAGACCTGGTGATATGCCTTGATGATGACGGGCAGTCGCCGGTATATAACCTGGGCGAAATGCTGGCAAAGCTTAATGAGGGGTATGACGTTGTCTTCGCTAAATATGGAATAAAAAAACAGTCCCTCATCAAGAATTTCGGGAGCTGGCTGAACCTTGTCATGCTGCGCATACTGCTCAACAAGCCCAAGGGCATTGAGTTTTCAAGCTATTTTGTAATGCGCCGCTTTATATCCGACGAAATGATAAAATATACAAATCCATACCCGTACAATATGGGGCTTATATTGTCGATTACACGCAGGATAGCGAATGTTGAATGCAGCGACAGGAAAAGAATATCCGGCAGGACAGGCTACACCCTGACAAAGCTCATCGCGTTATGGACCGACGGCCTGACCAATTTTTCGGTAAAACCCCTGCGTATCGCGATTTATTGCGGCATGCTAGGCGGGTTTCTGGGATTATGTTTCGGGATATATACTGTTATAAACAAATTAATAAACCCGGACGTCCCGGTGGGATACAGCGCGATAATATCTGTGGTCTCATTTGTCGGAGGTGTAATTCTTTTTATGCAGGGAATAATCGGGGAATATGTCGGCAGGATGTTTATCAGCATAAACAAGATACCGCAGTATGTTATCAAGGAAAAAATTAATATTAAATGATTTAAGCGGAGGCTTTGATATCGATATTAAGGATTTTCTCGGCGGTTTAAAGGAAGAAAACGGGGTTTATTATTCGGGAAAGTCAATCCCGGTATCATATCCGGAATACGGGAACGATATGTTTTACAGCGTTGAGGATAACAGTTACTGGTTTAAACACAGAAATAACTGTATTCTGGAGACAGTGAGGAATTTCTGCCCGGCGGGCTCTGTTTTTATGGATGTCGGGGGAGGAAATGGCTTTGTTGCAAAAGCCCTTCAGGATGCCGGGTTTGAAGCTGTTTTGATAGAGCCAGGCGCGAACGGGGTAATGAAC
>CAZMGF010000043.1:0-19288 GCA_964565765.1 uncultured Spirochaetia bacterium
GATTACGGCCGATACTTATAGAATCGCCGCCGATTTGCAGCTTAAAAAATACGGCGAAATTATGGGAATACCGGTGGAGATTGTGCTTACTCCGGCGGATTTTAAAAAAGTTATAAATAAGCACCTGGATAAGGATCTGATATTCTTTGATACTGCCGGCAGGAGCCCCAGGAACAGGCAGCACCTTGCGGAATTAAAAGAATTTCTCGAAGTGCATTCGCCCATAGAAACGCATATTGTAATATCTTCTGTGACAAAATATTTTGACGCCCTGAGCATAATAAATAATTTTGGAATGGTGCCCATACACAGGATGCTTTTTACCAAGCTTGACGAGACAAAAAATTACGGAATGCTTCTGAATTTATCAGTGGGTTCCGGCGGAATACCCATTTCATTTCTCACTGTGGGTCAGAATGTACCTGACGACCTGGAAGTTGCCGACCCGAAAGTTATTTCCAGACTTGTTATAAAAGGAGACTTTGAAGCGTGGATCAGGCAGAGAGGCTAAGGGAGCTTGTAAAATCAAAAAAGCAGGACGAACCGGACAGCGGCGATACCGGTACAACTGAACAGGGTTCCGGAGAGCCGCGGCGCGAGCCGTGTCCCACCACTAAAGTTATCGCCATTGCCAGCGGAAAAGGCGGCGTGGGAAAATCCAATTTTACTGTTAATATAGCCATTGAACTCTCAAAAATGGGGAACAGGGTAATGATACTTGACGCCGACCTTGGGCTGGCAAATGTTGACATTCTTCTGGGAATAAACCCAAAATACAACCTGGCCCACGTTATAAGGGGCGAAAAGGACCTGAAGGATATCATAACCGAGACCGAATACGGCATAAAAGTGCTTGCGAACGGTTCCGGAGTCAAGGAACTTATTAACGTTACAAACCAGCAGCGGGCCCTGTTTATAGAAAAAATTTCCGAGCTGGAGGATATGGTTGATATTTTACTCATTGATACCGGGGCCGGAATAAGCAAAAATACCATGAGCTTTATTTATGCTTCCGATTATTCAATAATAATTACTACGCCGGAGCCTACAGCTTTGATGGATGCTTACGGCCTTATCAAGGTAACATCTATAAATAAGAGCACCGTGCCGCTAAAGCTTGTGGTTAATATGGTCAATTCAAAAGAAGAGGCAAAAGAAATAGCTTCAAGGGTTGTCCTTCTCGCGCGGAGGTTTTTAAATGTATTTGTGGAATCCTTCGGGTATATATACAGAGACAGGAACGTAACCGACGGCGTAATGTCGCAAAAACCATTTTCTGTGCTTCATCCGGGCACGAAAGCAGCCGAATGCATAAAGGAAATAGCCGGCAGAGTATCCATGCGTTTTACAAAAGAAAATGAAAAAAACGCGGATAAAGAAACGGCCCCATCCAGGGGGGTATTTAAAAGAATTTTTGATTTATTCCAGTAAAGGAGGATTAAAATGGCGGAGAAAAGGAATTTTGTAAGGCTCAGCAAAAGGATTGAGGTGGAATATAAGGTAATTATCGATAAGTTCGCGAGTACGGGCATCGCGCCAAACACCACTTTTACTGAAACAATAAGCGGGAACGGCATGTCGATTTTTACCGCCAGGAAGCTTGAAAAAGGGATAAAGCTTGAAATGACAATAAAATTGCCGGCCGGCCCGGTAGATATGGCCGGTGAAGTAATTGGAAACAAGGAAATATCGCCCAATCAGTTTGAAACCATTGTAAAGTTTTTCCAGGTGGATGAACAGGAAAGACAAAAACTGATTAAGTTCATAACAAGGGAAGGCGTGAAGTCAAAGCCTAAGAAAAAATGAGCGGGAATTCCGTCAGGGAACATATTGAGGTTGAAATCGCCGTGCTCACCGGAGTATTTGGTTTTTTTGTAGGCGGCCTTATAAATATAAACAGGGAGATACTTGATATAATTCTTTCAGCCGTTCTTTCGGGAACGGCTGTTTTTGTTGTGACATATTATGCGATGATACTGGTGTTCTCGGGTAAAAAGAAAGAAGTGATTGATACGGGTTTTATTGAGGGGCTTCCGGGAATAAATGAACCGTCAAAAACAAAAACAGGACCCACCGGAGTCAAAAAGGGTACAAAAATTGATCTGGTTTCAAAGGACGACGACCTTATGAATAACATCTATGGAAAGCAGTAATCGTGGACAATATAAATATTGATGAATTGTGGAAAAAATTCAAAAAGACAAAGGATGACAGGGACAGGGATCTTCTTGCAAAAAATTATATGCCCCTTGTTAAATACCTGACAGACAGGATTGTATCCCACCTGCCGGAACAGGTTAAGTCAAATGACAGGGAAGATTTGTATATTGAGGGAATTATAGGACTTCTTGAGTCAATTGACCGTTTTGAGCCTGAAAAAAAGTTTAAATTTGAGACCTTTGCCTCAAAGAGAATCAGGGGAGCCGTTATTGACGCTTTATGCAAGGAGGATATTTTGCCGAAAAACGTCAGGGAAATGGCCAAAAAAATTGAAATTGCCATGATAAATCTTGAGTCTGTACTTGGAAGGCCGGCCACGGAAGAGGAACTCATTAAAGATTTAGGGATGACAAATGAAACGTTTTATGATATTATGGACAGAATGAAAGGTATATCTTTACTTTCAATTGATAGTGAAATACTCAATAACGACGGGGAAAAGTTCTATTTTGAGGATGTTGTGGGCGAAAGCGACACAATTTCCGGGGAATTCGAAAAAAAAGAGGCTATTGATCAGCTTGCTTCGGTTATAGAGGCGCTTGAAGGCGAAGAAAGGGACATTCTTGAGATGTATTACTGGAAAGAAATGACCCTGAAGGAAATAGGAATGGTAATGCAGGTTTCCGAATCAAGAGTGTGCCAGATTCATACACGGCTGATTCTAAAGCTTAGAAGCGGCTTTAGAAAAATAGAAAATGGAGAGGTGAATTAATAATGGTTGATATGGATGGTTATCCAACAATAAGCACTGAAGAAGACGGCCTTTATCTTACCGTATTTCCGCCGAAGGGCAAAGGTAAAAAAGTGGAGCTCACTGTTGTAAAATCAGAGCTTCAAAAAGATGTATATAAAACAAAAGATATTGACTGGACAGCTGTGGAGCGAGCCGTAAAAGAGTCGACCGGCCAGCAAATACTCATTGTCCATGAAATTTTGAACGCGAAAGACGGCCAGATATTTGTAAAGGTTAATCCCGAAGAAATGGTTGCCATGCTTACCATTGTTCCGCCTCAGGGAGGCGCCAAAGAAATTACACTGGAATCGGCTAAAAATTCCCTTACAGAAAACGGCATTGTTTTCGGTATAAAGGAAAGCGTAATAGAGAAACTTGTCAAGCGCGCAATGGAGGCAAAAACAGACCCGACGGTCCTTCTTGAATCAATTGAGGATATAGTTGCCGAGGGTATTTCAATGATAAACGGCGAGGACGCCAAGCTGGAACTTTTATTCCAGACAAACGCGCAGATGGATGAAACTGCTTCAGCGGCTGCAACCGAGGCGGACGCCGACAAAGTCGACTATAAAAATGTAAAGTCAATTCAGAATGTTAAAAAAGGGGAAGCTCTGGCGAGAAAAATATCGCCGACGAACGGCGTTAACGGCATGACCGTAACAGGCAAGGAAATAAAGGCAACCCCGGGCAATGATGTGAAATTTATATTTGGCAAAGGCGTTGAACAGGCGGTTGGGAACGCCGAACTGTATGTCGCGGTAAACGACGGCCAGGTGGTCTACAAAAACAACAAGCTTGAGGTTCTGGAAGTATATGAGATCGCGGGCGATGTGACCCTTGCCATAGGCAATATTGATTTTGTAGGAACGGTTATAGTTCATGGAAGTGTGGGAGAATTTACTATAAAAGCCGGAGAGGATATAATCATTGACGATGTGGCGGATTCATCGACATTGATCTGCGGCGGTAAAGTCAGCGTCAAAGGCGGGATAGTCAAATCAAAAGTAACGGCGGGCGGGGAAGTTACCGCCAAATACATCAGAAACTCCAACATTGAAACTGAGAAATCAATAATAGTAAATGAAGCGGCCATGCATTCAACGCTGATTTCCGGCGATAAGATACTTGTTCAGGGAGCAAAGGGGCTTCTGGTCGGCGGGACAATAGCCGCGGCCCATGAAGTATCGGCCAAGGAAATTGGCGCAAAAATGGCCACACCGACGGAAATTTCCATCGGCGAAACCCCGAAAATGAGGGAAGAGATGAATAAGGCCGTTAATGAACTTAAAGTCATCGACGACCAGCTGGATAAGACAAAAAAAGGAATATTGTTCCTTAAGGACCTTCAGGCAAAAAGCGGCGGGAACCTTCCGCCTGATAAACGCGATATGATGGCGAAATTAACAAGGACACAGTTTAAGCTTATGACGGACCAGAAAAAATGGGAAGAAATCAAGGCAAAACTTGAAGCAAAAGCAAAAGAGATGCAGACGAGCAAACGCGGCAAGGTAAACTGCCTGGGGCTGGTCTACACAGGAGTAAAAATAGTAATAAACAAGGTTCAGCGTACAATTACGGACGAATTGAAATACGCGACATTTGTCGAGAAGAACGGTGAAATCCAGATATTGCCCTATTCGGGGTAATTTTTGATACGTATGGCATAAAAGGGGTGCGTTTATGAGGCTTTACGATGTACAGATAATGCTTAACGCAGCCAATTCCGTGGATAAACAGCAGCACACCAGCCTGCAGCAGGGGCAGTTAAATCAGTCCCAAAACGCGATTACTATAAATGAAAAGGCCGCAGAAAAACTTTATCAGCCTCAGGAACCCGTTGCTGAACCAAACAGCAGACAGATATCTTCTGATGAAAAAAAACAAAAACGCTGGCCGAAAAAGGCTCCTGGTCAGCCCGAATCGCCTGAAAATGACGTTGAAAATCCGCAGGCAAATACCGGCACATCCGGAAAAATGATCGATATTAAAATATAAAAGGAAAAAAATGCAGCTAATTTTATTAACAGTATTGAATGTTATACTGATCGGCGTGGTAATTATTTTGCTTTCGCTTAAGAAGCCGCAGGCGGATAAGAAATCAGCGTTATCTTCCGAACTGGAAGGTTTTGACCTCATTGAATTTCAGCAAAATCTTAAAAACCTTATAGGCGAATTAAATTCATCGGCCTCTGTTTCCATTAAAGATATTGAGGTAAAAAAGAACCAGCTTGAAGAAACAATGAAATACGCGGATGCCAGGATAAACGAGCTTAAATATCTGCTGGAACGCAATCAGCTCAGGAGACAGGCTGAATTTAAAGCGGCAATTAATGAAGAGCCCGTACACGCGCCGGAAGACCAGGATACCGGAGATTTATTTGCCGGAAAATCAGCGGAAGAACGGGTTTTAACGCCTAAATTTATGCTTAATACAGCTGAAGAAACCATTGAAGCGGCCGCAATCAGCCAGGCAAAACAAACCGGCAGGGATAAATATCAGCACATTAACAGCCTTATTAAAAACGGCATATCCATAGAGGAAATTGCGAAAGTAACGGGCCTTTCACGGGGTGAAATTGAGCTTATAAGAAATTTAAAAAAACAGTAACCTTAACAGCGCGATTTTGAATTAAAGAATATTCACTTTATACCGATATATATTATATGGAAGTATTAAAATATACTATCAAGACACGAGGTAAAAAATGGCGATAACCGGGGTAAATAACAATGTTCTGGAGCTGCTTTTTTCAACTGATAAAAACATTCAGGATTTTCTCGCGACTGTAAAACCCGGCGATTTAATCCGCGGAAGGGTGCTTGATGTTATACAGGGTGAAAACAAGGCGATAATAAATTTTAAGGGATTTAATATTGTGTCGGAGCTTCCGCAGGGATCCAGTATTAAACCGGGGGATATTATAAACGCGCAGGTTTCCCAGGTTAATGACCAGATTTTTATGAAACTTGTGACCGACAATATGGCCGCGGAACTGGGACGCGGCAGCGACCCGTCGGCGGAACAGGCTGTAACACCCCAGCAGCTGATTTCAATATTGAACGGACTTAAGATTCCGGTTAACGAACAAAATATATTTATCGCGCAGAAACTCATGGATTATCACCTTCCGGTTACGTCACAGAATATAAACGATGTAAATACAGCGTTAAAGAATTATCTTAATTCCAAAGGCATCGATATGAGCGCGACTAATATAGAGACTCCGCAGGCCGCGAAACTCGTTGTGCTCAATAACATGTTCAGGTTAAACAATGAAGCCATTTTGTTGTCCGGGCAAAATAATGAACTTACGCAGCAGGTGCAGGGGCAGGAGGCGGCGCAGCAGCAGGTACCAGGACAGGCTGAGGCGCAACAGCAGGTAACAGGGCAGGAGGCGGCGCAGGCACAGGGAAGGCCGACGGCGCAACAGGAGGCGGCGCGGCAGATTCAGTTACAACAACAGGCGATGCCGCAGTCAATTATTGATGAAATTATTCAGGCTTCTGCCGGACAACAGGCTGAAGGCGTTCCCGGATCAAGCCAGACTCAAACACCGGTAAATTTGCCGTTTTTAACAGCTCCCGGACAGAACAGCAGCGCGGTCAGGCTCATAAATATTATGAATACAGCTGGAAGCGTCGCGGCGGCTTCGCAGGATATCAATATAACAGCTGACGGGAATGTTATTTCGGTAAACATAAAAAACACCGACGCCGCTTTGCTCAGAAACATAACAGTCACCGCCCTTAATGAAGGGAATATGACAGTTGCCGACGCCCAGCAGATTGTCGGAGCGCTTAACAGCGGAGCCGGCTCATCGGTGCTTTCCGGCGGGGTAACTTTAAACAAACTTAATAACGGCGATATTGAGGTTAAATTCAACGCTTTAAGGGATGCTATAGAAAATATATCAAATTCAGCCGCAAGTCAAAGTGGAAATTCAGCGCAACAGCTCAGTTCGCTCAAAGACGCCATAATACCAAATTTAATTTCACCGCCGGAGGGCGCCCCGCAGCTATCCTTTGTATCCGCAAGGCCCGATATTGTTAATGTACTTCCGCAGGAAAGCAGGGATACTCTGTCGCAGGCAAGGGAAGCTTTTGCCAGCCTGCAAAAGAGCGTCACTAATCCGGGGGAAGTTAATTTACAGCAGAATATACAGGACATAGCCGAAGCCTTATCCATGCTTGATAAATACATGACAACTTTAAATAACGCGGCCGCCATTCAGCAGTCTGACGCAGCTTCAACGGCCGCGGCTGCTTCCGCGAAAAACGAAATCAATTCTGTTTCAAATAATTTGTCGGCTCTGATCAAACAGATAAATCTGCCATCGGATGCCGGCAATCCGGGCATCGAACCGGCGGCTTATCCGGCTTTAAATTCGGCTGTTAAAAATTTCATTGATTTAAACGCAAATTCACCGGTTCTAAAACAGCCGCAGGCAATGGACGTAAAGCTTCCGGCTACAATCCGCATTAATCCGCAGGTTGATGTGGAAGCCAGTGTAGAGGCGCTGACTTTTTTGAAATCAAGAAATCTGCCGGTTGAAAATTCAAATTTCGTGGATATCATGTCGCAATATTTTAAAGATGATATGAAATTAAACCAGAATATGCAGGGTTTAAATAACGCAATCAATAAATTTGATGAAGTAACAAACAATACTTCCGCAAATCCTTCGACAAGCGCGTTTATAAATAATATTTCAAAGATAAGCTCAAATATCAGGTCGATGATGCAGCAGATGTCCATAAGCACCGCTGATGCCGATTTAAAACCCCAGGCCATGCAGGCCCAGCTCGATAATCTTATAAGTAAATCAGGATTGAACCAGGAAAGCAACCTTGCGGGCGCGCTCACAAAGGCCGCTCCCGGAGTGGATGTCGACAAACTACCGCAGATGATAGCCGCGCAGAACAATCTTAAGGCGGAACTCCTCAGGCTTAATAATGAAATTACAAACTCTAACACACAAAAAATCTCCGATCCGCTGCAAAAGGAAACAATACAGGTCATGAAAGACAAGGCTGGCGATGTCCTGACAAATTTGAATGCCATTCAGTTTATAAACCAGAAGCCTGTTTCTTATGAAATGCTTTATGCCCAGCTTCCGATTCTGATAAATAATAATTTTTTTAACGGCGAACTTCAGGTATGGTACAGGAAGGGATCTTTAAAGGAAAACATTGAAAAATCAATGCCTGTTAATCTTGTTTTTGTACTTAATACATCCAACCTGGGAAATGTCAAAATCTCAATGACAATATATAAGAAAGATGTCGAATGCAATGTGACGCTTGAGACGGAAAAAGCCAAACAGGTGCTTATGCGAGGGAAAAATGATTTTATTAAGGGGCTTGGCTCCATGAGTTATAACGTAAGGAACTTCAACCTTCAGCTGTCTTCTCAGGACGCGCGCGAAACCCCGGACGCGGCCGGAGGATATGTTAATCTCGGTAGAATAAATCTGAAGGCATAAAAAATGGAACAAAAGAACAGAAGCAACAAACCCCTGAAAAAATCCGCGCTTGCGGTGCATTATGACAAGATAAAAGACAACGCGCCAAGGGTTGTGGCGAAAGGCAAAGGCTCTATTGCGGAAAAAATAATCGAACTGGCCCGTGAGAATAATATTCCAATACATGAAGACCCGGACCTTATAGAAGTGCTTTCCAAGCTTGACCTTGGCCAGGAAATACCGCCGGAACTATATAAATTAATCGCGGAAGTTCTTGTATATGTATACCGCTCCAACAATAAAGTTAACAAAATATTATAAAACCGCACTAATGAAATGATCTTAAAAAAATCTGTCAAACACGGTAGGTAAAGGTGGAAAAATGAAAAAAAAACATATTTTAATTACTTTGATTATTATTGCGGCAGTTTCCATCGCCGCCTGTCTTTATATAATGAATCTGCCTGTTTGGCCGGTCAAACCGGTGACTTTTGGAGGTGCAAAGTATGACTCGGCAAGGGATCTTATAATAACAGAAGACGGCTTTCTTCTGGCCGGACTCACAACATCATCAGGGGTGGGATATATTAATGGATTCCTTCTTAAGCTGGACAGTCATGGAAACAGAAAATGGGAGAATACCTTCGGCGGACAGCATGATGACAGGCTTGCCTGCGTCATAAACGCCGGAAACGGCGATTATGCCGCGGCAGGAAGCACATCTTCATTCGGAGCGGGTAATAATGATTTTTACCTTGTTAAAACTGACGCCAATGGAAACCTTAAATATTCCAGGGCATTCGGCGGAAAAGGGAGGGATGAAGCAAATTCAATTATCCAGACTCCTGATGGAGGATTTCTTCTTGCGGGGCTTTCCGACTCATTTAAAAAAGCGGGGTTTACAGATATTTATATTGTAAGGACAGATTCTGAAGGCAATTCATTATGGGCGAAGACAATCGGCGGAAAAAAATCTGACGAAGCTTCATGCGTAATAGATTCAAAAGAGAACGGTTTTATAATCGCGGGAACAACATCTTCATTCGGAGCCGGGCCGCGCAATATGATAATGGTAAACATTGACAGCAGGGGAAACACTTTGTGGATGAGGACCTACGGAGGCGCCGCTGACGCTTCATGTTCAAGGGTTATTAAATTAGAATCGGGAAATTACGCGCTTGCAGGTTCAATATCAACAAAAGAAAAAAAGGAATCTGACATTATAGTTGTGGAAACGGATGCAAAAGGAAATTCAATGTGGTCAAAAACATACGGGGGAGCGGGTATTGATCAGGGTGTATCAATTCAGGAATGTCCGGATAAAACGCTTGTAATAGGCGCCACATCCGAGTCATTCAGTTATGGAAGTTCGGATCTCGCGCTTATTAAGACAGATGCGCAGGGCAACACGCTCTGGATCAGGCATTACGGCGGCCGCGGGGATGATTATCTCGGGAACTTTCAGGTGGAAAGCGACGGATCAATAGCCGCGGCAGGCTGGGTAAATACCGGCGGACAGGGCACTTATGGCGCTTATTTTTTTAAAACAGATAAAAACGGAGGATTTTAAGGGGCGCTATTTTTCTTCCGGAGCGCCTTCGTCATGCGTTTTTGACGTGGCTTGCGTTTCTTCATTAACAGTCGTATCACTGGGCCCCTTTGACGGTTCAGCAGGCTCGTTTGTAATTACAACAGCGTCAGGCTCCTGAATATCGCGGTCAACGGCAAGCTCTGAGGGTATGTTGGAATCTATCATGCTTATCAACCCTTCAACCCTGTTCCTTATAAGGGCAAGCTGGTCGTTTGATACAACAGAATCTTTCATGGATCTTTTTGCCTCAAACATTTCGTCGGATATATTAATCGCCGCCAGTATGGCTATCTTCTTGGGATCCTTAAGCCCTGTGGCTTCCTGAACCTCGCTCATTTTGTTGTTTAGATAGTTGGCCAGGGAAATAATATAATCGGGCTTTGCCACGCCCTTGATTGTATATTCATTCCCGAATATGTTTACTGTAATGACTGATTTGTCCATATTACCCCTTGTTTGTTAATTCGTCTATCTGGCGGAGCGCTCCTGCAAGCCTTGTGTATACCTGATTGCGGTCGTTTTTATATTTTATTACCGTTCTTTTGAGGTTTTCCAGTTCGTATTTAAGCTCCGGGCTCAATCCGGAGGATGGATTTTCAGATTGAATTGCGGTTGATGATGCAGGAGTGGATTTTAGCCGGGCTTTTAATTCCTCATTTTCTTCGTTTAAATGGCCCACCATGATAAGAAGTTCCTTAATCCTGGATTCAAGTATATCAAGCGCAATCAGGGGCATTATTATGACCTCAATTCCGCGTTAACTTCGTTTTTCAGCCGCGTTATGATGCGTTCCATAAATTTGTTGATTTCAGTCTCTGAAAGCGTTTTTTTGTCCGATTGGAACACAATGTTAAAGCTTAAGGATTTATGCCCGTCAGGGACCTGATTGCCGCGGTACAGGTCAAAAAGCGTAACGTCCCTTATAAGCGCCTTAAAATCCGAGCTTATAATTTTTTCAAGCCTGCCGTGCGGGATTGAATCTTTTACAACAAGCGACAGATCCCTTTTTACCGAAGGAAAACGCGATATATGGCTGTATGTAATTTTCCTGTTATAAAAATTATAAAGAGCGTTAACATCAAGCTCAAATATATTAGCCCTTAATTTCATCTTGTTGTCATATAATATTGAGTTACTTAAACCGCCTGCGGTTCCAACACGCATGCCGGAAAGATAAATTGCGGATTTAAAATCATATAAAAGATCGGGATTTTCAGTTTCAAAAGAAATATCACCGCCGGAAGAAGCGCTGGAAAGAAGCCTTTCAATTAAAGTTTTTAAGTAATTAAAATCAGAAATAAATTCTTTTCCGTTGAAAGCTTTTTCTACAATACTGCCGTAAGATACAGCTGAAAAAACCGGCTTTTGACAGTATTTATCCCCGTTTTTATAAAACACATTGGCGGATTCGAACAAATGTATGTCCTGATTTTCATTGTTGTAATTTGTGACCAGATTTCTAACAAGGTCGCACACAAGGGTTGTCTTTAAATGTGTCTCCTCGTCGTTGAAGGGATTCTTTAAGGCAACCGCGTCTTCCATCATATATCCGGGAATTTTCAGTTCCTTAAGCAGCCTGTTGTTCATAAAAGAGTAATTACATACTTCTGAAAATCCGCAGGAAGAGGCTGCGCCACGGAGAATTTTTTTGAACTGATTAATATTATCTTCTTTTCCCGCTGAAATTGATGAGGAGGGTATCGTAACCGGGATATTGTCGTATCCATATATCTGGGCAATGTCCTCGATGAGGTCAATTTCTTCGGTTATGTCAACCCTGTAACCAGGTGCAGTGATACTCACGGACTTACTATCCGCGGCTTCCGGCTCGAAAAACAGGGAAGAGGCCATTTTTGTAATCTGCTCCGGCGTAAAAGAGGTGCCAAGTACGGAATTGACCCTTTCAAACCGGAGATTAAGCTTCTTTTTTTGTGATTTTAAGGGATATAGATCAATATAATCCGATGATATCATGCCGCCGCAGGTGGAAACAATAAGTCCGCAGGCCCTCTCCAGGGCAAAAATTACATTGTCAATATCAATGCCGCGTTCGAATCTGTAGGATGAATCAGATGTTACCCCGAGACGTCTGGCGGTTTTTCTAACGCTTTTTGGCTGAAAAAACGCTGATTCAAGTATTATATCCGAAGTATCGGCGCCGACCGAATAATTCTCCCCGCCCATGATGCCGGCAAGCGCGGCGGGTGAAGAAGAGTCGGCGATTACAAGATCATCAGGGCCGGGATGATATTCTTTTGTGTCAAGGGCAAGCAGCTTTTCACCCTTAAGAGCAGTTCTTATTTTAATTTCACCGCCGGAGAGCTTTTTCAGATCAAAGGCATGCAGCGGCTGGTTTAGTTCAAGCAGGACATAATTGGTAACGTCCACGATGTTGTTGATAGGGCGTATTCCGGACGACTCAAGGGCGTCTTTCAGCCATTCAGGCGATTCTTTGACAGTCACCCCGGAAATTAAACGGGCAGAATACCTGGGGCACCTTTCCGTGCTTTCGTTGGTGATTGTCAGCTTGCTTTTTATGGACAAATTCTTATCTATCGTTTTAGGATCCGGCGTTGAAGACGGATATTTCAGGCCAAGCTTGAGCCTGGAGGCTATAAACCTGGCGACGCCGGTAACGCAAAGCAGGTCGGGCCGGTTGGGTGTTATTTCCAGGCTGTAAACAACGTCGGGTTTTACCGGCTCATAGGGGCTGCCGGGAATAAAAAGGGATGAATCCAGGACCATGATACCCGGGGATTCTTTTGTCAGGCCGAGCTCGGAAGAGGAACATATCATTCCGTTTGACTCAATGCCGCGGATCCTGGCTTTTTTTATTTTAAAATCTCCGGGGAGAAGAGCGCCTATTCTGGCCAGGGCAACGGTCTGCCCGGCAGCCACATTAGGGGCGCCGCAGACAATCTGGAGGTTTTCTACTCCGTCAAAAACCGAACAAACATTGAGGTTGTCCGCTTGAGGATGTTTTTCGACAGAAATTACTTTGGCCACGAACACACCGGTAAAGGCGCATTTTTTAGTGATGACTTCCTCAACAGGAAGCCCATATGTATTGAATAAATCAGTTAAAGCCTCAGTAGAAATCTTTAAATCAAGATATTGCTTTAGCCAGTTATAACTGATTAACATGATGCAAATCTCCTAATTTATTGGGTTTAAAAGTATTATTGCACAGGGTAAAAGAATTGTCAATTTTAAATGTAATAGCATAATAAAATCATAATACACCCTAAAAACATGGACAAGGCAATATGCGAAATCCAATAAATGCTTTTAAAATATGGCAAAAAAACAGATTTTTAAATGTTTGATATCAAAAATCAGCACATTTAATTCAAAATATATGATTAAAAATTGCTTTGTTATTAAGGTAAAAACCAAGATTTTTCTTGAAAAAAACCAATTGCTATAGTATTTTATATAAACATAAAATTTGGAGGAAAAGCATGGATTTTGATGTAAAGGAAATAAGGCTCGGCATGGCAGGTATCAAACAGAGAGCATCGAAGATTGAGGTGTATCTTTGACGTCAGGAATAAAACGCTGATAAAGGCCGAACTTGAAAAGAAAACAAACGAACCTGATTTTTGGAATGACACGCAGGCCGCAAAAACGGTGCAATCAAAACTCAAAGCAATTAATAATGACCTTTCAATTGCGGGAGCAATAATGAAGGAAATTGAAGATGTTGAGCTGACGCTTGAATTGCTTGAGTCTGAAAAGGATCCTTCACTTGAAGAGGATCTGAAACTTAAATATATTAATTTAAGAAAAATGATAGATTCAGAAGAATTCAACCAGATGTTTTCGGGCAAATATGATGCGCACAACGCTATAGTAACAATCCATGCCGGCGCCGGCGGTACGGAATCATGCGATTGGGCGCATATGCTGCTAAGGATGTATATGATGTGGTGCGAAAAAAAGGGCTGGGAGGCCCGCGTCACCGACTCAATGCCGGGTGATGAAGCCGGTATCAAAAACGTGACTTTTGAGGTGCTGGGGCCCTATGCTTACGGTTATTTCAGGTCGGAAAAGGGTATCCACAGGCTCGTCAGGATATCCCCGTTTGACTCTAACAAGCGCCGCCATACATCGTTTGCGTCCCTTGAGGTAATCCCCGAGATTGACGATGATACCGAAGTTGAAATACGGCCGGAGGACCTGAAGGTTGATACATACAGGGCGTCCGGAGCCGGCGGGCAGCATGTAAATAAAACAGAATCCGCCATCCGCATAACCCACGTTCCAACAGGTGTGATTGTTACCTGCCAGATTGAACGCTCGCAGATGAAGAACAGGGATACGGCGATGAAAGTCTTAAAGTCAAAGCTTATCGCGCTCAAGGAAGAACAGCACAAGGAATCAATTGCCCAGATTGCCGGTGAAAAAAGGGAGATAGCGTGGGGCAGCCAGATACGCTCGTATGTCCTGCACCCGTATAAAATGATAAAGGATTTAAGGACTGATTTTGAGCGGGGCGATGTGGATAATGTCCTGGACGGGGACCTTGACAAATATGTCGAAGCATACCTTAAAATGGAAGCGGAGAACAGGCCGAATGAAAAAAATTAATTTTGAACTTGCCTTTGCCGCGTTGATGCCGGATTTTGTGTCGCAATTCCTGCTCAGCGAGGATATCCTTCAGGATTCAGCCTACTGTGTCGAGCTTGAGGACCTCAGGGATTCCCTGAAAAGCGTGAACGACCCGGAAGTGGCGGATATCAAAAAGTTCCTTTTGCTTGAAGAAGAAACGGAGAGCGGGCATGAATGCGGCGAAGAATGCGGCCACGAAAAACATGTTGAAACCGGGCCAAAAACCATACAGGAAGCCCTCGAAGATATAGACCCGGAACTTGAGGAAATCGACGGGGAATATTACCATATTTACACTCCGGTGGAGCTCAGGTATATTTTTGACAGGGTTAACGATTCCATAGACAAACTTTACAGATACTATCTGGATTACGCGTCGGTCAACCTTACTCTTACAGTAGGTTTTAAGTTTATCAACGGCCTTGAGGCCGCCCTTGTTGTGGAGTATTTCAGGCATGCCTCCGAACTCGATGAGCCGGATGAAGGCTCCTTTTATCTGCCTGTGAAAAACCAGAAGATTTCCGATGAGATAAGCCTCAGGGCATATTTTTCCGTTGATGGGGATAATTCGGCGGAATATGAAGCGGCGTTTAAGCGGGTCACGGACCTGCTAAATGTTAAACACGATGATAGATATACAAAAGGGCTTAATTAAAAAAAGGAATATGACAAATGGCGGAAAAGCTTGAACTCAAGGATGTCATAGCCATTGGCAGGACTTTTGATGAATACTGCCGTATGTTTGACCTGACATTCACACAGCTGAAGGGAGCGGCCATACTTGACGCCGGAGGCGGAGTTTCTTCGTTTACAGCTGAGGCATGCGGCCTGGGGCTTAATGTAAAGTCAGCGGACCGGATATACGGTTTCGCCGCGGATGAACTTGCGGCCAAAAGCTCGATTGACCTGGAAGAGATGCTCGTAAAGCTGCCGGAAGTTGCAGAAAATTATAACTGGGATTTTTATAAGGATATCCCGGGCCTGGCAGGGTTCAGGCGGGAAGCAAGAAAAAGGTTCCTGGCCGATTATCAGTCCGGCCATACCGGACGTTATGTAAAAACGGAGTTTCCTGACACTGTTTTTACCGGCAAAGAATTCGACATTGCCATAATGTCCCATTTTATTTTTCTTTACGACGAGCATCTTGATTATAACTTTCACAGGGATGTTATAGCCGAACTGATCAGAATCACAAGGGAAGAAATCAGGATATATCCGCTTCTTAATTTACGGTGGAAAAGGAGCGCTTTTGTTGATAGGATAATCAATGACGCCGGGTTTTCCGGCGTAAAATTCAGCGTAAAAAAATGCGGATTTGAATTTGTGAAAGGCGCGGACGAATATCTGGTCATTAAGCCATAAAATTTGCGGAGGATGATATGAAGAAACTAAAAGTGGGAATAATAGGCTGCGGCACGATATTTCCGATGCATGCGGAATCAGTAAGGCAGTCATGCGCCGGCATAGCGGAGCTCGCGGCCGTGAGTGATATTAAACAGGACAGGCTTGTAATCGCGGGCAAGAAATACGGCTGTGCCACATACGCCAATTACAGGCAGATGATCGATATGGAAAAACCCGATGTGGTTCATATTTGCACGCCCCATTACCTGCACAGGGAAATGAGCGAATATGCCATTGAGAGGTCCATCAACGTTTATCAGGAAAAGCCGATGACTGTTTCGATCCGCGACGCTGTGGAGCTTGCCGGAAAAGTAAAGGAAAAAGGGGTTAAATTCGCGATATCTTTCCAGAACAGGTTTAACCCTTCCACAACCCTGGCAAAAGAAACAGCCGGTTCAGGAGCGCTCGGAAAAATACTCTCGGCAAGGCTTGTCCTTTCATGGCACAAGCCGGACGAATACTATTTAAAGAGCGACTGGAAGGGCACCTGGGACAAGGAAGGCGGGGGTGTTGTAATTGACCAGGCCATACATTCCCTGGATTTGCTGCGGGATATCATGGGTTCCGACATTGACTGGGTTGACGCATGCACCGCCAACAGGATGCATGTAAAGGTCCAGGTTGAGGACGAGGCTTCGGGGGTAATAATGTTCAAGAACGGGTCCTATATCAATTTTTACACAATATGCCATTATTCATATGATGACGATGTGGCCATGGAAATACACTGCGAAAAAGGCAAAGTCAGAATAATAAAGGATTCCGCGTCTGTTTTTTATAATGATAAAAAGTGGCCCTTTAATGTAAAAAACGCAAAGCCTAAAAAAAGCGAGTTTATCAATTATGGCGAAGGCTGGAAGGATTACTGGGGATACTGCCATTCCATAGAGATAAAAAGGTTTTATGAATCCATTCTGCAGGGCAAACCTGTTGATGTAAACGAGGATGAAGGGTTAAAGACACAGTGGATGATAGAGGCAATTTACCGGTCCGGAAAAACCGGCAAGAAAGTTTTTATGGACGAACTGCTGAAAGAAATTTAAGGCGCAAGCCGTTTTTCAAGGGGGTTGTTATGGAAGAATATGTTTCGGAAAAACTTGTAAACTCGCAGGGCTGGAAATTTTATTTTATAGCGTTTGTGTGGCCCCTTTATCTGATTTCGCTGCCCGTTATTTTTACGAAGCTTGGATGGTGGTCGGTTATATATATGATTTTTCCGGGAATATATCTTTTTACCTGGCTGGGCTATCTTATGCATGAAACCTGGCACAAATATGTTCCGGGAATCCCGAATGACAGATTATATTTTGTCCTGTCCTGGATGCTCCTGACGGACCCGCAGATATACAGGATCCTTCACGGCTTTCACCATTCTCAGGTCAACACATGGGATGACACGGAATTTCATCCGTTTGGAGAAATTAAAAACAGGTTTTTAAAAATAATATATAATTTTTTTGAGATTTCCATAGGTATCGCGTTTATCTCGGTTGCGTCAACAATTGTACTGCCGTTTCATCCCAGATACAGGGCAAAATACAGAATCCTGTCTTCGGTTGCAGCGGTTTTAATAATACTGTTGTTTCTAGGGCTGTCAGGCTGCGTTTCTCACTTTGTTTTTGGCGCGGGCTTAGGCAGCATTGTGGCATCATTTCTGGCCTCTATATGGCTGAATTCGTTTTTTTTGCACCACTCACAAATGATAGAGCACGGCAACCTTATAGTTGAAGGGGATTATAATGTGAGAAATATCGGGACAAGGAACTTAAGCGACAGGGGGATGCTGGAAAAGCTGTTCCTCTTTTTTACGCACGGCGATACGCGCGAGCACGTGCTTCACCATACACTTGTAGGAGTTTATTCAAGGCCGTTTCCGGGCAAGGTACCTATGCCTGAAGAATCGGTCTATATCGATATCAAAGGATATCTGGGTGTATTGGGCGATATGCTCTCCGGGGTAACACCCGTAATAAAATCCATAAAAAAATAGAAAAACTCACAGTTGTTATAAGACTGCGCCGCGTCCCTTTAGGAGAAAAAATTGTTAAAAACAATGAAAATGAAATTGTGTGTTTCAGCATTCTTGTTTTTAATATTGATTATATATTTACATAATATATTTCCGGCATTTAATAATGACGATTCTCCCGAGACAATCGCCGCTGCTATGACGCTTGGCGTGCAGCATCCGCCCGGCTATCCTCTCTTTGCGATGGCGGGAAAGGCTTTTGGCGCAATTTTCAGGCTGCCCGCGGCTTTCGGCCAGAATTATTTTTCCGCGGTTCTGGCGGCCGGCGTCCTCGCATCCTTTTTATCACTGTTCCTGGAACTTTACGGCGATGAATATATTTTTATACTCGCAGGACTCTCGGGCATGGCCGCGCTCGGGCTTTCAGGGCCTTTTTTCAGCCAGGCGATAACGGCAAAAGGCGGGGTATATATGCTCAACCTGCTGCTTTTGTCGCTCTCAATAAAATCAAGTATTGTGATTTGCCGGGGGAAAGGCGGCGCCGGCGGGTTTAATTTTCTCTTTTTTTTAAGCGGGCTCTCCCTGGCAAACCACTGGCAAAGCGCTGTAATTACCGCGCCGATTATCATTTTTTTTGCCATTTCAGGCAGCCGTCCCAAAAAATGGCTTCTTAAGAACTCTCTTTTTTTTATACTGGGTTTAACCCCGTATGTTTATCTGATAATAAGGTCGCGCTCGGGAGCGGTCATTGACCACGGCCACCCGGCCGGAATCTTAAGCCTGATGAACCATGTTTTCAGGACAAATTATTCAGGGGAATTTGTAAAGCCCGGTTTTGATGTCCTGCGTTTTCAGGCGGGAGAATTTTACAGGGCGGTTTTTGCCTCCCTTTTTATGCTCTGGCCGCTGGTAATAGCCGGGTTTATAATATCTATAACTGAAAAATCAACCGGTGAAAGGGCAAAATTGCTTGTCCCGGTTCTTTTCATCGCGGCTTCGGCGGCTGTCATTATTTTCTTCAGGCGCTTCCAGGATTCACAGTGTTATTATCTGCCCGCGCTCTTTACGGCAGTTTTATTGCTGTCGGCTGCCATGGCTGAAATATTTAAACGCAGAAGAATATATATTACCGCTGCTGTCATACTTTTTTCCGTGGTTTCCGCGGCGGGACAGGGATATTATTCCTACAAATATTTTTCCGGCAGAGACAATTACCTGAGTTATGATTACGCGATGAATATTATCAAAACCGCGCCGAAGGACAGTGTATATTTCGCTTCGAACGGTTTTGATATAAT
>CAZMGF010000044.1:0-18720 GCA_964565765.1 uncultured Spirochaetia bacterium
TTATAAAGAAATGTAAATTATCTATAATATAACAAAATAAGTAGTGTCTTTTTGGCGGTATAAGGTCAATTGTGTAAATTTGGACTATTTTATGTTTCTCAGAAAATAGTTATTATTCATGGCATCATTTAATAGAAAGGGCTTGCCGTGACCGGGATAAATAATCGAGTCGGTTTCAAAACTTTTAAAAATTTTCAGGCTTTCTTTGAGTTTAAGGCTGTCACCGCATGGCGTGTCTGTCCTTCCGACAGAATCTTCAAACAGAGTATCCCCTGAAAAAATATTTTTGCCCGCTGACATTACCACACTGCCGCGTGTATGTCCCGGGGTGTGATAAATGCGAAAATTTTCAATTGAATTGATGGCGCCACGATAAAAAGAAAAGTTTTTTGCGGATATTGCCTTACCGGTAAACGCGGAAAGATTCAGCTGCGGATCCTCAAGAAGTTCTTTTTCATCAATATGGGCATATACCGTTGCAGCCGGAAATTCACTGAGTGAAAATATATGATCATAATGGCCGTGCGTAAGGAATATTGCGCTTAATTTACCGCCGGCCCCGTCAAGCATTTTCTTTAATTCATTTGAATTAAAACCCGGATCAATTATAAAAAACTTTCCGGAGCCTCTGATCAGATATGAATTCTCTCCGAAATCGGCGTCTGCAGTCGTGAATATTTCCATTTATTGTATATTTATTGAATCTATGTAAATATATCCGCTGAAATTTGGTGAAGCGCTGCCCTGGCCTACAACAACGCCCCAAGTTACAGACTGCGTTGTGTCAACATTGTTCTGAACTAAATTATCATTATCAATATGTCCGGGCTGGCTGTTTCCGTTTGCAAGTAACATAGTGTCAAACTGGGCCGTTATAATGTTCCACATACCCGCGACCGAGCCGCTTGCCGTGTTTAAATTTACCCATGTTGACTGATACCAGTCGTTATTTCCGGATGAACCCAGCTGGAAATAAAAGAGCCCGCCATATGGCGAACTGGTCGTAAACATTCCAGTCGGGACCCAGACAGCCGCGGTTATAGTCTTTCCGGCAAGAGTCGATAATACCACATTATTCATTACAAGCCTGCCCTGGGCCGAATTCGGGGCGTTAAAATTGCAGGCTATTTTTACGCAGCCGTTTCCTTCATAGGCCCTGTCTGTTGAAAATGACATGGATGTAAAAATACCCCCGTTCAGTGAGAACATATTAACATCAGCCTGCGACTCAAACGGATAAGTCGAATTGTCGGGCCCTCCGGCGGCAAGTTCAAGCGGGCCAACCGGGAATTGCTTTAATTTTCCGCACGAAATTGCTCCAATGGCTGAAAAAACAACCAGCAATAATACAATTATTCTTTTCATTTTGACCTCCTGAAATTTATATTATATACGCCGGCAAAAACGGCGTTTCCTAAAAACCCTCTTTATTTATTTCATTCGCGTATTTCGTGAATATGTTCATATACTGTGTCTGATTGTAATACACCTCATTGCCGTCGCCGTGTGTATACGTCGGATCCAGGAGCATCCAGTAGTTGACTCCGTTGCCGCCTGCCGCGAAGAACTCTTTTGTCATGTCATCTATCCACTGCGCCTTCGGATAATCAGCCAGGCCGCCGGGAATGCCGTACTCTTCCATTACAACCGGTTTTTTAACCGTTTCATGTCCCTGTTTTATAAAATTATCAATTGTCCATTTTGTTGTACCGGGCGAGAAATGCGTGTACTGGCTTGCAGGATAAATGTGGAACGTGCAAAAATCAACCGTGGGTATCTCATTTGTGGATATAAAATCAGTTCCGGAATAATGGGTGCCGTCAGCCTGAAGAAAAAATCCTTCCATACCTGTGGTAACCATATGATTGGCATCTATAGATTTTATATAGGCCGACATTTCCGCGACCCATAAATTCATAGCCTTTGCCGTGGTGTCGGACTCATTCCTTGGTTCGTTCATCAGGTCATAACAGAATATCGCCGGGTCGTCTTTGTATAGCGTACCGTTTACCGTATTTTTCCTTTTAACAAAAGCATCAACAGTCTGTTTGTAATATTTTTTACATGCCTCATTGGTCCAGAAATCATTTTTCGCCACACCCGCCCACTTTGTGTATACCGGCACTCCGCCGTAGTATTCCCAGTTGTCGGTAAAATGAAGTATTACCCTTATATTATGCCTTCTGGCCGAATCAAGGACATAATCAATGGATTTATAGGCTGTTTCATTGAACTTATCCGGCCCTATCCTCATATCGTGCGTAATATCATCTTTATTTGAAGAAGCCTCGTTAAAAGCCTCTCCGTTTGAGCCTACCCTTATTACTTTAAAACCGGCATTCCGGGCCGCTTCAAATATGTCGTCAATAATGTGCCTGTTTTTATCCTTATCTTTTTTGTCCAGATAATACTTGCGCATTATATAGTTGTTGGTTCCCACATACCTGAAAATTTTATTTCCGTCATAAAAATCCGTCCCTTCGGCCCTGATGAAATTTTTGGACATCGCAAACTTAACGGCCGCCAGCTTTGGAGTTTTGGGCGTGGTAAATTCCATTATTTTTGATATTCCACCGGCCGTCTTTCCGGAAACGGCAACGCAATAAAGATATTTTGTCTCCGGTTTTAATCCCGATACCGTCAGCTTATTGAGCCCGCTTTTTGCGGTTTTTTGCTCCACAAAATCCGAAAGCGGTGTTTTTTCACCGTACATAACCCTTATGTCATAATCCCCGTCCGTTACCGCCGAGATTTCCGCCGAATCCGGGCTGACTGCGGCTTTTATATTTTTTATTGAAGCCGATATTATTTTATCCTTGATTGAATCCGCGCAGTTATTTATATTCTTAAGCGTCTCAATGAATTCCGTATTTATTGTATTGCCGCCGCCGCATATCACAATTGATCCGTTGGACTCAAAAAACGCTTTGGCGGTTCCGGTAAGTGCGCTCAATCTGTTTTCCGGAGCGCCTGTATAGCTGAGATTCACAATAAACGGTTTGTTTACATTGTTGTAAACGGCCATTGATGCCGCCCTGATTTCATCTATTCCGGTGAATGCGCCGTCTTTATAACCTGCGTCCGCGTCCAGGAAACAAAGGTCAATTGAAGGCAGTTTAAAAATTTCAAAGGCTGTATTCCCTGATTTCTTTATATTGATTGTAACATAACGTTTTTTATCCAGTGACTTTACATACTCCGACATTTCCATTGCCCAGTCATACAGGGCGCCGCCCTGCGCCGCGGCTTCTTCAGCAGCGCCTGCGCATAAATCCCACGCGATTATTGCCTTTGAATCCGCATACCTTTCGGTTATTTTTTTTATATAATCCTTAAAATAATTCCTGCATATGGCATCCTTAAAAAACGCGGATTCGCTCGACGCTCCGACTTTTTCCGTGTATTCTCTTTCAAGGGCTCCTCCCGCCAGGCTGATAATCAGGCTGATTGAGTGTTTTTCAGCCGTTTTTATCTCAGAATCAAGGGCCTCAAGCGCCCTGTCGTCATATACACCCGGCTCTTTTTCAAGAAGCATGTCCCCTGTTTTTATCCTGACAATTTTAATCCCGCTCTCTTTTACAGCGTCAAAAAAATCAGCTCCGGCAGTCTGCGGCATATTTACGGCAGCCTGCCTTAAACCGGTATTTTCGCCGGAAATCAGGCCGGCTCCGTCTATGGAGAAAGCCGAAACAACCAGCGGCATGGCAGTTATTAAAGCCACAATGATGATTTTTTTCATATTCCCTCCGCCCGTTTTATCATTTCTTTAGAAATAACCCTTGAAGGTAAGGCAGAACCTGTTCATCGTGTCGTCGCTCGCGTCGTCAAGCCAGTATCCTGTGAAAGGTTCAAGCCCGTAACTTAACACAACATTAAAGGCGCCAAGCCCGTTAAATTCAAGTTCCGAATAAATATTGGAATGATAACCGCCGTCAATGGCGTTGTCAGTATCTTCCACCTTGCAATTTACCGTAAATTTCAGGTTTTTGCTGAATTTTATCGAACCCTCAAGGAACCCCGTTATACGGGAATAAGAATAATTTATCGGCGCGGTAATATCCGCGAAATTATCCTCATAGCCCTGAAGCGATTCATACCTTGCCAGAATCTTAAAAGTTATCCTGTCGCCCGCCTGTATTTTTGTCTCACCGGTGATTGAGTTGGATGGCAGCTGAATCGGGTTTCCTTTATTGTCATATTTCCACCATATATGGTAATTGTTTATGGCCAGTGATTCGTCGTTCTTGATATCAATAGTCATGCTGTCTTCCTTATATGAACCGTCCAGCGCCCTGTTTTGCATAAATTCCGCCATAAGCTGCGTATCGTGTACAAAAACAGAAGCCGCCGGCGAAAGGCTTCCTATATAGGAAAAGGGCCATACGTCATCCATAATATATGTGGCCTTGGCGTCATACTGCCTGTAGCCGATTCCGTAATCAGGGTCAATAAAATCAGCGGAGAAATTCTCACCGATTTCCCTGTAATACGCGAAAAATGTCAGGTAACCGTAATGAAGGGCGGCATCAGAATAAATCATGCCTGCCTTTGATATATCCGTAAGGTCCTGTGAAATGTATTCAAACTGGGGATAAACAGAAAGTACATAATCCGGGGCCGTAGTCGCATACTGGCTCCATAGCACTTCTTCCCTTAGATTCAGGTCCAGCACATTAACCCACGGAAAATATAATGATGTGTCCATCCCCATTATATTCGCCGACTCCTCAAAATTTCCTGTGAGCGGATTGGCCCCTTCATCGTATCCCCTGCGCGTATTCATGTACAGGGCTCCTATAAAATCCTTATCCAGAAAATAGGTCTTCACCCTGGCGCCGGCAATATATGTGGTGCCCAGTTTCCACGGCTGAGCCGAATCAAGGCTCATAGCGGTTAAAAGATATGATGTATCAATCGGATAAAGTGTGCCGCTTAAAGTCAGACCCATCAGGTTTGAACCGACAGAAGAAGGGTCCACAAGCCCGACAATATCGTCAAAAGGCTTTACTTTTTCACCGGCAAAAGCGGTAAGTTCATTTCCGAACCCCCTGAGGGTTACATGCCCGGACGCCACATTCAGGTCATAATTCTGCCCGTTATAATAAGCCGCCCTTACCGTCATTTTTGCCTCGACCGAATCGTTCGGAGTGTAAAGTATATTTATATCCTGCTCCACGTCCGCCTCGGTGCCGTTTATCCCGGTATCAATTTTTCCCCCGCCGTCCTTAAAAAATCCGGCCTTATCCTTATATCCCCATCTGAAGTTGTCCAGATAGACGGAGCCTTCTATGCCGTTGTAGAACACAACATAAATAGTTTTGACCAGATCCTTATTCTGCAGATAATCACTGTTGAACTGATTGTTTGCCGCGTCTTTCCATGTCGGGTCGTCAAGATTAAATCTTAAATTTTTGTTCCAGCCCGGATAAACAATAAGCTGATTGGACTCATACCAGGAATTGTTTGCGTCCGAAGTTTTAAAAGCCACCGTCACTTTCATCATCTTTCCGGGATTATATACATCAAAGGCCATATAATCTTTGCCCGATACAGAGAAAGTGTTTCCCGAACTGTCATTGTATTCAACACCGAATTTAATATTTGCGTCTTTATAGTCTACTTTTAATGAATGGCTTCCCTGGCTGGCGTACTTGCTGCTTATTGAAACCACACTTGGCCCCCAGCCGGACATGTCGGTGCTGCTGTAGCTCCAGTAATTTATCGCCGCCGGGTTTTCAAAACTCCCCTCGCCGCTGCCTTTATCCCACGATTTGTATATTATTGATTCCGCTGTAATTGTGGTGTTGTTCTGGAATGTTGCGCCAAGCGCATTGCCAACGGCGTTGTCGCCTATATAATTTCTCCGGGCAAGCTTAAGGTCGGTAAAATATAGCGAGCCCTTAACTTTGGCATCCGGATAAACCTGAATATCCATTTCCCTAATGTCATTACGGTTTGAAAAATAATCGTTAAAATTCCAGTTTGAGTCCGCTGATTTGAATGAAGGCGTAATAAAATCAAACATTATGCCCCTGTTCCAGCCCGGCGCGATTCCGACTTCCTTTGACTCGATCCAGACCTGGTCATCGCCCGTCTTAAAGGCTATTGATACTTTTACCCCGTAATCCATGGGGTTGTATACGTCAAATTTTATTCCTGTGGAATCGGAAAAATCAAACCTTCCTGTATATATATATGCGGCGTGATCAACATTATTCTGGGTGGAGAACCTGACATCCATTCCGTTATTCGTTTCATCACCAAAATTCTTTACCGGAAAGACTCCAACCGCCGCCGTCTGATCCGCCGCGGGCAGCCAGTTTATTCCTTTTTCAAAACTGTTCCAGATATGGTATGACATGTTGCCTAGGTCTGCGGGAATTAGCGATTCAAGTTTCTCGGGATTGACAGTGTCAAATCTGATATTTGAAATAAGGGCATAACCTTCGCCGATATCCGGCGGATAAAGAAGTATTGAGAGCCTTTTGGCCTGATTAATGTCAGCCGGCGTTATATTCGCCTTCCAGCCGCTAGCCTCGCTTTTCCATTCTTTTTTCTTGAGGTTGAAAGTCACCCCGTAATTCCAGCCCTTTTTCAAAAGTATCGTCTGCCCTTCCTGCCATGTCCATTTATCCCCCGTTGCGAACGCAAACCCCGCGTTCATTGAAAAATTATTGGGGTTGTAAATGTCCATTTTTATCCTGTAAACATCCGTAAGGTCAAAAGAGCCTTCTGTAATATATGCCGCGTTAAGCCCGGGTTTGTCCATTTTATATTTTGCCTTCATGACGCCGGTGCCTGTTTCATCGGTCGTCTGTTCGGCCCCGGAAGCGCATGACCATCCCGCCGCCGCGGACCATTTAAGGGTCCCTTTTCTGAAATCATCTATTAAAACATCCTTCATATCTTTCGGTTCTTCGACGGGAAGGAACTGCGCTATTCCAGCGCTTCCTGAAAGCATTACATTATCCATAGCGATAAAACCTTCAACCGGCGAGAATTTACCATCTTTGTTTTCCGGGACGAACTCAATGCCAAACCTGCGCATGTCAGCGGCCCCCGACAATTTGGAATCATATACTCCGGACGGACTGTTCTTAAAGTTCCCCTGAAGGTCAAATACCACTCCTTTGTTCCAGCCCGGTTTGATTGATAAAGTCTCTGTTGTCTGCATGAGCCAGTTATTTCCCGTCTTTACCATTAAGTTTATTTTCATTGACGAGAGCGTTGAATTATAAATATCAAGTTTTATTTTAGAAACCGCGGAAAAATCACCAAGATCAAAGAGCTGGATCATGCCCTGCTGGCCCTCATTAATAAAGGAGCATTTAAATTCAAGACTGCTTTTTCCTTCGGTGGCGAAATCAGTTGAAATTTGCGGCTCAGAAAATGCGTTATTGTCCCAGTCCTGGGCCGTCCATCCCTGTGTGGATGTTTCAAATCCGTTCCATAGATAAAATAAGGCCGGATCTATCTGTTGAGGCTGATCGGCTGATAAGACCGGAGATAATATGGCGGTTAAAAGGAATAAAATCAAATACGAACGTTTCTTCATTTGTCCCTCCCGTTTAAATTTTATAGGGGGCAATATATCACGAAAACGCTTTCATGTCAATAAAACCTCTTAAAATATTATAAACGAACCTTGGTTTTACCAGATTTGTTCGCCGTTTTTCCCGATTTTAGTATACATCATATCACTCATTCCATTGCCGTAAGACATGGTTGCTCCACAGATGGCATAATTTCCGTCGGAAGTCTTTATCAGTGTTGTAAAATTATCATCTCTGGGCCCTTCAAATATCCTGTACATGGTGGTATTGCCATCGGCGTCAGCCTTTTCAAAAACAATATTTGACGAGCAAATACCATAGCATTTTTTCGTGCCGCCGATGACTATTGTTCCGTCTTTTTCCTCAACAAGAGCGCGACCGCAGTCAAGCTCCGCGGCGGTTATGAATTTTTTCCAGTATTCTTTGCCCGCCGAATCGGTTTTAATGATCATAATATCCCAGCCCATGCCTTTGGAGATATAGGAAGTTGATTTGGCGGCTATCAGGTATCCTCCGTCATTCGCCTCTATGGCATATATGCCGCGGTTTTCCCTTTTGCCGCCGTATGTCCTGGCCCACAGGCTGTTTCCTGAAGCGTCTGTTTTCACAAGATAAACACTTGATTTACCTTCTCCAAAAGAAGTTGTATAACCGCATGCAAGGTATCCGCCGTTTTTTAATGGAGCTACCGAGTAAAAAATATCCCAGCCGTCTCCGCCGTATGTTTTCTGCCAAATTGTATTTCCGCCCTTATCAATTTTAACAAGTTCCGCATCTGAATTCTTATCAACGCTTGTGTATCCGGCTATAATATAATTTGAATCGTTTGTTTTTTTTATACAGTAGGCATAGTCAAAATCAGGTGTGCCGATTGTTTTTGACCACACACAGTCCCCGTCAGCGTCGGTTTTTACAATATACATGTCGCTTTCTCCGGCTCCGAATGATTCTGTGGATCCCGCAAGTATAAAACCGCCGTCATAGGCATTTTCAATAGAAAGGCAGTGCTCGTTCTTTTCACCGCCGAATGTCCGTGTCCACTGAAGCGAGCCTTTGCCGTTTGTCTTCGCAAGATAAAAATCGCTGCCTCCGGAACCGAATGACCTTGTGTCTCCGGCTATCGCGAATCCGCCTCCCGGAGCCTCCACCATGTCCCAGGCGCTGTCGGGATAAGGCCCGCCGATGGTTTTAAATACAACCGGCCTTTCGCATTCAAGCATTTCTTTTGTAACTTTTTTCGGCTGTGTCAGTGTAAAAAGTATAGTAAGTACGCCGAGTACGAATATTACTATTTTAAATATAGAGCTGTTGCGTTTTATTCTTTCTTCATAATTCATCGCCGCTCCTCCGGTATAATTTTATAATTGCGTTCATTTAAAAAATGTGCCGCCGCCCCAGAATCGCGCCCTCCAGTATTGTCTGGAGAAATCATCTATCCTAATCTGGTGGCCTATGCCGGGCGCGTGAATGAAGCGGCCGTCTCCAAGGTATATTCCGACATGGTTTACTCCGTATCCCTGGGTGTTAAAAAACACAAGGTCCCCTCTTTTCAACATGTTTTCATCAAGTTTTACACAAGCGTAGTATTGATCTATCGCCCTTCTTGGTATGTCAATGCCCGCCCTGCTGTAGCTGTACTGCGTAAGCCCCGAGCAGTCATAACCATATTCCGAATCCTGCCCGCCTGGCCAGTAATCAAGGCCGATCAGCGATGACGCCGTATCTATAATTATATCCCTTTTTGTTTTTTTCTGGTGTTTTGCCTTTACAGGCACGGGCGAAGGCGTGAGCTCCATAAGCGTCTGTTTGTTAATAAGTTCGGCGGAAACAGCGGAGCAAAGGAAGATACATATCAAAAACGCAGCCGCGCGCTTCCGGGGCTTTGAAATAATATTTGCCATAACAGCCATGATTTTTTTCACCGGAAAAAAGTGCCGGCGCCATAATAGGCGTTTTTCCAGTAGTTGTTATTCATATCTTCCTGCCTTATTTTTTTTCCTTCTGACGGGGCGTGAATGAACTTGCCTCCGCCGAGATATATCCCTACATGCGTCGGCCCCGGCCCTACCGTGGAAAAGAAAACAAGGTCCCCTTCTTTTGCCTTACCCAGGTCTATCTTTAATGTTTTGTAGTACTGGGCCGAAGCGGTCCTGGGGATGTCAATGCCCGCCTGCTTATACGCAAACTGTACCAGCCCGGAACAGTCAAAACCGCCTTCCGGGTCCTGGGAGCCGTATTTATAGCCCTTATCTATCATGTCCATCGCGCACCGGACAATTATATCTCTTTCATTGTTCCCTGAAGTGCGCATTGATGCGCAGGATGCAAACAACACGGACAACAAAATAAGCAGCGCCGCAAAAGTTTTATTGCCTGCCATTATTTAAACCCGATATGAATTTACTGCTTGAAAGGTCCTCGCCGAGTATATGGATAATATATGAGTCAATGAGCATATTAACGTCCCTTATAACATCATAATCTATATCAAGCCTTTTAACATCCGGCACGGTTTCTATCATGCGCAGCAGATCCCTGATTTCCTTTCCCGCGTGTTTTTCCTTTAAATATAAAGTGTCCTCAGCGAGGCCATATCCCGCAAATTTAAGGACCTTAAGCTTAAAAAAACTTTCTATATTTTCCACATTTGAATAATCGCCGGATTCCACAATCTCCATAATTTCCCTGGCCGTATCGAAAAGTTCCACATGCGGGTCCTCAATTTCGGTGAATTTATTAAGCAGTTCAACCACAAGATAACAAAATCCTATTTTCCGCAGAGAAAGCCTCATGCTCTGGAACATTTTTACGGGTTCAGCCTGCGCAAGGGTAAAGTACCTTGAGTCTTTTCGTGATTTTACAAGAAAATAATTATTCAGGGAAAAGAGCTCAAGAGCCGGTTTAAGCCTGCTTTCAAGCTTGCGCGTCCCCCTGGAAGAAACCATTACCTTGCCCAGTTCGCGGGTAAATATAAAGGTGATGTCATCCTTTTCTCCCTGCCTGTGCCTTTTAAGGACAATACCCGGTGTTTTAAGCTCCATTGAAAACTCCCGTTTAAATCAGCAAACTTTGTTCTTTAAATATAAAAGCAACAAACAGTTCAGCCGCAGCAATCCGTTTTCGCTGAAGCTTAAACGGGCTGGGGCGGCGGCTCTACTTAATTTTTGGTTTTAACTTTTTACTTTTTACTTTATTAGTAATATCCCTCGCCGAAACTCGCCCCGTTTACTCCGCCGCCGAGGGCCGCGCCTGCCGCCACAACAACTATAAACATCAGCAGCGCAATGACAAGGCCGATTCCCATCATTATAAAACAATTCCTGCCGAATTTTCTCAGCGCTTGATCCTTTTGCGGAAAAAATATGACGCCCAGCAGAAAGCCTATTACAGGCGAAAGCGATAGTATATAGCTTAATATTTTTAAAGGCCCCGACGGCGCGAAAAACGGAGTGAGTTGCTGTGCCGGAAGCGGCGGCGGTATTATCGGAGACTGAATTACAGCGGCGCCGCACTGGTCGCAGTAGTTTCTGCCCTCTCTGGTTATACCGGAATTAACCGGAATGAATGAACCGCAATTAATGCAGACAGCCCTGTACCTGACTTCCGACGGTTTGCCTGTTTTTGATTCTTTCCTGGCCATATATCCTCCTTTTAGTTTCATATATTATATAATTTCATATTCTTTCAAGTTTCAAGAGCCTTAATTTCCAACGCAGCCCCGGAGTATAACCACCCGGCGAGCCTCCGCTGGCAATAACCCTGTGGCACGGTATAATAACCGGAACGGGATTTCTTCCAAGCGCTCCGCCCGCTGCCCTGGCCTTTCCGGAACCGGCCCATTTATAGTTTCTCGTTTCACCGTAAGGTATCTTCAGCGTTTTTTTCAGGACTTTACCGGTGAAATTTTTAAAAATCCCCGGATTCAGCCGCAGCCCTGCAAAACCATTTCTTCCTCTTCCCGAAAAATAATCCTCAAGTAATTTAACCGCTGCAGCGTGCCCTTTTTTATCCGGGACAGCCCCTTTAAAATCACGGCTGATTTTTCTTAATACTGCCTTTCGCTTTTCCGGCAGATAGAGCGCTGTAATTCCGCTATTATTGCTTACAATTGCCCCGCGCTTCTTTTTGTCCCTGAACAACGCGTAAGTTTCGTACAATGTTAAAACTTCACTTCCGGAACCTGTTTTGCTTTTTCTTCCGCCTTAAAATATATCTCCTTTTCCTTAAAGCCGAAAAATCCGGCGATTATATTCGCCGGGAACCTGCGGACCGAGGTGTTGTACAACTGCACAATATCATTGTACCTCTTCCTCTCGACGGATATCCTGTTCTCCGTCCCCGCAAGTTCGTCCATAAGGGCGTTAAAGCTTTCATTGGCCTTTAACTGTGGATAATTTTCAGCGATCGCAAGGAGCCTGCCCACGGCAGAATCAAGCGTTCCCGCCGCCTTTGCCTTGTCGTCTATTGATTTTGCGTTTAAAAGAGCCGCCCTCGCGTTGGCAACATCCTCAAATATTTCCTTTTCATGCTTTGCGTATCCTTTTACTGTATTTACGAGATTGGGTATAAGGTCATTTCTGCGCTGCAGCACATTTTCAACCTGCGCCCAGGCGCTCTTTATTCCCTCGTCATAAGTCACAAGCTTGTTGTAAGCAGAAGCAAACATCGCGGCCACTATGATTATAAGGCCGGCGATAACAAGAAGTATTTTTGTTCCCTGTTTCATAAGAATCCTCCCTGAAAGTTTTTAGCCTTTAAAGGCGTCTATTACCGAAGCTATGCGCTCAACTTCGGACATGTACTCATTGTAAAGCGAGTCAGCCTCTTCCGCGGAAATTTTCTTTCCGCCTTCCTTTACCGCCATAATGGCGTTAAAAACATCCTGCTTTAAGGCAATTTCCGCCGGTGCGGCCGCTATAATCTCTCTTTTTAAAACCGGCGCTTTCTTACCGTAAAGCCTGATTATCCCCTTTAACAGGGCCGTAAATCCGGAAATTGACCTGATGAGCAGAAATTTAATCCTGCCTTTGTCTCCGCCTGAAGCCAGGTACATCTGCCTCATCCTTATAAGCTTTGATTTCAATTCACGTTCAATTTCAAGGCGTAAATTGCACGCTTCCACAGTAATAGAATCGAAAACAGCCTCTCCGAAAATCACTTTATGATTTTCCTTAATATCCATAAACTCCACCGGAAATACATCCCGGGATGACGCAAGCGATTCCCTTGAGAATATCAGGGGAACAGGCTGACCGCCTTCGACCCATTTTTTTATTATTTTTGCCGCCGGTTTAAGCACGGTTGTATCTATCTTTTCAAGCACGAGCAGGGTATTAATATCAGAATGTTTAAATTTTTCGCCCGTGGCCGCCGATCCGTAAAGGATAAAACTTTTGAGGTTCGCCCCGAATGTTTTTTCAAGTTCCGCTGAAAACTTTTTTATTTTATCGTCCATGATGCCTCCTGAATTTTGCTTTTTACAGCTTACCACCCGCCGCTTGCTCCGCCGCCGCCAGACATGCCTCCTCCGAAACCGCCGAAGCCGCCGCCTCCAAAACCTCCGCCAAGCCCTCCGCCGCCGCGGTATCCGCGTCCGGAGAAAAAGAAAAGCATAAAAAGAACCGGGTGCCTGATGAACATAATCAGCATAAAAACAAAAAATATCGCCAGAAATATTGCTTTAACCGGCCCGATTTTTTGATACACAGATCCATATTGACCGGTATTATCCGGTGAATAATTGCCGGTCAGTGTTACCTTATAAAAGTCAGCGAGCCTTAAACTTATGGCCGCTGCCCCTTCCAGTATTCCGGCGCCGTAATTGCCCGCCTTAAAATCCGGCGCCATGGCTTCCCTTATAATGCCTCCTGCAAAGGCATCATTTATCAGCGCCTCAAGGCCGTAACCAACCTCAATCCTGATCTTTCTTTCATCATACGCTACAAGTATGAGTATTCCGTTATCCTGCCCTTTTTTTCCTATGCCCCAGTGTTTGAAGAGCCTTGTGGAAAAATCCTCAAGGCTGTCGCCTTCCAGTGATTTTATTGTTACAATGGCGATTTCAGCGCCTGTTTTCTGGTTTACTTCACCGGCCAGAGAAACGAGCCTTTCCGCGCTCCGGGGGTCTATAATGCCGGCAAAATCATTTACCCAGCCTGAAGCGGTAAAACCATTTTCATCCAGCCCCAGAACAACCGAAGCCATAACTACCGCTAAAATAATGATATATAATATTTTTTTCATGGAATAATTATAACACAGAAAGGAATTTTTCGTTTAATAATTTGACGAGCCCCGCCGCTTTTCAGGCGTAAGCTGTCCAGTCAACGTCCGGAAATATGTTGTCCTTCCATTCCATCTCCGAGACATATCCGGTGTCAATTTTACCGGATTTAAGCATGTCATAGAGCCTGGTAAAACGGAATATGTGCTGAAGTGTGCGCTTGACCGCGTACTGTACCGTGGTGTCGGTGCGCATAATAAAGGCCCAGTCCGACGACTGCGCCAGAAGTATTTCGCGGGCCGCCTGTTTCAGGGCGCGTTCCTCGTCAACCGAGCGCGGTTTGAACATATAAATTGAGCAGAGTTCTTTCATGCGGTCGTATGTTTTGTGCAGGTGGCGGTAAACCCAGTCATTCGTATTATTGAGCCAGAATTCCGCGTATCCCTTATATCCCCAGCTTGAGTAAGTCGGTGTGACAACCTGATTTTTCGGGAAGCGTTCCAGATATTCCGACGGAGTAATCATTTTGAATGTCTGCTGGTCGTAAAACACTTTTCTCATAAGGAAATCAATAAACGAAGGCCCTTCATACCACCAGTGTCCGAAAAGCTCCGCGTCATAAGGCGCCACGATAATCGGCTCCCTTTTCATAAGGCTCTTTAAGTGCTCAACCTGTTTTTCCCTGTTGAACATAAAATTGCCCGCGTGATCCGCTGCTTTTTCAATTGCCGCCTGCGGATCATATGGAGCCTTGTTTGAAAGGTCCACTTTGTTTCCTGTTATGCTGTGGTATTTTATGCCTGTATTCATCCTGATGCCGCTCTCGTGGATATACGGCTTGATATAATCATAATCCAGGTCGTAGCCTATGTCCCTGTAAAATTCCCTGTAATTAAAATCCCCGGGATATCCCTCTTTGGCGCTCCAAACCTGTTTGGAAGAATCCAGGTCGCGGCCAAAAGCTGCGACGCCGGATTTGCAGTACACCGGCGCGAAAACCCCGTATTTGGGCCTTGGTTTGCCGTATAAAATTCCGTGGGTGTCAACAAGAAAATACCTTATGCCGTATTTTTTGAGTATTTCATCATCGCCGGGATTGTAACCGCACTCAGCCAGCCATATGCCGCGCGGCCTTCTGCCGAAAGTCTGGGTGTAATGATCCGCCGCTATTTTTACCTGCGCGTTTACCGCATTGCGGTCCGGCGAGAGCGGCAAAAATCCGTGCGTGGCACCGCATGTTATAATTTCAAGTTTGCCCTGGTCCTGAACCTGTTTGAATCCTTCCACGATATCCCTGTGGTATTTGTCCTCAAATACATGCCTGCAGTTATAAAATTTCTCACGGTACATTACCGCCGTGCGGTTGTACGCCGGTTCAAATTTTGTCCGTTCAACTTCCTTTTCAGCCAGCTCAATGAGCCTGTTAATATGGCGCAGGTACCTTTCCTGCAGCATTGTATCTTTAAGCATGGATATAAGCGGCGGCGTCATTGACATGGTAATCCTGAAATCAACCCCGTCCTCAATGAGTTTGTTATAAACATTTAGAAGCGGTATGTATGTCTCTGTAATGGCCTCAAATAGCCAGTATTCTTCCATGGGGTCGTTGTATTCGGGATGGCGCACAAACGGAAGGTGCGCATGCAGTACAAGCGCGAGGTAGCCGTCGGGTTGCTTCATATATGCTTATTCTGTCTTTCTTTCAACGGTTATTTTTATATGGCGTTTTTCGGTGCCGTCGGATGATACCGCCTCAATAGGAAGCTCCATTTTACCGTCCGGCAGGTGGAAGCGCATAGAAAAAGATCCGTCGTCTTTGAGATTTATTTTTTCGCCCTTGACTTTTACAAGTGCGTCTCTTTCACTTGCTCCGTATAATATCAGCTCCGTGTCAGCGACAAGAAAAAATCCGCTTTTAACCGGCTGCCCGCCTGTCGGGCTTGAAAAGCTTGAAACTGTTTCCGACGAAAGCCCTGATTCAATGGAATTCCTCAGCCCTTCCGAGCCGCCGATCCTGCCTGATTTTCCGCCGCCCGAGAGCCTGAATAATTCGTCAAAATCCTCGTCAACGACCATCCATTCTTCATCGGTTACATTGGAAACTTTATCGTTTGGCGTATGAACCCCGTTTGACCTTGCCAGTAAAATAAATTTACCCGACTCGGTTTTATAACCGACGTCCACAATATATGTTTTTCCGGCGTCCCATACATTTATATACCAGTTTCCGGCCTCGCCGTTGACCTTGATGTCTATAAATTTATGCGCGTTGTTTCCGTTGAATTCAACTTCAGTGACGTCATATACCCTTAACACAAGGTCATATTTTTCATTTATTGCCCTGGCTTTGTCAGCCATAAGGTCAGTCGAGAGATCCCAGTAAACATAGCACCAGTACGGGTCGCGGGTCATTAAAACCACCCTGTTATCGCCGTATTTATCCTGCAGCGAAGTCTCATGCCTTTCGCTGGGTTTTACTTCTTCTTTTTTTACAGCCGTTGTTTCAACAGGTTCCGGTTTGAAGAATTTTGACGCTTCTATTTCTGTTTCAAGTATTTCATCCTCTGCCATGGAGCTGTCAGTGCCCCTGACTTTTTTCGATGATGGTTTTCTGCCCGCTTTTTCTTTGATTGCCGGCGGTGGGGTTTTAGCGGGTGCCGGGGACGCGGCTTTCACTGTTTTGGCCTTAACAGTTTTATTCTTTTCATGGGCGGTTTCCGCGGCAGCTTTCTTTTTCACAGCGCCCTTTTTGGGTTTTTCCACAGCTTCCGCTGGTTTTTTAACTGCTTTCTTTTTCGGAGCCTTATCAGCCATTATCAGTTACCACCTTTCATAATGTTGAACATTTGCCGGTTTCGTGTCTTGTGAAATATATATTTTACCATTCAAAATCGCGTTAAGGATAAAATAATAAACAAAGAATATTTAAATTAAAAAATGAGCTTTATTAATTGGCGTTCGTACCTGCTCCCGGCATAGAATCGGCAAGTATCTGTATCAGGTCTTTTCCCGGCTTGAACTTAACAACTTTTTTTGCCGGAACTTCAACCTTGTCGCCGGTTTTTGGATTGCGGGCGAGCCTGCTTTTTCTTTCCTTGATGGAAAAAGAACCAAGGCCGGTTAGTGAAACTTTTTTTGATTCTTTTAATGCGTCCTGCGAGATCTTAACGAACTGATCCAGAACTTTTTCGATGTCTTTTTTGGGTAAAGCAACATTTTCGCCGATTTTGTCAACCATTTCGATTTTTGTCATTAAAATTTACCCTCCTTACGCATTTTTCTTATATTTTACAGGATTTTTCCCAAAAGTCAAGAATATTAAAGCAATTCACACTATTTTTGATACTTTTTTTTGATTCTTTTGGCTACATACGGGTGGACAAACTGCCCTACATTCCCTCCGTGCATTGCTATTTCCTTGACAGCGGATGATGAAATATATAGATATTTCTCTTCAGGCATAAGATATATCAGCTCAATATCATCTCCCATCATGTTTTTATTTAGAAGGGCCAGCTGGAACTCGTATTCGAAATCAGAAATTGCCCTTAAACCCCTTACAACTATACGCTTTTTCGTCTCTTTTAAATATGCCACAAGCAGCCCTGAATAAGTATCTGTTTTTACACCCTTTATTCCCTTTACCGCGTTGTTTACCATATCGAGCCGCTCTTCAAGGGTGAAAAGCCTGTTTTTCTGGACGCTTTCAGATACGGCCACGGTCACTTCATCGAACATAAGGGCCGCGCGCTTGATAATATCAAGATGGCCGTTTGTTATAGGGTCAAAAGTTCCGGGATAAACAACTTTGCGTTTCATAAACCACCTCTGCCTGTGTTCTGAAGCATATAAGCTTCGTAGGTGTTGCTCATCAGCATCGCCCTTGTCATCAAGCCGACCCCGCCCGGTACCGGAGTTATAAAAGAGGCTTTATCTTTCACGTTTTGAAAATCCACATCGCCGCAGAGTTTTCCATCCGCGTCCCGGTTCATTCCCACGTCAATGACAATCGCGCCCTGCTTTACCATATCCGCAGTCACAAACTTTGCCCTGCCTATAGCGGCCACTAAAATATCAGCCTTTGATGTGATTGACGGCAGGTCCCTTGTCTTTGAATGACAGATGGTCACTGTGGCGTGTTCAGCAAGCAAAAGTATGGCCATGGGTTTTCCGACAATATTGCTCCTGCCTATCACAACCGCGTTCATCCCCTTTATATCCGCTCCCGAAGCCTTTATCATTTCAATGCAGCCTTTTGGCGTGCAGGCCACAAGCCCCATGCTGCCCGTAAAAAGCCTGCCGGCGCTGTTATAGGTAAAACCGTCAACATCTTTTAGCGGATCGATTGAATTTGTAATTAATTCTTCGTCAAGATTCTCAGGCAGCGGCAGCTGGACAAGTATTCCGTTTATCTCTTCTCTTGAGTTGAGTTTCCCTATAAGTTTTAGAATATCTTCCTGTTTTGAAGAGGCCGGCAGCCTGTAAAGCTCGGAATGGTAACCTACTTCAAGGGCGTCTTTTTCCTTGCCTCCCACATAAACTTTTGAAGCCTGGTCCTCTCCCACAAGAATTACGGCAAGCCCGGGTTTTATCCCCTGCTTTGTTATCTTTTCCCTCAATGAAGCCTTAATGGCAGCCGCCATTTCCTTCCCGTCAAGTATTTTCGCGCCCATTTTCATCACCTTTTTATAATTTTTCGGAACAGCTGATTATAGAACAAAGATTCCCTCGTGTAAATATAAAACCGGCGGCGCGGCTTTCTTTTAAGCTACTTCAGCATTTTACCTGTTTCGGTGGAAATAAAATCAGACACATTATTTGAAAGCATCAGTTCAATGGTGGAAATGCCTTCAAGTGCCATTGCCGGGCCTTCTTTGAGCCCTGTAAAAACCCGGAATTGTTTTTCAATTTTGTCAGCAAACTGCGAAGGAGTTGTGTATTTCC
>CAZMGF010000045.1:0-18706 GCA_964565765.1 uncultured Spirochaetia bacterium
GGAATATATACCGGCGCCGTGGTCAATAATAATTATATTACCGTACGCCTTTGTGGACGACGCGCTTGCCACAACGCCGTCCGAGTCGGCCCGCACGGGCGTTCCCTTCGGCGCGCCTATATCAATCCCCTTATGCCTCCACGCGGCCTTGCCGTTATCATATACGCGCGAGTCTCCGAATCCTCCCGTAACCGGAGCGTCCACAGGCTTAATAAATGGAAATGAATATTTTATCGGAGTTACCGGATCCTGCAGGGAATATATTATCTTCCCTTCTTCCGCAAGTTCCCTGTCCAGTTCTTCATTGACCTGGCCTGTGTTTATATCAACGTCCCTTCTGGCCATCGAGATAACCTTTATTTTCTGTCTTTCAACATGCTCGCTGTTGTCCGAGAGCATATATTTTATTATGAGGTCCTTTCTTCCGCTTGTCCCCAGCGATACGGGTACTATTGAGACGAAAATATACTGGTTTTGCTTTACATCAAACTGCCTGAAAAAAGCCGTGTATTTCCCCTTATTAAATTCAATATCGCACGCTGTAACCGGTTTGTCGCAGAATATTTTTATTTTAAGTATGCCGCCTTCTTTGACTACATTGGTGTCAAGCAGCACAAAGGCGCCGGCCGCGCCGCGTAAGGCCTGGAAAATGGAGATAATAATAATAAGCGGCAAAACAACCCTTAATATTGCGTGGATTTTGGGCAAATTAGTGTTTTTCAAACCCGGAGGCTGCCTTTAATTTCTTTAATATCCGTTATGCCGTTTTTCGACATATATTCTTTTATGCCCCCGGCCGCCTTAAAGGAGGCCGCCGGGTCGCGGAAATTAGCCGTTCCTATCTGTACGGCCGAGGCTCCGGCCGCAATGAATTCCAGCGCGTCAACCGCGTTAATTATGCCGCCTATGCCTATTACAGGCACGTTTACCGCCTTGGAAACTTTATGGACAAAGGCCAGCGCGACCGGCTTTATCGCGGGCCCGGAAAGTCCGCCGTAAATATTTGCAAGTTTCGGTTTTCTCTTTTCAAGGTCCACGGCCATGCCTACAAGTGTGTTTATCAGGGACACGGCGTCCGCCCCGTTGTCGGCGCAGAAGCGCGCTATATCTTCGAGGGGCCCCACATTGGGCGACAGTTTCATAATTACAGTTTTTGAGTAAACCTTCTTTATCCCGTTCAAGATCGCCTTTATAGCAACCCTGTCGGACGCGAAAGCAAGCCCGCCTTTTTTTACATTGGGGCAGGATATGTTGACTTCCAGCCCGGCGGCCTCTGTCGCAGAGAGCCTTTCCGCCACGGCAATATATTCTTCCACCGAAGTGCCGTAAATGTTGGCTATAACAGGCGTATCATATTTTTTTAATCCAGGCAGTTTGTCTTTTATAAAAGCTTCAACCCCGATATTCTGAAGGCCTATGGCGTTTAATATTCCTGCCGGAGTCTCCACTAGCCTCTGCGGAGGGTTCCCTTTTACAGGCTTTATGGCAAGCCCTTTGGTCACTATGGCCCCAATTTTGTCCAGGTCCATGTATTCCGCGAACTCCAGCCCGTAGCCAAAAGTTCCGGAAGCGGTCATGACAGGATTTTTCAGTTTAATACTCCCTATTGAAACCGCTGTTGATATCTTTTTTTTAACCATGCTCATCTCCGGTTTGAAAATTGCCCTTAAAGCGCAAGTTCATCAATATCAAAAACAGGCCCGTCTTTGCAGACCCTTTTATATATTCCCGCCTTTGTTTCAACGGCGCACGAAAGGCACGCCCCGATTCCGCACCCCATATATTCCTCGAACGACGCGAATATCTTAACACCGGTGTTTTGCGCGCAGGCCCCGGCAATCGCCCTGAACATAGGCTTGGGCCCGCAGGCAAAAATAACCGAATCATCGCTTATTTCTTTCTTGAGCAGCGAGCTTACAAACCCTTTTTTACCCAGGGTGCCGTCATCTGTTGTAAAAAGGCACCCCAGTTTTTTGAATTCCCGGGGAGCCACCATCTGCGAAGCGCATCTGGCCCCCTGAATAAATGTAAAACTTATTTTTTTTGACCTTAAATATTTCGCGAGATAATATGTAGAGGCCGCGCCTGTCCCTCCGCCTATGATTATTATATTTTTTCCAGCGGCCAGCTGCATAAAATCAAGGTAAGACCCGCCCAGCGGGCCTATAAAATCGAGTTCATCGCCCTTTTTTTTCAGGGACATGGCTTTCGTGCCTTCCCCTATTACCTTATATACAATTGCCAGTTTTTTTTCGGCAGTTTCAAATATGGAAAAGGGCCTCCGAAGCAAAGGCTCATACGACGGGCTCACAAGGACATTTATAAACTGCCCGGGCAGCGATTTAAACTTTTTCCCGGCCCCGATGTCCATGCGCCATATTTTTTCCGCAATTTCTGTGTTTTTAAGGACTTTTCCAATATACTGCATTTTACTCCTTTTATATTCTGTTTGCGCCGTTCTTGTTCTCTCTACTATATCCTATCTACTTTCTGAAAGTTTTTGCTCTTTATAGTATTCCTGGAGTGATTTTACTTCGATGCCCTGTTTCTTGACCGCTTCAATTGCCGCCACCACCGCCTGCGCTCCCGACATTGTTGTCGTATAAGGCACGCCCGCTCCAATCGCCGTGGTCCTGATCCTGTAATCGTCGCTTTTCGGCCCTTTTCCCACAGGCGTGTTTATGATAAGGTTTACTTTTCCATTTTTGATCAAATCAATGACTGTGGGGGATTTTTCCAGCACTTTGTTGACCTTTTCGGCCTTTATGCCGTATTTTCTCAGGGCGTTCAGGGTTCCTTCTGTTGCCACTATCCCGAATCCCATGTCCTCAAGTTTTTTCACAACAAAAACAATGTCGCGTTTGTCCTTGTTCTTTACGCTTACAAAAACATTTCCTTTTAGCGGAAGCTTCTGCCCAGCCGCGATCTGGGCCTTGTAATAGGCGCGTCCAAAATCCATGTCTATTCCCATTACCTCGCCTGTTG
The DNA here is from genome assembly GCA_964565765.1 of uncultured Spirochaetia bacterium. Classification (GTDB taxonomy): domain Bacteria; phylum Oederibacteriota; class PGYV01; order PGYV01; family Palsa-1178; genus Bog-1181. The sequence continues at coordinate 2,986 of CAZMGF010000045.1, forward strand.
ATTTCATCTCAGGCCCGAGGACAGTGTCAGAGCCCTGAAATTTATTGAACGGAAACACCGATTCCTTTACCGCTATGTGGGGCAGGTCAAGGTTCTCCTTTACTTTCAGCTGTTTTATCGTCTTTCCGGTCATTATCCTTGTGGCGATTTTTGCCCACTGAATTCCCGTGGCTTTTGAGACGAAGGGCACTGTCCTGGACGCGCGTGGATTTACCTCGAGCACATAAACATTGTCGTTCCTGAGCGCGTACTGGACGTTCATGAGCCCCTTTACATTAAGCTCAAGGGCCATTTTGTATGTATATTCGCGTATCTTATTGATCGTGTCCTGCCTTAAAGTGAGCGCGGGAAGCACGCATGCGGAATCACCCGAGTGTATGCCGGCCTCCTCAATATGCTCCATTATACCGCACACGACCGCTTCTTTGCCGTCGCATACGCAGTCCACATCCACCTCTATGGCGTCTTCAAGGAATTTGTCAATCAGTACCGGATGTTTTTCCGAGACTATAAAAGCTTCCTTCGCGTATTTTTCAAATGTCTCATCGTCATAAACTATTTCCATGGCCCTTCCGCCCAGGACATACGACGGCCTGACAAGCGCCGGATAGCCTATCCTGCGTATTATTTTCCAGGCTTCCTTCAGAGAATAGGCCGTCCCGTTTTCCGGCCTCATTATATTTAGTTTTGTGAGAATTTTGTCGAACTTCTTCCTGTCTTCCGCTATATCAATTGAAACCGGGGATGTGCCCATAATCTTCACTTTTTTATTATAAAGCGGCATGGCAAGTTTCAGCGGCGTCTGCCCGCCGAACTGCGCTATAAATCCCGCCTCACTGCCCTCCTGGTCCGCAATGGACATAACGTCTTCCATCGTCAGCGGCTCAAAATAGAGCTTGTCCGACGTGTCATAGTCGGTCGAAACCGTCTCCGGATTACAGTTTACCATTGATACTTCGTAGCCCTCTTCACGCAGGGCAATGACTGAATGCACGCAGCAATAATCGAATTCAATGCCCTGTCCGATCCTGTTGGGCCCGCCGCCAAGTATAACGGCTTTTTTCTTCTTTGACACGGGATTTTCATTTTCGCCGTCGTAAGTTGAATAAAGATAAGGGGTATAAGCCTTAAATTCGCTCGCGCATGTATCCACCATTTTATACACCGGCGTGATGCCCAGCTTTTTCCGCGCCACCCTGAAGGCTTCTTCGCTTACTCCGAAGATAAAGCCCAGCTGGATATCGGAAAAACCGTACTGTTTTGCCTTTACAAGAAGCTCTTTTATCTTTTTGGCTTTTACCGCGTTAAACTTGCCGGCCGCGGCGGCATGCCTTAATTTCCCCTCAAAGTCAAAAATATCGCGCATGTTGCGCAGGAACCACGGGTCAAATTTTGTGATATTAAATATTTCTTTGTCGGTCATACCTTTCTGCATGGCATATTTGAGGTAATATATCCTCGCCGAATTCGGGGTCTTAAGCTTCTCTTTTATATCGGATAATTTCATTTTGTTTATATCCGGGTCCTTGCCGTCCGCCCCCCAGCCGGAGCGGCCTATTTCCATGGAACGCAGCGCCTTTTGCATGGCTTCCTTGAATGTCCTGCCGATGGACATGGCCTCGCCGACTGATTTCATCTGCACTCCGAGCTCATCCTTTGATTCCTTAAATTTTTCAAAAGTAAACCGGGGAACCTTTACCACAACATAATCAAGGGTCGGTTCAAAAGACGCGGGTGTGTAGCGGGTTATATCATTTGGTATCTCGTCAAGGGTGTAGCCGACGGCCAGTTTTGCGGCAATTTTAGCTATCGGGAACCCCGTGGCCTTTGAGGCAAGCGCCGAAGAGCGCGATACCCGCGGGTTCATTTCGATAACTATCATCTTGCCATTCTGCGGATTTACGGCGAATTGTATATTTGAACCGCCCGTATCAACCCCTATTTCCCTTATAATAGCTATTGCCGCATCCCTCATGAACTGATATTCGCGGTCGGTAAGCGTCTGCGCCGGGGCGACTGTAATCGAGTCCCCGGTATGAACTCCCATGGGGTCAAAGTTCTCAATGGAACATATTATTACCACGTTGTCCTTTAAATCCCTCATCACCTCAAGCTCATATTCCTTCCAGCCAAGGACGGATTCCTCAAGCAGCACCTTTGAAATCGGGGAATCTTTGAGCCCCCTGGCCACTTTTTCGCGGTACTCCGAGCTGTTGTACGCGATGCCCCCGCCTGTTCCGCCGAGTGTGAACGCCGGCCTTATTATAACCGGGTACTTTATCCTTTTGGCGGCGGCCATGGCCTGTTTCATATTTGAAACATACTCGCTTTTGGGCACATCCAGCCCTATTTTTTTCATGGCCTGCTTGAACTCTTCCCTGTCCTCGGCCTTCTGAATGGATTTAAAGTTCGCGCCGATGAGCTCCACTTTATATTTTTTATCAAGCCCCGCTTTCACAAAATCCACGGCAAGATTAAGGGCCGTCTGCCCGCCCACAGTCGGAAGTATGGCGTCGGGCCTTTCTTTGGCCACCACTTTTTCGAGCATCTCCACGGTAAGCGGCTCGATATAAGTCGCGTCGGCAAATTCAGGGTCCGTCATAATGGTTGCCGGGTTTGAATTAATCAACACCACTTTATATCCCTCTTCTTTGAGGGCCTTGCACGCCTGCGTGCCGGAATAATCAAATTCACAAGCCTGGCCTATAACTATAGGGCCGGAGCCGATCAAAAGTATTTTTTTTAAATCAGTTCTCTTTGGCATCGCGTTCTCCTTCTAATTGGGTATAGTGTTTATTATTTTTCCATGTTATCGATAAATTTATTGAAAATATAGCGCGCGTCATGGGGGCCCGCGGAGGCCTCCGGGTGGTGCTGTATTGAGAATGCCTTTATTGACTTCACCTCGATGCCTTCGACCGTTTTATCATTCAGATTCAGGTGCGTGATTTCAACATTGTATTTTGATTTTTTGAAAGAGGCGGGGTCGACGGCAAATCCATGGTTCTGCACCGTAATGTCTATTTTTTTTGTCTTAAGGTCCATCACGGGATGGTTTGCCCCGCGGTGGCCGAATTTCATTTTATAGGTCCTGCCGCCGAGGGCCAGCCCGAGAAACTGATGGCCGAAACATATCCCGAATATAGGTTTTCTACCGAGCAGAGCGCGCACTGTTTCCGCGACATACGGCACGCCTTCGGGGTCGCCGGGCCCGTTGGAAAGAAAAATACCGTCGGGTTTATAGTTCATTATTTTCTCAGCGGTAGTATCGCATGGAACAACCGTAACCTCACAGTTAAGTTCCGCGAATATGCGCAATATTTCAAATTTTATGCCCGTATCCAGCGCCACCACCCTGTGCTTTTTCCTCTTCTGCCAGATATCCACAAACCGTTCGTCCTTTTCCATCATCTTCAGCCGTTTTAATGTATCGCTTTTTTTCCACACATAAGCCTTCGGCGTGGATACTGTTTTTGCCAGGTCCACCCCGACTATCGAAGGCGAAAGTTTCACTTTTTTCAGCAGTGATTTTTTATCAAGGTCAATGCTCGATAATACCGATTTCATGGCGCCAAAATCCCTGATGTGCCGCGTGAGGGCGCGTGTGTCAATTCCTTCCAGCGCCGGTATGTTGTTTTTCTTAAGATAAGAATCAAGTGTGCCGGAAGAGCGCCAGTTCGACGATATTGCCGACAGCTCCTTCATTACAAAACCCTCAACCTGCGGTTTAACCGATTCCTCATCGCCGTGGTTGAAGCCGTAGTTGCCGATTTCCGGATACGTCATATTTACAATCTGCCCCTTATATGAAGGGTCCGTAAGGATTTCCTGATACCCCATCATTGAAGTATTGAATACAATCTCACCGTACGCTTCCCCTGAAGCGCCTGCGGATTTTCCCTCAAAATATGTCCCGTCCGCAAGCATCAATGCCGCTTTTTTCATCATTTGCTCCTTGATATTTTGTCTTATATTTCCGTAATCCGCCTGTTTTACGCCTGGTAAACTATCCTGCCGCTTCTTATCACTGTTTCAATGGAACCGGAAAGTTTCAGCCCGATAAAGGGGGAATTCGTCGACTGGCCCGCGAAGAAATCCCTGGTGATTTCCACTTCTTTTTCTATATCCGCTATCACTATATCAGCCTCGGCCCCTTCGCTAAGAGTTCCTTTGTCCAGGTTGAGTATCCTTGCCGGGTTGATGGTAATTTTTTCAATTGCCTGTGAAATTGTAAGGATTCCCTCTTTTACAAGTTTGTCGATAATAAGCGGGAAAGCTGTTTCAAGCCCGACAATGCCGTAGGAAGCCTGATTCCACTCAACATCCTTGTCAAGCTCCGCGTGCGGGGCGTGATCCGTGGCAATAACATCTATCACCCCGTCTTTGAGCGCTTTTTTAACGGCCTTAACATCCTCTTTTGAGCGCAGAGGCGGGTTCATCTTGAAATTAGTGTCATATCCCGCAAGGCATGAATCATCCAGCGTAAAATGATGCGGCGTAACCTCGGCGGTGACATTTACACCCATCTTTTTTCCCCATTTAAGTATTTCAACAGCCCCCGCCGTTGAAAGATGCGCCAGATGGAGCCTGCCGCCCGTTTCCCTGGCGATTATTATGTCCCTTGCCGCTATGGTTTCCTCGGCGGCGGCCGGTATGCCCTTCAAACCCAGTACCGTCGCGTTAAATCCCTCGTTCGCATTGGCGTCCGAGGCAAGGTTTGTATCTTCACAGTGTTCAATGAGCGTTATGTTAAACATCTTTGAATACTGCAGCGCGCGCCTTACTATTTCCGCGTTCATTACTGTGGAGCCGTCATCTGAAATCGCGACCGCCCCCGCTTTAAAAAGCTCCCCGATCGGCGAGAGTTCCTGTCCGGCGCGCCCTTTTGTGATTGTGCCTATGGCCCTTACATCTATGAGGCCGACCTTTTTTGACTTCATATTTACAAATTCTATCATTGCCTGGTTGTCAAGGGGCGGATCGGTATTGGGCATGCATGCCACGGTGGTGAAACCGCCTTTGGCCGCGGCCCTGGAGCCCGTCTCTATCGTTTCCTTGTATTCAAAACCCGGTTCACGGAAATGCACGTGCATGTCAATAAAACCCGGGGCCACTATCATCCCCTTTGCGTCGAGTATTTTCGCCCCGGCTTCTGTTATGTTCTTTGCCACCTTTAATATTTTTCCGTCAACAACAAGCACATCGCATTTTTCTTCCCTGCTGTTCGCGGGGTCAACCACGAGGCCGTTTTTAATCAGTAACTTCATTGACTTTGCCTCCTCCCATAAGATACAGTACCGCCATCCGGACAGCGACTCCGTTGGTCACCTGCTCTTCTATCGCGGATTGAGCGCCGTCCGCCACATTCGGCGATACCTCAATGCCCCGGTTCATCGGCCCCGGATGCAGGACCAGGCAGTCCGGTTTTGCCAGTTTGAGTTTTTTGCTGTTAATGCCGAAAAGCATCGCGTATTCCCTTATTGTCGGAAAAAGATTTTTTTTCTGCCGTTCAAGCTGCATGCGCAGTATATTTATTACATCAACATCCCTGATACCCTTTTCAAGGTCCGTAAAAACCTCAACTCCAAGGTCGGCAATATCCCTGGGTATAAGCGTTGCCGGCCCCACAACCCTTACTTTTGCCCCCATTTTAATTAGGCCGAAAATATTCGAGCGGGCCACGCGCGAGTGGGCAATATCGCCCACTATCGCCACGGTCTGCCCGGAAATCTTTTTCTTTTTGTCCATTATGGTAAAAAGGTCCAGCAGCCCCTGGGTCGGGTGCTCATGCATGCCGTCGCCCGCGTTTACCACGGCTGATTTTATCTTCTGTGACAGCATGAAGGGCACGCCGGAAACGCTGTGGCGGATGACCACTATGTCAACCTGCATGGCTTCTATTGTTTTCAGGGTGTCAAGCAGGGTCTCTCCTTTTACCACGGAACTGGTGGATATCGCCAGGTTCAGCACGTCTGCGGAGAGCCTTTTGGCGGCTATTTCAAATGATGTCTTTGTGCGCGTGGAAGGCTCAAAAAAGAAATTTGCCACTGTTTTGCCCTTTAATGTGGGCACCTTCTTGACCGGTTTTAAAATAATATCCTTGAAAGTCACGGCAAGGTTGAGTATGTTCTGGATGTCTTCCTGCGGCAGGTCCTGAAGCCCCAAAAGGTGCCTGAATGCCATAGCAGCCCCCTTATTCTTTTTCGGCGAGAAGAGCTTTTTCTTCGCCGTCTGATTCTTCAAGTTTAAGCACCACAAGTTCATTTTTACCGGTAGGCACGTTCTTTCCCACATAGTTTGCCTGAATAGGCAGCTCCCTGTGGCCCCTGTCAATGAGAACCGCCAGCTGTATGGTCTTCGGCCTGCCGTATTCAATTATTACGTCCATTGCCGCGCGCGTGGACCTGCCCGTGTATAATACGTCGTCCACAAGCACGATATCCCTGTCGTCAACGGATATGGGAAGCTCCGTTGATTTTACCTCGGCTTTTGTAACACGGTCATAATCATCCCTGTAAAAAGTAATATCTACGGCTCCGACAGGCACCGTTATTTTTTCTATTGAGTTTATTTTATCGGCTATTCTCTTGGCGAGGACGTCTCCGCGCGACCGGATGCCGACTATTATGAGGTTTTTTCCGCCCTTGTTTTTTTCAAGTATCTCATGGGCGATGCGGGTAAGGGCCCTTTCGATTGAGGTCTTGTCGAGAATTTCACTTTTTATCTTAAGTTTGCCTTCCAAAAAAATTCCTCCTGATTTATGGCGGCGCGGCATCATGCGCAAAACGCAAGCAAGGGGGATTTTAGACATAAAAAAACCCTCTTACCCGCGTGTGCATGCAGTAAGAAGGCGTAAGTGGTTCGTTCTCCTTACCAGCCTCGCAGGGCCAGTTTAAAGGATCAATTTCTTGTACGGTTAAAGGATACAACCCGGCGTTCAGGTTGTCAATAATAAAATAAAAAAAATTTTACCTTAAAATAATCAGCGGATTTGCCTTGCTCCTTGTAACCTTATTCTGCTGGTCGGTCACAAAAACCACAAAATAATATGAGCCGCCCCCGAGATTTGCAAATTTATCCGGGGTTTCCGTCACAGCGTAGTTCCCTGTTATACCCGAAGAATCCCATACAGCCTCATGCACGAGCCTGAAAGAGGATGTATAAATACGGAGTTTCACTTTGGAGGGCTTTTGCGCCGAGCTTATTGCTATGCTGAGAGGGTTCTTCCCGGCAATAAGCGGGTTTGGATAAACAACTACCTGTACACCCGGCGTTCCCGCAGCTGCCGTCGGTGTCGCAGTAGCCGTAAATGTCTGTGTTGCCGGCAATGTAGGCGTAAATGTAGGTGTTGCGGTACCGGTAAATGTCCTGGTCGCGGTCAGTGTGGGGGTGAATGTAAAAGTCGGCTGATTAGTCTGCGTGACAGTCGGAGTTCCCGTCATTGTAACTGTCTGTGTAAAAGTAAATGTCTGAGTAATGGTCGGCGTGACAGTAACCGTAGGCGGCGTGCCTGTTATCGTCGCCGTAACACTCGGTGTCATTGTTGCTGTAACAAAAAGCGTCTGCGTAAAAGTCGGCGTGCGCGTCAGTGTGGGTGTTGATGTTTTTGTCGCGGTAGCTGTTACCGTCTGCGTAAAGGTCGAAGTATTCTGGGGTGTCTGCGTGGGAGTGGCCGCCGCCGGCACAAGCATAACATTGTCAATGTCCACAGTATAATCATCCGTGTAATTATCAGTAAAGGCTATTGAAGTTACAGAGGTCTGTCCCGCGTCAAGCAGCGCTGATAACGGTATCAATACAGTTTTCCAGGCCGTGGTGACCGGCCCGCCGCCGACCGTGTAACCCGAAACATCCAGATTAATCGCGCCTGTGGTATCAATGCCGACATCGAACTGGACCACGGGGTACGGGCTTGACGGGTCCTGCCTGACATTAAAAGAAAGATACATCTCCCCGGCTGTTGATTTTGGATTGTTCAGAACCCAGTAATGCTGTTCCCACCAGCTGGTGGCATTTGTATATGTCAGCAGCATCATGTTGCCCGGATCGCCGCCCGTCGTCTGCGACATTACACCCGGAGATGTGCTGTGAATAGTTCCGTCAGCTATAGTTGCTCCTGCCGTATCGCCGTCATAAATAATCACCGAGGTGGCCACGGGCGTGACAGTAAAAGTAGGCGTAATCGTTGATGTCTGTGTTATTGAAGATGTCTGCGTAATAGTAAAAGTCGGGGTTGCCGTCCAGTTAGGGGTATTTGTGGGGGTTACATTTGATTTTAAGATAAAATGCATCGTGGAATAAGCCGGCATTGAATAAGAAAATGAATTTGAGGATATAGCCGCGGTGGATCTTGCGGTTATTGTGTAAGACGTCTGGTCAAACCCGTAAACCATCATTGACGCGTACGGTTCCGGGCTGGTAATGGTGACATTTGCGGTCTGGGCCGTGGGATATTTGTTAACTATTATCAAGTGCAGCTGCGATACATCCGTCCCGTTTATTGACGCGTAAACAGTCATTGTTGATGAATCGGTGTCGGCTGCCACGCTCGTATTGCCAAAAGTGGAGTTGCTGCCGTCGTAATTTCTGTACATTTTAAATGCCGAGGATGAATAGCCTCCCTCATCCACGCTCCACATTGTGGCCAGATAGGCGCCGTATTTTCCGAATATTCCCAGGGCATCAACATCCGCCAGCCCGCCGGAAATATAGGCGCCGGCTCCAAAATTCCATTCCGAGAAAGAAAATTTTGTCCCCGGGTAATATGTATTTATTGAAGCAATTATTAATGGAATCAACGGCAGGTATGCCTGTTCCCATTCTCCCACCCAGCTGTTCTCGTAATATCCAGCCTCATAAAGGGTTCTTGTTGCGTTCATCCTTTCAGTCTGTGTATTTGTGGGATATCCCGAGCATGTGGTGTCGGTCACGCGGCATGTTCCGTTTGTCGCCTCTGAATAATAATGAAAATCAATATCGTCCAGGATGCGTTTGCCGCCGTTTGCGGTTTCAGCATCCTTCATTTTTTTAAGAAAGTAAGATACGAACCAGTTATAACCCGCCCCCTGTGTGGCCCAGTCCGGCGCTCCGTTCAACGATATGTAATCCATCCATCCGTAAAACACACCGCCGAAAACCATGGAATTTGGATCAACATTTTTTATTGCCATGCCCAGGTTTGTTGAATCACTGACAAGTTCCACGCATGTCGTGGTAAGCGGATGAAGGTAAGGATGGGTTGAATCCCATATACCCGGTTCATTATCAAGCATGTAAAACTTTATCCCCTGGGCGGAGCCTGCAAGTCCGTAATCCTGCGTTAAATGCCACACTGATTCGTCCATATATACAGCGTCGTCCGTGGTGTCTGGAGGGTAGGCAAAAGCGCTTCCCTTTGAGTAATATATGGGGTGCCATCTTGAAGAAGGGGCCGTCTGCGCCGCTGTCACATCTCCGTTCATATCAGCCGCCACGTAGCCGGCCATCGGGATTGTCACAAGAGAATCATAATTATGGGACAGATTGTAATTCACAAAGGCCTCATAAACAGCCCCTGACCTGTTTGTGCAGTTTGCGGCGCTGACATTTTCAGCGCCGCACATATAATTATCGCTTGAATCATAATAGTCACTGCCGGCGTTTGACGCGTTATTTTCCCAGTTGTAGCCTGTCATGCGGTTGCCGCCCAGGCGCATTACCGTAATATTCTCATCTCCGTTTAGCTGCTGGTTTAGCCCGTAAATATACGGGCTTATAGGGTTCTGCTGGCTTGTAGTATTAATGGTAAGGTTGGCCGCGCGCAATGGCAGAAATATGGATATAAAGATAAAAACAAGAAAATGTTTTTTTATTAATCTTAACATTGATTACTCCTTTGTTTTCTCAATTATAATATATCACAAAATATCTGACGTGGCAATACAAGCATATTAAAAAATTTAATTATGCCTGTTTTCTTTGTTTATTTTAACTGTTATTATGACGATAATAAGTTTAAAAGGACCAATAACTCCAAGGAGAATACTTAATTGACCTGGTTCCCTTTGCTGCCGATACTTCATTTTTTTGCATTTCTTGTATTTATTTATATGGCGGTATATATTCTCCAGCTCGGGATTAAGTCCCCTTTAAATCTCAATGCTGCGGCGCTTATGTTAAGTTTCGCGTTATGGTCCGGCGGAATGTTTTTTATGAACAATAAAACCACGCCTGCGGATATAATAAATTTTATATGGCATCTGTATTCCGTCGGCTGGATAACATTCCCGGCATTTACTTTATTGTTCACCATTGAACTCACAAAGAAAAAGAACGTAATAACCCCGCGATATATCAGGCCCGCGCTTCTACTGGCCACTGTTTTTCTGGTCTTTCTGCACTGGACCAACCGCCTCATGAAACCGCCGGTTTTTACAGAATATGGCTGGCATACATTCTGGTACGAGAACATATATGATTATATTTATTACGCATATTATATATCACTGACACTTACGGCAATCATTTTAACCGCTAATTACTCGTTAAAAGTCAAAAACAGCGTGCACAAGCGTTCAGCTATTGTAATTTCATTGTGTTCATCGATTACTCTTATAATCGGAACTTTCATTGAGGTTATTCTTCCACGGATGTCCTTGAACCCGGCGCCGTTTAATGACGCCACTGATATTATTGTTCTGATATGGGGTTTTTCAATACTTTACGCAGTTGCAAACCGCAGCTTTTTCAAGATAACTCCCGCTTCGGCCGCCGAAAATATAATATCAAGTATGGGCGAGGCCCTGATACTTCTTAACGATTCTTTTGAAATAATATATTTAAACGGCGCCGCATCGGGGCTTCTGGGATGCCGCGGGGACAACCTGATTGGCAGGCCGTCGCTGCAGCTTTTTATCAACAACGCCGATGCCTTAAGCTGGATGAAGAAACTTTTGATTGAGGAAAACATAAAAGGTCTCGAGACAAGCCTTAAAGATACACACGGGGCGGGTGTTTCCGTCATGCTTTCGTCATGCCTTATAAAAGAAGAAGGCAATATAGCCGGCGCCGTGTGTGTGGCATCCGATATAAGGGAAATCAAAAAATCACAGCAGGACCTGAAGGACAGTTATGAAAAACTAAAGGAACTTGATTCTGTAAAAGAAAGTTTCATGTCAATGATATCACATGAATTGCGGACTCCGGTTACGGCCATAAAGGGCTTTACCGCGTTTCTGGCCGGGGGTATCGGCGGAGAATTGTCAAAAGTCCAGGAGGAATATATAGGCAATATCAAAAACAACTCCGACAGGCTTCTTGTGCTTATAAACGACCTGCTGGACACGGCAAAAATGGAATCAGGCAGTTTTTCAATAACCAAAAAGAACGGCGATATCAATAAGATAATAGAACAATGCGCCTCTGACATCAGGTCCCTGTTGTCAAAGAAATCAATCACACTTGTCGTACGCGCGCCGAATGACGGCCTTTTTGCCGAAGTTGACGCGTACAGGCTGGCGCAGTCCATTACAAATCTTTTGAACAACTCAATTAAATTTTCGCCGGCGCTCTCCACGATATCCATACACGCAGGGCAAATAGAATCTTTGTCCGGAAAAATTCCCCCACACGCTGATATAAGCCAGCTTGGCGGCGGGCCGTATATTATGATAAGCGTCACTGACCAGGGCGCCGGCATTGAATCCGGCAACCTGGAAAAAGTATTTGAAAGATTCTATCAGGTTGAAAACATCAATACCCGCACTGTCCAGGGCACAGGGCTTGGCTTAAACATAGTAAAAAATATAATAGAACTGCACGGGGGCTCGGTGTGGGTGGAGTCGGAAGGAAAAAACTGCGGTTCGACATTTAAGATGGTCTTTCCCGCCGTCTGAAGCGCTTAAAATATTCTCAATGTAAAAAATGTGATGCAAGCAGATAAGCTCCGGCTGAAATCAATCCGGCCAGCGGTATTGTAAGAAACCAGGCCCAGACAATATTTCCAACTACTCCCCAGCGGACAGCGGAAAGTCTGCGTATTGAACCAACCCCCATAATTGAACCGGTGATTGTATGCGTGGTTGAAACAGGAATGCCGAAAGCAGAAGCGGTATAAAGGCTTATTGCCGCCGTAGTCTCGGCGCAAAAACCGTCAATGGGTTTTAACTTCGCCACCTTCTGCCCCATTGTTTTTACTATCCTCCAGCCGCCAAACGCAATCCCCAGTGAGATTGCGCCATAACACGCGATTGCAACCCACGTTGGTATGCTGAAATTCTTTCCCAGCAGCCCCGCGCTGAAAAGCAGCGAGGTTATTATTCCCATTGTTTTTTGCGCGTCGTTGCCGCCGTGCCCCATGGAAAAAAGGGCCGACGAAAACAGCTGTCCACGCCTGAAAAATTTGTCAACTTTGGAAGGCGCCGTTTTAGAGAATATCCAGTAAATGGCCATGGCAACCAGCCTTCCGAGGACAAATCCCAGCACCGGCGATATTACTATCCAGCTGACAACTTTTATTATTCCAGGGGCAAGCAGTGAAGATGTTCCGGCTTTTACTATGGCGGCGCCCATAAGCCCGCCGATTAAAGCATGCGAAGAACTTGAAGGAAGGCCGAAATACCATGTTATAAGGTTCCATACGCATGCCCCGAAGAGCGCCCCAAAGATTACAGCGCTGTCTATGACTTTTATATCAACAATCCCCTTGCCTATGGTATTTGCCACGTGGGAACCAAAAAAGAAGAATGCAATAAATTCAAATAAAGCCGCCCATATAACGGCCCTGCCAGGCGTTAAAACCCGTGTTGAGACAACCGTGGCTATGGCATTTGCCGAATCATGAAAACCATTAAGAAAATCAAAAGCCAGCGCCAGCACTACGAGCAATATAATGGTAAGTGTCATATTTTCTCCGGATATTTTGTCTCTTTTTGGTTTTTACGCCTGTTTTACGAGTATGGTTTCGACCACGTGGCCGACAACCTTGCAGATATCAAGGACTGTTTCCGCTTCCTGGTAAATTTCCTTCCATTTAATAAATTCAATAGGGTCTTTTTCGTTGTCAACGAGCCAGCCCAGGGCGTTATCGCGCAGTTTGTCGCCTTCCGATTCATACGCGGATACCTGCTTGCATGCTTCAACGACCTTGTTCATATGCTTGGTGTCGCGCAGCCCGCGTACTGCGACTCCCAGGGCGCATACAGCCTTCTCGATTATTTCTGAAAACTCTATCAACAACTTGTTTGGTTCCTTTATCTTATATACTTTCATACGAGAAACTATCGTGTTGAGCATATCATTTACATCATCAAGTTTTTTTGCCAGTGTGTGGATGTCTTCCCTGTCAAAAGGGGTTATGAAAGTTTTATTAAGGTGCTCAATTATGGCGTATGCCATCTTGTCCCCGCTGTGCTCTATTTCCCTCATTTTTTCGCGGTCCTCGGTGCCGACCTCGCCTTTTGCCGCTATTCCTTTGAACAAATCGCAGGCTTCTTCAGCATAGGACATTTCCTTGTCAAAAAAGTCAAAGAAATTAAAATCTTTTGGAAAAAATTTTTCAAGCATATTTTGCTCCTTTGATTTTATATACAACGGCTTAACGTAATCTTAACAATAGCACGCTGGAAAGATTTAGTCAAGGAGTGCGAATTATTTATACACATCCGTCCTTATGATTATCTCAACCCTTCTGTTTTTCGCCCTGTCCACGGCCGTATCGTTGGGCGCCACCGGATAATTATCAGCGTCGCCTTCAGTGGTAATTTTTTCTCCGTCAATTCCCAGTATGTTCACCATATAATATTTAACCGCGTCGGCGCGGGCCCTGGAGAGTTCTGTGTTGTTTTTGAAAGCTGTTTTTGAAGACGGTGGAATGTTGTCCGTATGCCCCGCCACAGTAACCGAAACTCCCGGATACTGCGCAAGGACATCTTTCATCTCGCTTACCATGTTGTACGCGGAAACCTTCACATTGCTCATGCCCGGGTCAAACAGGGCGTCCGACGAGAATATAATTTTTATCTCCCTTATGAGCAGGACCCTCTGCATGTTTTCCGTGACAGCTTTGTTGCCGAGCCCGTCGAATGCCGTCAGGGAAAAATAATATTTCTCATTCGTTTTAACGTAAGTGCCGTCATTGCCTTTGCCGTCCCAGGTATATTTCTCCGGCGGCTCACCCGCGCCTGACAGTGTGAAATACGGCTTTCCAGCGCCGTCCCATATCACAAACTGCCATTTTTTCACCGTTGACGGGTCAACTGCGCGCAATTCAAAATCGACCGGTATTAAAAGGGCCTGCCTGCCCCCGATATTTACATCCGGCGACGCCTTCAGGGAAACCTGCGGCGGGGTGGAATCCACCGCAATCGCCACTTTTTTCGACTCCGAAACTCCGTTCACCACATATTCTGCCGCTGCGCTTGCCATATAAATTCCGTCCGGCACCGGTGTTCCGTTTATTTTGCCGTCCCAGTCCACAGAGCTGTCAGCGTCCTTCGCCTTTATGGAAGTCAGCAGTTTATTCCCGCTTTTATCGTAAATATTTATCACAACATTCTCTATCATGTCCGTCTGCAGCAGTATCGGCGTAAATGTAATTTTATTGCAGGGAGAATCCCTGTTGGTGGATATGTAATAAGGCAAAACTTTTAGCCTTGCCGGCGGCGTGCCCCACGAATATAGCAGCGATACTCTGTGTACCGCCCCGAGGGTGTCATAATTTTCAAAGGCATAATCTATTTCCATGTTTTTCCAGCGCACCCCCGCCCCGAGGGTGGGCCTGATGGTATGCTCCAGCACGAGCCCGGCCCTCACGGCAAAGGTGTCCCAGAACCAGTACTCGGCGCCGGCGCCGATATTTATATCAGAATCTATCTGCGCCGTTGCCTGGCAGGATATAAGGAAGTCGCAGTCCGCTATGTTTGTAAGATCCGACAGGCCGAAGGTCACTCCAAGGGGCTGGTCAAACAGATCCCCGCCGATTGTGGACGGTGTGCCTATGCCGGCCGCAAGCAGCCCCAGCCTTATATAATGCCCCTCAAGAAGCATCTTGTAAACCGCCCCGATGTCAAAGCTGACATTTGAATCCTTTGCCTGGTCAAGGTAGTCTGTCGTAAGCTTCAGATTCAACCCGAGCGAAAGATCTTCCGTGGGGTCGAGTGAATAGCCGAATATTATCGCATAACTCTTGGGCGCGAATTTTCCCGTTATAAACTGCGAAAGATCCGGCAGCGTGTTCAGGTAAGCCGGGTCGTATGATGTTATATCATTTGTGGCGGCCATATCGCCCGGCGAGATGTAGCATATTGCCAGCCCTATTTTTCCCCAGTCAAGCAGAGGGTCCGGGTTTACAACGGCAAGATAATCATAATTTATCCCGGAGAACCACGCAATATGGGAAAACTGCGCCTCATACCCTAGTACCGCGTCAAGGCACGCGGGATTATAGAACATTCCGTAAGTGCCGTCAGAGGCCGATATAAAGGCCTCTCCCATTCCCGCCGGCCTGGCAAAGGGCTCTATTTTCATGAAGTTTACCGCGGTGGTTCCCGGCCCGGAACCAAGCGGGAAAATATAAGCATGCGCGGCGATTAAGACTGAAATTGCAATTAATATTTTTTTCATCATACCCCTGAAATGATTTTTAACAGCCTGCTCCATTATACCAATATCCCGCTTTTTTTCTAACAATAAAAACAAAAAAGGCGGGACTTAAATCCCGCCTTTTTTAATTGAATATTTTATC
>CAZMGF010000046.1:0-17795 GCA_964565765.1 uncultured Spirochaetia bacterium
GAAACCGGGTTCGGGACGTTATGTGTGCTGCTGCAATTGGATATCAGCAATGATACCAGAATTAATGCCGTGGCAATTAAGACGATTTTTCTCATTAAAATACCTCGCAAATTTGATTACAATGATTTGACAACTCTTCTTTGAAAATGTTACGCCTTATTTCCTATTTTTTAGCCTGCGACATGTGCCTTGCAAGGAACTCTCCCGTATAGGATTTCTTGTTCTTTATGAGCTCTTCCGGGGATCCCTGGGCCACTATGAACCCGCCCCTGTCGCCGCCTTCAGGCCCGATATCTATTATATGATCCGCGTTCTTTATGACGTCCAGGTTGTGCTCAATTACGAGCACCGTGTTGCCCAGCTCCACTAGCCTGTTTAAAACTTTCAGAAGTTTTTCAATGTCAGCAAAGTGAAGTCCAGTTGTGGGTTCGTCGAGGATATAAAAGGTGTTTCCCGTGGAGCGCTTGCACAGTTCAGTCGCCAGCTTTACCCTCTGCGCCTCTCCTCCTGAAAGTGTTGTCGCCTGCTGCCCGAGGGTTATATATCCCATGCCAACCTCATCAAGGGTTTCCAGGACCCTCTTTACGTTTGGAATGTTTGTAAAAAATTCCAGCGCCTCTTCAACTCGCATGTTAAGGACTTCCGAAATATTTTTATCCTTAAAAAGTATTTCAAGTGTTTCCCTGTTGTATCTTTTTCCCTGGCATTCCTCGCACGGAACATAAACATCCGGCAAAAAGTGCATCTCTATCTTGATTATCCCGTCGCCGCCGCATGTTTCGCACCTGCCCCCTTTGACATTAAATGAAAACCTTCCCGGCTCATAACCGCGCAGTTTTGCCTCTTTTGTGGCTGCAAAAATCTCCCTTATTTCGGAAAATACGCCTGTATAAGTGGCGGGATTTGATCTCGGTGTTCTTCCTATCGGCGACTGGTCTATCTCTATAACCTTGTCTATCTGCTGCCATCCGGTAAGTTTTTTATACCCTTCCGGCCTCAAGCCGCCCCTGTAAACCTCGTACATGAGCGCCGGATAAAGCGTCTCTGCTATCAGGGATGATTTACCGGAACCTGATACGCCTGTTATGCATATAAAATTACCAAGAAGAAACTTTACGTTGATATCCTTTAAATTATTGGTCGTGGCGCCGGAAAGCTCTATTATCCTGTCTTTCGGCCTTATGCCGTTCTTTTCAATGGTTATCTTTGACCCGTTATTAAGATACTTTGCGGTAAGTGATGTTTTATGTTTTTTTATGTCATTGATATCTCCGGCTACGACAATATCCCCGCCGTGCACCCCCGGCCCTGGCCCCATATCAATGATAAAATCCCCGTTAAGAATGGTTTCCTCGTCATGCTCAACCACTATGACTGTATTTCCAAGGTCGCGTAGTTTCATAAGGGTGTTCAGGAGCTTTTCATTGTCCCTCTGGTGCAGGCCGATGCTGGGTTCGTCAAGGATGTATAAAACTCCCACGAGGCCGACCCCTATCTGTGTGGCAAGGTGTATCCTCTGGAATTCGCCCCCTGAAAGAGAGCCCGATTTTCTGTCCAGTGTAAGGTATGAAAGGCCTACATTAAGCAGGAACGTCAGCCGCCCCCGGATTTCTTTTAGAATCTGCTTTGATATCATCGTGTCTTTTTTGGAAAGTTCTATGGATGAGAAGAATTCATGAGCCTTTTCAATTGACATCCTTGAGACTTCAATGATGGATTTCCCGGCCACTTTCACGCTTCTTGCCTCGGGTTTAAGCCTCTCCCCGTGACAGGCGGAGCATTCCTTTTCTATCATATATTTGTGAAATATATCATCCCTTACGCGGTCTGTGTCAGTGTCATTGTAGCGGCGCTGTAAAAATGGCACGAGCCCCTCGAACCCGCCTGTATGTTTCCAGTCCGTTGTATAATTCTTGTATTTGTATTTAATAACCTCATTGGTTCCATAAAGAATAATTTTCCTGATTCTTTCGGGCAGTTTTTTAAATGGCACGTGTACCGAGAAATCAAAATGCTCCGCCACGCCTTCAATAAGGTGCCAATAATAGCCGTCTGCCGCCCCCCATGGTTTTAATGCCCCCTCTTTTATCGACAGGTCCTCGTTAACCACAAGTTTTTCGTCCACCTCTATCCTGGAACCGATGCCCGTGCACACAGGACAGGCGCCGAAAGGGCTGTTAAATGAAAAAAGCCTTGGTTCAAGCTTTGCCATCGAAAAAGAGCATTTCGGGCATGAAAGTTTTTCCGAAAAAAGCGTATCTGTTTTTTTATCGGCGTCATAAACAATCATAATGCCTTCGCCTATTTTTACGGCAAGCTCCACCGACTGCGCGAGCCTTTTTCTGTCGGATGACGCCGCGGTTAGCCTGTCCACCACTATTTCAATGGTATGTTTGTTATTTTTTTCAAGGTTAATCTTGTCTTCAACAGATTTTATAACACCGTCAACCCTGACCCTTAAAAACCCCTCTTTTTTTATATTCTCAAAAAGTTTTGTGTTCTCGCCCTTGCGCCCCGATATTACCGGGGCAAGTATCATTATTTTTGTCCCCGCCGGCATTTCAAGTATCCTGTCCGTTATCTGCTGGACAGACTGCGAACGGATCGGCGTTCCGTCGTTCGGGCAGTAAGGCGCCCCTATTCTTGCCCACAGGAGCCTGAAATAATCATATATTTCCGTTATTGTTCCGACTGTGGAGCGCGGGTTATTTCCCGCGCTTTTTTGCTCAATGGCAATTGCCGGGGATAACCCCTCGATTGAATCCACATCAGGTTTTTGCATCTGGCCCAGAAACTGCCTGGCGTAAGCCGAAAGTGATTCTACATATCTCCTCTGCCCTTCCGCGTATATAGTGTCAAAGGCAAGCGATGATTTACCCGACCCGGAAACTCCGGTTATTACCACAAGTTTGTCGCGCGGTATATCTATGTCAATATTCTTTAAATTATGCTCACGCGCGCCTTTTATGACGATATTTGCTGCCATGACAACTCCCGGTTAATGTATTTCAGTCTATTATCTACAAACTTTTAAGGATTATAGAAGGATATTTCAGCCTGCCCGAGGCAATTATGCTTTTGAGCCTTTCCGAAGAATATTTCCTGGTTTCTGCGTCTTTTGTGGTCCTAAAAATCATAACCCAGTATTGCGCCGTCTCGTCAGGGGTCCTTGAAATTTCATAAATATTTCCCAGCATCCTCTCTATTACCGCGGGATGATCCGAAAATTTAAGGGCCTCTTCAAGCAGGCCGGTCAATTTTAATGTATCACCTTTCTTGCTGTAGATTATGGCGCCCAGGTAAAATCTCAGTTTCCAGAAAGAAGGATTAAAACTGATTCCCTTCTGTATTATGCTTATTGCCTCATCATAGCGTTTTAAATTGAAGGCAAGTATAGCCGCGCCGTATGTGTAGGCAAATGTAAAGTCCGGTTCCGCGTCTGTAATTGCATTAAGGCAGCCCAGCATCCGCTTATGTCCGTCCTGAGCGCCTGCAGGGTCTCCGTAATACTGCAGCATGCTTATATAATCCACATCCGCTAGCAGCGGCCTGTATCCGAACGAAACAGCGGCTATCTGCCCGAAATTGCCGTAAGAATGGCGCGACAGGAAATACCATGCCGGCTGGATTGTTTTAAGGTCGTTTGTCGCCAGAAAATTCATAACGCACATTATGGCAAAAGCCGCATTCAGCGCAAAATAGAGCGCTGTTCTTTTCAATATAACCATAACCGGCTAAAATTCCTTTTCGTCAAATATAAAACATGCCGCCGCAAGCGACACAACAATATACAGTATCCCGTAGCCGAATACAAGCAGGAGATATTTCGGCTCGAAAATTCCGCCAGTTGAATTGAGTTTGTCTTTCAGGTTGAAAAGCTCAAGGTTCGGCACAACGTAATATATAAAGTCCACAATTGTTTTTAAAGCCGCGCCGGCCGAATCCTTTACGAGGTTTTTCAGGTGCACGGTCAGGTGCCCTAGGGCATAAACAAAAAACAGGTATATGACCCAGCTGGGCACTGTGGTGGATACTGTCGAGAGCAAGATGGCCGTTGCGGCAAGCACGCATATCCCCATGTACGAATACAGGATGGATGTGAGCATATTTATGTCCCACGGATCCCCGCCTTTCAGCTTTACAACAAGCATAACAACCGCCGTCATAACCAGCAGGTTCATGAGCACCGTCGTTATTACGCCCAGGTATTTGCCGATTAAGTATTCACTTCGTTTTATTGGTTTTACCATTATTACCATGAGCGTTTTGAGCTCCGTCTCCTCAAATATCTGTATGGTCATAGAAAGAACAAGCGTCAGGAAAGCGAAAATTTCAATGGCAAAAAGCCCGAAATCCATAACCATTTTAACTTCGGCTTCCTGGGCGAGCTCTGATATTGCCAGGGAGAACATTGCCGCGAATACAGCGAATATTATAAGAACGTTGAGTATCCTGTTCCGGAAGCTCTGCTTAAAAATATATTCCGCGACGGCCAGTATCCTGTTCATGAGTTCCCCTCGACAATTCCTACAAAATATTTTTCAAGGGAACCGTGTTTTTTAAGGGCTTCAGCGAGCGTTTCAACGCTTTTTATGTGTGAGGCGTGCATAACAGCCACCCTGTCGCATACTTTTTCCACTTCGCTGAGAATGTGTGAATTAAAAAAAATTGTTTTGCCCCGTTTTTTGAGGTCAAGAATGATGTCCCTGGTTTCCTTGTAGCCAAGGGGGTCAAGCCCCGACATGGGTTCGTCCAGAAAAAGGAGGTCCGGATCGTTTAATATCGCCTGGGCAAGGCCTAGCCTGCCCTGCATTCCCTTTGAAAGCTCTTTTACACCTGCCTCCGATTTTTTTGACAGTTTTACAATTTCAAGTATGCTTTCTATCTTTTGCTTCCTGATATTGCCGGGGATGCCGAATATTCCGGCAAAATATTCCATGACTTCCCTTACCTTCAGGTATTTTGGAAAATAAGGCAGCTCGGGAAGGTAGCCAATCCGCGCCCTTATGGCGATATCATCCGCGCTTCCGCCCAGAATGCTTACCTCTCCCGAAGTCGGCTTTAAGAGCCCCAAAAGGACCTTCATCAGGGTGGTCTTGCCCGCGCCATTGAGGCCGAGCAGGCCGAATACCTCGCCTTTTGCCACAAAAAGATCCACGTTTTCTATGGCAGTGGTCCTTTCTTTATTCCAGAAATCAAGGGCTTTGTAAACCTTTGTGGCGCCTTTTACTTCAATTACATTTTCCAAATTCGCCTCCGGCCGGATAAATATATATTGTCCATATTATATAATAAAAAAAATAAAATTAGAAGTCAATACCGGGCGTGGATTTTCTGCGGTTCTATCCTGGAATGGTGAAATGAAATGTTGTTCCCTCACCTGGCACGGAATCAAGCCAAATCCGGCCATTGTGGCGTTCAATTATTTTTTTGCATATTGCCAGGCCTATTCCGGTGCCTTCGTATTCTTCCCTTGAATGAAGTTTCTGAAAAATCACAAATATTCTGTCAAAATATTCCTCTTTAATGCCTATGCCGTTGTCTTTAAACGCAAACTCCCAGCCGGATTCCTTTTTTACGCAGTCTATCTCAATAACAGGATTTGCCTCGGCCCTGGCAAATTTCAGCGAATTTACCATAAGATTAAGAAACAACTGCTCCGACTGGATCGGATCCATCATTACAACAGGCAGATGCGCGCTTTTTATGATTCCATTCTTTTCCTCAATTTTAAATTTAAGGGAGTTTTTTACCCTGTCAAGCGTTTCGTTGAGGTCGACCGGAACAAATTCGCCGCCCTTTGAATTGACCCTGGAGTATGCAAGCAAATCATCAATTAACCGCTGTATCTGCTTCACGCCCCCGACGGCAAATGCTATGAATTCATCCGCGTCGGAATCAAGTTTGCCTTTGTAGCGTTTTTCAAGCAGCTGTACATAGCTGGAAACCATGCGCAGGGGCTCTTTCATGTCGTGGGACGCGGCGTAGGCGAAATCCTGCAGTTCGGAATTGGACCTTTTGAGTTCAGAAATAAGTTTTACGGTTTCTTCCTCGGCGGCCTTCCTCGAGCTTATATCCCTGACGAGGGCTATTACAATATCTTTTCCATGCATCTTACTTTTTATAAGGCTGACTTCCGTCCAGAATCCAGTTCCATTTTTGCCCACTGACAGCCATTCAAAAACCTGCGGTTTGTTTTTCGCCGTGGACTCAATCAGGCCCAGGGCGTTTTTAGTTGTAAAATAACCTTCGGATTCGCTCGGCCCCCTTGGAAGCATGCCGTACATTTCTTCCCTTGAAAATCCGAACATTTCAACAGCTTTTTTATTGACATCTATGACCCTGCCTGTGGATGCGTCGTGAATAAATATGCCGTCATTTATGTTGTCAAATATTTCCCTGTACCTCTGCGTTTCACCCATAAGCTCTTCGCGGGTTTTCCTGTTAATGTATAACATAAACATGATAAATACCACAGCCGCCAGCGCAAAAAGTATCGTGAGTATAATTTCCTTCTGGGGGGCCGTCAGTGGAGCCTTCACGTTTGCGGGCTCTAAAAGCGCGATTCTCCAGCCGGCTATGTCTACGGGCGAGGTTTTTGCAATATATTTCACCCCTTTTAAATATTCGTCCCCTCCCTTAAGCTTGTTTGCGGCTCCTATTGCGTCAGGCCTGTATCCGTTAAACTGCCTGGATGCGCTCAGTATGCCGCGGTCAATGGCCGCAACGGGCCTTAAATACCAGTCTTTGTTATTAGTGCAGAATATAATTCCATGCGGTGATATCAGGGCGGCGGCCGGGTCAAGCCCCTCAAATAATTTATCAACAGCTTTTGTCCCCATTTTTATTACAACAACGCCGTCCGGCCGGCCGCTTTTAGGGCTCCTGACCGGAGCCGAAAAATAGATGCCGCGCTCTCCCGTTGTAACTCCGACCGCCGGGTAAATATAGCTCCTGCCGGCCATAGCGGCCTTAAAATATGGCCTGAATTTATAACTTTCACCTGTCAGGCTGTTTTTTCCATTGTTATATTTTGTTGATGATATAACTTTTCCCCCGGAATCCATTACATAAACTATCATGGCATCGGCGGCGTTTTTTATGGCTTCCTGCGCAATGATGGCCGGCGCAAAATCACGCGGCCCGTCTTCGGAACAAAGTGATATTATATCAGGATCCTTTGCCAGGCTCGCGGCAACGCCGGAGAACCTGTCAATAAATGCAAAATTAAAATACTGCACGCACATATTTAGCTGCTTTTCAAGATTTACACGCTGATTGTCGGATTTTATAAGGTATATTGAATAGAAAAGCACATATAAAAACGCCGCGGCTATAATAAGAGGAATAAAAAAACGGCTGTAAAAAATATCTTTAAGATAATCCCTTGTGGTTTTAATTTCCGCCCCCTTATACCGGCTTGCCGTTAAGTGCCTATGTGGATTGACTCCACAATCTTTTTGATCATAACAATGGCAGATAGAGAAGTTAAATAACTTGTTTTGGGATTGTTCGGCGACGGAAGGTTCTCTGTGATGGCCCTGAACCTGCCAAAATCGCCCTCCACCAGTATCTCATGCACGTTATTTGTTATAAACGGATCTATGACAATGCGCACGTGCGTATTTTCCGGGCCAACACCGGCAAGGCTCAGTGTCGCGGCGACATTAATGTTCTGGGGAAATTCCTTAACAGCGCCGATGGCGTTGCCTTCATAAACAACCGTTTCCGTCTTTATCGCGTCAACGTCAATTCCCCTGTCCTTTAATGATTTAACACCTTTAAAGGCCCTGGGGGGTTTTCTTGTTATAAGGGTTACCTTGTGGAGCCCCTGATATTTTGCCGCGTCAAGCCCGTCAAGCCCCACTACGGCGCCCGAAGGCACATAAACATTTATCATTTTGGATTTTGCCTGCTCTATCAAATCCGTGTTTTCCATCACCCCGCCGGCGCTCAAGAACATGATATCCCTGAAATTATCTATGGCTAGCTGGAATATCTGTTTAACGGAATCCTTATGCGCGCACTCCACAACAAGGTCGCAGCTTTTTATCAGCTCTTCAAGCGGCATGAATAAGGGCTTAACATTGCTGAATTTAGCCGCCATCGCATCAAATTTTGACCTGTCAATGTCAAAACATGCGTAAAGGGTTACGTGTATGTCTCCCCTGTCTATTGCCTGCGCTATCTCGGTGCCTATCGAGCCGCAGCCTATGATTCCAAGTTTTTTCTTTTTTGATTCCATTTGATTTTGGTCTCCTTAATTCTCAGCTTGCCCTGTTATTCGCGTTCACTTTCACTATCCTGGGCTTAAACTCGCCGCGCTCTTTTGAATCGATCTGCCCGTATGACACTATAATAACAATATCATTTTTCTCCGCGAGCCTGGCCGCCGCCCCGTTTATACAGATGCTGCCGGAATTTTTTTTACCCTTTATAACATAAGTTTCAAAACGTTCTCCGTTGTTAAGGTTTAGGACATGCACCTTTTCATTTTCCGATATGTCCGCCTTTTCCATCAGGGTTTCATCAATGGTTATAGAGCCTTCATATTCAAGGTGTTTATCGGTCACCCGGGCCCTGTGTATCTTTGATTTCATCATTTCTACCAGCATTTATCCGCCTCCATTATGGAATGTCCGTTATTATATTGTCTATGAGCCTTGTTTTTCCGACAAAAACAGCGGCCGCGATTAAAACCTTTCCTGTCAGGTTTTCCAGGGGCCTTAAGTCGGCGTAAGCAACAGCCTCCACATAATCAATTTCAAGATTCTCTTCCTTTATTTTTCTCCGGATCTCCTTTTTTATCTTTTCAGCGTCCCTCTCACCCAATTCTATCATACTTTCAGCCATTTGCAGCGATTTGTAAATAACCGGCGCGCAATTCCTCTGTTCCGGGGTAAGGTAAGTATTTCTTGAAGAAAGCGCAAGGCCGTCTTTTTCCCTGACTATCGGGCATATAACTGCCGATACGGGATAATTCATATCCTTTATTATTTTTTCCAGTATTAATGCCTGCTGCGCGTCTTTTTGCCCGAGATAAATCCTGTCCGGCGTTGTAATATTAAGCAATTTTGAAACGATTGTGGTTACTCCCCTGAAATGAGCCGGCCTTGATAATCCACACAGACAATTTACCATTGAATTTTGCAGCTCCACATAAGTGGCGTATCCGTCAGGATATATATCCCCTGCTTCAGGAATAAAGAGGCAGTCTGCTTTTTTCAAATAACGCAGCAGTTTAATATCTTTTTTCAGAGGCCTCGGATAGGCGTCAAGATCTTCATTGGGGGCAAACTGCGCCGGATTTACAAAAATTGATATTATCACCCTTTCATTCTCTCTGGCGGCGGCCTCAACCAACGATAAATGGCCGGCGTGCAGGGCCCCCATCGTGGGCACAAAGCCTATTGTGTGCCCGCGTTTCCTGAGCTTTGCTGAGTACTCCCGCATTTCATTTATACCTGAAATTATTTTCATAAATTTTTCCTAATAATAATTCTTCCGCGATGGAAATATGGATTTTTTCACATCCCGGCTGAATTTTTCAATTGCTTTTATGGATCTTGACGCCTGATTGTCATATAATTTAACAAAAGAAGGCCTAAAATCCGGAAATGCCCCGAGCATATCGTGGGTCACCAGCACCTGCCCGTCGCAATTGGGCCCTGAGCCTATGCCGATCACAGGCACATTCACAGCCGCGGTTATTTCAACTGCCGCTTTATCCCTTACTTTTTCCACAACAATGGCGAAAACTCCGGCATCTTCCAGCTCCCTTGCTTTTGACACAAGCTCATCAACTTCTCCGGGTGTGTTGCCCTGCACCGGATATCCCCCATAAACATTTACAGACTGCGGCTGAAGCCCTATATGCCCCATTACAGGCGCGCCTATCCGGATTAATGCTTTTATCTGGGGGATAATTTCAGGGCCTCCTTCAAGTTTTAACGCGGAGGCGCCGGATTCCTTGATTATTTTTCCCCCATTTACAAGCGCGTCTTTAACCGACGCCTGATATGACATAAAGGGCATATCTGAAACTATCATTGTTGATGGAGCGCCGCGTTTTACAGCTTTAGTGTGATAAATAATTTCATCAACTGTAACAGGAAGGGTCTCCTTTACTCCCTGAAATACCATACCAACCGAATCACCCACAAGAATGATATCTACACCGGCTTTTTCAAGGTATGAAGCCATTATATAATCATATGCTGTAAGCATTACTATTTTTTTCTTCCCTTTAAGGGCCTTTACTTTGGGCGCTGTCAGCATTTTATTTGTCCAGTCTCGGCGTGTAATAATTAATGCCGCCTTTTATTGAAAGAATATAATCCTTTATCATCTTGTACGCGCGCTTGTCGTTCACAAAATCCACGTCGTCGGTATTTACTATTGCCAGAGGGCCGCCGGAATAATTTGAAAAGAAGTGATTATATGCCTGCGACAGGTTGTACAGGTAGTCCTTGTTTACGTTCTTCTCGAAGCTACGCCCCCTTTTCTTAATGCGGTCAAGCAGGACGTCTATAGATGCCTGCAGATAAACCACAAGATCGGGTTTTACCAGCTGCGCCTCATTGACAACCAGCGAGTATATTTTTTCATAAAGGTTCAACTCGTTCTCATTTAGTGTTATATAAGCGAATATCCTGTCCTTGTCTATAAGGTAATCGGCGACAATTTTGCTGGAAAAAAGGTCAAGCTGCCTGAGCGGTTCCTGCTGCATCGCGCGGTTTAAAAGGAATGTCAGCTGTGTCTGCAGCGCGAACGTGCCCATGTCCTTATAAAATTTTTCAAGGAAAGGGTTGTTGTCAACCTGCTCGAGCACGATTTTAGCCTGAAGATCGGCGGAAAGCATCTTAGCGAAGCTTGTTTTTCCCACTCCAAGCACGCCTTCTATGGCTATGTAATGAAAATCCCTCATAATTTCTCTCCTGTAAGTACCGCGTTTTCGGTAAAAATGCCTTTTATTAAAAGCTCTTTTATTGTAATTTCACGCCCTGGATGCACATGCTGGGGCGCTATTTCAGAAAGCGGCTCAAGGACAAACCTGCGCGAGGCAATTTCAGGATGCGGTATCGTCAGCGACCCGGTGTTAATAATTATATTACTATAAAACAATATGTCAATATCTATAATCCTGGGCCCCCATTTTTCCTGTTTAACGCGCCCCATTTCAAATTCTATCTTTTTTAACACGGCTAAAAGTTCGTCAGGTCCGTTTTCAGTGAACCCGCTTACGCATATGTTATAAAAATCAGACTGGCTTTTTAATCCCACAGGTTCCGTCCTGTAAACCCCGGAAACCGCATCAACCAGAACCCCGCAGCCGCCGATAAGTTTCAGGGCGGTCCTGAGATTTTCCATCCTGTTGCCGAGATTCGTGCCCACTGACAGGAATATCTTTTCCATTATTTTAGATTTTAACCTTTTTAAGCCTCTCAAGGGCTTTTTGAATCAGAGGTTCCTCGACTGTGAGCGCAATCCTGAAGTATTTATCCCCGGATTTTCCGAAACCTATTCCCGGAGTAAGTACAATATCAGCCTCTTCTAAGACTTTCTCGCAGAACGACATTGAATTGTAATTGCCGGGCACTTTCACCCACAGATATAATGTTGCCTTTGCCTCAAGAACATCATAGCCGAGCTCTTTTAACCCTTTCGAAAAAACTTCGGCCCTCCTGCGGTACAGGCTCCTTATTTCAGCCGCTTCTTCATCGCAGTTCAAAAGGGCCCATGCCGAAGCTTCCTGAATAGCCGAAAATGTTCCGGAGTCCATGCTTTCTTTGATTGTCCCGAGGCCGTTTATTATCTTTTCGCTTCCCACCGCGAAACCAATCCTCCAGCCAGTCATGTTATAGGTCTTTGACATTGAGTAAAATTCGACACAGTGGTTCTTTGCCCCCTGTATCTGCAGCATTGAAATAGGCGGCTGCCCGAAATAAATTTCGGAATACGGGGCGTCCTGGGCTATAATAAAATCATATTTTTCCGCGTATGATATCATTTCCTCATAAAACTGATAATCCGCCGTCGCGGAAGTCGGATTGTTCGGATAATTCAGCCACAATATTTTCGTGAGTTTCAGCAGTTCTTCGGGCAGTTTTGAAAGATCCGGCAGGAAATTATTTTCCTTTTTAAGCGGCAGTGGAAAAGCCACCCCGCCGGCAAGTATAGTGCCTGATGTATAGCCGGGATATCCCGGATCCGGGACGAGAACAATGTCTCCAGGATTAATAAACGCCAGGGGCAGATGCGTAATGCCGTCTTTGGCGCCAATAAGGCACATGACTTCTTCATCGGTCAACCCCACATCAAATCTTTTGTCCATCCATTCTATAACCGCCGCCTTGAAAACTTTACTTCCCCTGCCTATCGGGTACTGGTGGTTGGACGGCTTGTTTACAGTCTCGACAAATTTGTCGATTATCCTTTTGGGCGTCGGCCTGTCAGGATCTCCGATACCAAGGTCGATTATATCCCGTCCCTGTTTCCTTGCAGCCTTCTTTTTCCTGTCAAGCTCCACAAAAATATAAGGCGGGAGCGCCTGCATTCCCCTGCTGTATTCCATTTTTAACCTCCGTTGAATATATTTATCTGACGTAATTAATAAGCTTGCCAATTTCCCCGATTTCAACCTCGACCTTGTCGCCGCGCTGCATGGGGCCTATTCCGCCCGGCGTTCCGGTTGTTATCACATCGCCCCTGTTTAATGTCATTATCCTTGAAATAAAACTTACAAGCTTTTTTGTCTTAAAAATAAATTTCGACGTGTTCGAGTTCTGTTTAATTTCACCGTTCAGGTATAGTTTTATATCGAGCTTGTCCGGATTTATGTCGCGCACGATATACGGCCCTATGGGGGCGAACGTGTCAAAGGATTTTGCCCTGGTCCACTGCCCGTCTTTTGTCTGAAGGTCCCTGGCGGTTACATCATTAAAACAGGTATATCCCAGCACGCTCATATCCACCATATCCTCCGGGATGTTTTTTACCGTATTTTTCATTATGATGGCAAGCTCCGCCTCATAATCCAGGCGCTGCGACATATCCGGATAAATAATTTCATCCATATGCCCTATGACAGCGCTGGGTGGTTTAAGGAAAATAACAGGTTCCTTCGGTTTTGCAGTGTTCATTTCTTTCGCGTGGTCGGAATAGTTCAACCCGACGCATATTATTTTGGTCGGCTCGCACGGGGGAAGAAGCGTAACCCGCTCAAAATTAATAATATTCGGCATCACCCTGTACTGGGTGTAAATATCCCCTTCGATATCCGTTATATTACCCTCATTATTCACTATGCCCCACTGGGGCGCCGAATCCTCTATGGAGTACCTGATAAATTTTACCATTTGGCCCCTTTTATAAACCGAGTATTTCAGTCATTGTGTATAGCTTCGGCGGCCTCCCGCTTATAAATGCCGCCGCCTTAAGGGCGCCCATGGCCAGCGCCTCCCGCGAGAAGGCCGTATGTGATATTTCAAGCTTGTCGCCCATGGAGCCGAAAGTCACCGTGTGCTCGCCTATAATGCCTCCGGCCCTGACGGCAAAAACCCCGATCTCATCGCGCGAGCGTTCCAGATTCCTGCCCTGCCTTCCAAAGACAATATTGGCCGCCGGATCAAGCCCTTTTTCCTTCAGGATAATTTCGGCGGTCGTAAGCGCAGTGCCCGAAGGAGCGTCCTTTTTCATCCTGTGATGCGCCTCCACAATGTCAATATCATAGTCCGCTTTCAGCGCTTTCGTGGCCTCTTTCAAAAGCTTCCACATAACGTTTATGCCTATGGAATAATTTGAAGACATTGCGACAGCGGTTTTTTTCGCGGCCTGTTCTATCTCAAATAGCTCATTGCCGTCAAACCCGGTAGTGCCGATTACAACCGGTTTTTTTACTTCGGCCAAAACCTTCAGGTGCGCCAAAGTTGCCACAGGTGTTGTAAAATCAATGAACACGTCAATGTCATTGATTCCTTTTTTTAGGTCGTCTGTAATATTCAATCCGCCGATTTTCAATCCTATATTTTCATTGCCTTTTGCCTCAAGCAGCAGGGCAATCCTGTACTTGTCCGGATTCTGCGAAGCCGATGCTATAAGCGCGTTGCCCATCCTTCCGGCCGCGCCTGATATACCGATTTTTATCATATCAACCTCCGTCATTTTATTTTACTTTTAATCCGTAGTCCAGCATTGCCTTTCTAATTTTTTCCATATTTTCCTTTTCCGGCCTGGTCATGGGCAGCCTTATGTCCGGCGAAATGAGCCCCATCATTGCCATTGCCGCTTTTACAGGTATGGGATTTGTTTCGACAAACATCGCCTTTATCAGGGGAAACATCCTGTTGTTCATTTCCTGCGCCTTCTTTATATTACCCGCGTTAAATGCGTTTATCATATCCTTTATATCTTTTGGTATAAAATTCGCAGCCACAGAAATAACACCGCTTCCGCCTATCGCAAGCAGCGGCAGTGTTAAAGCGTCGTCGCCTGACAATACGTCAAAATCAGGGCCGCACTGGACTATTACCTCATTCATCTGGGAAAGGTCCCCGCTGGCTTCCTTAACTCCGGTGATATTCGGGCAATCCTTGGCGAGCCTTGAAAGCGTCGCCGTAGAGACGTTTACCGCCGTCCTTGAAAGTATATTATATACAATTACCGGAAACTTTACAGATGCCGCCACGGCCTTAAAATGTTCGTAAAGCCCGGTCTGCGTCGGTTTATTGTAATACGGATTTACAACAAGCGCCCCGTCCGCACCGGATTTCTCGGCGGCAACCGTATATTCTATCGCTTCTGCAGTTGAATTAGAACCCGTGCCGGCAATTACCTTCATCCTGCCTTTGACAAACCTGACGGTCAGGTCGACCAGCCTTTCATTTTCTTCAGGCGTCAGGGTCGGAGATTCTCCGGTGGTTCCTGCCGGCACAATTCCATCTGTGCCCGCCGCCGCATGCATCTCAATCAGAGACTCATACGATTTCTCATCTATTTTCCCGTCTTTAAACGGCGTTACTATCGCTACGTAGGATCCTTTGAACATTTTACACCTCCGGAAATATATTGGCGGCCTTCGGTTTTTTCCATCCGCCGCCTGATTTTCAGAATTTAAAAGCCTCATCGCAGACAATTCCTTCGGCAATTATCCTGGCGTTGCCTTCAAGATAAAGCATGGATATTTTGCCCGAATCTTCCTTAAAATATATCTTTAATTCCCCGCCCTTTGCCTTAAGGGTTACCGGAGACTCCGCGCCGTTTATCAAATGCATTGCAACCGCGGAAGCCGCCGCTCCTGTTCCGCAGGCATATGTTTCGTCCTCAACACCGCGCTCGTACGTTCTTATATAAAAAGATGACTTGCTTATCCTCTGCACAAAATTAACGTTTGTCCCGGCCGGTTTAAAGGCCTTATCAAACCTTATGGAGCGCCCCATCTCCCTGACATCTGTTTTATTAATATCTTTTACTTCAGTCACAAAATGAGGGACGCCGGTATTAACAAAAAATCCCTTTAAGGTTTTTCCGGCGTATTTCACCTTTATATTATCCTTCATGCCGAAAGGATCTATCATTTTAAGCTTTACGCCGCCGCCGGCAAGTACTTTTGCCTCATGAAGGCCGTCCTTTGCCTCAAAAATCATTTCCGCTCCGGCAATCCCCTTTAAATACGCGAATCTGGCAATACATCTTCCGCCGTTGCCGCACATCTCAGCCTCACGGCCGTCGTTGTTGTAAAATTTCATGTAGAAATCGCGGCCTCTGCCCCCCTTTTCGGCCATTATAAGACCGTCGGCGCCTATTGAAAACCTGGTTTCACAAAGGGCCCTTATTTCGTCCCCTGATAATTTAATGGAACCCTTCATATTATCCAAGACTATAAAATCATTGCCATTGCCCGACATTTTTGTAAATTTAATATTCTTCATAAGCAAAGCCCCGATTCCCGCAAGCGGGTTATATTTTTTCCTTTATCACAAGGTCTTCGTACGTTTCTCTTTCCCTTATAAGCCGGTGTTTCTTTCCGTCGACTAAAACTTCCGCTGCGCGCGGCCTTGAATTATAATTTGAAGCCATCGCCATGCCGTACGCGCCGGCGCTCCTTACAGCAAGAAGGCCGCCAGGCTCAACTTCCGGCAGGTTTCTGTCCTTACCGAGAAAATCCGCGGACTCGCAAATGGGCCCGACCACGTCGCACTGGTAAAGTTTTTCACTTTTCTTCATGTTTACCGGTATTATCTTGTGAAAAGAACCGTATAACGCGGGCCTGATAAGATCGTTCATGCCCGCGTCAACTATGATAAAATTTTTTGACCTGCCTTTTTTATTATATATTACCTCTGTGACAAGAATTCCCGCGTTGCCTATGATGAACCTTCCCGGTTCCAGTATTATCTTCAGTCCAAAACCGGCAATGTGGGGCTTCACAGCCTTGGCGAATACATCCGCTGTAGTGGGTTTTTCCTCGTTGTATATAATACCGAGCCCGCCGCCTATATTAAGGTATTCAATGGTTATCCCTTCCCTGTTAAGTTCCAGGACAAACTGCGCTATTTTCGCCACGGCGTTCAGATAAGGTATCGGCGTGGTTATCTGCGACCCGATATGCATGTCGACGCCTTTTATATTAATATGTTTGAGCTTCTTTGCGGTCCTGTAAATACCCAGCGCAAAATTAATATCTATGCCAAACTTTGATTCTTTTTTTCCGGTATTGACATAGTGGTGCGTAAGGGCGTCCACATCCGGATTGATACGCAGGGCAACGTCCGCCTTTTTGCCCATTTTCCCGGCAATGTAATTAACCGCGCGCAGCTCTTCAACAGACTCTATATTGAACATAAGTATGCCCGACTTCAGCGCGTACCTGATCTCATCGGCGGTCTTGCCGACGCCGGCGTAAACTATCTTTTTGGGGTCCGCGCCTATGCCAAGCACGCGGTAAAGTTCACCGCCGGATACAATGTCAAAGCCCGCTCCCTGTGAGCGCATTTCCTTGAGGATTGCGCCGCTTGAATTTGCCTTTACAGAATAGCATATCATGGCGTCAAGGTCCGAAAAAGCGCCGCGGATCTTGTGATAATGTTCAACAAAGGTCCTCTTTGAATACACATACAGGGGCGTGCCGTATTTTGCCGCAAGCATGTTTATATCCGCATCTTCGGCAAAAAGAACCTTCTTTTTATAGTTAAAATAATCCATACTTTAGCCTCCAGCCGTAAATTCTTCTTATGCTGATGTAAGTTTATGAAATATAACATAAATGGTAATATTAGTCAATTAAGGGAAAAGACTGCCCCTTTTTAACGCGCCGTTAAGGTTGGCCTGCATGCCGTTTCTGGAGCCTCTATAAGGCAGCATAAGGGCCCTTTTATAGGCTGCTGCAGCTTCCCTGAATTTTGACGCCGCGAACAGGTCATTGCCGTAATTGGATTGGGCTCCCGCGTAATTCGAAACCAGCCTGAAATTGTCCGCGTCACCCAGAAAAGCCGCGTTGTAAATCCCCCTGTAAGAATATAACCTGAAAACATCATAAAATGGCTCTGGCTGCGCGGCGGCCGATGCCAGCAGTGTTATCCCGGCCTGTAAATGTTTTAGGCCCGTTTTCGAGGCGGTTTTTAACCCATAGCCGCAAAAGCAAAGGCGCGACATGGAAACTGCCTTAACAGCATTTATGGTGTTTAATTCAGGCTGATAGGTTTCCATAGGAACCGGTGTGAATTCATTTTGAAAATCCCTGATTCCCCATTCAAAAGCAAGGAAGGTGGAATTAACCACTTTCATGGCTGGTTTGA
>CAZMGF010000047.1:0-17364 GCA_964565765.1 uncultured Spirochaetia bacterium
AACTTATTATAGGATACGTCGCTTTGGTCTCATACACAACATTTAATATTAACTCGC
The DNA here is from genome assembly GCA_964565765.1 of uncultured Spirochaetia bacterium. Taxonomy (GTDB): domain Bacteria; phylum Oederibacteriota; class PGYV01; order PGYV01; family Palsa-1178; genus Bog-1181. The sequence continues at coordinate 58 of CAZMGF010000047.1, forward strand.
TGAATAGCCCTGTGTATCCGGGGGCAAAAAACCTTGTAATTTAACGCAAAAAATTATATAATTAAATCCACAATTGTCCCTGCAGGGACAAATATTATTTTATCATCTGGAAAAAGGAGATTTATAAATGAAAAACAGGAACGGCTTGTCTCTTTCATTTTGGCTCGTAATGTTGATATTAATAGTTATAGCTTATAATTATATGGGCACCAATAATATGATAGCGGGTCAGAAAAAGGTATCATATATATATTCGGATTTTCTTGATCAGGTAAAAAAAGGTTCTGTTTCATCAGTTGTCATTTCGCGGAAGGATGACGGATTGAATGATGTTGAAGGATTAACTTTGGACAATACAAAGTTTGACGCGGTTGTGCCGACGGATGACCCGATTTTTTATAAAATGCTCCATGATAACAATGTAAAAATTGTTACAAAACTTCCCAAAATAGGATTTGAAAAAATACTTTCAGCATTCTTTTTTTCCTGGGCTCCGGTTTTGCTGCTTATATTTTTCTGGATATTCATAATGAACCGTTCGCAGGGCGGAACCGGAGGCGCTCAGCTTTTCGGAAAATCAAGGGCAAAACTTGCCGAGGTCGGCGGAAAAGTAACTTTTGGGGATGTTGCCGGGGTTGATGAGGCCAAAGAAGAGCTTGAGGAAATAATCCAGTTCCTCAAGGAACCGAAAAAATTTCAGGTACTCGGCGGAAAGATACCAAAAGGGGTCCTGCTTTTAGGGCCTCCTGGAACGGGGAAAACCCTTCTTGCGCGCGCTGTGGCCGGTGAGGCCGGAGTTCCTTTTTTCTCGATATCAGGTTCTGATTTTGTGGAGATGTTTGTCGGGGTCGGAGCGGCAAGGGTGCGCGATTTATTCGAACAGGGAAAACGCAACGCGCCATGTATAATTTTCATAGACGAAATAGACGCGGTCGGACGTTACCGCGGAGCGGGCCTCGGCGGAGGGCATGACGAAAGGGAACAGACCCTGAATGCGCTGCTGGTTGAGATGGATGGATTTGAGGCAAATACGGGTGTTATTATAATTGCCGCTACGAACAGGCCGGACGTGCTTGATCCGGCTTTGTTGAGGGCGGGCAGATTTGACCGGCAGGTTGTAGTTAATAAGCCTGATATAAAAGGGCGCGAGGGTATATTAAAGGTTCATTCAAGAGAAGTAAAACTCGACCCAACCGTTGATATGTCAATAATAGCCAAACGCACTTCGGGATTTTCCGGAGCGGACCTGGCGAATCTGGTTAATGAATCAGCGCTTCTGGCTGCAAGAAGAAACAAGAAGACTGTCACAATGGAGGAACTCGAGGAATCAATTGAAAGGGTCGTGGCGGGGCCTGAGAAGAAATCCAGGCTCACATCCGAAAAGGAAAATAATAATACGGCTTATCATGAAGCCGGACATGCCATAGTAACAAGGTCCCTGCCAGGCACGGATCCTGTTCATAAAATATCCATAATTCCAAGGGGTATGGCGCTGGGTTATACCCTTTCGCTTCCCATAGAAGACAAGCATTCCTATAAGAAAAGCGAGCTTATAAATACAATAACAATTTTTATGGGCGGCAGGTCGGCGGAAGAACTTGTTTTTACCGATTTCACGACGGGCGCGGCCAATGACATCGAAAGGGCGACATCAATCGCCCACAGGATGGTATGCGAGCTGGGCATGAGCGACAAGCTCGGCGCGCTTGCCTGGGGCAAATCCAACCAGGAAGTTTTTATAGGCAAAGATTTTATGAGAGAAAAGAATTACAGCGAAGACACGGCCCAGAAAATTGATGCCGAGGTAAAGTCAATAATTGACGGCGCCCACGCAAAAGCGCGGGATATACTTAAAAAGAACAGAAAATTCCTTGATGTGGTCGCCAAAACGCTTCTTGAAAAGGAAACAATCGAAGGCGATGACTTTGAAGCGATGTACAAGGAGTATTCATCAAATGACAAAAAGAAAAAAGCCGTTTGACAAGGCGGCGATAGAAAAGGCCATAAAGTCAATAATTACTGCCATAGGCGATGATGCCGGCCGCGAAGGGCTGAAAGATACTCCCAAACGCGTCGCTGAAATGTATGAGGATATTTTTTCGGGAATCGGCAGGGATGTTAAAGATGTTGTGAAAGTTTTTGAGGCCGAGGACCACGACGAGATGGTCATCCTGAAGGACATTCCGTTTTATTCCATCTGCGAACACCATTTTCTGCCTTTTTTGGGAAAGGCGCACATAGCATATATTCCCCGTAAAAATAAACTGCTCGGACTCTCAAAGATTGCGAGAGTTGTTGAATTATACGCCAAAAGGCCGCAGCTTCAGGAACGGCTTACATCCCAGATAGCGGACACAATGATGAATGTAATCAACCCGCTGGGAGTCCTTGTTATTATTGAAGCAGAACATCTTTGCATGACAATGCGCGGGGTAAAAAAGCCGGGTTCGAAAATGGTTACATCGGCCATAAGGGGAATTTTCAGGAAGAATGAATCCACAAGAAAAGAAGCGCTGGAGCTTATAAGCAAATAAAGTAATTATTTGAGGTGAAAAAAGTGAAATTGCTGGCAAGGGGCAGGGAAATAAATATAAACCGCACCCTTATCATGGCAATTTTGAACATTACCCCCGACTCATTCTCTGATGGCGGCAGATACATTGAAAGCGGCGCGGCAATAAGCAGGGGCCATGAAATGGAAAGCCAGGGAGCCGATATAATTGATATCGGAGGCGAGTCAACAAGGCCGGGAGCCGCGCCTGTATCAAAGGAAGATGAAACTGCCAGGGTGGTTCCGGTGATTTATGCTTTAAAAAAATCAAAAATCAAATGCCTTATTTCAATTGACACATATAAATCAGCCGTTGCCAGAGAAGCTTTGAATGCCGGCGCGGATATGATAAATGATATCTCCGGAGGGACATTTGACCGGGATATGCTGAAAACAGCCGCGGAATACAGGGCCGCTTTTGTAATATCGCATATACTTGGAACACCGGGAAACATGCAGGACAATCCTGTTTATTCGGAAAACGGCGCGGCTCATGATATAGCCCGGTATTTCAGGGCGAGGATCGAGGCGGCTTCAGCCGCCGGTTTGCGGCATGAAAATCTGATACTGGATCCCGGTATAGGTTTTGGAAAAACCCTCAATGATAATTTTGAAATTATAAATAACATCGGGCTCTTTAAACCATTCGGCCTTCCGGTTTTAATAGGCGTTTCAAGAAAATCCATGATTGGCGCGGTTACCGGCGCCCCTGCAGGAGACCGCGCGTTCGGGACTGCCGCGGCAGTGGCGCTTTCAGTGGAAAAAGGGGCGGACATCGTGAGGGTTCATGATGTAAAAGAGATGAAACAGGCGGCGGAAGTGGCTTTTGCACTGGCCGGAAACTCACAGGGGGCTGTAAAATGAGCGAAAGGATACTGGCGGCGCTGAGCACTTTTGACGGCATGAGGCTCAATGATTTCCTTGATATAATACTGGTCGCCATAATTGTATATAATGTTTTCCTGCTCCTGCATGAATCGCGCGCGCTTCAGATGCTGAAGGGGTTCGCCATAATCATGATACTTGTTGTCGCGTCAAAATTGCTGAAGCTTGATACCATGAGCTGGATATTGACCGGCCTTTCTACCATATGGATAATAGCGTTTATTATTGTCTTTCAGCCGGAACTCAGGAGGGCCCTTGTTGAGTTTGGACAGAACAAACTCTTCAAATTTATATTTAAGGAACACGCTCAGCTCTACAGGGAAATCAAGGAATCTTCGGAGATACTGGCGAGAAAAAAAACAGGGGCGCTTATTGTGCTTGAACGCGAGATTAATCTTAAAAGTTTTATTGACACGGGCACAAAGATTGATTCCGAGACATCCTCGGAACTGCTGATATCAATCTTTAACACGAAATCGCCGCTTCACGACGGCGCGGTTATAATCAGGGAGGGCAGGATAGCGGCGGCCGGATGTATTCTGCCGCTTTCTCAGAAAGAGGACATTGACAAAAAATACGGGATGCGCCACAGGGCTGCGATAGGAATATCACAGGAAACCGACGCTATTACAATAATTGTGTCCGAGGAGCGCAAGTCAATTTCACTTGCCATCGGCGGAAAGATAACTCCTGATATAAACGGAGAGACGCTGCTTGAAATACTTTCTCTTTACGCGCCAAAAATAAGGTAAAAAGTTATCTGAATTTAATGGAGGCTTTATGAAAGAATATATCAGAGCGCTGTTTCTAAAGAACTGGCAGTACAAGCTGGGCGCGCTTTTTACGGCTGTGGTGTTGTGGTATTACGTGGCCAGCAGCGAAAACCTGACGGTTGTAATTAATGTACCCGTTGAATTTTCAAGTTTTCCGTCGGATATGGATATTGTAAACAAAGTATCAAATAATGTGGATATTCAGCTTACGGGCAGGCGCGATATAGTAAATGATATAAACAAAAAAGACATAACGGTATCTATCAGCATGAAAGACGCGCATGAAGGAAAAAACTCCTACAGGATTACGCCGGTAAATATTAAATCAATACCAAGAGGGCTTGATATCAAGAATATCACGCCTTATTCCATAGAAATAGAGCTTCAGCGGGCGAAACTGTCCGGAGGCGGGGTAAATGGCAAGACTCTGCGTTAATATAGACCATATAGCCACTTTAAGGCAGGCAAGGCTGGGATTTTTTCCGGATCCGGTCGAGGCGGCGGCCACGGTGGAAAAAGCGGGCGCTGACGGAATTACCGTTCATTTACGCGAAGACAGGCGGCACATTAATGACCTGGACGTACTGCGCCTGAGGAAAAGTGTTAGAAAGAAACTGAATCTGGAAATGTCAGTTGCTCCAGATGTGGTTAAACTGGCGCTTAAAGCGCTTCCTGACGAAGCGACCCTTGTCCCGGAAAAACGGCTGGAATTGACCACTGAAGGAGGGCTCGATGTCAGCGGCAATCTTGGGAAAATAAGCAGGGTGATTGCGGCCCTTAAGAAAAAAAATATTGTAGTGAGCCTTTTCATTGAGCCGTCAAATACGCAGATAACGGCAGCGAAGGAAGCCGGAGCGGATTTTATCGAGATACATACCGGAAGATACGCGGGCAATTTTGGCAAGAAATCCGGAGCGGCCGAGCTTTTAAAAATAAAAAAAGCGGCCTGCTTTGCCGCCGCCCTCGGGCTTAAAGTAAATGCCGGCCACGGGCTCGACTACGAAAACACAGCCCATATTGCTTCAATAAAGGAAATTGTGGATCTGAATATAGGCCACAGCATCGTGGCAAGGGCCGTGCTCGATGGCATGAGAAAAGCGGTAAAAGACATGCTGGATATTTTAAAATGAAAAAAGACAGCCGCAACGACAGGACGGACCGTACGGAAAGAATGGTGGCGGCCCTGGCGCATGAAATCAGAAACCCCTTAAATTCAATGAAAGGCGCCGGCCAGTATCTTTACAACACATACAAAGACAATCCTGAAATCAGGGAATTTACCGGCATAATAATTGATGAGATTAACAGGCTTGAGAGTTATCTGAATGAATTTCTTAATTTCTCAAGAGGTACAAAATTAAAACTCAAACTTACCGATTTTGAGAGTTATTTAACCGGGATAATCATGATAGTAAAGCACAGTTTTCCGACGGATATAAGGATCGTAAAGAAAAAAGAGGTTATTCCCCGTGTAATGATTGACCAGGAGCAGTTAAGGCAGGTGCTTGTTAATTTCCTGTCAAACTCCAGGGATGCCCTTAACGGAGCAGCGTCGCCGGCCTGCGAAGTCATACTTGATTATAATAAAAAAGAGCTTCTTATAACGGTAAAGGACAACGGCTGCGGCATAAAGGCAGGTGACTTAAAGGATATATTTGTCCCGTTTTTTACAACAAAAGAAACAGGGCTCGGCATAGGACTTTCCATAAGCAAATCTATTGTGAAAAAGCATGGCGGCAGGATATGCGTTAAAAGCAGGGCCGGCGCGGGCGCCCAATTCACAATGGCCATACCGCTTGGCAGCAAAGGAAAAATAAAATGACAATAAACAAAAGGCGGATACTTGTCATCGATGACAACAAATCCACGCTGAAAGTCATTAACGCGATTTTGACCCAGGATAATTACGCGGTTTTTACAGCTTCCGAGGCAGCGGAGGCGCTCGATGTGGTCGGCAAAGAAAACATGGACCTTATTCTGCTCGACCTTAAAATGCCTGGTATGGACGGGCTGGAACTTTATAAAAAAATACGGGAAATTGACAGGGATGTATCGGTAATAATAATGACGGCCTACGGCACGGTCGAATCCGCGGTTCAGGCCATGAAAATAGGGATAGACAATTATCTTCAAAAACCCCTTAATTTCGACGAATTAAAACTAACTATTTTCAAAATTTTTGAAAAAGTTGAGATGAAAGAGGACCTGGCGCTTCTGAAAGGCGAATTAAAGGGAGAAAATATTTTTGAAAACATGATTGGAAAGTCAAAAAAGATGAGGGAAATATTCGGCAAAATTACCTCAATCGCAAAGACGGATTCCACTGTGCTCATAACCGGAGAATCCGGTACAGGCAAGGAAATGGCGGCCAGGGCGATACACAACCTTTCAAAACGCAGGGACAATAAAATGATAGTAATAAATCTGGCCGCCGTACCCGAGGGGCTTCAGGAATCGGAAATGTTCGGTTATGAAAAAGGGGCATTTACCGGCGCTTATAACGCCAGGCAGGGAAAATTTGAATTATCCGATAAAGGCACCATATTTCTTGATGAAATAGGAAATATTAATTACAGGGTGCAGGCAAAACTGCTCCGCGTGCTTGAAGAGAGAAAAGTGGAGCCGCTTGGTTCAAACAAATCAAAGCCAATTGATGTCAGGATAATTTCAGCAACCAATACGGAGCTGAAAAACGAGGCGGCAAACGGGCGTTTCAGGGAGGATCTTTATTACAGGCTCAATGTCATCTCGCTTCATATGCCGTCATTGAGGGAAAGAAAAGCGGATATACCGCTTTTATCCGGCCACTTTTTAAAGGAAGTGTGCCTCAAAAATTCAATGAATGAAAAGTCGTTGTCGGAAGGCGCCCTGGAGAGGCTCATGGAATATAACTGGCCTGGCAATATAAGGGAGCTGCGCAATGTTATCGAAGAAGCGGTAGTTATTTCAAGCACGGATGTGATTGAGCCGGATATGCTTAACCTTTCTTATGAACGTTTTGCCGATTCGGCTGCCGATTCAACTTCCGCGCAGGGAGATGCGACGCTGTCCGAAGTTGAAAAAAAATCGATAATTAATGCTTTAATTAAAACAAAAGGAAACCAGACAAAAGCAGCCAGATTACTTGGCGTTACGCGTAAAATTATTATGAACAAAATTGATAAATATCAAATATCGGAAATAGTCCCCGTAAGGACAAGGATTGCAAAAAAGCCCCTGTAGGGACATTACCTCTTGCGATTAATTATTATAACCCTTATTTTTCAACGTTAATACTGGCACGGTAATTGCTTATAATAAAACCGGTTTTATATTAATTCTGATCAGGAGGCTGCAGATGATGGCATATACAGAAAAACGCGTGGATACCAGGGCTGACATTGATCATGAAGCTAAATTCAAAATTTTATCCGAATCAGACGGAGCCGCGGGTTTTGGTTACGAATCTGCAAAGGCAAAAAACATATCAAAAGGCGGATTATGCCTGGAAGTTGAACGTAAATTAATTGAAGGCAACGTGATAAGGATAGAACTACCGTCTCTTGGAGAAAACAAGACTATTAAAGCGTTTTGTGAAGTGCAGTGGTGCAGAAAAGGTTCGGCCGATAATAATTATGAGGCCGGGTTGAGTTTTATAGCATTAAGAGAAGATGATGTAAATTATCTTGTGGATTTTATAGACAACCAGAACAGGGCTATGTAGCCTTAAATTTTAAAGTTAAAATTCAAAACCAACTTATAGTTTTTTTTACATTATTTTCATTGACAATCCCTTACCCCTAATTTAAAATATATTCATATATTTTTCAGGAGGTTTTTATGCGTTCCAGCTTGAAATACATAGTATCATTTTTAATAATAACCATTCTTGGGGCATCTATATACGCCGCCGCAAGCGCTACAAGCAGTTCTTCATCATCAAGCAAACAGTCAAGTTCAAAATCAGGAAGCGGCAGCAGCCAGGGAGGCAACGTAAGCCTTGGCGGAATAAAGGGGCCCGGAACAGACGCGGCAAGTTTTGATGATAATTCACTGATTTACACCCCGGTGCCGACTGTAACGCCGATTTTTACCGTCAAAACACCGGATATAGAGGCCTGGCGCCGGTTGTCTGATACAAAATCATTATTGAACAGGTGCAAAAAAGACCTCGCGCGTTATGATAAGGCTTTTCGCGCCGATTTTATGAAAGCTTTGAACGGCATGGGGGCGGTAGTCGCGTCAATTCACACGGAAGCGCTGCTTGATAAACGCGACCAGGTGGAAAACGCCTGGGAAAATTCGATTGACCCGACGGAGCATTCGCTCGCCCTTGCGGAAGAATGGAACGGAGAATTTAACGAAGATTACAAACAAATGGAAAAAAACCAGAAGAGGGTTACGGAGCTTTTGAAAAAATTTTCCTCCAAAATACAAAATCCCGCGGAAGTAAAGGAAAAATTTGAGCAGAATAAGGAAGAAATGTTTTTTGTGAGAAAGGATATAGACAGCTTCGGCGGGCTCTTTAAGAGTTATACCGAAAAATACCAGGCCATGATAAAAACCAAGGAAGAAAAAGTCGACAAACTGCTGAATGATCATTATGAGCTTTATAAACCTTAATAAAAATTGAGCGCATAAACAGGACCGCCCCTAATAAACAGGGGCGGTTTTGTTTTTAGCGGGTAAATCCATGCTGAAAACCATAAAGAAAATAGTTGTTATAAAATTGCGCGATATCGGCGACATAGTGCTTTCCACTCCGGTTCTGGGCGTTCTGGATTATAATTGCCCGTCGCCTGAAATAGTTTATGTCCTGAAAAAAGAGTATGAAAATTTCAAATATCTGCTGCCTTATGTCAAAGAAGTCATAACATACGATAAAAACGACCCTTTTGATTTTATCAGGCTTATAATAAAACTCAGGAAATATAATTTTGACCTTTGCGTAAACCTGCACGCTTCTTTTAGAAGCGCCCTGATTGCCCTTTTGTCCGGAGCAAAATTCAGGCTCATCCACAACCACAGTGGAAAGGATTTTTTTACTTCCGTGCCCCTTGGAATTATTGAAGAGCCCAAGTCAATAATTGAAAGGGACCTTGACACGCTGAACCCTTTGAAACTGGCGCCGGTATCAGAAGAGATGAAAAAAACAAAGCTCAGGCTTAACGAGGATTATACAAGATATATTGACGACGATGAAGTGTGGCTCACGGCCGGACTGGGCATAGGCGCGAGGCGGGACAACAAGATGTGGATGAAAGAAGGGTTTATTGAAGTGGGGAAAAAGCTTGCCGCTGACGGTTACAGGATAGCTGTTTTTTGTTCCGCGGATGAGCGTGGAATTGGCGAGATTGTTGCCGCGGGTATAGGCGAAAATGCAAAACTGTATTGCGGCCTTGATTTTTTAAGGCTTGCTTTTTTTATTAACAAACTCAGGATATTTATCGGGAACGATTCCGGTTTAAGGCACATTGCCGCTGGCCTTGGCATAAAAACACTTACTCTTTTCGGCCCTGAAAACCCGGTTGAATGGCATCCTTACAGCCGGGAGAAGGGCCATTTCAGGATATCGCATCTTGCGGAGCTTGCGGCGGAAGGCGTGGATACTTTTTCAAAAAAATTCAGGCTTAAATCAAATGAAGCTATGGCCCGTATTTCTCCTGACGAAGTATATGAAGCGGCAAAAAAGCTGCTTGCGCTTAAACTTCAGTGATTCCTTGGGAAATATTTCACGCGTTTAAAAATGAGTTGACAAAAATCCATTATATAATATAATTTACCGGATATTTAAGCACGTTATACTAAACGTTGCTATCATCAATTACAGGAGGTCGAGATATGGTAAAAGTTGGTATTAATGGCTTCGGAAGGATCGGAAGATGCACGCTCAGGGCGCTTTTGGCTAAAAAAGATTCGAAATTTGAGGTTGCGGCGATAAACGATATCACGGACCCGAAGACACTGGCCCATCTTTTGAAGTATGATTCGGTACAGGGCACGTTTGCGGGCGAGGTTGATGTAGCCGGCGAAGATATCAAAGTAAACGGCAAAATCATCAAGATATTCAAGGAAAAAGATCCTGCGGCAATCAAATGGAGCTCGTGCGGCATTGATATTGTAATAGAATCAACAGGGCTTTTTACCGACAAAGAAAAAGCTGTTGTTCATATTACTTCAGGTGGAGCGAAAAAAGTTGTAATTTCCGCCCCGGCAAAAGGCGAGGACAAGACATTTGTTATCGGCGTAAATGAAAAAGAATACGACCCTAAACTTCACAATGTCGTTTCAAACGCTTCATGCACCACGAACTGCCTGGCCCCTTTTACAAAAGTTTTGCATGAGAATATCGGAATAGTAAAGGGACTTATGACAACTATCCATTCCTACACCAACGACCAGAAGATACTTGACCTTCCGCACAAAGACCTCAGAAGGGCGCGCGCCGGAGCTCTTAACATGATTCCGACATCTACAGGAGCAGCGAAGGCTATCGGACTTGTTATGCCGGAGCTCAAGGGCAAGCTTAATGGTTTCTCGATGAGGGTCCCCACGCCGAACGTTTCGGCTGTGGATGTTACCTTTGAAATGAAAAGAAATGTCACAAAAGAAGAGATTAATGCAATGTTAAAAGCCGCGGCAGAAGGCCCGCTGAAAGGTATTCTTGGATACACGGACCTTCCGCTCGTATCCAGGGACTTCCTGAACGATTCAAGGTCATCCATAATTGACAGCGATTGCACATATGTTGTTGACAATATGGTCAAGGTTGTATCGTGGTATGACAATGAGTGGGGATATTCGAACAGGGTGGTTGACCTGGTCGACCTCATGATCAGCAAAGGGCTGTAATTTAATACAAAAAAATAAATTTCAGTGTTTTATATCATACCCGGGGCGCTGTTTTAACAGCGCCCCGGGAATTTAAATAGAAAGGCTGGGGCTAAAATTATGGCAAAACTTTCCATCGAGGATTTATCAGGGGAGCTTAAGGGCAAAAAAGTACTGATGCGCGTTGATTTCAACGTGCCTCTTGATTCTAACAGGGTTATCACATCCGACAAAAGGATAAGCGCGTCGCTTCCTTCGATCAAATTTGTGATCGAAAAAGGCGGCAGGCTCATTCTGATGTCGCATCTGGGCCGCCCCAAGGGAAAGAAAACCCCGGAATTCTCCCTTGATGTGGCCGCTGTTAAACTTTCCGAACTGCTTGGAAAGCCCGTTAAATTCGCGAACGACTGCATAGGCGGCGAGGTCAAAAAAATGGCCGACTCGCTTAAAGACGGTGAAGTTATGCTCCTTGAAAATCTCAGGTTTTACAAGGAAGAAGAGGCAAACGACCCGGAATTTGCGAAAAAGCTTGCTTCTCTCGGAGAAATATATATTAATGACGCGTTTGGAACGGCTCACAGGGCCCACGCGTCAACTGAAGGCGTATGCAAATATATGAAAAAATGTGCTGCCGGATTTCTTATGGAAAAAGAGCTGAGGTTCCTTGGCAAACTGCTTGAGAACCCGGAAAAGCCCTTTATCGCAATTCTCGGCGGGGCAAAAGTATCCGACAAAATTATGGTTATCGAAAATCTTCTTAATATAGTTGACGGAATAATCATCGGCGGAGGAATGGCATATACTTTTCTGAAAGCCAAGGGCAGGGCCATAGGCAATTCGCTCTGTGAGAATGACAAGGTTGACACAGCAAAGGAAATATTAAAGAAAGCCCTTGATAAAAATGTTTCCATATATCTTCCGATAGACCACGTTATAGCAAAGCTTCCGGAGGGCGGCGGTGACTTTATGGAAAAGCTGAAAAAAGCCGAATACAAAGAAGTTCTGCGCGACGATATTGACGATGGCTGGGAAGGCGTTGATATAGGAAAGAACACAATAGAAAAATTTTCAAATGTCATAACGAAGTCAAAAACAATATTCTGGAACGGCCCTATGGGCGTTTTTGAAGTTGACCAGTTCTCAAAAGGCACGCTTGGCATCGCCCAGGCAATGGCGGCTTCAGGCGCTGTAACCGTTGTAGGCGGCGGAGATTCAGCTTCGGCCCTTAAAAAGCTCAAGCTTACTGATAAAATGACGCACGTTTCCACGGGCGGCGGGGCATCAATGGAATTTATGGAAGGCGTAGAACTTCCCGGCGTGGCGGCTCTGACAAACAAGTAAAAACAAGTTCTATTTTGTCCTGCTGTATCGTCCGGATAAAGTATAAGAGACAAAAATAATGGAGGAATTAAATTGAGAATACCGTTAATTGCAGGCAACTGGAAGATGTACAAAAATGTGGATGAAGCGGCCGAACTTGCGGCTACATTAAAAAATGTCCTTAAAGATGTTCCGGCTGACAAATCGGAAGTGGCCATATGCCCGCCTTTTACGGACCTGCAGGCTGTAGCCGCTGTTATAAAGGGTTCCAATATAAGGCTTGGGGCGCAGAATATGTACGCGGCTCAGGAAGGGGCATTTACAGGAGAGATATCACCGCTTATGCTCCGTTCCGTGGGCGTTCATTATGTAATACTCGGCCATTCTGAAAGAAGGCAGTATTTTAAGGAAACAAACGAAGATGTGAACAAAAAAATTAAAATGGCGCTTGAGTACGGGCTTTTTCCCATACTTTGCGTCGGCGAAAGGCTCGAAGAGAGGGAACAGGAGCGCACTTTTGATATTATTAAGGATCATGTAACAGGAGGCCTTGCCGGCATTCCGAAAGACAAGGTTGTAAATATAGTAATTGCGTATGAACCGGTCTGGGCGATAGGAACGGGAAAGACCGCCACACCGGACCAGGCACAGGAAGTCCATAAATTCATAAGGGCAACCCTGGCGTCGCTTTACGACGCGCCGACAGCGGAAACAATCAGGATCCAGTACGGCGGATCCGTAAAGCCGGATAACGCGAAAACATTAATGAACATGCCTGATATTGACGGCGCGCTGGTTGGCGGCGCCGCGCTTAAGGCGGATTCATTTGAAGCAATAGTAAAATTCTACAGATAAAAAAAGGGAGAGATAAATGATTATTTACAGGATAATCTGGGCAATTCACGTAATAAATGTAGTGTTATTAATAGCGGTTGTGCTTCTGCAGACCGGGAAAGGCTCCGAAGTGGGTTTTGCTTTCGGATCCGGAGCGGCTCAGACTATGTTCGGCTCCTCGGGCGGAAAAACTTTTATAACAAGGTTGACCATCATTCTGGCAGTGTTGTTTATGGCAACTTCTATTTTTCTGGCTCTTTTTCAGGACAAAAAAATGGGTTCATACAAGGGCGTAATGGATAAAATTAAAACAGAAAGCCCGGCAGTTCCGGGACAGCAGGCCCAGACATCTCAGCCTGCGGCGCCCGTACAGCCTCTTCAACCGGCGCAGCCGGCCGCTCAAAAAAAGTAACCTGCTTTTTGTCAGATAAAAAATATTCAGGAAAAGACAAAAGCTCCGGTTTTTCAGGGAGTTTTTGTCTTTTTCCATCTATATGGGGGCATATGAAAAAGCTGCTATTGTTTCTTCTTTTCATCCTGGCAATACTCACGGCCTGTAATCAGCGCCCAAAATATGTTTTAAAAAAGGATTTTGTTGACAGGCCGGCATATGGCGATATGCTGGTGGATTCATCCATCGGAGAGCCTGCCACATTAAATCCGCTTCTTGCGTCAGATTCCGCCTCATTTGACATCATCGGCCTTGTTTTTAACGGCCTCGTAAGATATGACAAAAATCTCAGGCTTGAAGGCGACCTTGCGAAGGACTGGGAAGTATCGGCCGATTCAAAGATTATCACATTTCACCTGAAAAAAGGAATTTTGTGGCATGACGGCGTTGAATTCACATCGGCTGACGTGAAATTTACATATGAAAAATTTATGGATCCCAAAGTAATGACAGCTTACCGCAGCCAGTTTGAACTGGTGCAAAAGCTTGAAGCCCCGGACAAATATACGGTTAAAGTATTTTACAAAGAGGCTTTCGCGCCGGCGCTGGAAACATGGGGAGCCGCTATTGTGCCCGAGCATATATTAAAGGGACAGGACATTAATAAATCACCCTTCAACCGGGCGCCGGTCGGAACCGGCCCCTATAAATTTAAAAACTGGGTAACAAACCAGAAAATCGAGCTTGAATCAAATAAGGATTATTATGAAGGGGAACCTTATATAAAACGTTACATGTACAGGATAATACCGGACCAGTCTGTCCAGTTTATGAACCTTCAGTCGGGTGATATAGATATGATGACACTTTCGCCTGATATGTATAAAAACATAGGGTCAAATGCCGGACTTAACGCGGATATTAACACATACGATTATCAGGAGCCGCGTTATACCTATATAGGCTATAACATGGAAAACCCGCTGTTCAAATCAAAAAATGTAAGACAGGCCCTTTCATATGCCATAAACAGGGATGATATAATCAAAGACGTGCTTCTGGGCATGGCAAAACCGGTGACCGGCCCCTTTATACCGGGCACATGGGCGTATAATACCGGTGTTAAAGGCTACGATTTTAAACCGGAAAAGGCCGCGGCCATGCTGAAAAATGACGGCTGGGTCAGGAATAAGGACGGTTTTTTATATAAAGACGGCAGAAAGTTTTCATTTACAATATTTACCAACCAGGGGAATAAAGAGCGCGAGCAGATAGCAACTATTGTCCAGCAGCAGCTTGGAAAACTCGGCATAGAGGTGAATATCAGGATACTTGCCTGGAACATCCTTTTAACCCAGTTTATTGACAAAAAAAAGTTTGACGCGCTTGTGATGGCGTGGTCACTGTCGCGTGACCCGGATTGCTTTGAAATATGGCATTCTTCAAAAACAAAAGAAGGTGAATTCAACTTTGTCGGATACTCCAACGGGGAAGTTGACGCGCTGCTTGTTAAGGCAAGGACTACCTTTGACATTAAAACAAGGCGGGCCTGCTATTTAAAGATACATAAAATAATAGCCGAAGACGCGCCGTACACTTTTCTTTACACGCCGGATGCCCTTGCCGCTGTTCATAAAAGGATACACGGGGTAGTCCCTGCGCCTGCGGGTATAGGATACAACCAGATAAAATGGTATGTGCCCTCTGAAATCCAAAAATATAAAATAAGCATTGAGAAATAGGGGCGGCTTTATTATAATATATAATACATCCAAAGGAGGCGGGCATGGAAGGCAAAGGCAAGATGTATATGGAAAAAAGGTCTCATAAAAGGCACACAAAGGAATTTCTTGTGCTTTATAAAATAATGCCGAAAAAAGTATCCACCGAAACCGTAAGAAAACAGGGGAAAAGCAGGGATATAAGCATTGGCGGCATCAGAATAGAAGGCGACCACGTCGGGGAACCCGGCGATCTGGTGAGGGTTGAGATTTTCGGGAAGGACAAAAAGGACCTGATAATAGTTTTAGCCGAAATTAAATGGGTGACAGAGCTTGAAAAAGGGTGTCAGTTCGGCGTAAAATTTATAGGTATGAGGGAAGAAGAAATGGAAACACTTGAAGATATGATGAATATTTAACTTATTATAACTCGCATGTAACGCAATGGTTGAAGTTTTCTGATTCAAGCTGAATAGTTGAATGGCTTATCCTGTGTTCCTTCAAAAGTATCCGGTTTATCATTTTTATTATTTCGTCGGCTTTTTTCAACTCCTTTACATCTATAACGATATGCGCGTCAAAAACAATATTGCCCGGGCTTATTTCCCACATATGAATGTGATGAATGTCCTTTATTCCGTATTTTTTCAGGGCGTAAATTGATTTTTCCACTTTTTCCTTCTCGATACCCCTTGGAGCTGCCTGCATAAGTATATTTATGCTTTCCATAAAAATCGAAAAACTTTCTTTTATTATATATATTGATATGAGAATCGACATTACCGAATCCAGGAAGTACCACGGCTTGAAAATAAGCACAACAGCCGTTATTATTACGGCTACCGACGAAACCGCGTCGCCGATAAGGTGCACAAGCGCGCTTTTGATATTAAGGTTATTTTTGGCGTCGTTCATCAGCAGAAGCGCGGAGACGCCGTTTCCTACAAATCCAAGAAATGCAACAACAAGCATTATCATGGAATTTACAGGGGACGGGTTTGAAAAACGCCTGAAAGCCATGTATATTATGAAAGCTGATATAAGAAAGAGCGCCGCCACATTTGCGAGGGCCGCCAGTATTTCGGCCCTTTTATAGCCGTATGTTTTATCAGCTGATTTTGATTTTTTTGATATTAAAAGGGCTATATAAGAGATAACCAGGAAAACCGCGTCCGACAGGTTGTGAAAAGCGTCGGATAAGAGCGCGAGTGAACCTGAGAGCAGTCCGCCTGCTATCTGAACAACCGTAATTAAGGTATTAAGAACGATTGATATTAAAAGCCCTTTTTCGCCGGCAGGCGCGTGCGAATGGCCGTGATGGTGATGCCCGTGCCCGGTATGCCTTTCGCATGACTGTTCCGTAACTTTTTTTGCGGTCATTTAAGCGCTCCTTTTTTTTAATATAGCACAACGGGAACATTATTACAATAATGATAGGCTGAAAAATCCGGATTACAAACGTTAAAACAAAAGAATATTGACAAAAACCGCAAAAGATATATTATATCTATTAGGATATCCGGCCGGGAACCGGAATTTTTGTATTATAAATTCAGGGGGTTTTTAAATGGCTGAAGGCGAATTATACATTGAAAAAAGAAAGTATATCAGGGCGTTTCTGCAGTACAGCGTCAAATACAAGCTTATGCCCAAGGAAAACACCAGCGAATCAATCAAAAAAGAAGGGTTATCCAGGGATATCTCTATAGGCGGTGCCAGGATTGAAGGGGAGCACGTGGGAGA
Organism: uncultured Spirochaetia bacterium; assembly: GCA_964565765.1. Classification (GTDB taxonomy): domain Bacteria; phylum Oederibacteriota; class PGYV01; order PGYV01; family Palsa-1178; genus Bog-1181. Next base: position 17,086 of record CAZMGF010000047.1, read on the forward strand.
CGTCGGCGATGTTTTAAAGCTTGAATTTAAGACTGAATACAAACCGGAGCCAATAACGGCGTTTGCGGAAGTAAAGTGGAAAAAAGTAATGGACGGAACTCCGCAATTCGGCCTGGAATTCCTGGCGCTGAAGGAAGACGACAAAGATATTATAGAAAAGATAACAAAACAAATAATTTAATTGACACTTTTTTTTGCATGTGTTAAATTCGTTTTTGCTTTTTGTGCCGCTATCGTCTAACGGTTAGGACACGGGGTTCTCAATCCTGTAATTGGAGT
>CAZMGF010000048.1:0-16119 GCA_964565765.1 uncultured Spirochaetia bacterium
CTGTTTTCCCATTTTTAAATCCTCCTGGTTTAGGAAGTTTTTAAATTCAAATTAATTTCCATTCCTTGATTATATCTTTTATCCCCTGCCTCCGGTAAAAGTCGAGGAGAGCTGTTCTTTTATGTTATTCGGCACCGGTTCGTATTTGGCGAACTGCATGGTGTAGCTCGCGCGCCCCTGGCTCATTGAACGCAGGTCCGTCGCGTAGCCGAACATATCTCCGAGCGGTACAAAGCACCTGATATGGGTCATTTTCCCCCTCTTCTCGAGGTTCTCTATCCTTCCGCGCCTGGAGCTTAAGTTTCCTATAATATCTCCCATAAAATCCTCGGGGGTTACAACTTCAACATCCATTATGGGTTCGAGTATCTGCGGATTGGCTTTCCTGAAAGCGTCCTTAAAGGCCATGGAAGCAGCGATCTTAAAAGACATTTCCGAAGAGTCAACTTCGTGGAACGATCCGTCTGTGACTATTATTTTAATATCGTTAACCGGGTATCCAGCGATAACTCCGATTGCCATTGCTTCCTGAATGCCTTTATCTATGGCAGGTATGTATTCCTTCGGGATTACTCCGCCCACGATATCATTTACAAATTCATAACCTTTGCCGCGTGGCAGCGGTTCAATCTCAAGGCAAACGTGTCCGTACTGTCCGCGCCCGCCGGTCTGCCTGATATATTTTCCTTCGGCTTCTGCTTTGCCCGAAATTGTTTCCCTGTATGATACCTCGGGTTTGCCGACATTGGCCTCTACCTTGAATTCCCTTTTCATCCTGTCAACGATAATCTCAAGGTGAAGTTCGCCCATTCCCGAAATAATTGTCTGCGCTGTTTCTTCATCGGTCCTGACCCTGAATGTCGGATCCTCTTCGGCAAGTTTGCTGAGGGCAAAACCCATCTTTTCCTGGTCGGCCTTTGTCTTGGGTTCAACCGCTACAAATATAACAGGCTCGGGGAATATCATCTTTTCGAGCACTACCGCGTTGTCCTCGGTGCATATGGTATCGCCGGTGATGGAATCCTTGAGGCCTATTCCGGCGACGATGTCCCCGGTGTACGCTTCCTTGATTTCTTCCCTGTGATTGGCGTGCATCCTGATGAGGCGGCCGATTCTTTCGTTCTTATCTTTGGTGGAATTATAAACATACGAGCCGGAAGTGATCATTCCGGAATATATCCTGAAATATGTCAGCCTTCCGACGAAGGGATCCGACATGATTTTAAATACTATTGCCGTAAAAGGCTCCGAGTCGTCCGGCTTCCTGATGACTATCAGGTCCTTGCCTTCCGAGTCAACATGTTTCGGGTCAAAACCCTCGACCGGCGGAACGTCCAGCGGCGAAGGCAGATAATCAACAACCGCGTCAAGAAGCGGCTGGACTCCCTTATTTTTGAAAGCCGTGCCGCAGAGAACCGGCACTATTTTAAATTCAAGCGTGGCCCTGCGTATGGCTTTTTTCAGCAGGTCGTCGGGCAGTTCTTTTCCTTCAAGGGCCAGCTCCATCAGGGCGTCGTCGAAAGAAGCCACCGAGTCAACGAGCTTTTCCCTCCACTTTTTTGCCTCGTCGAGTAATTCCGGCCTGATATCCTTATAATCAAACTTTGCGCCAAGTTCCTCATTGTGCCATATTATTTCTTTCATTTTTATAAGGTCGACAATTCCCTCAAACTTGTCTTCCGCGCCAACCGGCAGGCAGAGAGGCACCGGATTAGCATTGAGCTTTTCTTCGACCGTTCCAAGCGACATCCAGAAATCCGCGCCGACTCTGTCCATTTTATTAAAAAATATAATCCTTGGAACCTTGTATTTATTGGCCTGGCGCCAGACTGTTTCCGTCTGGGGTTCGACGCCGTTGACAGAGTCAAAAACAGTAATCGCGCCGTCAAGGACGCGCAGCGACCTTTCGACCTCGATGGTAAAATCAACGTGTCCCGGGGTGTCTATAATATTAATGCAGTGGTCTTTCCAGTGGCAGGTTGTGGCCGCGGACGTGATGGTAATTCCGCGTTCCTGTTCCTGTTCCATCCAGTCCATGGTAGCTGCGCCCTCGTGAACCTCTCCTATTTTATGCGTCTTTCCGGTATAATAAAGCACGCGCTCTGTGAGCGTTGTTTTTCCCGCGTCTATATGGGCCATTATTCCTATATTTCTCGTTTTAAGTAACGAAAACTCTCTCGGCATGTTCCTTTGTCTCCTGATATTTTTTTAAGTTATGCTGCCTTAAATCCGTTGTTCAAAACCCGCTTATATTTACCAGCGATAGTGCGCAAAAGCCTTATTGGCCTCGGCCATTTTATGCGTATCGTCCTTTTTCTTCATTGCTCCGCCCTGGTTGTTGACTGCGGAAAGTATTTCATTGGCCAGCTTTTCATAAGTGTTCTTTTCTTTTCTTTCGCGAACCGCAGTAATCAGCCAGCGGATTGCCAGCGACTGCCTTCTGTCCGGGGTTACTTCGACAGGTATCTGATAGTTCGCTCCGCCGATTCTGCGTGTCTTGAGTTCCATCAAAGGTTTGATATTCTCCATTGCCTGCTTGAAAGTGGCAATCGGATCCTTACCCTGCTTTTCGATGACATCAAAGGCTCCGTAAACAATGGCCTCCGCCGTTGCTTTCCTGCCCTGGTACATTATGCAGTTAATAAGCTTCTGTACGAGCTGGCTGTTATACTTTGAATCCGGATTGATCTCTCTTTTAACAGTTCTTTTTCTCCTGGGCATATCTTCTTACTCCTTTATATTCTGCGTTTTATGCTGCAACTTCCATATTTCACAAAACCGGATGTGTTAAGCCTTCTTTTCTTTCTTGGGGGCCTTGGCGCCGTACTTGGAACGGCTCTTTCTCCTGTCGGCCACGCCCTGCGTATCAAGCGAGCCGCGGATTATGTGATAGCGCACGCCCGGCAAATCTTTCACCCTGCCGCCCCTGATAAGGACGATTGAGTGCTCCTGCAGGTTGTGCCCCACGCCCGGTATGTAGCATGTTACTTCCTGTTTGTTCGTGAGCCTGACCCTGGCAACTTTTCTCAAAGCCGAGTTCGGTTTTTTCGGCGTTACCGTATATACTCTGGTGCATACTCCGCGTTTCTGCGGGCACTGCCTCAAAGCCGGCGCGCTTGTTTTCATCCTTACTTTATTCCTTTTGTTCCTTACAAGCTGGTTAATTGTAGGCAAACTCTTGCCTCCTTTAAAAATTTTTGCGTTATTAAAATAAAAAAAAGACGGCAGAAAATAAACTCTTAACCGTCTTTTGGTATTCATATTAATATAACCAATTAAATCGGCTTAAAAGAGCCTTTTCTAAAAACGCCAGAGTATTATAATAAAAAATCAACTTTTGTCAATAATATTTTTGAATTATTTTCATAAAAACAGCGGAACGGCAGCCGCCATAAACACTCAAAAGGCCAAATTTAATAAAACGTTATATTTTAAAGGCGTTTTCTTTGTTTTTCTGATTTGGGCAATTTGCCGTTTCTTATCACACAGCCGCTTTAAAAACCTGTTTTTTATTAAAAAATACATTGCAGTTCCTGTTTTTGCATTATAAAACCAAAATATATATATTTATTTATTTTTATATTTTATTTTTTCACAAGCACTATTACCGCGCCGGCGGCTATTAGCACCAGTTCCATTCCCATTATTACTTTCATCTGTTCCATTTCGGCGTTCATTTTTTCCATCTGCGGCCCCACTTCCGAGAGCCCCGTGTAGCATTCATACTCGGCGATTTTAAGCTCGTCGTCGCTCGGCACCAGCTTGAATTTCGGGCCCGTCTTCATATCCGCCTGGGCGCCGCCGCCTGATGCCGCCGGTGTGGCAGAGGGCATTATATCCTGAGATAATTTTTTCTTTATGCCTTTCAGGTTCGACAGGGGAATCTTTATATTATGTGTCCCGTCATTGACAATTACTTCCGAGGAATTCTGCTCAACTATGTAGGCGTCCAGCACCTTCCCGTCCTTTAGATATATCAGGTCCGCGAAAGCATTTGCCGACAAAATTATAAAAGCAAGCAGACAGGCGGTTATTTTTTTCATAACAGTTCCCCTCCGGTTTTTCAATTATTATAAACGGCGCGCGAAATCCTTATTTCACGGCCGTAAACTCAATTATTGAAGAATCATAAACGCCGTTAAATCCAACTTTTATTCCTTTTTTCATTATAACAGAACCCGCCGATATTGTTTCCTTTTTCCCGCCGGAAACCCGGTACTTTAACTCATTTTTAAGCGCTTCCGGGTAAAACAGGGCATCACATTTTTTGCCTGTATTATAGGCAAATATTACCCCTCTCGACGAATCCTTCGAAACATACATAACAGCGGGTGTTTTTGATGTGTAAGGCGAAGAGAGCCTGTGCAGGTCCCCGAAAAATATTATATCCCTTATTCTTTTATATTTTATTATTGACTCTTTGAGCTCTCTGAATTCTCCGCTCTTCCATTTGAGTATATTTGCCTGTATCCCGAAATTGCCGGCCATAGCTGTGGCGAGCCTGAATGAGAGCGGGATGCTCCTTTTTGTGAACCAGTTCGGTACATCGCTTACATGGCTGTCCATTGCCCTCGCCGGATAAAAAAGCGATATTCCGTATTGTATAAACTGCCGGTCAAGCGCGTCGGTATTATCGCTTGTCCATATGCAGTCCGCGTACTTAAGCATCTCCCCGTCAAACCTGCCGCCGCCGCCGGCGCATCCCTCAATCACGATTCCGGGTTTCAATTTTCTAAGTGCTCCCATAAGTTCATAAAATTTTCTTGCGTGCTCTATCCAGGCCGGTTTTCCATATTCAAGGTTGTCCGCGCCGGCTTCACTTATATACCTGTTCATATCCCATTTAATAAAATCAGCGCCGTAATCAAGCGTTATCTTTTTTAAGAGCTTTTTTATAAACTCCATTACCGCGGGCTTTGTAATATTCAGGACAAGCTGGTTGCGCATCAGGCTGCTTTTGATTCCCTTAAAACCATAGGCCCATTCCGGGTGTTTTCTGTATAATATGCTTTTCGGGCTGACCATTTCAGGCTCAATCCATATGCCAAACTTCAATCCGAGCGACTTTATGTATTTTGATATCGATTTCATCCCTGAAGGAAATTTTGCACCGTCCGGTTCCCAGTCCCCGAGGGAAGTTTTGTCATCATTCCTTTTTCCGAACCATCCGTCGTCTATTATCAGCGCCTCTGCCCCGGCTTCCGCCGCCTTTTCCGCAAGCCGCCTGACAGATTTTTCATTAATGCCGAAATAGAACCCCTCCCAGCTGTTGGCCGGCACGGGCGTTGTTTTATTCCTGTTTTCCGCCGGCATTACCTCTTCCCTGTAATAATCATGCAGAGCGCGGCTCATGGCTCCAAGCCCTGAATCTACAAATCCAAAAAGAAACGCGGGGGTTGTGAATTCTTCCCCGGGTTTTAATATTATGCGCGAATCAAAATCATTTATCCCACAGTGCGCCGCTACAGCGCCGTGAAACCTCTTTTCAAAGGTAAATTTAAAATTGCCGCTCCATAAAAGCTGCCCGAAATAAACGTCTCCCGTTATTTCAGACGCGGCGCCGGCCGGTGTTATAAAAAATGACGGGTTGAATAAATGGCTTGAATTCCCGGTTCTGCTTTCAATTACTTTTTTCCCCGGGTTTAATTTTTCAACGGTCAGGTATGCCTCTTTTGCCCATGCGCCGGATAAATATCCAAGGTCATAATTGCCCGGCGGCAGGACCAGAGAGCCTGAATAACAGTTTTCAACAACCGCGCCGCCGCGCCTAGCTGTGTTTTTAATTATAATGGATTTTTCTATAAGGCCATATTTTCCCCTTACAAGGTAACGCAGGATTGCCGAGAAACCGCGCTTTTTATCGGACATAACCACTTCAAGGCTGTTATCCTTTATTATATGGCCGGAATAAACGCACTGCGCAATGCGTAAATTTCCCGGAAAGGAAACTTTAAGGGTGTTTTCAAAGACATTCCTGCCGTCATATATTTCAGCTTCGGGCAGCATGTTCTGCCGCCTGTCGGAATCGTGATAGCCGAACCAGGAAAAGCGGGGCGCGGTTTTTTTTCCTTCTTTTGCCCCGTAATATATATGATACAGGGCCCCTTCCCTGTTAATGCCGAAAGAATAAAATGAATCCCCCGAAGCCAGGCTGAATATCTTTTTTTTACGGTCAAATGCTATCGCTCTCATTCTCCGGCGTCCTCTTTCTCCTTTTTTTTCTTCCACATGATATAAAGCGGAAGGCCGAATATGAGGCACAGCCCGGCGCCGGAAATAAAGTAAATAATACCGCCGAAAATCAGGGATGTAATTGTCTCTGATATGTCCGGTTTATGGACCAGTTTTATCTCCCGTAAATATCCTATAACCATCCCTGCCGCAAAAAAGAATGAGCCAAGGATAATAAGCATTTTTTTCATGCGTCAACCCCCGTTAAAAAAAAGGGCCCGGTTTTCACCGGGCCCTTTGTATATGAGCTTTAGTTATTCTTCCTTGCTTTCTTCGTCGAGTTCAGGCGCTTCCACCGGTTCGGTTTCTACGGCGTCTTCGCTATCTTCCCTTTTTACCCTTTTCAATTTCTTGCGCTCGACCTTCTTAAATTTCGCAAATTCCGCAACGCCGGTTCCGGCTGATATCAGGTGGCCGATAATTACATTTTCTTTAAGCCCCTTTAACATGTCGGTCTTGCCGTTTACGGCCGCGTCAATTAAGACCCTGGTCGTTTCCTGGAAGGATGCCGCGGAGACCCATGATTCGGTTGAAAGAGCCGCCTTGGTTATACCGAGAAGGAGCGGTTTCGCCTTTGCCGGTATCTTCTTCTCTTTTTCCATTTTGTCATTTTCTATCTGGAACTCAAACCTGTCAACCTGTTCGTCAATGAGGAACTTTGTGTCGCCCGGGTCGTCTATCCTGACTTTTTTCATCATCTGGTGAATCATGACCTCGATATGTTTGTCATGGATGGTCACGCCCTGGAGGCGGTAAACTTCCTGGACCTTATTAAGCAGGTATTCCTGTACCGCGTTTTCTCCCTGTACCTGGAGTATGTCGTGCGGATTGATGTTGCCGTCTATAAGCTGTTCGCCTCCGGAGACTTCATCGCCCTCGCGCACATTGACATATTTGCCGTGCGGTATCTGGTATTCCCTCTCGGTGCCTGAGTCGTTTCTGATTATTATCTTGCGCACTCCCGAAGAGGACTCCTCAAACCTGACTTTTCCCTCGATTTCGGAAATGATTGCCGGATTCTTCGGCCTGCGCGCCTCGAAAAGCTCGGCTACGCGCGGGAGGCCTCCGGTGATGTCGCGGGTCTTTGAAAGTTCCCTTGGGAACTTCGCGAGTATCTGTCCCGCGGTGGCTTTCTGGCCGTCTTCGACCTCAAGCCTGGCTCCCACAGGTATTGAATAGGAAGCCATTACAGCTCCCTTTGCGTCAAGTATGTTGACATGCGGGTATTTCTTTTTATCGCGCGACTCCACGATGAACTTGCCCAGCGTGCCTGTGGCCGCATCGGCCTGTTCTATCATGGTCTCGTTCTCGATGATATCGTCGAACTGAACCTTTCCTTCTTTTTCGGTAAATATCGGTATGTTATAAAGATCCCACAGCCCGAGGGTGTCGTCCTTTTTAACATGCGCCCCGTCTTTTACCTTGAGGATGGTTCCGTAAGCTATGTGGTGAAGTTCGCGCTCCACATGCTTGTCGTCAAATATCGATATTTCACCGTTCCTGTTGGTCACGATCATGTCGCCCGCGGCGTTGGAAACAAATTTCATATTTGCGAAGCTCACAAGGCCGTCGTGTTTCGCCTTTAATTCAGACTGTTCAACGACGCGTGATGCCGTGCCGCCGACGTGGAAGGTACGCAGGGTAAGCTGTGTTCCCGGCTCACCTATTGACTGCGCCGCGATTATTCCGACCGCTTCGCCGAGTTCAACAAGTTTGCCCGTTGTCAGGTCGGCTCCGTAGCATTTGGAGCAGCAGCCCGTCTTCGCCTCGCAGGTTAAAACCGAGCGTACGCGTATCCTCTCATAACCGGCCTCTTCTATCTTTTTGGCTATATCCGGCGTAATGAGCTCATTGGCCTTGATTATTACTTCATCTGTTATCAGGTCAACAACATTGTCAACAGCCGTGCGCCACATTATCCTGTCGGAAAGGGGCTCTATCATTTCGCCGCCTTCCTTTATGGCCATGACGTTGATGCCGTTGATTGTATGGCAGTCGTTCTCCGTAATTATTACGTCCTGCGCCACGTCGATTAGCCTTCTTGTCAGGTATCCGGCTTCAGCGGTTTTCAGGGCCGTATCGGCAAGGCCCTTGCGCGCTCCGTGTGTCGAGATGAAATACTCGAGCACGGACAACCCTTCCCTGAAATTCGACCGGATCGGCGTTTCGATGATTTCGCCTATGCCGCCTGTCATTTTCTTCTGCGGTTTGGCCATGAGTCCCCTCATGCCGGCGAGCTGCCTTATCTGCAGTTTCGAGCCCCTGGCGCCGGAGTCCACCATCATGTGGACGGGGTTAAATCCATCCTGGTCCTGGGCAAGTTCTTTTATCATAAAATCCGCCACCTTATCGGTTGCGGTGGTCCATTTATCGATGATAGTGTTGTAACGCTCACCCTCGGTGATTATACCGTCGTCATACCTCTTGCGGATGGCAAGTGTTTCCTTGTCCGCTTTTTTGACGATATCATCCTTTTCCCTCGGTATAAGCAGGTCGTTGATGCCTATGGTGAACCCGGCGAGTGTGGCGTGTTTAAATCCGAGTTCTTTCATTTTATCAAGAACTTCCGCGGCCTCTTTTGAGCCGTAACGCTCAAAAATTATTCCGACAAGTTTTCCTATCTGTTTTTTGTCCATTTTGTCGTTTACAAACTCCATCTGCGGCGGAAGTATCTTGTTGAAAATTATCCTGCCCGGCGTTGTCTCCACTTTTTTGGATTTCATCTTTACAACTATGGATTCATGGAGCCCGATTGCCTCGTGGTCAAAGGCTATAAGCGCCTCTTCAGGCGAATAAAATACTTTCTTTACTTCCGGCTTGTTGAGTCTTTCCTTGTTAAGGTAATAAAGCCCCAGTACGATATCCTGGTTCGGCACTATTATAGGTTTGCCCGAAGCCGGCGAGAGAATGTTAAGCGGCGCGAGCATGAGCAGTTTTGCCTCTGTCTGTGCCTCGAAAGAAAGCGGCACATGTACGGCAAGCTGGTCGCCGTCGAAGTCGGCATTGAATCCGCCGCAGACAAGCGGGTGCAGCGTTATGGCGTTGCCCTCGACAAGTATAGGTTCAAATCCCTGTATTGAATGCCTGTGAAGCGTCGGCGCGCGGTTCAGAAGAACAACATGATCGACGAGTATCTCCTCTAATATATCCCATACTTCGGGCCTGACATTCTCGACCATCTTTTTCGCGCTTTTTATGGTGTAGCCTATCTCCTGCACCTTGTTGATAATGAAAGGTTTAAAAAGTTCAAGGGCGATTTTCTTCGGAAGGCCGCACTGGTAAAGCTTCAGCGTCGGGCCGACAACTACAACCGAGCGCCCCGAATAATCCACGCGTTTTCCGAGAAGGTTCTGCCTGAAACGGCCCTGCTTTCCCTTGAGCATGTCTGAAAGGGATTTGAGCGGCCTGTTCCTGGCGCCCCTTACCGGGTGCCCGCGCCTGCCATTGTCAAAAAGAGCGTCAATGGCCTCCTGTATCATCCTTTTTTCGTTCTTGATGATAAGTTCCGGCGAATTTATGGAGATGAGTTTTTTTAGCCTGTTGTTTCTGTTTATTATCCTGCGGTAAAGGTCGTTCAAATCCGACGTAACGAATCTGCCGCCGTCCAGCTGGACGAGCGGGCGGAGTTCCGGCGGAATTACCGGGATAACGTCAAGTATCATCCACTCGGGCTTGTTCATGGATTTCCTGAAAGCCTCCACAACCTTGAGCCTCTTGATGATATCTTTTTTCTTCTGGAGCGAAACCGTCTTTACAAGCTCTTTTCTTAAATCTTTCGCGAGCTTGTCAATGTCCTTTTCCTTGAGCAGGGCCTTTATCGCCTCGGCTCCGATTTTTACATTTATGGTATCCGCATATTTTTCCTTGATCCTTATATAATCATCCTCGTTGAGCAGTTCATATTTCTTTATGTCCGTGGCTGTGCCCGGGTCTATCACTATGTAGTTTTCATAGTATATTACCCTCTCAAGGTTCCTCGCGGAAATGTTGAGCAGATAAGCGAGCTTGGACGGGATGCCCTTTAAGTACCAGATATGAACCACCGGCACCGCGAGTTCAATGTGCCCCATGCGCTCCCTTCTTACCTTTGCCTCGGTCACTTCCACGTTGCATTTGTCGCAGACAACGCCCTTGTAGCGCTGCTTCTTGTATTTTCCGCAGGCGCACTCATAATCCTTTGTCGGCCCGAATATTCTCTCACAGAAGAGCCCTTCAAACTCGGGCTTGAATGTCCTGTAGTTGATGGTCTCGGGTTTTTTGACCTCTCCGAAGGACCACTGCCTTATCATCTCGGGAGACGCAATTGATATTCTTATGGCGTTAAAGTCAACTTCCTTGACCTTGCCCGGCTCTTCTTTACCCTTAAGCAGTTCGCTTAAGTTAAGAGGAGCGGCTGGTGCTTCAACGGCCATGTCGAGCTTGATGCCTTTATCTTTCTTCTTTGACTTTTTGTCTTTAGCCATTATTCGCCTCTCCTTCCCTTAATTTTCTTTTTTGCCGGTCTTTTTCTTGACCAGCTCGATGTTCAGGGCGAGGCCCTGCAGTTCCTTCACAAGTACGTTGAAGGATTCCGGTATCCCCGGCTCAGGTATATTCTTGCCCCTGACTATGGCCTCGTACAGGCGCTTTCTTCCCTCCACATCGTCTGATTTGACCGTCAACATTTCCTGGAGGGTATATGCCGCGCCGTATGCTTCAAGCGCCCACACTTCCATTTCTCCGAACCTCTGTCCGCCGAACTGCGCCTTGCCGCCGAGCGGCTGCTGCGTAATAAGCGAATAGGGGCCGATGGAACGGGCGTGTATCTTGTCGTCGACCATGTGTATGAGCTTCATCATGTACATAACGCCCACGGTCACGTCGTTGGCAAAAGGTTCCCCGGTCTTGCCGTCATATAGCGATGTCTTTCCGGAGTCTTTCATGCCGGCTTCTTTCATTATTGTCTTAAGTTCCGATTCCTTCATGCCGTTAAAAACCGGCGTCTCGTAATACTTGCCGAGCTTGCGCCCCGCGAAACCAAGGTTGGTTTCCATTAGCTGCCCGACGTTCATACGCGAAGGTACGCCGAGCGGATTTAAAACAACATCTACCGGCGTCCCGTCCGAGAGATAAGGCATATCCTCGACCGGCAGGATCCTGGATATTACTCCCTTGTTTCCGTGCCTTCCGGATATCTTGTCTCCTACCGATATTTTCCTTTTCTTGGCAATTAGCACCTTTGTAAGCTTGATGACTCCGGGCGGAAGATCGTCGCCTTTTACCTGTTTCTTCTCCCTGAAATCCGCCTCGATTTTTTCCTGCATGTAGTCAAAATAGGCCTGTTCGCTTTCCCTGAGCCTGTTTTTCTCGTCCTTATTGGCCGGGCCCGCGTCAATTTCCTTCAGGCGCTCTTTGAGCCTTATGTCGAGATCCTGAATCATTATGTCCCTCTCCTTCCTTAACTTGGAGAGTTTTTCCTCTTCTTTATCCTTGCGTTTTCCGCGTTCCTTGCGGGCGAATACCCTGATATCAATTACAATACCCTCAATTCCCGGCGGTACGCGCAGCGAAGTATCCTTTACGTTGTCGGCCTTGGAGCCGAATATGGCCTTTAAAAGTTTTTCTTCGGGCGTAAGGTTCGATCCTGAAATCGGCGTCACTTTGCCGACAAGTATGTCTCCCGGTTTTACCTTGGCCCCTATCCTTACTATTCCCTCTGCGTCCAGGTTCTTCAGCGTATCCTCGGAAACGTTGGGTATGTCGCGGGTTACTTCCTCGGGCCCGAGCTTTGTGTCCCTTGCCTCGACTTCATATTCCTCCACATGCACAGAAGTGTATGTGTCGCGTTTTAACATGTTCTCTGATAATACTATGGCGTCCTCATAGTTGTACCCGTTCCACGGCATGAAAGCCACGATGACGTTTTTCCCCAGGGCAAGCTCGCCGTGGTCCATTGAGGGGCCGTCGGCTATAATGTCGCCTTTTTTTACCTTATCCCCTTTTGCCACGCGCGGTTTTTCATTTATTGTGGTGTCCTGGTTTGTTCTTTTGAATTTGCGCAGTTCATAAACATCCATGCGTTCCTTTAAGGAACCGTCCTTGTCGTCACGCAGCACAATTATACAGTCCGCGTCGACAAAGGCCACGGTTCCGGCATGAATCGCCGTAACTGCCCTGCCCGAATCAAGCGCGGCTTTGCGCTCCATTCCGGTTCCGACGATGGCGCCCTCTGTCTTTAAGAGCGGCACTGCCTGGCGCTGCATGTTTGATCCCATAAGGGCCCTGTTAGCGTCGTCGTGTTCAAGGAAAGGTATCAGTGAAGCCGCGACAGATACAACCTGTTTCGGCGACACATCAATGTAATCAACCTTGTCAGGCTCCATCATTATAAAGTCGCCCTTATTTCTTATAAGGACGGCCTCGTCTAATATTTTGCCTTTGTCATCAACTTTTACATCAGAGGGCCCAATGCGGTAACTGTCTTCAACATCGGCCGTCATGTATTCTATCTTTTCCGGCCCGGCTACCACTCCGTTTTTTACCCTGCGGTAAGGCGTCTCTATGAACCCGTAATCATTCACCCTGGCGTACGTGGCCAGCGATGTGATAAGGCCGATGTTCTGGCCTTCGGGAGTTTCTATCGGGCAGAGCCTTCCATAATGGGTATAGTGGACATCGCGGACCTCGAATCCCGCGCGTTCCCTGTTTAAGCCGCCCGGCCCGAGCGCCGAGATACGCCTTTTGTGCGTAAGCTCCGCAAGCGGGTTGACCTGGTCCATGAACTGGGAAAGCTGTGACGATCCGAAAAATTCCTTTATCGCCGCTATAAGGGGCTTTGGATTAATAAGGTTCGCGGGAATGGCGTTCTTCATGTCGATGATCGTCATTCTCTCCCTTATCATCTTTTCGACCCTGACCAATCCGGCGCGGAACTGGTTCTCGACGAGCTCTCCGACGGAACGCACGCGCCTGTTGCCCAGGTGGTCTATGTCCGATTTTTCAAAGCTGTTCGCGTTGATCGCGAAGAATTTCTTGATAGTCTCTATTATATCCTGCTCGTCTATCGTCTTTGTGGATTTTTCCTTGGTGATTTCCAGTATCTTGTTAAGCTTATACCTTCCAACCACGCCCAGATTATACCTTTTGTGGTCAAAAAAGAGGTTCTTAAAAAGATTCTTGGCGCCGGACAGGGTTGCCGGCTCTCCCGGCCTCATTTTCCTGTGAATTTCAATCAGGGCTTCCTGTTCCGATTTGATAGAATCTTTCTTCAGGGTCTTTATGATGTTTATGAAAGGGCTCTCTTCGTCAAGAAGCGCGAGCTGAACCTTTTTCACGTCCGCCTTTTTCATCTTATCAAGTGTTTCTTTTGAAAGGGGCGTTCCTGCTTCGGCGATTATCTCGCCGGTGGACTTGTCAATGATATCCTCAAACAGTATCCTTTTGACCACATCTTTGGCCTCTACGGATACGGATTCCTTTTCAAAGAATATTCCAAGGATATCCTCTGTCTTTGAATATCCCATCGCGCGAAGCACCGTTGTGACCGGGAACCTTTTCTTCCTGTCGATTTTCGCGTAAACTATTTCATTTATGTCGTATTCGATCTCGAGCCAGGTGCCCCTGTAGGGGACTATCCTTGCCACATAGACCGGCGCGCCCATCAGCCCCTCGCCTTCTTCTTCTTCTTCAAAAGAAACTCCGGGCGAGCGGTGCAGCTGGCTGACTATGACCCTTTCGGCCCCGTTTATTACAAATGTTCCGCGGTCCGTCATCAAAGGAATGTCGCATATGTGGACAGCCTGTTCAGGCGCTTCCTTGAGCGACATCTCCTTGGTCTTCTCGTCAATTTCCTTTATTGCCAGCCTGAATATTCCCTTTAAGGAGGCGGCAAATGTCTCGCCCCTCTCTATGCACTCATCAACAGAATGCTTCGGCTTGCCGAATTCGTAACCGACAAACTGAAGCGTATAGAAACCGTTATAGTCGGATATGGGGAATACGCTGTTGAATACTTCCTGAAGCCCCTGGTTCTTCCTTTTGTCAGCGGGCGTATCCAGCATAAGAAATTCCTTGTAGGATTTCTTCTGGATATCCATCAGGTCGGGAATTTCCAGGACTTCTTCAACGGTAGACTTTTCTTTCATTCTTCCCATAGTTGCCCCTTCCTGTATATTATTTTAGAGCCTGAGGATAAAATTACTTTAACTCGACTGTTGCTCCCGCTTCCTCGAGTTTAGCCTTAATCTTATCCGCGTCGTCTTTTGAGACGCCTGTCTTGACAGCTTTAGGAGCGGTGTCGGCTATATCCTTCGCCTCTTTGAGGCCGAGGTTCGTCAGTTCCCTGATGACCTTTATTACCTGTATCTTTTTGTCCCCCGAGTTTGTCAGGATAACATCAAAAGATGTTTTTTCTTCCGCAGCCGCGGCCGCTCCTGCGCCGGCTCCCGCCGCCGCCATCATCGGCATGGCCGCCGAAACTCCGAATTTTTCCTCGAGCGCTTTTACCCGCTCGTTAAGTTCGAGCACTGTCCAGCTTTCTACTTCTTTTACCAGTTCTTCAGTTGAAATTGCCATAATATGGCACCTCCGTGTGGTTTTTTTTGGAAAATTTAATTTCCATTATTTTATTTCTGTTGTCTCCGTCTTTGGCGCTTCCGGCTCAGCCGCTTTTGTTTCCGCCTTTTCTTCCTTAACCGCTTCTTTTTCCTTTTTTGAAGCCCGGTCAAGCACATTGACGAGCCTCTGAATCGGAGAATTGAGCAGTATGACAAATTTTGCGAGGAGCTCCTGCCTTGAAGGCACAAGGCTCAGCGCCTTGATCTCGTCAACGGTCACAGCTTTCGAGTCAATGTAGCCGCCTTTGATCTTGAACTTCTCGTTTTCCTTGCCGAAGGCAGCCAGTACCTTTATTGCAGCCATGTAATCATTGCTGAATACAAGGCCCGTGACTCCCCTGAACAAAGGCTTCAGGCCCGCGTCTATTTTAAGGTCGTCCAGCACCCTTTTTGTAAGGGTGTTCTTTATTACCTTATATGACGCCCCTGCCTTTTCAAGTTTCCTCCTTAAATCGTTTACCTGGGTGACTTTGAGCCCCTGGTAATCTGTGATAATGATGCCGCTGGCTTTCTTAAAACGCTCCAGCGTGGCGTCTATCACAACTTTCTTTTTTTGCTTGTTAGTTGACATTGTTTTATCCACCTCTTTACAAATACTTTTTAAAATTAAGGGACATTGAAACGCCCATTGTAGTCGAAATGTACATGGCCTTCACATACTGCCCCTTGGTAGCGAGCGCAGGCAGCTTGAGGAACGTCCTGATAAAATGTTCCACGTTCTCTGTTATATCCGCTTCGGAAAAGGAGGCCTTGCCGAGAAGCACGTGAACCACGCCTTCCTTATTGGCCCTGTATTCCACTTTCCCGCCCTTAAAATCCTTTACTGCTTTTCCCACGTCAATTGTGACGGTCCCGGATTTCGGGTTTGGCATGAGCCCTTTTGTCCCGAGTATTTTTCCGAGTTTACCCACGTCTTTCATCATATCCGGCGTCGCTATGGCTATATCGAAATCCATCCAGCCGTTCTTGATTTTCTCAATGAGATCCTCAGCCCCGACAAAATCTGCGCCGGCTTCCTGCGCCTCTTTTTCCTTCGGGCCCTTCACGAATACGATGACACGGACCTTTTTGCCGCTTCCCTTCGGGAGAGCGACCGTGGTCCTTATCTGCTGCTCGGCCTGAACCGGCTTTTTCGCGAGGTTTACGGAAATATCAATTGACTCGTCAAATTTCGATGTGGCGGATTTTTTTAAGATCGCTACCGCCTCGGCTACTTCGTATATCTTTGCCGGATCCGTAAGCGGCCTTAAAGCCTTGTGCCTTTTGCTTTCTTTGGTTTTCATAAAAAATCTCT
>CAZMGF010000049.1:0-15993 GCA_964565765.1 uncultured Spirochaetia bacterium
CTGTTTTTGTCAATAGAAAATTATTTCTTAAATCAAAATATAGTTTCACGGTTTTGAAGCCTGCCCGGCCATTTTACATTTTTTTTCCTTATTTTAATGGCGTTAAATCCCCTGTTTTGCCTTAATTCCCTTCCAGGCGTTTTTTACAGCTTTCATCCTGTGTGAAATCATGTTTTTTTCCTTAATATCCATTTGCGCGTACGTTTTGCGGCTCTTTTCAGGATAAAAGAGAGGGTCGTATCCAAAACCTTTATTGCCGGTTAATTTCGGAGCAATTTTGCCCGAAACCCTTCCTTCATATAATTCCTCTCTCTTATCAGGATATATCACGGCCACAACGGTCCTGAATACGGCGCCGCGGTCCTTTTTTTTGATCCCTTTTAAGAGCTTTAAAAGTTTCATGTTATTGTCTATGTAGGAACATTCGGGGCCGGCAAACCTGGCCGAATATACTCCGGGAGCTTTCGCTAGATAATCCACTTCAAGCCCGGTGTCATCCGCCATAATTATTTTTGAAGGGGCTTTTTTCGACACAACCCTTGCCTTTATAAGGGCGTTCTCCGCGAGAGTTTCCCCGGTCTCTTCTATTTCTCCAATAAACCCTATGTCCGGGAGCGTCAATACAACCGCGTCCCTGCTCCCGAGTATGTCCGTTATTTCCCTGGCTTTGTTGGCATTGTTTGAGGCAAGGACTATTTCTATCATCTATTTTATCCCCAGGCTTTTTTTCTGGAGCGCAATAAGTTCTTTAATTCCTTTTTTTCCCAGCGCAATCATTTCGGAAAGTTGTCCGTCGGAAAACGGTTTTTTTTCCGCGGCCGACTGAAGCTCCACAAATTCCCCGGCCTCTGTTAACACCATGTTCATATCCACCCGGGCGGTCGAATCTTCCGAATAATCAAGGTCAAGTATTGCCTCTCCGGAGGAGCTTATTCCGGCTGATATTGCCGCAAGAAAACTCTTTATTGGATTTTCCTTAATATCACCGTTTTGAATCATAAGTGAAACAGCGTCATATAGCGCCACAAAAGAGCCTGTTATCGCCGCGGTTCTTGTCCCGCCGTCGGCCTGAATTACATCAGCGTCTATAATTATTGATTTTTCCCCGATTTTTCTCACATCAATGACCGCCCTTAAGGACCTGCCAATAAGGCGCTGTATCTCCTGCCCCCGGCCGTTTATTTTCCCCTTAACAGAATCGCGCGGTATCCTGGTCGGCGCGCTTCTTGGCAGCATGGAGTATTCGGCCGTCACCCATCCAGAACCCGTGCCCTTTAAAAAAGATGGCACATCCGGCGTCACCGATGCCGTGCAAATAACTTTTGTGTCGCCGAATTCAACAAGCACGGAGCCTTCCGCTGGTTTTATAAAATCACGTGTTATTTTAACCGGCCTCAGCTGGTCGTTGCCCCTGTTATTATTCCTCATTTAAAAACCTCCATTGGTTGGAAAATTAAGAATTTAAAATTCAAAACCAAAAATTACAGCCTGTAAATTCATCAATTAACAAATAGCTTTTGCTCTTAATTGCAAAATTATAAACTTTATACTTGTGTTTTTTGGTTTTGAATTTTGATTTTTAAATTTATTCATAATATGCCGCCATTGAATTTTCCGACTCGTAAACGCGCACCTTAATGACTGCGGCCTTTTTCACGCGGCCTTTAAGCCTTGTATAAATAAATCTCGCTATATTTTCAGCCGAAGTGTTGTTTTTCCTGAAGAACGGTATTTCTTTATTGAGGTTCCTGTGGTCAAGCTCGTCTGTGATTTTTTTTAATTCTTTTTTCAGTATTGTAAAATCAACCGCAAGCCCGTTTTTTTCAAGTTTTTCAGATGTAAAACAGGCTTCAATGGCGTAGTTATGCCCGTGCACCCTCTCGCACTTGCCCTTATAATCCCTGAGGCTGTGCGCCGCGGCAAAGCTGTCGCGCACCATTAGTTCATACACGGGGCTTCCCTCCGTTTTCCGGCTTTAAGCATCAAAGCACGACCTTTTCAGCGTCAACCATATCTTTTTTCAGGAAAAGCCTGCCGATTTTATTGAACTGCGCCGGTGTATCAGTGACATAAAATTCAGGTTTCATTCTGCCGCCCCGCCGCGCCGTAATATCGCGCGCCTCCAGAAGCGCCCTTACAGTTTTCGCGATTTCGCGCGCCGAATCAATCACCGCTGTGCGCGGCATAATTTTCCGTATAAGCGGCTTTAAGAGCGGGTAATGGGTGCAGCCCAGAAGCAGAGTGTCGATTTTTTTCGCTGAAAAATCCTTCAGATAATATCTTAAAATGGATTCGGTTTCGCCCGCCGAGAGCCAGCCCTCTTCCACCAGGGGCACCAGCAAAGGCGCGGCCACAGGATAAATCCTGGCGTTTCTGTCATATTTTTTTATCGCGTCAACATACGCGCCGCTGTTTATCGTGGCCCGCGTGGCTATAACGCCGATTCTTTTATTTTTTGTGGCCTCTACCGCGGCCCGCGCCCCGGCCTCAATCACTCCTATTATATCCACTTTAAAAGAGCGTTTTAACTCCTTTAATGCGAGCGCGGATGCCGTATTGCACGCCACAACTATAATTTTTACCTTCTTTTTTATAAGAAAAGCGGTGTTTTCCATGGAAAACCTTACAATTGTTTCCTTTGTTTTTGTCCCGTACGGGTATCTTGCGGTGTCGCCGAGATAAAATATTTTCTCATCAGGCAAAAGCTCCATTATCTCTTTTGCCACAGTGAGTCCGCCGAGCCCCGAGTCAAAAATTCCTATTCCCCTGTTATTCATGATTCTGCATCCGCCTTTTTAAGCTTCTATACTTCTATAAGCTCATATTCCATTGAGCCCAGGCCGATCTTTTGTGCGTGCTCCAGCTGAACCCGCCATTCAAGCTTTGGATGGACCATCCTGAATTTGTCATTATAAGCGTGTTTCATTTCATAGCCTTCCTTGCCGGCGACATTATCATGTATTACTTTTGCCATGTTGACCATATCAGCCGAGGCTGTGTCAATGGCGACCGGGTCAAATGAAGCCAGTATTCCTATATCAGGGACAAGATAATTATCCGATGAGGGCATGCAGTCGCATTCGGGGGTTATATTCAGCAAAAAATTAAAATATACTATCTTGTTTTTCTTGTTTTGCGTTGCGGCCAGCGCGTATTCCGCCACTTTCTCGTTCATTTTTTCGAGGTCAATATCCCATTTTGATTCTATGGCATCCACCCTGCATGCGGCTATGCACTCGCCGCAGCCGGCGCACTTTGCCGGGTCGTTTACGGCCCTGCCGTCCACAATTTTTATGGCCTCGAAGTTGCACCAGGCAACGCAGTCGCCGCAGCCGGTGCAAAGTTCGGGTATAAATTTCGGCACATTGCCCGAATGCTGGTCCTGTTTGCCCGCCCTGGTGGTGCAGCCCATTCCAAGGTTTTTTATCGCGCCTCCCATTGCTGTCATCATGTGCCCTTTTACATGGGACATAACTACCATGGTGTTGGCCCAGTAAATGGCAGAGGCTACTTTTGCCTTTTTAAGGTGCTTTCCCTTTATATCAACTTCAACAAATTCAGTTCCTGTAAGGCCGTCGGCTATAATAACCGGAGCGCCGGCGGTCGCGTATGCAAAACCGTGCTGTAAGGCGCAATTCAGGTGCTTTACAGCGTTGTTGCGCTCGCCCACATAAAGCGTATTGGTATCCGTCAGAAAAGGATTGCCGCCGCAGGCCTTTACCCGGTCAATAACCGTCCTGTAATAAAGGGGCGACACAAATGACACATTGCCCTGCTCGCCAAAATGGGCCTTTACAGCCACCAGATCGTTGGTTTTTATTATGGCGCCGGCTCCGACGCGGTCAAACATCGTGGAGAGCCTTTTTAATATTGAATCGTCCGCGCGCGGCGCGCCGAAACGGGTGAAATATACCTCTGACTTCATGTTATCTCCTTTTATCCGGACGGGGTTTTGTGTTATTTATTTTTCAGCAGTTTGTATTCAACGCTGTCCTTGAGGGCGAGCCAGCTTGCTTCAATTATGTTTTCTGAAACGCCTACGGTTGTCCAGGAGCCTGCTGTATCCGCGCTCTCAATAAAAACCTTTACCTTTGCCGATGTGCCCGAGGAGCCTTCAATAACCCTTACCTTGTAATCCACGAGCCTTACATCGCCGAGCGTCTTATAAAATTTTTTCAGGGCCTTGCGCAGGGCGTTATCAAGGGCGTTCACAGGGCCGTTCCCTTCGGCCGCGGCATGCTCCGGAACGCCGTTTACCTCTATTTTAATTGTTGCCTCGTCATAAAGCTCCCCGCCCCTGTCCTCGGCAATTACCCTGTAGCTTAACAGCTTAAAAAATTCCTTAACTTTTGATGTGTTTTTCAGTATAAAAAGGCGCAGGGACGCATCCGCTCCCTCAAATTCAAACCCCTCGCTCTCAAGTTTTTTTATCTTTACTATAAGCTCCCTTGTACGCGGATCGTCCTTTGAAAGTTTTATGCCTATTTCCCTGGCTTTATGTACCAGCGTGGAAACACCGGCCTGGTCCGACATGAGCATCAACCTTTCATTGCCGATTATTTCAGGATTCATATGCTCATATGAAGCCGCCACTTTCATAACGGCGTTGGCGTGCACCCCGGCTTTGTGGGCGAAAGCATTCTTTCCCACAAAAGGCTGCCTGTCATCCGGCGGAAAGTTCACCCTTTCATAAAAGAAATAAGCGGTTTCGGTCAGTTTTTTCAGATTTTTTTGCGGTATTGTAAGGTAACCCATCTTGACCGAAAGTATAGGTATAACCGAGGCAAGGTCCGCGTTGCCGCAGCGCTCGCCGAAACCGTTCATCGTGCCCTGCACCTGCCTGAACCCGTTATTGACAGCGATCAGGCTGTTGGCAACAGCCAGGCCGGAATCATTGTGAATATGCGCTCCAAGGATTACCTTAATCCTGCGCCTGACTTCCCTGGTTATGGTTTCCATTTCCACCACGGTGGCGCCGCCGTTCGTGTCGCACGGAACAATGGAGTCGGCCCCGGCCGCCTGGGCCGCAAGCAGGCATTTTATTGCGTAATCCGGGTTCGCCTTATAGCCGTCAAAGAAATGTTCCGCGTCGTAAATAACCTCTTTGTTTTTTGATTTCAAAAATTCAACGGATTCGCTTATCATATTCAGGTTCTCTTCAAGGGTGGTATTGAGCACTTTTTCCACATGAAGGTCCCAGCTCTTTCCAAAAATTGTTATCGCCGGCGTTTCCGCCGCAAGAAGCGAATTAAGGATAACATCGTCTTTTACCCTGCTTTTGACCCGGCGCGTGGAACCGAATGCCGCTATTTTAGCGTGTGAAAGCTTAAGTTTTTTAACCCGCCGGAAGAACTCGAATTCCTTCTCGTTGACATCCTTCACCGGCCAGCCGCCTTCAATATAATCAACTCCAAGCTCGTCAAGTTTTTCCGCGATGGATAGTTTGTCCTCTACTGTGTATGAAATCCTGGCGCTCTGCGCGCCTTCCCTTAATGTTGTATCGTAAATGAATATTTTTTCCATAAATCCTACTTTAACGTGACTTTGAGCACAAGATATAACACGCCAAGAATCACGTAAATTACAGCCAGCACCTTAAGGTGCCATGTTATGGAGAATTCCGGCGCCTTTTTCTTCGGCGCGGCGCTGTTTTCGCCGGCTGCCGGCGGCTGTGCCTGCTGCATGGGTCCGCCGTTCTCACTGATGTTTTCCATTTTTTTCCTCCGTTTTAAAAATTTATTCAATACCCGGCTTTTTCCTGCCGAGCTTAAACGCACTGTGAAGCGCCCTTACCGCGTCCTCAACCTGTTCTTCCCTGACAACAACCGATATTTTTATTTCCGAAGTGGCTATCATCTCAATATTAATTTTTTTGTCGGCGAGCGCCTTGAACATTGCCGAGGCAATTCCTGTATGTGTCCTCATGCCGACGCCGATTGCCGAAACTTTTCCTATGGCCTCGTCAATAAAAAATCCCTTCGCCCCGGTTTTCTTTTCAATGGCGTTGAGGACCTTTATTGCCTTCGCGGTATCCTTGCGGAAAATCGTGAAAGAAATATCCGTGGCCCCTTTTTCAGAAACGTTCTGGATTATCATGTCAACATTGACATCGCCTTCGGCTATTTTATTAAATACAAAGGCCGCGACGCCGGGTTTGTCCGGAACCCCTCTGATGGTGATTTTGGCCTCTTTTTTATTGTATGTAATTCCTGAAACCACTATTTTTTCCATCTTACCGTCCTCCTTTTTGATTATGGTCCCCTGCCTGCCGGTAAATGTGCCCCTTACGTGCAGCACCACATTGTAATTTTTCGCGTATTCCACGCAGCGGTTGTAAAGCACCTGCGCGCCGCTGCTGGAAAGCTCAAGCATTTCATCATATGAAAGATAATCTATCTTCCTGGCGTCCTTTACAACTTCCGGGTTGGCCGTAAGCACCCCGTCCACATCCTTTAAAAACTCGCACACATCGGCTTTAAGGGCCGTTGCCAGGGCGACAGCCGTGAGATCCGAGCCGCCGCGGCCGAGCGTAGTAATGTCCTCGCCTTTTGTAATTCCCTGGAAACCGGCGACCACGCATATGTAGCCTTTTTTCAGCGCCTCTTTGATTTTAGAGGCGCCTTTTATGCCAAGTATGCGCGCCTTTGTGTGTTTGTTATCCGTCATAATGCCGACCTGTGCGCCGGTGAATGATTTCGCCTTGTATCCCTTTTCTATAAGCGCCATTGACATGAGGGCTATTGACTGCTGCTCGCCGGTCGACATAAGCATATCAAGCTCCCTTGAATCCGGTTCCTTCGCGAGCTTTTCTGCAAATGCTATAAGGTCGTCGGTTGTGTCGCCAGGAGCCGATACCACCACGACCATCTTATTGCCTTTTTTCTTTTCCCGTATTATCCTGTCCGCCACAAAAAGCATTTTTTCAGGCGACGCAAGCGAAGCCCCGCCGTATTTCTGGACTATCAAGGCCATTTCTTCCTCCGCTGATATTAAAATTGGTTATAAGGATCAGTTCTTTATAAAGTCATTAAAAAGTTCCCAGCCTTTGTCATAAGAGACGCCTGTCGTTGCCGCTGTCTTTTCGCTGAACCCCTGCGCCGCCCGGTTTTCCTGCGACCTGGAATCATAAATCATGAACGGCACGGCGTCGTCGGTGTGTGTGCGCACCTTTACCGGGGTCGCGTGGTCGGATGTAAGAAGTATTTTGTATTCCTTGAAATTTTTCATGCCTTCAACAATGGGCCCCAGCACATCTTTATCAATTTTCTCAATGGCCTGAATTTTACCGTTTACATCGCCGTTGTGGCCCATCTCGTCGGTCGCCTCAACATGGAGGTAAATAAAATCCTTTTTCTTCAGGGTCTTGAGCGCGTATTCAGCCTTGCCGGAAAAGTTCGTGTCTATATAGCCGGTAACGCCGGGAACATTAATGACCTCGAGCCCCATGGCGATTCCAATTCCGTTGACAAGATCCACGGCGGATATTACAGCGCCGTTTAAACCGTACCTGTCCTTTAACTTATGCAGGTCCAGTTTTTTGCCCTGCCCCCAGAGCCAGATCATATTCGCCGGATTTTTACCTTCCGCTCTGCGTGTCATATTTACTTCATGGCCGTCAAGCAGCATGGCGGAATCTTCCATAAGCCTGGTAAGTATCTCCGCCTTTGAGCCCTTCGGCATATATTCCGCGATCTCTTTTCCGGTAATGTCGTGCGGCGGGGTGGCTTTCACGTTCTCTCCGCCTTTCATCACCATGATGTGCCTGTAACTTTTTCCTGGATAAAATTTTATATCATCAGATCCCAGCTTTTTATCTATCATTTTTATAAGTGTTTTTGCCTCTTCAGTTGAAATATGGCCGGAGCTGTAGTCCTCCATTTTCCCGGCTTTAACGGTCACCAGATTGCACCTGAAAGCCACTTCTCTGTCGGATAATTCAATGCCGAGGTTTGACGCTTCCATGGGGGCCCTGCCTGTGTAATGTTCGTGCGGGTCGTTGCCCAGGATGGACATGTTGCCTATGTCGGAGCCGAGCGGAAAGCCTTTTACAAGCGGAGTAACCATGCCCGCGCGGGATTTCAAAAAAAGCGCGTCCATATTCGGGGTGTTTGCGGCTTCAAGGGGCGTTTTGCCCTGCAGTTCATCAACCGGCCTGTCGCCCATTCCGTCGGCCAGCAATATTAAATATTTCATCAATGCCCTCATTAATAATTTATTTTACAGCTTAAAAAATCCGGCAAAGCCCTTAAAATTCGTCCGCGTCCTGTGTGTTGCCCTGCCCCTCAACTGTTTCTTCGCCTTCTTTGGGCTTGGGTTTGTCATCAGGCAGCCTTAAATCCTCGACATTCTCGGCTTCCGCGGCTTTCTTTTTGGCGGCCGCTATCTGTTCGTCGGTTTGATCCTGCGTCGTTTCGTCCTCTTCCCCCTCAACAACAAGTTTCGGGAAGGTAATATGGTCGCGGAAACCTTTCTGCAGTTTTTTCACATAATCCAGGGCCTTTTTCGCCAGGGTGTATTTCTTCCTGTTGTGAAGCGCCAGCTTATAGGCGGCTTCCGCCTCTGTAAACATATTCTTGTGCAGGTATGCCTTGCCAAGGCTGTAATATGCCTCGGCGAATTTCGGGTCAAGCGCCGTCGCCGAGAGCAGGTGCGCGATGGCCTTGTCGTAATAACCTGAAGCAATAAGGGCGTTGCCGTATGTATACTGCGCTCCCGCGAATTTGTCGTCTTTTTTGATGGTGGATTCAAGCTCGCTCATTGCCCTGGCCAGGTTGCCCTGTTTCTCATATGCCACGGCAAGGTTGGTCTGCGCCTCCACATACTCGTGTTTTAACTCGACCGCCTTTGTGAACATTTCCACGGCCTTGTCATAAATTTTTTCATCAAGATAATTCAGGCCCGCCTCGTTATAAAGTTCGTGGAACGTGGGTTCCACCTTAATCGCATTTCTTAAAAGTTCTATCGCTTCGTCGTGCTTTCCCTGAGGCCTGTATAATTTAGCGAGATTTAAGGACGCGCGCACATAAATGTGGTCGTCGTTTTTCAGGTCAATGGACTTTTGATAAAGCTGTTCCGGCATTTTGGTGGATTTCGGGTCCTTTATTTCCATGGCAACGCCGTAATCATAATAAGCCTCGGAAAAATTCGGGTCTATGTAAACCGCCTGCTTGTACATATACAGGGCGTGGTCAACCTCTTTCATGGCTATATAGCAAAGCCCCGCCATATTGTAAGGCTTTACAAATTCAGGCTCCATTTTTATGGCCTGCTTGAACATTTTTACCGCGCCCTTATAGTCATTGACTATATAAAGGTCGTACCCCGCGTTAAAAATATCCCCCGCGGTCTTAACCGCATAAATATTCACGCACGAGAGCGCGAGAAGAGCCGCCGCTGCCAGGAACTTTTTCATCACAAAACCTCCCTATTTGTCTATAATCTTCATAATGGATTTCAGGTCGGGCTTTACAACTATCGGCTTGAAATCCACGCTTTTTATCGCCCTGTCCGGGTCCTTTAACCCGTGGCCGGTCAGGACGCATACGACTTTTACGCTCTTTTTTTCCTTAAAAAATTTCTTTCTGCCGTATTTTAACAGCCCCGCGAATGAAGCCGCGGAGGCGGGCTCGCAGAATATCCCTTCTTTGGCGGCAAGGAGTTTATACGCCTCTATTATTTCTTCATCGGCCACCATATCAATAACCCCGCCTGAAATATCCCTGGCGGCCTCCGCCTGTTTCCAGCTTGCGGGATTTCCGATTCTGATTGCGGTAGCTATAGTGTCGGGATCTTTTATGGGCCTGCCCATTACTATGGGCGCGCTGCCCGCGGCCTGGAACCCCATCATTTTCGGGAGTTTTTTCATTTTACCCGCTTTTTTATATTCGGTGTAGCCCTTCCAGTAAGCGGTTATATTGCCGGCGTTGCCGACCGGTATAAAATGATAATCCGGCGACTCGCCCAGGAAATCAACTATCTCAAACGCCCCGCTTTTCTGCCCTTCTATCCTGTAAGGGTTGAGCGAATTGACAAGCTCAATCGGGTATTTTTCGCATATGAGTTTTACCATTTCAAGGGCCACGTCAAAATTCCCCTCGACTGCTATAACTTTTGCCCCGTGAATCAGCGCCTGGGAAAGTTTCCCCAGTGCGATGTAACCGTTGGGTATTATGACGTAGCTTTTTATACCGGCGCGCATTGAATACGCGGCCGCGGATGCCGAGGTATTGCCCGTCGAGGCACAGATGGTGGCCTTCATGCCTTTTTCCACAGCCTTTGAAATTGCCATTGTCATGCCGCGGTCCTTGAAGGAACCTGTCGGGTTTAAGCCTTCATATTTTACATAAAGCTCCACCCTGTCAGATACAAGGGCCTCGAGCCTTTTCATGCGTATGAGCGGCGTGTTGCCCTCATGCAGGGTAATTACCGGGGTTTTGGCCGTAACCGGCATATATTTCCTGTAGCGCTCTATTATTCCCTTATACTGTTCCATAAAAACTCCTTTATAATTTAAACCCGGTATTTTAGTCAACCACCCTGTAAACTACGGTCTTTTCCTTTACGGCCTTCATCGCGTTTATTTTTTTCAGCGACTTATTCATGTCTGATTCCTTCGCGGCATAGGTCATAATAACGACCGGAACCTGAAAGTGCTGTTTTTGAACCTTTTGAATCACGGACTCGATGCCTATATTGTTTTTCCCGAGCACACCGGCGATTGATGCCAGCACCCCGGTTTTGTCGACAACGTTAAACCTTAAATAATACTTGGAAATAATATCGCCGGGTTTCTGCATTTTAACCGGCTGTCCGCTCTTTACGGTTTTCTCAATGTGTTCAAGGCCGTGGGAAATGTCACGCGCAATGTAAATCACATCCGACAATACCGCGGATGCCGTCGGCATTTCGCCCGCCCCGCGCCCGTAGAACATTGTCTCCCCGACAGCGTCGCCCTTCAGATATATCGCGTTAAACTCGTTGTTTACAGAGGCAAGCAGGTGTTTTTTATTGACCAGCGCCGGATGCACGCGCACGCTCGCCGCGGCGCCTTCTTTTTCGGCGACCGCCAGCAGCTTCATCACATAGCCGAATTCCCCGGCGTATTCTATGTCCGTGTAATCCACTTTTTTTATACCCTCAACCGGGATGTCCCCTTCCTTTATCCTTGAGCCGAATGCCATTGTGGAAAGGATTGTGATTTTATGCATTGTGTCAAATCCTTCGATGTCAAGGGTCGGGTCCGCCTCGGCGAAGCCTTTTGCCTGCGCCTCTTTGAGCGCCGCGTCAAAGGTCATTTTTTCAAAGGTCATCTTTGTAAGGATGTAATTGCAGGTGCCGTTTAATATGGCCATTATTTTTTCTATCCTGTTGGCGGCCAGCCCCTTGTCCATGCCGCGCAGTATCGGGATGCCGCCGCCTACAGAGGCCTCTGCCATTATCTGGACGCCGTTTTTAGCGGCTGCTCCGGCAATTTCATCCCAGTATTTTGAAAGAAGCGCCTTGTTTGCCGTCACAACATGTTTCCCGGCCTGAATTGCCCGAAGGACAAAATCAAGGGCGGGTTTATACCCGCCGATGAGCTCAATTACAATATCAATTTCAGGGTCGTTAAGGATGTCATTTATATTGGAAGTAAGCATGCCTTCCGGCAGTTTTATCCCTCTGTCCGTGGTTATATCCAGGTCGCATATTTTCTTCAGCTCCACAGCTATGCCGGATTTTGAATTTATGATAGAACCTGAATTAAGAAAAAGTTTTGCGACTCCCCTGCCTATGGTGCCGAAGCCTATCAGCCCGGCTTTTATGGAATCTTTTTTCACAATAAAAACCTCTCACAAGTGTTTTTGAAGATAAAATAATATAAACAACAGGCCGCGCGATAATCAAGATATGCCGGACCCGTTGCCTTTGCAATAAAACGTGACAGAAAAACAGGCAAAAACCTGTTTTCCCCTTTTATTAAAGGTATTTTGATTATATTATTGTGCGGTAAAAAAGTCAAGTAATAACAATGGCCGGCAGCGCCGGTTTGTTGGAAGAATTGAAAAAAGGTTATATTATTTGTAAAATTTTACCACATGCGTATGGGACAGGGCCTCGGCTGCCTCGTCTTCTTTTCTTACCCCGAGGACAACAAGTGTATTTTCAGGAAATTTAACCCCTTCAATCTCTTTCCTGATAAGGATATTCATCACTTCGTCCTGAATTCCGCGGCCTGTTAAATGAAATTCCCTCAAATAAAGTATATAACCATTGGGATTTTTTGATGTCATAATGTCCTCGAGCCAGCATGGCTGTTTTGATCCGGTCCTCAGGCACCCGAGCTCGCCGTGCTGAATGGTCGTGAGGTCCTTGTCAATAAATTCCCTGCCGCATTCTTTGCTGACTTCCATCAATACCTTCGCGACGGTGTCGCGCTGGTCATGAAAAAGGATTATCTCACCGGGCTGTTTTGTGTGGCAGGCCCTTATAAAATACTTTTTTGCTTCGGCTTCGTTTTTAAACTCAAGCTGCATAATCCCCTCCGGATATTTAGGTTATATTTTTGTCCCGCGCTACTTCGGGACGGCTGATATTTCTTTTGAGTACTTTGATTCCCTGCCCTTGTCGTCAACCGCGGTCACGACAAAATACATGCGCAGCCCTGATTTTAATTTCGGGCCGACCTTAAGATAATACCTGTTTGCCGGAAGCGCCGCTTTTGTAAGCTTGTAATATTGCCCGCCCGGTTTATAGCTCATATAAACATTATATCCGGCTATTTTTGCCTTTGAGTCCCTGTCAATGGACCACATTACCCATATCTGTTTTGACTGTGGAACAAGCTTTACGACTTTCGGAGGGTTGAGCTGTTTTGGCGTAGGCGTAGGCGTAGGTTGTCCCACATTTATCATAACCCCGACCTGCTGGGATTGCCCGAGGTCGCCGTAAGGTATATACGCGTAATCTATGGATATGTCGGCGCCGTCAAAATTTCTGGATATGCCGAAGCCGAATGTAAATCCATTAAACCATCCAAGGTCGGATACGAACTGGTTGCCGTCAAAACGGTAGCCAACGCGCGGCTTGAAAAATGTGTCCCCAAAATTCATACCGTATTCAAGTCCGCAATTGACGCCGAAAGGCATATTTGCCGGCGATATAGGAAGAATTCCATCAATGTCAACTGCGATAGAATCCCTCGGATCATCCTCGGAAGAAAAGAGTCTTTTCGCCTTATATCCCACGCCGAATTTAAGGTTAAGGGGAAGCGGAGCGTCCGGCGCCCCCTGCACCTGGTTCATCTGCATAAAACTTATATTCTGCAGAACCATGCCAAGATCAAAACCCGGCAGGCTTGTATTTACCAGAATTCCGAGATCCACAGCCGGTATCCACCCTTCTTCAAGGGCTATTTTTTGGTTTATCATTTTCAAAGTGGCTCCAACCGCGAAAGATTTCGCCGCCTGCCAGCTGTATGATAGGCCAAATACCGTTCCTCCGGCGCCGTAAACGTCGCCATTAAGCGTTGCATTGGAGACATAATTACCGTTTGTATCTTCCTGCGTGGTCGGAATATCATCGACCCTCACAAGAAGGACGTAAATGCCTATTGTCCCCCAGATGTCAAAACCAAGCTGTTCAGCGGGAAAACCAACAGCAAGATATTCATAAGAAGTTCCGCCGAAACTGCTGTTATGCATGAGGTCAAACTGGGGGTTTTCGACTTTAACAAGCGCGCCAGGGTTCCACCAGCCCGCGTCCACGTTGTCAACTATCGCGGTATACGCGTCGCCCATACCATCCGGCCTCGCGCCGACGCCAAGATTAAGATAAGGCGATGCCGTCACTCCCCCGAATTCGGAGGCAAATAACGGGGATGCAATAAGCAATATGGCTATAGGTATTAATATTCTTTTCATTATGCTCTCCTCACCTTAAATTAATATTTATTTATGGTTTATAAACAGGGTCGCACTTGTAACATACAATTACCCTGAAAACTGCGGTGTTTTTGGAATTCGGATCCTTTAATACCAGATAATACAATCCGCTGACGACAAGCGAACTGTTTTTATTCCTGCCGTTCCATGTAAATCCGCCCGCGGAGGCTGAATAAGTACCGTCATATACGAGCGAGCCGTCCATTGAGTAAATGTGTATCATCGTGCCGTCCTGAACATTGCCGACATGGAAAACTTTATCTCCGCCGTTGAGGCTGCCATTGGGATTATACGGGTTTGGGTAGACATAAGCATTGGAAAGCTGATTGTTTGTGGATGTAGGAACGGGAGTAATTGTCGCGGTGGCGCATAAAGGGCAGTTTGTCGGAGTTATTGTCGGCGTGAAAAATGAAGTAGCTGTCGGCGTCGGCGTCGCCGGCGGAAGAACATAGCCGCATATTTCAATGACGTTGGTCGCGTTAAGGAGCGGTTCATTATAAGAGGCGTCTATTGTATTGGTCCTTTCAACGTTCCAGTCAATTGTGGGGCCGTTATTTAATGACAAGACCCTGTAACAAAAAGTATTTCCTCCGGGACAGGTTGTGTCGACAAATTGATTGATGTCGCCCGGCACAACACTTCCAACAGCGGTCCCGACCAGGTCGTATTCCGCGGTGCCATTGCCTGCTGTATGCGCCGCCGACCTGTAAATATGGTAGCCGGTTACAGGAACCCAGGTAACCGACGAATAGCCGCTATTGGCCGCCGCGTAAGAAAGCGCTCCCGAAGCAAGCGGCGTCCAGCCTATGTAGGCGCCGTATGAGCCCTGCGAACCGAAAGCCGTTGTTACAGAAAGTCCGGCCGGCGAATCATAGCATGGAAGGTCGGTGTTCGCGCCGAGTGTAAGATAATCGTAATACATTATCAGCGACCTTGAATTCGGGTACTGTGTAAAACCTCCGGGTATTGTCGGCGAAGGCATGCTGGTGTCGCTGTAAAATGTCTGCGGCGCGGGTATTATTACATTGGCTATATTCGACACGGAAAAATACCTGCCTGTTGCCCCCCCGAACCACTGGTTCGCGAGAAAATTAAGGGAAACTGTAACGTGATAAATCCACGGTTCCTGGGATGTTTCAACATATATTCCCTGCGGCGCGATGGTAATGGCCCCTGAAGTAATCGTTACATTTCCATCATACAACTGGACTACCTGGGAAACATAGCCGGGTGTATAATGATCGGCATTATAATTTAAGTATTCAAAAAAAGTTAAATATCCGTATTTGGACCAGTTGCCTGACGGCGTGGGGCATGGATTTGGATATGTTGAGCCGTCGCAGTTATCATTCTCAAAAAGGCTCTGCGGCAATGAAATATACTGCGGGTTAAAGTAATTGTTCCCGGTCCATTCCAGCCTCATCCAGCCTTCGCTGTGCGCCGGATTCGGCACGCAAACCAAGGTCCCGCTGCATGTTTCTCCAGAGGATCCGTCGGAGCACCCCTGCCCGTTGCAGGCGCCTATTATGGGTGTAGGATAGGGCGTAGGCGTCGGGAGCGACTGCAGGGCGCTCCATGAGGCGTAATCATTTTCCGAGCCTATCGGCGGCGCCTGCATTGTGCATCCGCTCGAAGCGTGGCTCGTATCAAAATCATTTACAAGATTTGGGCTTGTATAATATGAATAATTGGTCACACATATTCCTGTCTGCGAATAAGTCGGATCGTAGGCATAAACATAGGGCGGATTTGTTTTATTTGTAATTGTACTTATCAACTGGATAAGAATGATAGCAGCGAGAATAACACCCGTAAATATGAATGATTTTTTCATTATAAAACTCCTTTCCAATTTCCCGTTTTTAATATTATATTTGAAGTTAAGGCTAAAGTCAATGAAGTTTTTGTTTTAAAAATATGACATTTCATGGAATTTGACAAAATAGGTGTTTTATTAAGCAAATGAAGTAAAAACGGGGTTTTATCTCTTTTTTGACTGCCTTTTATAAAATAGATTATAAACAGACTTTTTCATAAAATTCTTTGAAGATACGAAGTTTTTCAGGAACAT
>CAZMGF010000050.1:0-15888 GCA_964565765.1 uncultured Spirochaetia bacterium
CTAACCGCCCTGTTTGAGATTAAAGGAGCTGTAAATGCCCGCTTTAAAACCTAAAAATAAGGAAGTCAGCGCGTTTATTGGAAAATATCCCAGCAATATAAGGAATATACTTGAGAAAATCAGGGAAACAATAAGAAGGGCCGCGCCGGAAGCTGACGAAATTATAAGTTATAAGATGCCGGCTTACAGGATGAAAAAGATTCTTGTTTATTTCGCGGCTTTTAAGGAGCATATAAGTTTTTTCCCTACTTCGTCCGGAATAAAAGTATTTAAAAAAGAACTTTCCGGTTACCGCACATCAAAAGGTACGGTTAGTTTTAGCCCTGACAAACCAATACCTTACGGCCTGATAAAGAAAATAGTCAAATTCAGGGTAAAAGAAGATTCTGTTAAGTAAAAAATTATATTTATAACGGGAGAGTTAAATTTATGAAGAAAAAATCAATATTTATAACTTTGCTTATTTTCTCGGCGCTGCAGCCGGTTTTTGGAGTGGTCCAGAGCGACTTAAAAGAAGGCGCTGACGGCGTAACAATTACGGCCAAAAACACCGACGGAAGCACCGTTGAAATAATCGTGATAAAGGCCGACCTCGCCAAGCGCGATGACGTCAAGGCGCTTCTGATGCCTTCGGCGGATAAGGAATATTCGGGCTATGTAAGGGATCTGGTAACTTCTCTTTCAATTAAAGTTGACGGTAATGAGGTTCTTACCCTTAATGGTTTCAGCGGCATAATAAACGCCAATTCCGTGGTATTTCATTCCGGCAAGAACAGGGATTTTAAGGTCATTATTTACGGCGGGAGCGGGGCGCAGGCCTATGACCGCGAATATTATTTTGATGAAAGGGATGACGGGTTCAAGCCCGGGATATTCCTTGTAAAAGAGGAACAGGGTGGAGGGGAGTGCTGCCGCATTAACAGCAGAAAGGCCTATTTCCCCTGTACGTGCGACAAATAGATACTGTCATGTTCTTAAGGTGATTTTCTGTGTTATAATAAGCCATGAGTAAAAATAAAATTTCGCAAAAGCTGCAATAAATCCATGCCACAATACACCGACAAAACCCCTGCCTGGGCTAAGAATGCCACGGGGTATCTCTGTTTTGTCGACAGCTTTGCCTCTTCCGTACCCGATCCGGGCGGTAAAAAAGAAAAATATTCTGGGTTTGCGTACGGCCAGGAGATAAAAAAGCTCGCCTGGCACGAAAAGGACCCCACCAAATTTCACAACAGCGGTTTTTACGGCGGCGACCTTGCCGGGGCGGCATATGCCTCTTCTTATTTATCCGAGCTTGGCATTGATATGGTCTATTTTACCCCTATTTTTAAAAGTTTAAGCAACCACAAATACGACACCCTTGACCATATGCAGATAGATCCGCAGTTCGGTACAACGGATGATTTTATTAAAATGATAAAAGAATATCATTCAAAGGGAATAAAGGTAATACTTGACGGTGTTTTCAACCATGTGAGTTCGGAACATGAATGGTACAGGCGGGCAAAGGCAGGCGAGGAAAAATACAGGAACATGTTCAATACAAACGAAGATGGCTACTTTATGCTGTGGAACGGCATTGAAACCCTTCCTGTTTTAAACCATGATAATAAGGATGTGCAGGACTATTTTTACGCCTCGCCGGGCAGCGTTGTAAAATACTGGCTGAAGCTAGGGGCGGACGGCTGGCGGCTGGATGTGGCTGAGCGCCTGAGCAAAAGCGCAATTTCAGGGATTAGAAAAGCGGTAAAATCAACGGGCACCGACAAGCTGCTGATAGGTGAGGTGATGGATACCTACGGCACCGAGTGGCTCCAGGACGGCCTTCTGGACGGGGCCATGAATTATGTTTTCAGGGGTGTCACCGCGAATTTTCTTACCGGCAAATCAGACGGCATTAAATACATGGAAGAACTGGAAAAAATGTACTCTGAATACCCGCGTGAAAAACTTTACGCCAGCTGGAATCTCATATCCACCCATGACACAAACAGAATGCTTTATGATGTGAAAAACGACGAGTCCATGTGGAAGCTTGCCGCGGTGCTGCAGTTCACATATCCCGGAGCTCCCATGATTTATTACGGCGACGAGCTCGGCACCACAAAAGGCGAGAAAGAAACTGAAAACAGGATGGGGCATGACTGGGAAGTAATCAACAGTTATGATAAATATATGACGGGAAAGTCAATGGAATGGGACAAGGTAAACAGGTATAACAGCTATCACGGTTTTTACAAGCACCTCATCTGGCTGAGAAAAGCCCATCCAGCCCTTGTTTCCGGCGATTTTATTCCGGCTTATGCGGGCCCGGACGCCGTTGCCTTCTTCAGGCGGGGAAGCGAAGGCACTGCATTTGTCATTGTAAACAGGGGCGGCGATGCCAGCCTTAAAATAAAGATTCCTGCTGATATGCCCGGAAGAGCCCCTGACTTAAAATGTGTATATGGCGGCAACGGATATTTTAAACCGCGTGCCTCTGAAATTGATTTTTATATAGGCGCGAAAAACGCCTATATCTTTGCCGGATGATTCCCTTAAAACGTCATGTTTATATACTGGCCGCCGCCGCGGCATTGATTGCTGCCGCGGTTTATATCAGCTGCCTGTACCCGGCCTTTGCCGGCAATGATTCACCGGAAACAATTTCAGCTTCTGTCAACCTCTGGCTTGAGCACGCTCCCGGATACCCGCTGCACGCAATGCTCGGGAAAATCGCTTCTTTAATACCCGCGGGCGGCAACGCGTTCAGAATAAATTTGTTGTCAGTTTTTCTTTCTTCAATAACAGCTTTTTTATTCGTCCTTATAGCGGGAAAGAGCGGCGGCCGCGGAGCAGCTGCGGTTTTTTGCGGGAGCATGGTCCTTGTATTTTCTTCCACTTTCTGGGGCCAGGGAATAGAGGCAAAAGGCTCCATTTATATCCTTAATATTCTGCTGATGCTCATTATTGTAAGCTGCCTTGATGAAGTTCCGGGTAGGAAAAAAATTTTGCTGCTGGCCTTTGCCTTCGGCCTTGCGGTTTCAAACAGCTACATGAGCGCGGCCGCGTTTATACCGGCAGTAATATACGCCTGCATTAAAAACAGAAAAGATATGGCTCCGGCGGCTCTGTTATTTATTCTCGGACTTACTCCATATATTTACATTTTTATAAGGGGCCAGGCGCAGCTGCCGCCGCGGTGGACAGACGCTTCCGCTCTCTCCGGATTTCTTTTTCTTGTTTTAAGGCATGGATATCCCGGCCTGCCGGGATTTAATATTTCTGAAGCGTTTTTTCAGGCGGCCATGGCGCTTAAGGGGCTTTATGAAAATTTTTCATTTGTCATTATTTTTGCCCTTCCCGGAGCCTTTTATGCGCTCGGGAAAAAACCGCGGACATTCGCGGCGCTTATATCATGCGCGGTTATGAATCTTATCCTGGCTGTTTTCTTTAATTCAGTGCCTGAGAGCGCGCCGTGGTTCATAGCCATTTACCTGATGCCGGCATATCTGATTACGGCGGTTTTTATAACCTGCGGGTTTGTCTGGGCCGCGGATATTTTAAAGGGAAAGAAAACCGCCCTATTAATTGCGGCTGTGCCGCTCGCCCTGTTTTTATCGAACCTCTCTAAAAATGACGCTTCCCGCGATTTTCTTGATTACGACCTCGGAGAAAATCTTATAAAGACCACGGGCAAAGGCGCGCTTTATTTATCTTACGGAGATTATTTCGGCATGCCCATGCATTACATGTGTTTTGCGGCGCGGGAGAAAAGCGCCGTGCAAAACTGCGATATAAGCAGCCTGGCCTATTCTTTCGGCATTTACGACCTGTACAAACTGACGGGCGTTAAACTGCAAAACAACGGGGAGTTTAAAGGCGCGATGGAAAAGATATCCTACGGCAGGGATGTATTTACTAATTTATATACAGGCGCCGCGGCGGATTATTATATTGACCCTGCCAGGTGGCGCCCTTGTGGGATACTCATGAAATACGGTGAAAAAGAGGGGCGCGGGGATTTTCTTTTTGGCCTGTATTCATACCGGGGGATTTTTGACGGCCGGAGCCAATTAAGAGATTTTGAATTGCCTGTAATTTCAATATATCCGTCGGCAATGGCGCGTATTTATTCATTTACAAAAAGCGGATTTGAAAGAAAAAAACTGCTCAGGCATGCCGGGGCGTTTCCCGGAGTGGATTTAAAAAAGTATGGCTTTGAAAAAACGCCTTAAATTAAATTGCAAAAAACAGTTTTCCCTGTTATATTTATATAAAATAGCGTAGTAAGAAGGGGTTTTATGCCGGCGAGTGAAGGATATCTGGAAAAAAGGAAATACAGCAGGGTGGCCAAAAAGCTTCCGGTTGTTTATAAAATTATGGCCGGCGATGAATTTGAAAAACAGCCGCCTGAGCTTGAACGCAGGCGCACTGTTCATACAGAAGATATTTCAATATCCGGCATGCAGCTAATATGCGACGAAAATCTTTCAGTGGACAAAATATTAAGGCTTGATATAAAAATAGACAACAGCCAGCAGCTTGCGACATTTGCGGAAGTAAGATGGTCAAAAAAAGATGATAAATTAAACAAGTTCAGAATCGGCCTTGAATTCCTCGTTATTAAGGAAGACCACATCAATATTATTAAAAAGATTTCATCAGACTAATCAGCCTGTTTTTCCTTAAGAATATCATTATCAACAAAGGATTTGTAGGTTTTATGTCAAACTTCAAATTGACAGAGTATTAAATAGCGGATATAATTTGAGAAGAGGAATATATCTGACTAATTGCAAGGAGGGTTCACCGTAATGATAAATATAGATACACTTTTAAGGGTAATGTTCGATAAAGGCGCCTCCGACCTTCACATGACAGTCGGCGTGCCGCCCATGCTCAGGATAGACGGGGAAATGGTTGCCAGTGAATTTGAAAAAATGAGGCCGGATGACTGCAGAAATGTGATATACAGCATTTTGACGGACGAACAGAAAGAAAGGTTTGAAAGGGAAAATGAACTGGACATATCGTTCGGCGTTGAGGGGATAGGCCGCGTCAGGATGAATGTTTTTAAACAGAGGGGGGCCGTCGCGGCTTCACTCAGGAACATTCCGATGCATATAATGACATTTGACGAACTTGGACTGCCGCAGGTTGTAAACGAAATAGTTAAGATACCCAAAGGACTCATTCTTGTCACGGGCCCTACAGGCTCCGGAAAATCAACAACACTTGCATCAATGGTCGACTGGATAAATTCGCACGAGGCGGGGCATATTATAACAATAGAGGATCCGATAGAATTTATACATACCCATAAAAATTGCATAGTGAACCAGCGCGAAGTGGGGACCGATACGGCAACGTTCGCGACCGCGTTAAAATATGTGCTCAGGCAGGACCCGGATGTGATTCTTGTCGGTGAAATGAGGGACCTTGAGACGATAAGCGCGGCGCTGACCATAGCGGAGACGGGGCACCTTGTTTTCGGGACGCTGCACACTCCGGACGCAGTGCAGGCCATAAACCGCATAATAGACGTCTTTCCCGCGCACCAGCAGCAGCAGGTCAGGGCGCAGATTTCGTTTGTACTTCAGGCTGTTGTATCACAGCAGCTTCTGCCAAAGGCATTTTCAACCGGCAGGGTTATCGCCTGTGAGGTGCTGCTTTCCAATCCCGCTGTGAAAAACCTTATCAGGGAAGAGAAAGTGCACCAGATATATTCCACCATGCAGACGGGCACTGAATACGGCATGAGGACAATGAACCAGTCGCTTGCGGAGCTTTACCAGAAACAGCAGGTATCTTATAACGAAATATTCGCCAGGACCACGGATCCCAAGGACCTTCAGAGGATAATACAGACCGGCGGGAAATATTAAATATAACGCCCCAACATGGCGTGCGATCAGTTTTTAAGCGGAGGAAAAGTTGGCGACATTTAATTACAAGGTAAGGACGCCTGACGGAAGGGTTATTGACGGGCAGATAGAGGCGGAGAACGAAGCTGCGCTTGACCATAAAATGAAGCAGCAGAAAATGACCCTGATATCCGTTACAAAACAGGGCGGGCTGGCCTCGATATTTAATATGGGGCCCAAGGTAAAAACGCAGCAGATATCGATTTTTTCGAGGCAGTTTTCAACCATGATAACAGCCGGGCTTCCGGTGCTGCAGGCATTGAACATTCTCTGCGAACAGCAGGAGGACAAGATATTCAAGGAGGTGCTCGGAAAAATAAGGGATGACATCGGCGGCGGCGCGAATTTATCCGACGCTATGACAAAATATCCCTCTGTTTTTAACACGCTTTACTGCAATATGATAAAAGCCGGCGAGCTTTCCGGCTCCCTTGACGGGATCCTTGACAGGCTTTCCACATACCTTGAAAAAGCAGAGGCGCTCCAGTCAAAAATAAAAGGCGCCATGACCTACCCGATGACGATTCTTGTAATCGCCACAATTATAGTTATTATATTGATGGTCAAGGTGGTGCCGTCGTTTAAATCTGTTTTTGAATCATTCGGAGGCACATTGCCGCCAATGACCCAGTTCCTTTTGAATGCAAGCGCCTTTGAGCAGAAATTTGCGGCCCTTGAAGTCGGGATGATGATAGCCGCGGCTTTTTTATTTAACATAATAAGGCGGACGGAAAACGGCGGATTTATAATTGACAAATATATGCTTAAAGTACCCATATTTGGAATGCTGATAAAAAAGCAGACAGTGGCAAGGTTCGCAAGGACGCTGGGAACGCTGCTTAAATCAGGGGTCGGCATACTCGACGCCCTTGATACAGTGGCAAGGTCGTCGGGCAATAAAATTGTTGAAAAGGCCCTTCTTGACACAAGGGCCGCCGTAAGGGAAGGTCAGAGCCTTACAGAACCAATGAAGGCTACCGGGCTTTTCCCGACAATGGTAATTCAGATGGTGGCTGTGGGCGAGGAAACAGGCAAGCTGGATGAAATGCTTTTAAGGATGTCTGATTTTTACGATACCGAAGTTGATACAGCGGTTGACGCCATAATGTCAATGATAGAACCCCTGATTATGGCTTTTTTGGGGGTGGTCATAGGTTTTCTTGTTATAGCGATGTTCCTGCCCATGTTCAGCATGGGAGAAATGGTAAAATAAAAATTCAGTTAATAGGGAGGTGAGAGTATGAAATCCCGGAAAGGTTTTACGTTAATTGAGCTCATGATAGTGGTCGCCATTATCGGAATTCTGGCGGCGGTGGCAATCCCAAAATTTGCGGATATGCTTGAAAAAGCCAGGGAAGGAGCTACCAAGGGAAATGCAGGAGCGATAAGATCCGCCATTACAATTTTTTACGGCGATCAGAACGGGACCTGGCCGACTTCAATCGATCCCACGGTGGCAAATAATCCATTTTCAAAGTATTTGAGCCTTGTACCGGCGGTAAAAGTAACGCACGCTTTCAGCGGGTCGACAAGCACTCTCTCGGGCACGTCGTCTATTATTACTTCAACTACGGCTGCGCCGACTCTTTCGAGCGCCACAGACGGGTGGATATACAATACCACGACCGGTGATGTGTGGGTGAACAACAACCAGACAGATACAAGAGGCACAGCTTATTCAAGTTATGGATTTAATTAGGGGTTATTGAAAAAAATAGCATATTAATAAGGCAAAAAAAGAAAAAATTATATTTCGGAAAACTTGACAAAAGAATTAAAAGTTGCTATACTTTGTATGAAAAGAGAACTCAAAAAAAGGAGGTGAAATTATTATGAGGAAACAGAAAGGTTTTACACTGATCGAGCTCATGATCGTCGTTGCCATTATCGGAATCCTGGCAGCGGTCGCAATCCCGAAATTCGCTGATATGTTGGAAAAAGCGAGGGAGGGAGCGACAAAGGGAAACGCCGGCGCCATCAAATCGGCAATTTCGATTTTCTACGGCGACCAGGGCGGAACATGGCCCACGGCAATTGATCCAACGATCGCGAACAACCCGTTTTCCAAGTACATGGACAGGGTTCCTGCGGTTAAGGTTACCCACTCATTCAGCGGGTCGACAAGCACACTGTCGGGCACTTCTTCTATCATCACTTCGACAACAGCGGCTCCGACTCTTGGAAACGCAACGGATGGATGGATATACAACACAGCATCCGGCGACGTTTGGGTAAACAACAACCAGACAGACACAAGGGGAACAGCTTATTCCAGCTACGGATTCCAGTAGACCTTGACTTATTTATAATGGGGCCAAAGGTTCTTAACCGGACTTTTGGCCCTTTTTTTATGATTCAAGTTTAGAGGAGGCGTAATATTTATATTATTTTCATGGCATGCTGTTTTTTTATTTATGGCGCCATATTTGGAAGCTTTATAAATGTATGTATTTACAGGATACCCGCAGGAAAGTCCATTGTGACACCTCCGTCTGCCTGCCCGAAATGCAACACTTTCATTAAATGGTATGATAATATACCCATTTTGAGTTTTTTCATTCTTGCCGGCAGGTGCAGAAAGTGCGGCAAAAAGATATCCATCAGGTACCCATTAATTGAATTACTCACGGGATTACTGTTCATTATTTTTTTTCTTAAGTTTGGGCTTGAAAAAAGCTGTTTTTTTTATATAATAATAGCAGGATATTTGACGGCGCTCACGTTCATTGATATTGACAAAAAAACAGTTCCCGACGGGATTGTTTTATTAATGATAATCACCGGTTTCGGAACCGGCATATTTGAGTTTCACCAGGGGATAAATATTTTTGACGGTATAATAGGCCTTTGCGCCGGAGGATTTGCCGCCCTCTGTTTTAATTATTTCAGCAACGGAAAGATGGGCGAGGGCGATGTAAAACTGCTTGCGGCGCTCGGGTTCTGTACCGGTACCAGGGAAATATTTTATGTTATTTTCTACGCATTCATATTGGGCGGGGCGGCTGCGGCAATTCTTCTTGCGGCGGGTAAAAGTTCCAGGAAGGACCCGGTTGCTTTTGTCCCGTTTATTGCGGCGGCTTTTGTGCTGCGCGCCCTGATTTTATAAAAACTATTAGGAGACTAAATGGGATTTTTTGAGGAACAGATGATAGGGCTCGATATCGGAACCTCGGCCATTAAAGCCGTAAAGCTCAAAAAGTCAAAGGACGGCAATGAGTTAACCGGCGCCGAGATTATCCACCTATCTTCCGAAGCTGTCGACGACCTCGATCCTGATGTGCGCCACGCCCTTTTCGTCAATTCAATAAAAAAAATAATTAAACAGAAAAACATTTCCATTAAAAAAGTGGTGACCGGCATACCAGGTGATTCCGCCATTATCCGCTACATAAAAGTTCCCTACATGACCGAAGACGAGCTGAAAAACATGATCCCGTACGACGCAGAGCAGTATATTCCCCTCGGCATGGACCAGGTTGTTTTTGACTATAAGGTGCTCGCCGAGATTGAGGAGGACAACCAGAAGAAACTGGAAGTGCTCCTTGTGGCCGTGAAGAACGACACCATGAACCAGCATATCCAGCTTTTAAAGGACGCAGGCGTGGATCCCGGCGTAATTGACGTGGACGCTTTCGCGCTCTGCAACGCCTACGGGCTCAATACCGGCGACGACGCGGAGGCGGGGGTGCGGGCCGACACAGTGGCGCTCATAAATATGGGGGCCAAATTCACCACCATACAGATATGCGAAAAAGACATTCCGCACCTGACGCGCGATGTGAATATCGGCGGAAATAATTTTACCAAGGAAATACAGAGGGAATTTAATTTGAGCTTTGCCCAGGCGGAAGAAATGAAAAAACAGCACACTGCCATAATAGTGGAAAGCGAGGCCCTCCTTCTTTCTTCGATTCCTACCGGCGACGAGGACAAATCTTCCAGGATATTCGAGGCCATTACGCCGGCGCTTAACAAACTCTTAAACGATGTAAGGCGGTCCTTTGACTATTACGAATCCACCGTGAAACGCAAACCGGTCCAGAAGATACTCCTTTCCGGCGGAACCTCCAAAATAAAAAATATCGACAGGTTCCTTTCGGAAAAGCTCGGAATTCCCGTTGAAATAAATTATCCATTTAAGAACGTCAACATAAATTCAAAGAATTTTGATTTTGATTATCTGCGCGCCAATGCGGTTCATTTTAATGTGGCGCTCGGCCTGGCGCTCAGGAAGGCGGCCGGTTAATGCTTGAAATTAACCTTATACCGCAGAAATTAAAAAAGCAAAAACAGGTGCAGATTGTACTGCTTGGCGGCGTTGCCGCCGGGGTTCTTATGGTCATGTGCCTTATTGCCGTGGTTGCCTGGCAGTACCAGAAGATAGCGGAAAAAGAAAGCGAGATAAAGCGGATTGACGCCGAGTCCGCATCCTTAAAGGACAAAATTGAGGAAGTAAAGCAGTTCAGGGCAAAGGAAGATGTTTTTTCCAGGAAAAAAGCCATAATAGACAAGCTCATGAAGGACCAGGCCTTCTGGCCGGAACTTCTTGACAGGGTGGGAAGCATGATACTGCCGGATATGTGGCTCACTGAAATGAGCCAGTCAAAAGAAAAGGATGAAGGCGTGATTATACATCTGACCGGCAACGCCATGTCAAAGGTGCTGGTCGCGGACTTTTTAAAGGGGCTTGAGGAATCGCCCTATGTGATGGAACCCAAGGCCATAAAGATAGCGGATTTCACTGACACAGGAAGTTCTTCCACATTCGCCTCATTTGAGATAAGTTTTTT
Organism: uncultured Spirochaetia bacterium; assembly: GCA_964565765.1. Taxonomy (GTDB): domain Bacteria; phylum Oederibacteriota; class PGYV01; order PGYV01; family Palsa-1178; genus Bog-1181. Next base: position 10,697 of record CAZMGF010000050.1, read on the forward strand.
ATACAAAAGATCAAAGAGCCAGGCGGCGCAGGTTTTGGCCGCTCCGGCCAAATAAGGAGAATATATGGCTGATGCCCCTAAAAGGCCGGGCCAGGGCGGGCAGGTAAAAGCCGGAGCCTTCAGCATAAAGCTTACCAAACAGCAGCAGCAGAATATCGCGGCGGCGGCGCTCATAATAGCCGGCGTGCTTTTTGTTTATATAAAATATTTTTTCCTGCCGAATAATAAAGCGCTCAGCGACAAGACCGCCGTACTGGAGCAGAAAAAAAAGGACTTAAACGACGCCAGGAGCATGGTGGCAAAATATGACGAGTTCCTGAAAAACGCCTCGGAAATCAATTACAGGACGGATTTTATAAACAGGCGGCTTCCGGCGGAGGCCAACATTTCCGACACTATAAGGGAACTCACGAAAAGGGCCACGGAATATAATATCAGTATAATAAATTTTGAGCCCGGCATTCAGACAAACAAGGGCGAATACAATCAGACGGAAATTAAGATACACTTTCTGACGACTTACAACGACCTGGGCAATTTCCTGACCAGTATCGGTTATATAGAACGGCTTACAACGCCTTCCAGTGTGTCGATAAAAGCGTATAAGCCTTCCGACGCATCTGCGGCGGTAAGGGAAAATATAAGCGTTGACATGTCAGTGCAGATATATTCATTCATATAGAGGTGCCATGTTTCATGTTGAAAAAGTATTTTAAAAGATATATAATGGCCTTAAATTGCGCCTTATTTTTAGGGGCGCTGCTTATGCCTGTATGGGCAAAAGCCGGGGCCGTTGATGAGCAGTTTGAGATAAAACCCCTGTATATTTTCCAGAACAGCGGTGGAAGGGACCCGTTTTCACCCAGATATAAGCAGGAGACTTTTCCGACGGTTTTAAAAGTCGATATAACCACATTAACGCTTCTTGGCATAACAGAAAGCAATAATATCAGGACCGCACTGTTTAAGTCAAAGATAGGGTCGAATTTCGGTTATATTTTTACCGGCGGAAAGCTTTACGGCGACAATGAGGAAATAATAACAGATATTGCCGGTGAGTTTAAAAGCAATATTGAGGTTCTTTTAAGGCAGGGGGACGGAGAGGTCCTTTTTAAACTTGCGGACAACCCGGCAGGCAGCCCCAATATAAAAGGAACGGCGCAGGACGCGGCAAAAAAGACGACGCCGGCCGCCGGAAATTAAGATACAGGCGCGGTTGTTTAATATATAATTTATCAGGAGGCATGATGAAACAAACGAGCAAAGTGTTAATACTTTCAATAGTATTAGCTTTATTTGCCTTTATTCCATTCTCATTTGCGGAAGATGACGATTTCATCAGCGTCTCACCGGTGGAAAAACAGGATGCTTCAAAAACCATACAGCAGGGCTCTGTCGCGCCGCAGGAAAAAAGCTCGCCGGCACCGGCCGCAACAGCCGCGGCAGTTCCGGCCGGGCCCGCCCAAAGCGCGCCGGCTGTGAAAAAAGAGGCGATAAAACCGGCCGGCAGGAACAGCGTTGTAAATATACTGCCGCTTGACTTAAAGGACAGGGTTGAGATAAGGATAATTACATCATCGCCTGTAAAACCGCCGAAAGCGGCATTGCTCGCGCCGCCGCCCAATTCAAGGATACTTCTGCAGCTGGCAAATTGCGGAGTTGAAGGCACAACAAGGGCGGTTGACAAAGGCGATGTCGGCGCCATACGCACGGCGCAGCATTCTTCAACGGCATGGATAGTAATCGACCTTAAGAAAAACAGCAAATGGTCCATTTCACAGGACGGCTCCACAATTACTGTTATCATACCAAAAGAAGGATCTCTGGCAGGGCAGGAAGCGCCGCCGGCAGCTGCTGTTAAGGCAAAGGAGCAGGCGGCGGCAACAGCGCCGGGCTCGCTTATTTACAGGGTGATAGATGTTAACGCGAAAAATATGGATTCAAAGACAAGGATAATAGTCACCACTGACGGGCCTGTAAAATACAGGGTTAAAAAAGATACTTCAGAAAAGAAAATATCCCTGGATCTTATTGATTCTGTCTCTATATGGGAGAAGGGTTCCCTGAAAATGGATGACGGGCCGGTAAGCGCGGTTGCTGTAACGGATGACCAGAGGAGAAAGGCAACAAACATCGTATTTACACTTTCTTATAACACCCCTTATACGGTGTCAAGGGACCAGAATCAGATAGTAATTGACGTGGACAACCAGCAGCTCTCGGCGAAGGCCCCGAAGAAAAAACTGGATCTTTACCAGAAAATTTCCATAAATATCCAGTCGGCCGAACTTGCGGGTGTTTTACGGCTGCTTGCGTCACAGACCGGGTTTGAATTTTCAGCGGGCCCGGCGGTCGGGACCGCCGCGGTTGTAACCATAAAGGAAGACAATCAGACGCTTGACCAGGTTTTGAAGGATATTCTCATTCCGAGAAACCTTTACTACGAAGTAAATAATGATGTTATTAAAGTTGGCGATGTGGCCGAATTGAAAGCTTCAAAAGGGCTGATGAAAAAAGTTACAAGATTTTACAGCCCCAAAAATATGTCGGATATCAAACAGCTCCAGTCGATGCTTGCCGCGGCGCTCGCGAAGGATCAGCTGATCGATGTTGCCTCGCAGGTGGATGGATCAGCCGGGGCAAACAGGATAATGCTTGTCGGGACAAGCGGTGATGTCGAGAAGGCTATGAATGAGCTTGCGGATATAGATGTCGCCGACGCGTCGGAAGGCGAGGGCGGTAATACTATACGCACAAGGGCGTTTAAACTTGAAAATATAAGACTGAACGCGGCGTCAGCCGAAATGAGCGATTCCACAAAATCAACATATGAAAGCAACCAGCTTGACGATATAAAGGCGGCAATCACGCCCATGCTGACAAACGGAGTGGGCACGATGTCCATAAACAGGCGCATGTCCAGCATAATAGTCACTGATACCGAATCGGTCCTGCGCAAGGTGGAAAAGCTTATAAAAGTTATGGATATCAAGCTGCCGCAGGTTTCCATTGAAGCAAGGCTCTATGAAATATCAGTTTCGGCGGAGCGCGACCTTGGCATTAATTGGAACCTTTCAGGGCAGGCAAAAGAGCCTGCCGTCAGCGGCTCGACGATTTTAAATCCGCTTGACCTGACAAACGGCGGAGGCTCGCTTACCGTCGGCGCCCTTCAGAACGGCCTTAACATCAGCGCGACTTTAAGCGCCATGGAAAGCAGCAGCAAGGCGACGCTCCTCTCCGCGCCTAAAATAACAGTGGAGTCCAATATGCCCGCGCTTATAACAACGTCCCGCACATATTATTATGAAGTGCAGAGCAATGTTATAAATAACGGCTCTGTTGTGAGTTCATCCTCATTTTCATCGGTCATGCTTCCCATTGAGCTCAGGGTTTACTGCAAGGTTACAAAAGACGGCTATATAAATATGATGGTGGTTGCCAGGGTCGATAAGGTCGAGCCTACAACAAGGACCCAGGGGCCGCCCGACACAACGACACAGCAGGCAAGCACATATGTGAACGCCAAAAACGACGAGACCCTGGTAATGGGAGGGCTCATTGATGATCAGGTGACGGAAAGCGAACAGAAGGTCCCCCTGCTCGGAGATCTGCCCCTCATAGGATCGCTTTTTAAAGGAACCACAAAGGTTAACGATAAAGTGGAGCTTGTTATATTTATAACCCCTTCCATTGTGGAAGATACGGAGTAAGAAGCATAAGGCAATGCAGCGGCCGCGGTTAATATCCGCGGCCGTTTTTATAAACAAACCTTTTTATAAGGGAGAAAAAAATGGTCAGATTTTTAACTGCCGGGGAATCGCACGGCAAAGGGCTAGTAATAATCCTTGACGGCGTTCCGGCGGGGTTAAAGTTCACGGAAGAAATGATAGCGCGGGATTTATCCGAACGCCAGAAGGGGTTCGGCCGCGGCAAGAGGCAGAAAATTGAAACGGACCGCGGTGAGATTATATCCGGGGTGCGCTTCGGCATAACCACGGGAGCGCCGGTATGTGTAATGATAAGCAACAGGGATTTTGAGAACTGGAAAAAGATACTCGCTGTTGACGGAACAGGCTCCGGTATAAAAGAATTTAATGTGCCAAGGCCGGGCCACGCCGACCTCTCCGGCGGCATCAAATACGGACACCACGATTTCAGGAATGTTCTGGAACGCGCCTCGGCGAGGGAGACAGCCGCAAGGGTGGTCTCGGGCTCGCTTTCAAAGGCAATATTAATGGAGCTTGGAATAGATGTATTTGGATATGTAATAAACATAGCCGGTGTCCTGACGGATGATGACCGCGGCCTTGATATAGCGGGGATCAAAAAGAAGATCGATATGGTAAATAAGAAATTCAAAGCGGACCTGCGTTTTCCCGGGATAAACGAGGCTGCGGTTATAATAAAGAAAATCGAGGCGGCTTCAGCCGAAGGCGACACGCTCGGCGGCGTAGTTAAGGTGGTTTCTTCGCCGCTTCCGGCCGGGCTCGGGGATTACACACAGTGGGACAAAAAACTTGACGCGCGCATAGCGTCTTCACTGATGTCGGTTCAGGCCATTAAAGGCGTTGAATTCGGCCTTGGCTTTAACGCTGCGGGCGCGCCGGGCTCAAAAGTGCACGACAGGATATATTATTCGGGTGCGAGGGGTTACTTCAGGAACTCAAACAACGCGGGCGGAATCGAGGGCGGCATGAGCAACGGCGGGCCAATTATCGTGAAAGCTGTCATGAAGCCCATATCTACGGTGAGAAAAGGGCTGGACTCGGTCAACGCCAGGACCGGAAAAAAGACAAACACCGTTTACGAGCGCTCCGACATATGCGCGGTTCCGGCGGCCTCAATTGTGGCCGAGGCTGCGGTTTCATTTGAGCTTGCCAACGCGTGCCTTTTAAAATTCGGCGGCGATACCATCCGTGAACTGAAGGAAAACCATTCCGCTTATATGAAATATGTGAAAAAATATTAATATGGAAAATATAATACTGATAGGTTTTATGGGTAGCGGAAAGACGACTGTGGGCAGGAGCCTGGCAAAAAAATCAGGGCTTAAATACGTAGACCTTGACCGCATGATAGTGAAAGAAGCCGGCATGCCCATAAAAAAAATATTTGCCCTGCTGGGTGAGGAAGCATTCAGGAATTTTGAGTCAAAGACAGTTATAAGGGCTTCGAAGCTGAAAAAAAGCGTT
>CAZMGF010000051.1:0-15881 GCA_964565765.1 uncultured Spirochaetia bacterium
GGATGCCGGGTTTGAAGCTGTTTTGATAGAGCCAGGCGCGAACGGGGTAATGAACGCCAAAAAACGCGGGGTAAAAAATATAGTACGCGCGTCTCTTCAGGATACGGGGATAAAACCGGGCTCGATTCCCGCGGCTGGGATATTTGATGTAATTGAACACATAGAAGACGACGCTGCGTTTTTGAAAATGATAAACGGTTATATGGCGCCGGGCGGCCGCCTCTTTGTTACCGCGCCGTCATACAATTTTTTATGGTCCGATGAGGATGCCGAAGCCGGCCATTTCAGGAGATACGACGCCGAATCTCTTAAAAAGGCGCTTGAGGAGAGCGGTTTCAGCGTTGAATATTCAACATATTTTTTCACTTTTCTTGTCGTCCCAATCGCGCTCTTCCGTGTGATTCCTTATAAAATGGGGTTCATAAAGGGAAGGAAAACATTAAAAGAAAGGGAAGCGGAGCATTATATATCCGGTACGCCGGCCGGAAAAATTATAGAAATGCTGCTGGACAGGGAAATTAAAAATATAAGGAAATTAAAAAGGAATATATTTGGTTCCAGCTGCCTTATTGCCGCGAAGAAAACTGATATTATAAGTTGAAGGTTTAAAATATTTATTTTATAATACTGGCATCTGTCGGGGCTGTAAAATCTGATAATAAAAGGTGAATAATGTATAAAACCATAACTTTGTTTGCGGCTCTTGCCGCGTGGATAACGGGGCAGTTTTTTATTTTTACCGGGCACGCGCAGACCGGTTATTTTATAAGCTTCGCTTCAATAGCGCTCGGCTTAATATTCTATTTTAGATTATGGGAAAAACTTACGCCAGGAAGCACTCTGCAGGCCCAGAATTTACCGGCAGGCTGCGCCTTAATCGCGGTTTTATTATCCATAGCCGGGACGGTTCTTGCCGGATCAAAACCTTCAATAAGCCTCTGGCTTTTTGTATTCTCCGGACTCTTTTTGCTGCTTGCAAAACCCAAAAACGAAAAGTTATTTGATTATTTTAAAATTCCGGAAAATCCGCCTGAATCCCCAAAATGGGAGCCGTGGTTTGTACTTGCCCTGTTTATTGTTACCGCGTTTCTCCGCCTTTATAAACTGGGCGACATCCCGCAGGCTGTGGGAGGCAATGAAGGGCTCATATTAAGCAATTGCGGAATCCTTAACAACAAAGGGCAGTCATACCTGCCGCATATAGGCGGGGGGACCGACTGGCCCACACTGACATATTATATGGGAATATTTTTCGCGAAAATTTTCGGATGGGATATTGCCAATTTCAGGATAAGCAGCGCAGTGCTCGGAATTATTTCGGTTATGGCGTTTTATTTTCTCGTCAGGCGCATGACCTCGGCTTTGTCGGCGGCCATCGCGTCAATGATGTATACTGTCTTTCTTACACACCTGGTGACTTCCAGGATATTCATGCCGGTGGCAAGCATATTATTTATACCCCATATTCTTTGCCTTTATATGCTTATAGCGGCGAATAAAAATCCAAAATGGCACCTGTATCTTGCGGCCGGGCTTGCCTGCGGGTACAGCCTCCAGGGTTATATCCCCGGCAGGGGGGTTTTCGTGCTTTTTATCGCCTGGTTCGCCCTGATGTTCATTACAAGGCAAAAAATATTTTATAAAGCCTCCAATTCTTTCATATTCTGGGGGGGATTTCTGCTTGTGGCCTCGCCTGTAATATATTTCGCGATTGCACATCCTGAAAATTACTGGAGTTATGTGGCAAGCGTCAATCCCAGCAGGACGGGCGGCCTTAAGGCCTACATAGCCATGATTTTATCCAATGTTTCTTCCTATACGGCCATGTTTTATACAAAAAGCGCCGGAGAAATTTTGTGGCACTTCCCGTACAAACCGCTCTTTGACCCGGTCACATCAGCGCTTTTTTCATCCGGGTTCTTTATGTGTGTTTTTACATTCTGGATGCCGCTGCCTTCGGCGTTATTGATATTTTTTTGCGGTGGAATGATACCCGGAATGCTCGGCGGCGGCAGCTCTGTAATGCCGAATTCAATCAGGACCCTCATGTCATTTCCGCTGATATTTATTTTTTGCGCGTTTGCCTTTGAACGCGTCAGGCGCGTTTTCCTTCAGGCCCAAATGAAGCTGATATATATAATTGTTATTACGGCCGGCATAGCCGCTTCTTTATGGTCATTCCAGCAGGGGGTAAGGGAATTTTTCCGCTGGAGCACATATCCCGGCCTGCTTGTCAACCTGAACCACGACCTTTATCTGATAAACAAGGATTTGAAAAAGCACGCCGGGGCCTCGCTGTATATGACGACTTTTTTTGTCACATCGGACGCGGCGGGCATTTATATAAAATCCGGCATGGACCTGAGCATAAAAAAGTATGTTGATGATATGCTTATATTCGGCTCGGATACCGACCATCTTGTATGCCTTGACCCTTTGTACACCGACACAACGCGGATTTTCGGGAAATATTTTCCGCACGCTGAAATAAAAACGTACAGGGTGCCCAAAGAAAATGAAAAAGACGCGTTTTATACCGACCTTAAGCTGCCGCAGGGCTACAGGAAACATTCCGAATTGTACGCTCCTTATATATATGTTTCTACGATATTTATACCCAGACAGGATGTAATTGATTTCCACACAATGCTTTATAACGGAAATGAACGGGTGAAGGTATACGGAGGTTCTGATTTCGCCGAGAAATACAGCGGCTCAAATATGGATATGAAAGGCGCGCTTATTATTCCCGCCGGGTCGGTCGCCGATGTGAACAATACGGCCCCGGTTGTTTTTAACCTGGCGTGGAGCGGCTGGAACCTTAATATTGACGGCAAACAGGCGCGTTTTGGGGACCGGTTGAAACTGGACAGCGGCATTCATTTTTTTAATGTCTCGGGAAAAGTACCCCGATCCGTCCGCGGTGATTTCCCGATGTCTGTAATGCAGGATAAAGAAAACGCCGTTGAAAAAGGCTGGGTTGTGGCAATAGACACGCGTTTCGGCGCGAGGGTCTATGATACGCCGGGGCCGTATAACTGGGACAAACCTTTTGTTTATTCGCACAGGGTGGTCAGTCCCAGCATGAAGATGTATGACGGCATGTCTCTTGCGCTGCCGTTCTCAATGAAAGAAGTCTCTTTTTTAAAGGTGCCGCAGGACGGGGACTATTCTTTTATTGGAAATATTAACAACAGGTGCCGGATAAAAATTAATGGAGTTGAGGTTTTTCAAAATATGGGGGATTATCCGGAGAAATTCACATCCAGGACAATACACCTTTTAAAAGACGTGCCGTCAAAAATTGAGACGTATCAGCTTGTAGAGCCCATGCCTTCAATAATAAGGGCGCTGACAATATATGTCAAAGGGCCGGGGATGGACGCGCCAATGCTCGCGCCGTACGACTGGTTTTATCCGGCGGATTAGGGGAGAAAATGAAAAAGAAAAAATATACGGGACAGACAGCGCGGTCGGAAACGGATACTTTTGAAGCGGACAGCATGGTGGATGGAATCGAGTTCATGCAGGACGATGATTATAATTATTTTTTTAAGATAACCGGCCTTGAGGGCAGGACAATAAAAAAAATAAATGTGCTTGAAGTCGGCTGCGGCTCCGGGCCCTTCGGGCGCAGGCTGGCGAAAAAAGGTTTTAATGTCACCGGGATCGACCTCTCCAGGGTGCTTGTCAGCGCGGCAAACAGGATGGCAAAAAAGGATAAAATAAAATACAGGGCCGTTGCCGGGGATGCCTTTGAATATAAGGGCAAAAATTATGACATAGTGCTTTGCGCCGGCTTTCTCCATCATTTTGTCGATATAAAACCCATAGTGAAAAAAATGAGGGATTTCCTTAAAAAAGGCGGTTATGTCGTCTCCATAGAGCCCAACGGCTCGAATATGGCCGTCAGGATGACCGAATGGGTGCGCAAGAATGTCTGGCCCTTTAATACTATGCCCAATCTGGGCACATTAAATGAAACCAGCCATCCTGTGGAAGAGTATCTTGCTGAATTCAAAGCCGCCGGATACAGGCTTGATAATATGCAGGGTTTTATAAACAAACCAAAGTTCCATAATTACGGGATTTTAATGGATATAATTTTAAGGACAAAGTACCTGCTTCACGCCGTTACGGCCCTGTTTATGCCGGCCAGAACCCGCGGAAGCGTAATTGTGATGAAATTTTCAAAATAAAAAAAACGGGAGTTATTATGAAAACCGAAGAGCTTGTATGCGTAAAGTGTGGCGGGGAAATCAGCGGACTGAAATGCACAGCCTGCGGAAATGAAATGATAAAGCTTTACGACTCCATATATTCGACGCTTAAGGATGACGATAACAGCCTTCAGGAATTAAGCGTAATTGACTACAGGATAAAGCTGCTCCAGGAAAACAAGTTTTCCGACCTTATGATAGATATTGTCGCGAAAGAATTCAAAAATGAAAAGGGATTGTTCCTGGATATAGGCTGCGGCACTGGATATTATACTGACACAATAGCGAAAAGGCTGAACAACGATATTTCATTTGTGGGGCTTGATATCGGGAATTCATTTGATTTCAGGAAGGCGGGGGATAAATACACATTTATCCGCGGAGATATATTTAATCATCCCTTCAAACAGGGATCCTTCGACGGTATAATGGGATTTGATGTAATAGAGCACCTTGCCGATGACGAAAAATTTATGGATGTGGTGATAAGCCTGCTGAAAAAGGGGGGCAAATTTTTTCTCGGCACGCCGAACGGCAACAGGCTGCCAAGCCTTTTCGCATCAATTTTTAAGGGTAAAAAGAAATTTCCCTTTGACTACGGCAGGGATCCGGTGCTCGGGGATATGATTCATATGAGGGAATATACGCTCAATGACCTTAAAAAACTATTCGACAAATTTACGGACAGGATAACATATAAAATTGTGCCCACGCTGCTGGGTTCGCGCATCGCGAAATCGGCTGTGGGAATAAAAAACCACGGTAATTTTTTCAAGGCATATACATACGCGTGGATGATCTTCGGGGAGAAAAAATAGGCGCCGCGGTTGGGGTATTTATGGTGTTGACAACAGGAAAAACGGTGTGTATAATTTTTTTATGAATAAAATAATGGCTTTTTTCATCAAAATAATACAAAAAAACAAGTTTCTCGGCAGGATGGCGGAGGATCTTTACAGTTCCATCCCGCGTATGTTCATGTCGGGAAGGGCCTTTGCCCCAATCAATGTCCTGCTTCTTCTTACCTACAGGTGCAATCTCAGGTGCAAAATGTGTTATTACTACAATGAATCCGAGAAATCAAACACCCAGAACCTTATAGAAAAAAGAAAATCCGAAGAGCTCACCCTTGAACAGATAAAAAAATTAATAGACGATATCTCGGCGATGGGGGTAAAAGTGCTTACTCTCCACGGCGGGGAGCCGCTCATACACAGGGACCTTTTTGCCATATCAAAATACGCTTATTCAAAGGGGATGCTGGTAAACTTTTTTACCAACGGTATTCTTCTTGACGAGGCGGTCATTGACAAAATAATCGACGCGCGCATAAACGCCATAACTATATCAATGGACGGGCCGGAGCGCATCCATGACGAGGTCAGGGGCTTAAAAGGGGCCTTTTCGAAGATAATAAACGGAATCGCGGTATTTAAAAAGAAAGAAAGCGAAGGGCTGCAGATACCGAAACTTTCCCTGGTCACATCAGTATCGGCGCTAAATGAGGACAGCGTAACTGAGCTGTTCGGGACCATAAGGGACACCGGCGTGAAGCAGTGGTCAATTGCCCTGGTCACCAATGACAGCAATAATTTGAGCGAAGCTACAAAAAAGCTTCTGAACATATCCTCGACAAACGTGCAGGGGGATTTAAGCGCGCTTTCGGAGGATATCATAAACCTTGACATAGAAAAAATGTTCAGGATCAAAGATGAACTTATAAAGGAAAAAGCGGACGCTGACCTGCAGATAGATTTTCCGTCCGACCGTTTTATAAGGAATTTTGCCGACCCTGGCTTTAACGAATCGGATAACTGCCTGGCGCCGTGGGCAAGGGCGGTCATATCGCCGTATGGAGAGGTAAATCCGTGCATAATGCTCAGCATGATTGACGCCAATATGGGCAACATCAAGGATAAACCATTCAGGGAGATATGGAACGGCGCCAAATTTATCGAATTCAGAAAGACCCTAAAAAAACACGGTACACTGCCCATATGCTCCAAGTGCTGTTTTATAAATGAAAAGAAGCTGTTATAATATAATCATCTCCGCAGGCACATCCGGAAGGCAATCATGGAACAAAATACCATATAAATAAAAGGTTTTCTGGGAAAACCATGTATTGACACAGGGCCATAAATGTGATAATTTATACAAATTACTTTAAGGAGGTGCGTTTTTGTTTGACAACAAGGGAATTAAGAATTTATTGATGGGCATAGGACTTATATTTTTTATCGCCGGCCAGTACCGTATTTTTAACGGCGGGCATATGGCCTCGGGCATAATATTGACGGCGCTTTGCGCCGTTATTTTTTATCTGGCTGTTTCGGATAAGTACCTTGTCTTTATATCCATGTATCAGAAGTTAAAGCTGTTTTTAGCCGAGCAGGCCGCAAAAGAGGCTGAAAAAGAACGGCAGGCCGCAAAAACGGAAAAAATCCCGGCGCTTTCCGGCAAAAAAACAGGCGCTGACAGGCAGCCGGGCGCGGAGGCCGCGCCTGAAATAAAAACAAATAAAGCCGCCGCGTTCCTGGAAAAAATCATGGCGGATAAAAAGGGTTTTACCTTCAAATTTGATATTCCCAAATGGATAATATTCACGGTTGTGGTTATCCTCTTCGGGGCGGCGCAGTTTTTCTTTTTCACCGGCAATATGAAATTCGCCCTGCTGATACTTGCCGCTGACGTCGCGCTTTTTGCCTCGGCTTTTTTCATGAAGGGGCCGGGCTATAACGTGGAATTTACCATAGAGAGCGGCTTAAAGATACTTTCGCTACTCGGAGGCGCCTTTCTTGTAATTATGGGATGGATACTTCTGCTGAGCCCCAGCATACCAATCCAGGAATGGGGAGTTGTGCTTACCATCCCCGGCACGATTCTCATATTTCTGGGGCTCCCGAAAAGCGAAGGGCCCCTTCTGGTTGAGACCGACAGGAGCGACATTCTTTTCCTTAAACCCGATTTCTTAAATAATTACTTTGTAAAGGGCGCCCTGCTGCTCGTGTCATTTATACTGCTTAAATTCGGCGTAAAAGTCATGCAGAGCCCCGATTACAATATGTACTCGATGATTTTTTATATTTTATCCGGAGCGCTTATTTTCCTGGCCCTGCCGCTCTTTAATTTCGCGGAAAAGCAGTATGAGAGCAGGATACTGGACTTCGTAAAGCTCGCGGCGGTCCTGGCGGCGCTTTATATAGCTTACAGGGGGCAGGTTCTTTTTACAAAGTCCGACATTAACAACGCGGTAAACCATTATTTCCTGGCCGCCCTGCTTTTTATATTCGCTTTCCCCGTGTATGCCGCCAAGGAAAAAGAGGAAAAGGAAGTGTTTCCGCTTAAACTCGAAATAATATTCCTCATAGTAATTACGCTGGCCGGCGCGTTCCTAAGGTTCTATGAAATAGACGTGCGCCCTTTCGGCATAGAAAATGACGAGGCAGGAGGGCTTACAGCCAGGATGTCCAGGTACGGCGACACAATCCTTAACCTGCCGGTTGGAAATTTCGCGATATCGGTCCACATCGTAAGGATATTTATAGCCCTCTTCGGCGGTATGACAAGATTCGGCATAAAAATGATGCCGGTCATTGTGGGAATCATAGCGATACCGGCCATATACTTTTTTATCAGGGACAGGTTCAACGCGAAGGCCGCGATTTTTGTAACTGTTATTTTTACATTCTTAAGATGGAACATGCATTATTCAAGGTACTCTTCGCCGGTGATAATGTCGCTGTGCAACGAGGCCATGGCCCTTTATTTCTTCTTCAAGGCCATTGAAACCCGCAAAAAATTCCTCTGGTTCATGGCGGGCCTCTGCGTGGGATTCTCGTGGCACGGCCCTATGACGTTCTTTTTATTTTTTATACCGTTCATAATATACCTCGGCATCACGTCCCTGTCCAAAAAAGGGTATTTCAGGGCGAATGTTATAGGCATGCTGGCATTTATGTGCGGCTTCTGGATATTCGGCTCCATGATACTGCATAACTATTTTATTTCGCAGAGGATATATTTCGGGAGAGTCTCGGAAGTATCGGTTTTCAGCAAGGATCCCAACGCGCCCAGCAAAAATGTGGCAAAGGGGATAGTCGATAACACAAAACAGGTCCTTTTGATGTTCAACAGCCAGGGGGATTCGCGCACCAGGAATTCCGGCGGGCAGCCGCTGGAGCCCACGGTTGATTTTCTCACATCAATGCTTTTTGCCATAGGCTTTTTATACGCGCTTTATTACAGTAAATACTACCAGTTTTTTATAATGCTTCTGGTATTCCTTTCCCAGGCGGCCGGCTCCATCTTCTCAATCGAGGCGCCGTCGGCCATGCGCGCCGTCGGCACGATGATACCGCTGCTCTTTTTCATCGCGTTTACTTTTGACAGGATATGGATGGCGTTCAGGAGGGCAATCGGGAAAAAGTTTGAATGGCTCTATCTTCCGGTAATTATGCTCGTGTTCCTTATACCCATAGCAAAGGAAAATTATTACCAGTATTTCCAGCGCTGGGTGGGCGGCATGGACGAGCTTTCCACCGGGGCCGGAATGTATTCCGCAATGCTCGGAAACAAGACCAGGATAATACTGTATACATCGCTTTATTATCCGGGACACCCGCCGTATAAATTTTACAGGTGGGACTACAAAGTAAACAGCTCAGACAGGCTCACGACCGGCCTTGTGCGTTTAAGCGAGGTAACCGACGAGGATTTTGCCATATTTTTCCACTACGACACATGGGGGAATATTGAAAGCGTAAGAAGAGCCCTGTATCCGGACGCAAAAATTACCGTAGTCACGCAGGCCACTTTGAATAAAAAATTAAAACCGGGCGAAGGCTTCGGCGAGCTGCTCAGGGTGCTTGATATAAGCAACGAACAGATACAAAAATCCAGGGGGCTTACCGGGCAATATTCTTTCGGCGGGCCGGCAAGGGAAAATGAAGAGATTTCATTCCAGAAGGCTGACGATGCCAGGGTGCCGTATAATGTCACGTGGAAGGGTCAGCTCCTGATACCATATTACGGTAAATTCAGGTTCTTAAACAAGGGCAACGCCCGTTTCAACATAGCGATAGACGGACATCCGGTTGCCCCCGGCGGGGATGTGCTGCTGGCCGAGGGATTCCACAGGATAAGCCTTTCAGCCTCAAGAAACGCGGTATCAGACAGGCTTGCGCTTGCCATAGAGGCGAAAACCCTCGATGGCAATAATATTACAAAGGCCGAGATGATAGATGTGGACAAAAAATACCTCTATAATTTCCCGAGCTTCGGGCTGCATGGATATTTTTACAAGGGCGTGGGCTGGGCGGAAAATCCTATAAGGTTTGAGGTTATCAACACCAATATGTGTTTTGGCGGAAACGGCATTATGACTGAATCCGCGGAGTGGAAAGGCACAATAAAAATACCTTCGGCGGATAATTATCTTATTTCAACCAGGAGCAACGGTTATGTAAGGATTATAATGGACGGAAAATATTATCTGGAACAGGGGAACGGAGACGCCGCAACTGACGCGAAAGTGGAAAAATATTTCTCCGGAAGGAATCTTATCAGGTCCCAGGCCGGTTTCAATCTTTCGGCCGGCCGGCATAACATAGAGATTTACTGCATGAATTCGTCGCTTCTGGAGCTAATGTGGTCGGGAAAGGCTATAAAAACCCCCGGGCCCATACCCGTGGACGCGTTTGAGCCGGATTACCAGATTTCAAAAGAATAAATTATTTTAAATATCAGGAGGTTGTAAATGGCAAAGAAAAAGGCAGCATCTATCGCAAGAAAGAAGAAAACGGCGGTTCCGGCAGTAGAACCGGTGAAAGCCGCGGAACCGGTCAAAAAAAATAACAGCGGGCTTATGATGCTTCTCGCTGCGGTTGTTATTTTTGTTGCGGCGGAAATATATTTTATCACCATGCAGTCCATCCGTGAGAGCAAGAGGCCGGTTTTTGTGAACAGCTGGGCGCACCAGTACAAGGGGCTCACGTCAATAGGCGAATACGGCAATTACATTTACGGCATAGACAATACCAGGGGCGATGTTTATAAAACGGAAAAAAATACGGGCACACTTGAAAAGGTTCTTTCATTTCCGGAAGGCGTAAGCAGCGCGCTCTCCGACTCAAAAGGGGATATATTTATACTTACAAAAGGAAATGAAGCCTTTAAAATTGACGGGAAAACATACAAGACCGTAAAAAAATTCAAGATCACCGACATAAAAGACGTATGCTGGATGGAAATTGACTCGAAGGACAACCTGTTTTTCTCAAGCTCCACATCGGGGCTGGTATCCAAATACGACCCTGATTTTAACAAACTGCTCCAGTTCGGCGGCCACACCGATTCAAAGGGGGATATGAGCTGCGCGGCCAAGATTTTCGCCGGGCCAAATGACGAGATGTACGTTATGGACGCGTATAAAGCAGGCGCTTATTCCGTAAAGATTTTTGACGACAACGGGAAATTCATCAGGTCATGGGAAGTCACCAGGATCAAAAAGTTTGATTCGCTTACAAACGGCTGTGTGGCCGCAAACGGAGATATGTATATAAATTCCTATGAAGAGAGCAAAATATACGTTTTTGGCCCGGCCGGAAAATTCCTGGGGAGCTTTGATTCCGACAAGGACAAGCGCTTCCAGATAATTTACGCCGCGTCCGTTTCAGGCGGGAAAAATGGGCTCATCTACGTGGTGAGCCACCAGATGGCGGTATTTAAGACAATAAATTACTGATAAATTATAAATGTTACAGGGCCGGGAACAGGCGGCTGTTAAGAAAGCGGCATGTTCCCGGCCATAATTAAGCGGATAAAAAGGAGAAAAGAATGGCGAAGAAAAAAGCAACGGCAGCAAAGAAAAGGAAAACAAGGGCGGCGGCGCCCGTGCAGGAAACGGCGGCTGTATTACCGCCGCAAAAACCGGTTTTTAAATATAAAAACCTGCTCGCCATAGCGGTGGCTGTTTTAATAATAATAAGTATTTTTGAGGTGATTCCTTTTGTTTCCGGATCGTTTAAAAAAGTAAAAAATCCCGCGCTGCTTTATTCCTGGACCCACAATTACGGCGGATGCACATCCATTTCCGAGTGCGGCCCCAATATTTATGGAATAGACAACACCCGCGGCGATATATACGTCAATGAAAAGGTGGCCGGAACTTTCCTGAAAAAAGTAACCATACCCGAGGGCGTGCTCACAATATCCGGCGATTCAGCGGGAAATATTTTTGTGCTGGACAGAAAAAATGAGATACTAAAACTTGACCCGAAAACCTTTAAGACGGTGAAAAAGACCGCGCTTGAAGGGGCGGGGAATTATTCGTGGATGGATATCGATTCAAAGGATAATTTTTATGCAGCCAACTCGTCCACACAGCAGATAGTAAAATTCAACAGCTCGTTCGTAAAGACAGGCGCCTTCGGAGGCCCCGGCGGCGGCAGGGAAGGATTTGACTATCTCGGAAAAATAGCCGCGGGCCCGGGTGATGATATTTACGCCCTGAATTTTCTTAAAGACAGAAAACTTGAAATAAAAGTTTTTACATCCGACGGAAAATACAAATACAACTGGACCGCGGACTCTATGAAATCAATAGACAGCTACTCCGGCATAGCCGTGGCGCCGGACGGTGATGTATACTTAAGTTCCATGAACGACGCCGCTGTTTATGTTTATTCGGCGCAGGGCAGGCATCTGGGCACTTTTAACCAGGATGACGCGAAAACATTTACTATAACCTACATCGCGTCCATTTGCGGCGGCAGAAACGGCGTTATTTATGTGGCCACAAGCAAGATGGCGGCATTCGGCGTGATTAATTACGGCAAGTAAGGCGGACTTTAAAGCCGGGCCGCTTATATGAAAAAACTAATATCTCTTTTTATAAAACTGCTCCAGAAGAACAAGTTCCTGGCCAGGTTTGCGGAGGATATGTACAGCCGCGTACCATACACTTTTATGGGCGGCAGGGCATTGAACCCGCTCTCAGCGGTGCTCCTGCTGACTTACCGCTGTAATTTAAGGTGCAGGATGTGCTTCTATTACAACGAGGCGGAAAAATCCAATACGCAGAGCCTCATCCACACAAGGAAGAACGAGGAACTTACCCTTCCGCAGATAAAAAAATTAATTGACGATATTGCGGGCATGAACGTTAAAATATTGACACTGCACGGAGGAGAGCCCCTGGTTTATGAGGGAGTATTTGAGATTTCAAAATACGCCGCCTCAAAGGGGCTGCTGGTAAATTTCATAACCAACGGCATCCTTTTGAATGAAAAAGTCATTGATCAGATAATTGACGCCGGAATCAACAGCATAACCATCTCCCTTGACGGGCCGGATTATATACATGACGACATCAGGGGGATGAAGGGGGCCTTCCGGAAGATTATGGACGGCATAGTTATTTTGAGAAAAAAAGAAAGCGAAGGCAAAAAAATACCCAAGCTTTCAATTTCAACCTATATCTCCGCGCTGAACCAGTCAACCGTCATGGAACTTTTCGAAAGAATCAAAACAACCGGCATAACCGACTGGTCCATAGGCCTTGTCACCTATAACAGCGAGAAATTAAGCCTTGCGACCAAAAAGCTTCTCGGCATAGGCGGTGAAAAAGGGCAGGGGGATTTAAGCTGCCTTTCCGACGACATAACCGGCCTGGCGCCGGAAAAACTGCTTGAAGCCAGGCAACGGTTAAAAAAGGAAAATGTGAAAGCGGGGCTGCAGATAACTTTCCCGTCAAAAGAGGCGATAAATAAATATTCCGACCAGCTTTTTAACGAGGTGGATTACTGCCTTTATCCGTGGGCGCGCGTAATTATTTCGCCTTACGGCGAGGTTTTCCCGTGTATTCCAATGTCAATGGTGAACGCCGACATGGGCAACATCAAGGAAAAGCCCCTTGCTCTGATATGGAACGGGGAAAAATACAGGGCTTTCAGGCGGGCGTTGAAGAAAAACTCTCTGCTGCCGGTATGCTCAAAGTGCTGCACCATAAACAACGTAAAGCCGCTTTAACGCCTACTTTATTCCGGTGGTATGTACCATGGGCCAGAAAGGTTTAAAACGGGAAAGCCGCCTTAAAAAATTTTTCATTTTCTCATCTTTTATAAAAGTCATGTCCAGAAATGTGTCGAACAACCCTGAATATATTGTTTTAAACCCGCTTTTTTTATAAAATTTTTCCATTGTCCCTATTGTAAATGATTTCTCATAGCCGAAGCGCATGAACTTTTTCTTCAATACGGTTTCGTGGAGGAACATAAAAAACTGTTTTAAAACCGGAAGGTCCGGGATGTTGCCGAAAAGCTGCCTGTAAGTAAGCGTTGATATGGAAATGTAAGGGTAAGTAAGGGTAAGCACCGTTCCGGGAATAAGGGTTTTGCGCATTGAGTCTATGGCCCGCTGCTGTCCGTCAAAATGCTCGATTGAGCCGCCGCCGTAAATCATGCCCAGGGAGTTTTCCTTAAAGGGCAGGCTGCGCATATCCCCGCATACAAGGTGGAAATCCTTTATGCCCGCAAGGGACAGGAATCGTGCGGTATATTTCAGCGCCCCGGTGGAATTGTCAAAACCTATCACCGGGATCCCGCGTTTTCCCATAATATAAAGGAGCCTGCCGCTGCCGCTGCCGGCCTCCAGGAAAACATCTTTGCCGTATTTTTCCCACAGGGGAATGACATGATCCATGACGCTTATTATTTCCGGCTGTTCATGGACCCGGCTGATATCGTGCATTGGTATTTTTGTCCAGTAATCTTCCCAGTAAGTATTTTCGCTTTCCGAGGCCTTTGTTGACCCCGGCGACATCATTACGGGTATGCCGTCAACCACGTCGTAAACGGCCCGGCAGGAAAGGCAGGTAATGGAACTGTCTGTGAAATCAAGGGCGCCGGAGCAGGCCGGGCAAATCAATTTTTCCTGCAAAAGTTTTGTTATCATAATGACATACTAACAGATGAAAAAGCTTCAGTCAATAAATTACGCCCGCCGGCCGCGGACGCAAAAGGTTTATTGTTGACGCAATTATGAATTTAACCTATAATTTTATGAAGATTACTTAAATAATAAGGAGAAACTAATTGTCCGATATCCTCTTGTTCACGCAGTATTTTACCTCAAGAATAGAATCTCCCGAATATATACTGGCGCCTTTGCCCTTAAATTTGCTTTATGTGGCATCGTTTATAAGGTCAAAAGGCCTCGACTGCAAAATTTGCGAACTCGGCGGCTTTAAATACGCCGACGCCCTGGATGAAGGCAACGGAAAAGTAAGGTGCGGCATCTCGGACGCGGACATCACAGCGATAATAGAAAGGGAAAAACCGAAAATAATAGGCGTCGGGTGCGTATATACACAGCATTTCTGGGACATACCGCCTATTGCCAGGCTGATAAAAAAGGTCAACCCGGATATAAAAGTGGTCCTTGGCGGCAACCACGCCACTGCTTTTGCCGACCAGATACTCAAGGAACCCTCGGTTGATTATGTAGTAAGGGGCGAAGGGGAGCTGACCTTTTTAGAATTGTGCAATTATATTTTAACAGGAAACGGTGACGCCGCCGCCATTGAAGGGATAACTTACCGCGATAAAAGCGGCGAAATAAAGGCAACCCCGTCAAGAAAACTGATAAAACATCTCGACGAACTTCCCATGCCCGATTATTCCCTGATTGACCTGGAAAAATACGCCACGCCGGCGGACAACCGCTCGCAGTATATCATGAGGTACCCGCTGGTCGGTATTATGACGAGCCGCGGCTGCCCTGGAAAATGCGTTTTCTGCACGGTTAAGACAATCTGGGGAAGGACATGGCGGGCGAGAAGCGCGAAACACGCCGTTGATGAAATAGAATTACTGGTGAAAAAATACGGCGTCAGGGAGATATCCTTTCTTGACGACAGCGTATCAGTGAGCAGGATGAGATGGGCGGAGATATGCAATGAAATAATAAGGCGCAAACTCAATATTAAATGGACCACGCCGAACGGGATCGCCTACTGGACCCTTGATAATGAACTTTTAAAGCTTATGAAAAAAGCGGGCTGTTACAGGATAACTTTCGGAATAGAGTCCGGCAATGAAGAGACAAAAAAATTCATCGGCAAGGAATATCCGCTTTCGCAGGCGGCAGCGCTTATAAAATACGCCAATAAAATAGGGCTCTGGACAATAACATCCAATGTCATCGGCTTCCCGTATGAGGATAAAAAATCAATACAGGATACCGTGGATTTTGCCAAAAAGTCGGGAACGGATTTCGCGGTCTTTAACATGCTCGCCCCGCACCTGGCCTCCGATGTCTACAAGTTCTTCAAGAAAGAGGGGCTTCTGAATTTTGACTCTGTTTTCAGCGATAACTGGCTGGATGACGACAAGTACAAGGAAATGTTCAGGTCTCTCTATATTGGCGGGTTTGCCACCAAATATATAACCGCGGAGGAGCTCAAAAAGCTTCATTTTCAGGCATACAGGAGTTTCATGATATACAGGACCATGACATATATCCTGAATCCTCTCCATATTTTGAGAAAAATACACAGCCTTGAGGACTTTACATATGTCATGAGGATGCTCTTTACGGGAATGACAATGTTCCTGAAAAACTTCGTATCTTCAAAGAATTTTATGAAAAAGTCTGTTTATA
>CAZMGF010000052.1:0-15830 GCA_964565765.1 uncultured Spirochaetia bacterium
TCAAACTCTCCAAAGAACTATTATCCTGGCCAAGGCGAAACTCAATCTCTCTCTAGTTTTCTAGTAAAGAACAACACTTTGTTTCTCGCATTGAGCGATCAACATATCATATAGAACACAAAAGTCCGTAATGGGTGAATACTACCCCCATTCGGGATTTTGTATTTTTTTCATTCCCGCTGCTCGTCAATCTCTGCAGCAAATTGCGCTGGTTTTCTAAGTCCGTTTTAAAAAGCTTATTATTTAAAGCCTGATTTTAAAACAACCTGAAAAAGGGACAAAATTCTATATTCTCTAATTTCTTGTTTTCAAGAACGCTCTGAAATCTTTTTGTCTTTCAGTGAATTAAATATATCAAATCCTTCAAATATTGTCAAGAATAAAATACAATAAAGCGCATATATTTTTCTTTTATTTATAGGGCCTATTATTTGCCTTATTTTAAAGGCGTTTTATTGGACGAAATTTTCTGTATTTCTAAATATTTATCATTATTTTTATTTTATGCCGGAGTTATTTTTTATTTTTTTACTGTTTTTAATTAATGTATTTATATTTAAAAATTCACACGCGCGTTTTTATATGTTTCAATTATTTTTCCACCTGCACCGGCTCAAGTTCATTGCCCGTTTCATTATTTACAGCTCCCTGAATTTTACCATCCTTATAACTCATGGTGTATTGCTTTTCTCCCGATTCATAATACATATTAAAATTTCCGTCACGCAGGCCGTTGATATATTTTCCCTCAAGCTTGATTGTGCCGGTATCATAAAATTCCTGATACAATCCGTCTATCTTACTGTTTACATATTTGCATACTACATTGGCCGCGCCGGACTCGTAATTTTTCTGGTAATCCCCGTCCTTTATATCATTCTTATATGCGGCCGATTCCGCCAGGGGCCCGCTTGAATAATATGTCTTCCATATCCCGTCTTTTTTTCCAGACTTATAAGATCCTTCCCGTGCTTTTTTCCCATCCTTAAAATATGCCGTAAAAGGCCCGTCAATACGGCCCGCTGTATATGATTCAACGGCCGCGGGTTTTGTGACATCGGCAAAATACCATGTATATGCCCCGTCCACGATCCCGTTATTTTTATAAGCAAATATGGCGAACCTGTCAAATCCGTCTATATTCGTTAATATCCTCACATCTCCGGTTATTGTGACACCCTGCATGCTTCTCACGCCTGCGGCATATGTCCATACGGCAACCTTTGTAACGCCGTCATAAAATGTTTTGGAATCCTCAGTCTGGACAGCGGTCATTTCGGCAAATGAAAGGGATGATATAAATAATAGGATTATTGCGGCAATAATGGTTTTTTTCATAAAAACCTCCGTTGTTTAATATAGGCAATTATACATCTAATATTCCGGGGCTTCAAGAGTGTTTTGGGATTTATTCCCGTGAGATTATTATCCGTGTGAGAGGACCGGGTCATGCTGGCCTATGTTCCTTAAGAGTATGCCGCCGTGTATCAGCTGGAAAGTGAACCTGTAATGCATATTTACGCTTCCCTCATATATACCATCCGCGCTTGCTATCTTTTTGACGCGCAGCGATGGGTGGTCAAAATGTTTTTCCATCAGTTCCATTTTTTCAAGGAATATTTTTTTTACGTCTTCGGGCAGGTGTTTAAAGGCTTTATCAAAAGAGTGCGTCCTGTCAAATATCATTTACAAAGTTCCTCTTTAAGTTCGGCCGCGGATTTGCACCTTTTAACCCTGCCCGCCTTTATATCCCTGTCAGAGCCCTTTTCCATGCACTGGCAGGATTTGTTCCAGTACCAGTGTTTCTTGACAGCGTTTTTTTTCTTTTTATCAGCAGATTTTTTCATTGTCCCGCGTCTTTCATTTACTCAATCGGCCCTCTTAAAAAATTCATCCACATATGTCAGGTAGTAATTCACGTCAAATATCAGATCAAGTTCCTTTGCCGCAAAATGTTTCTTTATATCCTCATCCGCAAGCAGCGAGGTTATAAAATCAGGTGATTCGCCCGCCCATACTCTCATGGCATTTTTCTGCACTATTTCATATGATTTTTCCCTTGAAATTCCCTTCTGTACAAGCGCAAGAAGCAGTCTCTGTGAGAATATCGCTCCTTTTAAATAATGAAGGTTGCGTTTCATATTTGAAGGATATACCTGCAGCCCGTCCATAACCCAGTTAATCTTGTTTATAATATAGTGAAGAAGGATAAAGGTGTCCGGCACGGTAATGCGCTCGACCGATGAATGTGAAATGTCCCTCTCGTGCCAGAGAGCTATGTTTTCAAGGGATGCTATTGAATTTGACCTTATTACCCTGGCAAGGCCCGTTATCTGTTCGCATACCACAGGGTTCCTCTTGTGCGGCATGGCCGAAGATCCTTTCTGCCCCTTGGCAAATGGTTCCTCAACTTCAAGTATCTCGGTGTGTTGAAGGTTCCTGATCTCGGTTGCAATCTTTTCAATTGATCCTGCTGTAACGGCCATAACAGTCATTAAATACGCGTACCTGTCGCGCTGTATTACCTGATTTGCTATTTCAGCCCTCTTAAGCCCGAGTTTTTGCATTGCTATCTTCTCGACTTCCGGCGGTATGTTCGCGTAATTTCCAACCGCGCCCGAAAGTTTTCCCACGCGTATATCTTCTTTTGCCGCCGCAAGCCTGTCAAGGCTGCGCTTCATTTCAAAATACCACACAAGAACCTTCAGCCCGAATGTAATTGGTTCGGCGTGCACATTGTGTGTGCGGCCGATCTGTACGGTGTATTTGTGTTTTACAGCGAGTTTTTTTAGCGTCTTAATCAGGACTTTGGTATCTTCCATTATTATATCGCAGCCCTTTACGAGCCTGAGCGCAAATCCCGTGTCAACAACATCCGAGGAGGTTATTCCCATGTGAATATATCTGGAAGACGGCCCCACATGGTTCGCGACTGATTCGGTGAAGGCTATGAGGTCATGCCGCGTCCTGGCCTCAATTTTTTCTATCTCATCAACATTAAAAGCGGCCTTTTTCTTTATCACCGCCATATCTTTTTTCGGTATTTTACCCTTTTTTGTCCAGGCTTCGCAGACGGCAAGCTCAACGTCGAGCCATGATTTGAATTTCGCCTCTTCTGTCCAGAGCGCGCCCATTTTTTCAAGTGTGTAACGTTTTATCATTTTGAACCTCCTGCATACGTATTTATTTTATTTACCCTCTTTTATTGTGGAGCTGTATTATACAGCAAAATTGAGCGGTTTTGTATATAAAAAAAGGCCCGGACGATATGCCCGGGCCATATTTAAAAAAAATTTTTTATTTCAATCCTTCTTTTGCCACAATCTCCGCTATCTGCACGGCGTTAAGCGCCGCCCCTTTGCGTATCTGGTCCCCGGCCACCCAGATATTGAGCCCCTTTTCTATCGAGAAATCTTCCCTTATCCTCCCGACAAAAACATTATCCCTGCCGGCCGCGTTTATCGGCATGGGATATTTCTTATTGTGAAAATCATCCTCAACAGTCACGCCCGGAGCCTTTACAAGCAGCTGCCTGCATTCATCAGGGGTCAGTTTCTTTTCCGTTTCAATATTGATGGCCTCGGAATGCGCCCTGAAAACCGGAACCCTGACGGTCGTGGCTGTGATCCTCATCTCAGGCGCGTGCATTATCTTGTGGGTCTCGTGAATTACTTTCATCTCTTCCTTTGTATAACCATTGTCATAAAAAACATCAATGTGCGGAATGACATTAAAAAGGAGCTGATGGGCGAATTTTTCCACTTTTAACGGCCTGCCCGCTGCCCAGTCCCTGGCCTGCTGCTCAAGCTCTGCCATACCCTTGGCGCCGGCCCCTGATGCGGCCTGGTACGAGGTAACAATGAGCCTTTTAATCTTTGCCGCGTCATGTATCGGCTTTAGCGGTACAAGGGCGATTATGGTGGTGCAGTTCGGGTTGGCGATTATGCCCTTGTTTTCCCTGCAGTCTTCAGGATTTATTTCAGGCACCACAAGAGGCACGCCTTCATCCATCCTGAATGCGGATGAATTATCGATTATCAGGGCATTTGCCGCAAGTATGTCCTTCACAAACTCTTTTGAAATTGAGGCGCCGGCCGAAGCCAGGACAATGTCCACGCCTTTAAAAGAGTCCCTGGTGAGCAGTTCGACTGCTATCTCCCTGCCCTGATATTTCATCTTTTTGCCCACGGACCTCTCCGAGGCCAGAAGTTTTAACGACTTTACAGGAAATTTTCTCTCCTGAAGTATGTCGAGCATTACCTCGCCCACGGCGCCGGTCGCGCCCATAATGGCTACATTATATTCCTTCATGACACGATCTCCTTTTTTGTTATGTTAAATTCCTGTTCGGTTTTATTACTTGACTAGCCCCGCGACAAAATCTCCCATTTCCCTTGTTCCCATTCCCATTTTTCCGGCGGACATGGATTTTATCTTTCCTGATTTAAGGGCTTCGGTAACGGCATTATCAATCGCCTTTGCAGCCTTTGTTTCCCCGAGAGTATCCATCATCATGGCCGCCGCATTTATGGCCGCAAGCGGGTTAATGACGTTTTTCCCGGTGTATTTCGGGGCGGAGCCTCCGATTGGTTCAAACATCGATACTCCCTCGGGATTGATATTTCCGCCCGCGGCGATTCCCATTCCACCCTGTATCATGGCGCCCAGGTCCGTGATGATGTCGCCAAAAAGGTTCTCTGTAACGATAACGTCGAAAAATTCCGGATTCTTCACGAACCACATTGTGGTGGCGTCAACATGGGCGTAATCCTGTTTTATGTCCTTAAAATCCCTGTCGCCCATTTCCTTGTGCGCCCTGACCCACAGGTCGCCGGTGTGCGTTAATACATTGCATTTGTGCACAAGTGTTAGCATATTCTTTTTGTTGCGTTTCCTTGTAAGTTCATAAGCGTACTTTAAGCAGCGGTCGACCTCAAAGCGGGAATAAACCATGACCTGCGTCGCGATTTCGTTCGGCGTGCCCTTTTTTACCGATCCGCCCATTCCCGTGTATATGCCGCCTGAATTTTCCCTTATAACCACAAATTCTATCTCGTCGGGCCCCTTGTCCTTTAACGGCGTTTCCACGTTCGGATAAAGTTTTACCGGCCTTAAGTTAATATACTGGTCAAGGGCGAAGCGGAGCTTTAAAAGGATCCCCGTCTCAAGTATGCCCGGCTTAACGTCCGGGTGTCCAATGGCGCCCAGATATATGGCGTCCACCTTTTTAAATTCCTCAATGCATGATTCCGGCAGAAGGTCGCCGGTCTTCATGTACCTCTCGCCGCCGAGGTCGTAATCCACAAAATGAAGGCCCACATTGTGCTTTTCCGCAGCTGCTTTTAATACTTTTACACCTTCGAGCAGTACTTCCGGGCCGGTTCCGTCCCCGCCCATTAACGCGATGTTGTACGTTTTTGACATAATCATTCTCCTTGAGTTAGTTGTTCGTTACCGGTTCATAGCTGATAGCAGACGCCGTCAACCAGCAACGTTATTTTATTTTATACTTTGTCTTTCCATAAGCAATGAGGCCGCCCGCTTCGACCAGTTCCTGCATAAATGGCGGAATCGGTTTCACTTTGTAAGTCTCGTTCTTTGTGATGTTCCTGATAACGCCTTTGTCAGCGTCTATTTCAACAACATCTTCCTGCGCGATTTTTGCCGAAGCCTCTTCTGACTCAAATATCGGCAAACCGATATTAAACGAGTTCCTGTAAAAAATCCTGGCAAAATCCTTGGCTATTACGCAAGAAACTCCGGCCGCTTTTATCGCGACAGGCGCGTGCTCGCGCGAGGAGCCGCATCCAAAATTTTTTCCAGCGGTAATAATATCCCCTTTTTGAACCTTTCCCGCCCAGGTCTTATCCGCGTCTTCCATGCAATGCTTTGCCAGCTCTGCCGGATCGGATGTATTTAAATACCTTGCCGGTATTATAAGGTCCGTATCTATATCATTGCCGAACTTCCAAACCTTGCCTTTGAGTAACATAAGAACCTCCATTTTTATGGGACATATATGCCTTATAAATCGAATATGACCTATTTCTTAAGATCTTCCGGCGTGCCAATGCGCCCTAAAATAGCGCTTGCCGCAGCTACCGCGGGTGATGCCAGGTAAACCGAGCTCTCTGTGCTTCCCATCCTGCCCACAAAATTCCTGTTTGTTGTGGAAACCGCTACCTCGCCCTTCGCGAGTATCCCCATATGTCCGCCCAGGCAGGGGCCGCATGTCGGCATTGAAAATATCGCTCCTGACTTTACAAAAAGCTCGATGAGCCCTTCCTTTAACGCCTGCAGGTATATTTCTTTTGTCCCCGGGAATATCAGGCAGCGCACCCTTGAGTTTACTTTTTTGCCCTTTAATATTTTTGCCGCTATCCTTAAATCTTCCATCCTGCCGTTCGTACAGGAGCCGATGACCGACTGGTCCACGGCAATTTTTCCCAATTTTGAAACCGGCTTTGTATTCTCCGGCAGGCTGGGGCACGAAACA
This sequence comes from uncultured Spirochaetia bacterium, assembly GCA_964565765.1. GTDB lineage: Bacteria > Oederibacteriota > PGYV01 > PGYV01 > Palsa-1178 > Bog-1181. The sequence goes on from CAZMGF010000052.1 coordinate 6,497, forward strand.
ATGGGTTCTATTTTTGAGCAGTCATATTCAATGACCTTTTCATATTTCGCGTCCTTATCGGATGTGAAAACTTTCCACTTGTGCTCCGCGCGCCCCTTCACGTATTCAAGGGTCGTCTCGTCCGGGTTTATCAGCCCTGCTTTTCCGCCCGCTTCAATGGCCATATTGGACATTGTGAGCCTTGCATCCATCGAAAGTTTGTCGATTACAGGGCCTGTAAATTCCATAACTTTATAAAGCGCCCCGTCAACTCCGATGTCGCCGATAGTGTAAAGTATCAAATCTTTTGAAGAGACCCATTTGTTCAATTTTCCCTTATAGACAAATTTAATTGTTTCCGGCACCTTGAACCACGCTTTTCCCGTCATCATGCCGAAGGCCGCGTCAGTGGAACCCACGCCTGTCGCGAACGCGCCGAGCGCGCCGTAGGTGCAAGTATGCGAATCCGCGCCTATTACCAGGTCGCCGGGCACGACAACGCCCTGTTCCGGCAATAGCGCGTGCTCAATGCCCACCTCGCCCTGGTCATAGTAATGCGTGAGTTTCTGTTCGTGCGCGAAATCACGCAGCAGCTTTGCCTGCTCAGCAGATTTGATGTCCTTATTCGGCGTAAAATGGTCCGGCACAAGGGCCACTTTTGTCCGGTCCCAGACTTTTGTGGCTCCGGATGCCCTGAATTCCTTTATCGCAATAGGCGCCGTAATATCATTGGCAAGCACCAGGTCTATATCCGCTATTACAAGTTCTCCCGGTTCCACATGCTTTTTTCCCGACTTTGCAGCAAGTATCTTTTCCGCTATATTCATTGACATCGCACACACCTCCGTTATTTCTTCCCTTTCATATTATCAAACTTGCTCAGCGCGTTCAAATATGCCCGTGCGCTGGCCTCTATAATATCCGTTGATATTCCGCGCGCGGTGACTTCAACCTCGCCTTTTTTCGCCCTGATTGTAACCTCGCCCTGTGCTCCTTCGCCCTTTGTCACCGATTTTATCTGGTAATCAATGAGCTTCAGGTCGGCCTTTACTATTTCATTTATAGCCTTGTATGTCGCGTCCACGGGGCCGTCGCCCGTGGATGCCGCGACGAATTTCTTGCCGGCTTTGCTTATTTCCACTGTTGTCGTTGGAATTATTCCGCTGCCGGTCGCGGAATAGATAGACTCCAGGTGAAAGCTGTCTTTTCCTTTTTTACCCTGGCCGTCCATCATCGTTGTCAGGTCGTCGTCAAAAACCTCTTTTTTCTTGTCAGCTATCTCAAGAAATTTCGGGTAAATTACATTTGTAATCTCGGCCTCGCTTGTTTTATATCCGAGATCCTTGAGCCTGTGCGCCAGCGCGTGCCTTCCAGAACGGCTCGTCAGGATCAGTTCGTGGCCCGGTATGCCTATCGATGACGGGGTCATTATCCCGAATGTCGATTCATTTTTAAGTATGGCATCCTGGTGTATGCCCGAGGCGTGCGCGAATGCGTTGGCTCCGACTATCGCCTTATTGGGCTGCACCATCATGCCCGTGAGCCTGGAGACCAGCTTTGAGGCCTTGTATATCTCCTCTGTTTTTATACCCGTGTCCATCTTATAGAAATCCTTCCTCGTCTTGAGCGCCATCACAACCTCTTCAAGCGCGGCGTTTCCCGCCCTCTCGCCGAGGCCGTTAATGGTGCACTCTATCTGCCTGGCGCCGTTCATGACCGCTGAGAGCGAATTCGCCGTGGCCATGCCAAGGTCGTTGTGGCAGTGCACCGCTATGATTGCTTTATTGATGTTTGGTACAGTGTTCATGAGCCTGCGTATCATGTCCCCGTATTCCTCGGGAGTCGTATATCCGACGGAGTCCGGCAGGTCAACGGTATTTGCCCCGGCCTTTATGACCTCTTCTGTTATTTTGCACAGGTAATCAAACCCGGTGCGCGTCGCGTCCATCGCGGAATATTCCACGTCATCGCAGAAATTCTTCGCGTATTTTACCGCTTCAATGGACCTTCTTAATACTTCTTCGTTCGTGGTCCTGGTAATATAGACCACATGCTGCGGCGACGTCCCTATAAAAGTATGTATCCTGGGGCGCTTTGCCGGCTTTAAGGCAACGGCGCAGGCGTCAATATCTTTTTTAACGGCCCTGCATAATCCGGCAATGACCGGTTTTTTAAGGGCCTTTGATATCTCCTTAACAGATTCCATGTCGCCGGGCGATGATATCGGGAATCCGGCTTCTATGATGTCAACATTTAATTTTTCAAGCTGTCTGGCAATCTCCAATTTTTCCGATTTGGTCAGTGAAGCGCCTGGAACCTGTTCCCCGTCCCTTAACGTCGTGTCAAATATCAGTACCCTGTCATTTGCCATAATATGCCGCCGTCCTTTCTTTTAATTTTTATTCCGGCCCCGGGGTTGGCCCGGAGCCGGAATTACTGCTTTTATTGTCAGCTTACTTCTTTTTCTTTTTTGCCGGTTTCGCTTTCTTTGCAGTTTGTGCCGGAGCCGCTGATTCTTTTTTCTCATGGATCCAGGGCATCATTTTGCGAAGCTGCCTGCCTGTCACTTCTATGGGATGATCCACGTCCATCCTGAGCAGCGCGTTGAATTTCGGCTTGTTGGCCTGGTTCTCAAGTATCCACTCAGTCGCGAATGTGCCGTCCTGTATCTCGGTTAATATCTTTTTCATTTCCTTTTTGGTCTCTGCCGTGATGAGCCTGGGGCCGCGCGTAACGTCGCCGTATTTTGCGGTGTCAGAAACGGAGAAGCGCATTCCCGCTATACCGTTCTCATACATAAGGTCAACGATGAGCTTAAGCTCATGAAGAACCTCAAAGTAGGCCATTTCCGGCTGGTATCCGGCTTCCGTGAGCGTCTCAAATCCCGCCTTTACAAGGGCCGATGTTCCGCCGCAGAGCACTGCCTGTTCGCCGAAAAGATCCGTCTCTGTCTCTTCAATAAACGAAGTCTCGATTATTCCCATCCTGCCTGCGCCCATTCCCTTGGCGTAAGCAAGCGCTATGTCTTTTGCTTTTCCTGAAGCGTCCTGATGGACGGCTATAAGGCACGGCACTCCCCTGCCTTCCTGGTACTGCCTCCTCACCATGTGTCCGGGACCTTTCGGCGCTATCATTATGACGTCAACATCTTTGGGCGCCACAATCTGTCCGTAGTGAATGTTAAAACCGTGGGCAAAAGCAAGTGTCTTGCCTTTTTTCATGGAATCCTTAACGTAGTTCCTGTAGATGACAGCCTGAAGCGCATCCGGAACCAGCATCATGATGACATCGGCTTCCTCGGCCACCTCTTTTGCGGAATAAACCTTGAAACCCGCGGCTACCGCGTTCTCATAATTCTTTGTCCCTTCAAGCTCGCTGACGATAACATCAACGCCCGAGTCCCTGAGATTCTGCGAGTGCGCGTGGCCCTGTGAGCCAAAACCGATAATACCCACCTTCTTGCCTTTCAGTAAAGCTAAATTCGCGTCCTTGTCGTAATAAACCTTGATCATTTACTTTCTCCTTTCCCATCCTGTTTTTTGATTTTTTTTGCCCTTGTAAGGGCGATTATACCCGTCCTGACCATTTCCTTTACTCCGAAGCTTTCCGCCATCGCGGCAAACTCCGTTATTTTTTCATCCGAACCGGTGACCTCTATTGTAAAGCTTTCGTTCGACACATCCAGTATCTTCGCCCTGAAAATGTCGACAAGGGTCATAAGCTCTTCCTTGTTTTTCCCTTCCACATTCACCTTTACCAGCGCCAGTTCCCTCTCAATGCAGCGCTCCTCGGACATGTCCACAACCTTTATGACGTCTATGAGCTTGTTTAACTGCTTTAATATCTGTTCAAGCACAAGCTCATCGCCGCGCGCCACTATGGTCATGCGCGAAGTCGTGGGATCCTCAGTTTCGCCGACAGCGAGGCTGTCAATGTTAAAAGCCCTGCCCGAAAAAAGGCCGGCCACTCGCGCGAGAACGCCGGGCTGATTCTCCACTGTTACAGCTATTGTTTTTGTCTGTTCCATAAGGTTTCTCCTTTTATCCCCTGATTTTTAAGCCAGGCCGCCGTCGAGCATGGAATGCAGCGCCGCACCCGTCGGTACCATCGGGAAGACATTCTCATCCCTGGAAACCGCAAAATCCATTACGACCACTCCTTTGTAAGCGAAGGCTTCCTTGAGCGCGCTTTCAACGCCGCCTTTTTTGTCAATTCTCATGCCTTTCGCTCCGTATGCTTCGGCGAGCTTTACGAAATCAACGCTCTGTTCTATAAGCGTCGAGGAGTAGCGTTTTCCATAAAAAAGCTCCTGCCACTGCCTGACCATTCCGAGCCAGCCGTTGTTCAGGATAACTATCTTTACAGGATATTTATATTTTACCGCCGTGGCCAGCTCCTGAATATTCATCTGAATGGAGCCGTCGCCCGCTATATCAATTACCAGCTTGTCCGGCATTCCCGCCTGAGCGCCTATTGCCGCGGGAAACCCATACCCCATTGTCCCGAGCCCGCCTGAAGTTATAAATGACCTGGGCCTTTTAAATTTTGAAAACTGCGCCGCCCACATCTGGTTCTGCCCGACTTCGGTTGTTATTATCGCCTCTCCCTTTGTAAGTTCGGCAATTTTTTCAACAACATACTGCGGCTTTATCTCCGTGTCGGAATCCCTGTAAGTAAGCGGATATTCCTTCTTCCACTGGGCAATCTGCGCATTCCATTCTTTATGCTCCATCTTTTTTATTCCTGCCGTTATTTCCTTTAATATATTTTTCGCGTCGCCAACTACGGGCAGGTCGGCGCGCACAATCTTTGAAATCGAGGTCGGGTCAATGTCTATGTGAAGAATTTTCGCGTTGCGCGCAAATTCCGAAACCTTGCCGGTTACCCTGTCGTCAAAACGCGCTCCGACCGCAATTAACAGGTCGCATTCCTGCACCGCGTAATTGGCGAACTTGGTGCCGTGCATTCCGAGCATGCCGCAGCTCAGCCTGTGATCCGACGGCAGCGAATCCATCGCCATAAGCGTAGTGGTCGCCGGTATCTCCGTCTTTTCAATAAACTTCAGCAGCTCTTCCGTCGCTCCTGAAAGTATAACTCCGCCTCCCACGTACAACAGCGGCTTTTTCGCCCCTTCAATCATTTCTATGGCTTTTTTTATCTGGTTCTTATTCCCCTCATAAGTGGGTTTGTAACCGCGCAAATTCGGCTGCGCGGGATATACAAACTCAGCCTCATTGGTAAAAATATCTTTTGGCAGATCCACAACCACCGGCCCGGGTTTTCCCGTGGACGCAATGTGAAAGGCGTTTTTTATCGTCTGCGCCAGGTCGTTTACATTCTTCACAATGTAATTGTGTTTTACAATCGGCCTGGTTATGCCGGTGATGTCAGCTTCCTGAAAAGCGTCGTTGCCGATGAGATTCGTAGTAACCTGCCCGGTGAGCGCCACCATTGGTATTGAATCCATATACGCGGTCGCAATACCGGTAACCAGGTTTGTGGCGCCCGGCCCCGATGTGGCCAGGCATACGCCGGTCTTTCCTGTAGCGCGCGCGTAGCCGTCGGCCATGTGCGCCGCCCCCTGTTCGTGCCTGACAAGAACCAGGTTTATATCTTTTTCAGAGTAAAGAGCGTCAAAAAGCGGCAGTACAACCCCGCCCGGATATCCAAAAACAGTGTCCACTCCCTCTTTTTTCAGGCACTCAAGCAATATTTTTGATCCTAACATGTTTTTACCTCCGTTTGGTTTAATCCTTAAAAACAGCTCCGGTAGATGCCGATGTCACGTGCTGCGCGTACCTGTGAAGTACGCCTGAAGTCACTTTATATGCAGGCTGTTTCCATTCTGCTTTTCTTTTTGCCATTTCTTCATCCGATATTTTAAGTTCGATTTTCCTTGCCGGTATGTCGATTGCGATGGTATCTCCTTCGCGCACCAGTCCGATCGGCCCGCCTTCCATTGCTTCGGGAGATATGTGGCCGATTGCCGCCCCTCTCGTTCCGCCGGAAAATCTTCCGTCAGTTATTAGCGCTACTTCCTTATCGAGCCCCATTCCGGCTATTGCCGCGGTCGGTGCGAGCATTTCCCTCATGCCGGGTCCGCCTTTGGGTCCCTCGTATAATATGACCACTACATCACCGGGCTTGATCTTTTTTCCGAGAATTGCTTTTTGCGCATCTTCTTCGGAGCCAAAAACCCTTGCCCTGCCCTCCCTTTTCATCATCTCCGGCGCCACGGCCGACTGTTTTACAACCGCTCCCTCGGGAGCTATGTTTCCGAATAATATCGCCAGGCCGCCCTGCTGTGAATACGCTGTTTCAGGCGTCCTGATCACGTCCGGATTATTATTTACAGCCTCTTTTATTATATCTTTTATTTTTCCGGCGACCGTCATGCAGTCAAGGTGCAGGAGGCCCTTTTTTGCCAGCTCTTTCATGACAACGGGAATTCCGCCCGCGTCATTCAAATCCTCAATATAATGCTGGCTCCCGTCAGAGCGCCTTGCCGGCGAGAGCTTGCAAAGGTTCGGCGTCCTCGCGGAAATCTCGTTTATCTTTTTCAGGTCAAACTTAAGCCCGGCTTCATGCGCTATGGCCGGAAGGTGAAGCACTGTGTTTGTGGAACCGCCGAGCGCCACGTCGACCGTGAAAGTATTTTCAAATGCCCTGTCGGTCATAAGGTCGCGCGGTTTTAAATCTTTTTCAATAAGGTCAAGTATCCTCATGCCCGCGGTTTTTGCCAGCCTTATCCGCTCTGAATAAACAGCCGGTATGGTGCCGTTGCCCGGCAATCCCAGCCCGAGCATCTCTGTCATGCAGTTCATTGTGTTTGCCGTATACATTCCGGAGCAGGAGCCGCATGTCGGGCAGCAGGAATTTTCAATTCCGTCCAGGGTCTCTTTATCCATTTTCCCGTTTGTAAACTCGCCCACCGCTTCAAATCCACCGGAAATAAGATCAAAGGTTTTTCCCTTGTATTTTCCCTTGAGCATTGGCCCGCCGCTTATAAAAATTGAAGGTATGTTCACCCTTGCCGCGGCCATAAGCATGCCCGGGATAACCTTGTCGCAGTTCGGTATAAAAACAAGGCCGTCAAACTGATACGCGTTCGCCATTATTTCTATAGAATCCGCTATGAGCTCGCGCGATACCAGCGAGTATTTCATTCCGGCATGTCCCATGGCAATGCCGTCGCATACGCCGATTGTCGGAAACTCCATAGGCGTCCCGCCTGCCATTAAGACGCCGTCTTTGGCAGCCCTTGCAATGGTATTTAAATGGACGTGGCCCGGAATTACTTCGTTAAATGAATTCACAATGCCTATTATCGGCCTTTTCAACTGCTCGTCTGTATAGCCTATTGCCTTAAAAAGGGACCTGTGCGGTTCCCTTTCAAGCCCTTTTTTCATTGCGTCGCTTCTCATTTTTTCACCTCAATTTATAAATTAAGTAATCTTTACAGTTTTTCCTGAAGACAAACTTTAAAATTATAACAAAATACAATATCATCATCAACAACAAAAACCCTTTGCCGTATATTATTTCACCTTATTATTAAAGGGTTTTACGGCCTCTACCTGCAGCCTGATCATCTTCATCCTTATTTCACTCTTTTTATCCTGTTTTGTGGCCTTTATGAACGAAGCCACGGCCTGCGAAATGAATTTGTCCCTTAATTTTAAAGGAATTTTATTTGTATAAGGGAACCATGTAGTCCTCATCCAGCTTTTCAATCCCGACTCCGCGTCATGTTTTGCCATTTTAGGGACAAGGGCTATTTTGACCGGTTTTAATCCCGCATTCTTCAGGAACTTTCTGTAGCCTGCAGTTGAATAAAAATGATATGGCTGAACAAAATTCCTGAAATATTTTGACCATTCGCTTTGCTTTGTCATATCATCCACTATTATATTCATCACTCCGGCATTACCTTTGCCGCCCATCTGGAAAAATATCCTCCCGCCCGGTTTCAGCGCGCGAAACACACCTTTGACCACCTTATCCTGGTCCGCTATCCAGTGGAGGCAGGCATTGGAATATATGAGGTCAAATTTTTCAGAAAAATCAATCTTTTCCCCTTTTTTCGTTATAAATTCGACTCCTTTTGAAAATTCCTTTTTCGCGAACGCTATCATTTTCCCGGATGCGTCAATGCCGGTAACATTGCCCGGCCCGGCAATTGAAGCAATCACAGCGGTTATTTTCCCGTCGCCGCAGCCGATATCAAGCACTTTTTCACCCGCCTTAACACGCGCTTCTTTTATAAGCTCCATTCCCCACCTGTACTGATTTTGCGAGTTCCTGTTGTAATCCGCCGCGTTCCATCTGTCCATTTCCTCCACCTCCATAAAGATAGACCTATTTCGGCGCTCGAAACCTTTTGTTTGGGTTTATTTCCTGGATTCCCGGGTTCCTGCGCCGCTTCCCGCCCTCAGGCGAGTACGACTACAAGAAGCCCGGTAAGAAGAAGTACTACCGGAAGTGTAAGGACGGACGTAACTGTGGCGCTGGTGTTTTTGAACGAATTGCGGTAATTCTTTGCCATTTGTACGTCCTCCTTTGTGATTAAAATATAGCAAATAATTTTTAATATGTCAAATATTATTTGGCCGTTTATACCGTGGCCCCGATGCGCTGTGGCTTTACTTCTCCATTACCATAAAATAATCCGGGGGGTCGTTTGGAATGCCCGTTATTATTTGACGTACCGTCCTAACAAATCTTTTGATGGCCGAGTTGTCCCAGCCCTGTGTATCCGGGCCCGAGCTTATCAGCCTGAATCCGGTGCCTTCCGCCAGTTTTTCTATGGCGCCGCCTGTATATGGCCTTATGTGTGTGGGATCGGTCCAGAATTCATACATTACTATATGGATATTCCTCATATTTGGAAATACAAGAATAAGTTTTCCGCCCTTTTTAAGTATCCTGTGGGCTTCCCCGAGCAGGCCCTCAACATCGGCCGGTGAAAAATGTTCGACAACATGCCTGGCATAAACGCCGTCATATTTTCCGGCTTTTTCTTTTCTTATGAATTTCCTGATATCTTTTTTGACAACACCATACTTCCTGCATATTTCATCATTTGAGCCGGTATCCACGCCGGTTGCTTTTATCCCGTTCTCGGAGCACAGGCTCAAAAAATCCCCCCTGCCGCTGCCCAGTTCAAGCACCAGCCCCCCTTTTTTAAAATATTCCAAAAATTTCCTTTGTATTTCCTTATTGTCCATATATTCCGTCCTTTCAGTAAATTAGTATTCCCGACGCTTCTTTATAACCCTTTTTATATTTTTAATCAAGAAATTTAATAGCTGTTCCGGGGCGATTTTATTTTAAAAGATAATTTATTATTGTTTTT
>CAZMGF010000053.1:0-15667 GCA_964565765.1 uncultured Spirochaetia bacterium
TTTTATTAAGGTCGGCAAAATACTTATTTGAACTCACGAGCCTGACCGTACCCTTTTCAGCCGTAATATTTATTACAGTCCCCTTACGGAATTCAAAACCGGCGCCGGTTGAAAACAGAACCGAACCCGAAGCGGCCCTTACTTCAATCCTCTTTACGGGCTCTCCAGCGGATAGTGAGGCGCTTATATTTCCTTCGAGTGAGGAGAGCGAAAGCGCGGCAGTATCAACGGCAAAATTTTCCGCGTTTATATCCCCTTTTTTTGTATTTATAGAAATTTTTTCATAGGAACACGCCGGAGCCGTCAGTTCAACCGTTGAATTAAGCTCGGAGAAGCTCCCTTTTTTCTTTATAAAATAATATTCACCGTCAGCCGTAACCTTCAGGTCATCCTCAAGGTCCGCCCACGGGAGGCCGAAGCCTGCGGCGCTGAAATCAAGTGAACCGGCCCCTGTGGCAGCGCCGCCCGATATGTTAAAAGATGCGTCGTCCGTATCAGCCGAAAAAACCGCCCCGCAGCCAAAAGTATAATGGCGAAACCGGTTAAACGGGGTCGCAGACATAAAAAAAGCCGCCGCAATAAATATCATAGCCGCGCCAAACGCCGCAAATCCGATGTTCATGTTTTTACCGCCGCCGAAAAGCTCCTTTTTATCATCCCAGGTTTGTATCCAGAAATAATGTATTGATTCAGCCGCAAGCACGGTGAACCCGGCTGACCAGAGAACATCAGAGGCAAAATGGGCCCCCTGCGCCAGCCTTGCAAGTCCAACGGCGCCGCCGAGTATAAATGAACCCGCAAGAAATGAAACAGCGGTTTTGGGGTATTTTTTCCTGTAAGCAAGATACACCGCGTAAAAAACAAAACCCATGGAGGCGTGGCCGCACGGAAAAGAAAAACCCCTTCCCGGCTTTCCAAAAACAAACGGCTCCCTGAAATCCCACCTGCCGCCGAATTCCTTCACTTCCCTTGGCCTCGGCCTTCCGGTATAATTTTTACATATCACATTTATAAACAGGCCCGGCCCCAGCATAAAGGTAAGTATTATAAGGGCCGCTGGTTTTCTGAATTTTACGGCCTTTTTGAAAACAAAACTGGCTGAGAACGCGAAAATTCCAAGCGCGGCAAGGGCCGCTCCGGGTATTGTGCCGTACCTGTAAAGGAACAAAACAGCCGGATTTTCTGAAGCATACCATTTCATCGCGCTATGACTGAAAAACCACGATTCAATTTTCAAATCAAGGTTAAAAACGTAAAAAGGTATGGTTAAAAGAGCGAAAAACAGGAGGTGCCAGAGCACCTTTTTTGCATATTCAAGTTTCGCGTTCATACTATCGCTATATCAACTGGCTTTTTCAGTTTGTAAATCACAGATTCAACTTCGAAATTTTCGGTAATTTTTATCTCGGCCGATTCCGACAGTACCCGCACAGCGTGCCAGACATTTTTTGCAACGCAGACAGGCCTGTCCAGCAGGAAAGCTTCCATTTTTTCGGGAGAGTTTTGCGGCGCCACAATCATCACAGTGGTTCCGCAAACAGGCTCAAATGTTTCCATTGACTCCGGATGGCGCTCCATGGAATCCACCGGCGCCGGAGAGAATATAAGGTAACCGATGCGCCAGCCGGACGCCTTCGCGTCCCCGGCAATCACGGAAAATATCTTTTTCTTGTTCTTCTGTTCAAGCACAATGCCGTATTTTTTAAAGGCTTTCGCGGTTAAATTACTTATCTTTATCATTTTTTTTCTCCTTGTTTTCCGCCGGCCCGACAATGACCTGCGTGTAATTTTCCAGCCTGAAATATTTCTTAAAGACAGCGTTAACTTCCGGCTTTTTTACCGCTGAAACAGAAGCTATAAAATCATCAACTTTTTTATAACCCATCCCCCACAACTCGTACGAAAGGTAAGAGTCCGCCTGGGACATGTAATCCTGCAGCCCGACCTTATACATGCCTATAATATAACTCTTGGCGTTTTTCACCTCTTCGTCCGTCACGCCGCCCTCCCTCATGTCGGAAAGCACCTTGAATATTTCTGCAACCGCCTTTTTCTCGTTTTCAGGCGATGTGGCCGTGTAAATACGTATGGCTCCGTTTTCAATATTCCTGTCAAATGTGGAAAATATTGAATAACAAAGGTTTCTCTTGTCCCTTATTTCGGTAAAAAGCCTTGAATACATGCCGCCGCTCAGGATATTATCCAGGACGCGCATAGGGAAATAATCCCCGCTGTTTGTCTTCGGCCCCAGAAACCCTATCATTATATGCGACTGATTCTTGTCTATAACCTCGCGCAGTATCTTTTTTTCATCCGTTATCCTGACCGGCAGCTTCGGTTTTGATTCTTTTCCCTCTTTCCATCCCTTAAAGTACGCCTCAATAAGGTCCCTGAATTTATCCGCGTCGACATCTCCCACAACGGAAACAATGAGGTTGTTGGGGGTCATATAGCTGTCATGCCAGCTTTTCAGTTTGTTTATTGTCAGTTTTTTTACCGTGTCCGCCTCTCCGATTGTGGGATACCCGTACGGGTGCCAGTCAAAGAAAAGCCCGTTGAAAAGCTTTGAAAGATACGCGGATGGAGTGTCTTTTATCTGGTTTATCTGGTTTATTATGTCAGTCTTTTCTTTTTTGACCTCTGCCGCGGGAAAAGAAGGGTTCAATATCATGTCTGAAAACGGTTTCATAAAAGCCTCAAGATTCTCCGGTGTCACCTCTGCCGACCAGCCGAAGGCATCGCGTTTGATATCCCTGGAAAGAACGGCGCCGGTGTCGTCAATGGCCGCCGCAAACTGCCTGAAATCCATGGTTTTTGTGCCTTTCATCATTGACTGCATCATCAGGTTGGTTACGCCCTTGTATGCCCCCTCTTCCGTCCCCTCATAAACTATCCCGCCCCGGAACATGAATTTTATGTCCACAACAGATGAGCCGGAGAGTTTTTTATGGATCAGGGTAATACCGTTTGATAATACTGTTTTTGTGGCCTTTCCCTCCTCGGAGTTTTTATCGGGAACGGCCGCCAGTGTAAATTTTTTTATGTCGCCCGCGCTTTTATATACAGAAAATTCCTTTTCCATCTTTTCGGGATAATAAATAATTACCGAGGCCGCGGCCGGGTCAAGGTAATTGTTCATAACGCCGGAAACATCCGTGGCAAGCACCCTTTTTACGGCATCGGTGTGTGTGTAATACAGGTTGTAATCACCCATTGTTTCATAATAACCCAGGTTTAACGCTCCGTTTTCTACCTGCATATTTTCCCTGGCGTCTTCCCTTGCTATATCCATTTTGACCCTGGAGAGCTGTTCGCTTTTTATTCCTTCTTTTTTAACCTTATCGAGCTGCCTGAAAATCTCGGCAAATGCCTCGGCAAATTTCCCTTCACGCACATTAGCCGAAATAACAAACAACCCGCCGAATTTTCCCGTAAAAATGTCGGAATCCACCTCGTCCACCAGCTGTTTTTCCTCTTTTAAGGACTGGTACAGCGGCGATGATTCGGATCCGGCAAGGGCCCTGGCAAGCACTTCAAGGGCTGGGATATCCTTTGAAAGGGCGTCCGGTATCCTGAATCCCACCGCTATGTACGTGCCTTCAATCCGGCCTGAATAAGAGGCGAATTTTATCTCCTGTTTCAGGGGGCCTGCTTCCTCGGATATTGACGTTCCCGCGGCTGCTATAGCGGGCTTTAATGCGCCGAATGTTTTCCTGACATATTCCATCACTTTTTCTTTTTTGACGTCGCCGCTTACCACCACTATTATATTGTCAGGCGTATAATATTTTTTATAATATTCAACCAGGGAATCCCTTTTCATATCTTTTAAACCGCCGGCATAGCCGATTATCGGGTCCTTGTAATACCTGTCAAAAGATATGTTCATGAATTTCTGCCACATGAATACTTCCGGGTTGTCAAGGCCGCGGTTAAGCTCGGACAATATCACCTCGCGTTCCTTGTTATATTCATCAGGGTCAAATGTTGAAGATGTAAGGGCGTCATACTCTATTTCAAGGGCCTCCTGGACATGGTCGGAGGGCATTACAATCACATAATTGGTGGCGTCGTATGATGTAAATGCGTTATTGTAACCGCCCATGGATTTGATTTCTTTATCAATGTCGCCCACTTTGCGTTTAGCCGTTCCCTTGAACATCATATGTTCGATAAAATGCGACATCCCCTTTTCGCCCTCATTTTCATAGGCGGCCCCTGTCCTTACCCAGAAATTGCAGGCCACGATGGGCGCGGCATGGCTTTCTTTTATTATGACCGTAAGGCCGTTATCCAGCTTTTCCCTGTAAACTCCATCCTGTGCCATCAATTCAACCCCCGTAACAAAAGTTAAAATAAGGGACGCAATAAAAATAGCGGCCGCCGCATTCAAACAGTTGTTGTTTTTGTTCATTTTATTTTTGACTCCACATCAAACATCTTTCACCTCGCCTGCGTCACTATTACCCGTGTTTTGCCCTTAATCTTAAAAAGCATTTCTTTGAGGCCGTATGGAATAAAAACAATGGCGCCTTTTTTATATTTTGACTCCGAGCCGTCTGTAAGTGTTATCGACATTTCGCCTTCCACCACGGCCAGAACCAGCGGTAAATTATTATTATACCAGTACTTCGTATCTTTTCCCACGGATACCTCGTCACAGAAAAAATATCCGCAGTGGGCCAGCTGCCTTACAGAGAAGCCGCCGGAGTGTTTTTTCTGCCCGGCCTCTATTTTCCCGCCGTTGGAGTTGAAATTTACCGAGGCTATCGCGTCCTTTATATTAAGGTGCCTGTCTTCGGCCAGATTGTGGCGCCCCCAGTCGTATATCCTGTATGTGACGTCCGAATTCTGCTGCACCTCAAAAATAACATTACCCTTTCCTATTGTGTGAATGGTTCCGGCCGGTATGAAAAAGCAGTCTCCTTTTTCCGGCCGGTATTTTTTCAGGTTTGATACCATGGTGCCGTTGGCGACCATACGGGAAAGGGATTTCTTGTCCTGCCTTGTTTTAAAACCAACAAGGAGCGACGACCTGAATTTGTTCGACAAAACATACCACATCTCGGTCTTACCGGCGGGGTATCCGCGTTTTTTTGCGTAAGCGTCATCCGGATGCACCTGTATCGATATCCTGTCGCTTGTATCAAGGTATTTAAAAAGCAGGGGGAACTTTTTTCCGTATTTCGCGGCCAGTTTTTTCCCCATTACTCCGGCCGGAAATTTATTTATCAGCGCGTTTATCGTCATCCCACGGTACACACCGTTGCTTATGACGGACATGTTTTCATTCTGGTCGGCAAGCATCCACGCTTCCCCTATTTTGCCGCCTTTAAGCCCGGTATACGCGGACAGATTCCTGCCGCCCCATACTTTTTCCTTTAAAATCGGCCCGACTGTTATCGGGTATGGTTTGAAAGCCATTAATCGCTCCTTTACATGATGTATATTGCCTGATAATATTTCAGCCGTAAATTGCGGCTGCCGCTTAATACTTTGTCTTTATATAACTTCCGGGAAAATAATGATATAGTATTGATTCATAGCCTTCTTTTTGGTCCGCCATTCCTTTTATCCCGCGCTGGCACATGCCGACGCCGTGGCCCCAGCCGGCTCCGTATATATAAATCTCTTTTATATATCCTTTATCATCCTTTATATATTCCCATTTTATCACATTGGACCTGATTTTTCCCAGCACATTTCTCATCGCGTCAAAGCCGTAGGTTTTTGAACCTTTGTCCCCTTCCAGATAAACCTTTACCAGCGCCCCGCCCTGCGCCCTGCGGACCGGTTTTATTTCCTTTATCCTGCCCAGGTCATAATTTTTGTCCACATAATAAGAAAAATCCGCCCCGCTTAAATAGCGTATCCAGCGGAAGCTGGTTTCGCCCTCGTTGTAGGTCCTGCAGTATACATCCGGCCTTGTCCTGACATACTCCTCAAGGTAAAAAGGCTGAAGCGGAAAGTTCCATTCCGATTTTTTTCCGTCGTATACCCCGCCCAGTGAGGCCACTTTTTTCAGCCCCCAGACTTCATTTACATCCTGGGTGTGGCCGCCGCAGTCCTCGGAATAAAACGTGTTGAGCATTTTGTAATTGGAGCCGTAAAGCACCTGCCCGCGCGTGGAATTCACCGCTTCATTGGTGGCCTTTGTCTCGCTCTCCACCCCGGAATAAACCGCGCAGTGCTGCGTATTGCAGACGTCAAACCCCTCTTTGCTGTGCCTTTCCATATGCATGAACGTATAAGTGCGCGCCGCGACAGCCTGCGCCTTTAATGCTTCTATCGGCCATGTGGGCGGTATTTCAGAGGGCACAACACCGTAAAGATATTCTTCCATGTTTATAATATTCACCAGGGTAAGCGCGGAATTTTCATAAATAACCAGAAAATCCCCCCTGTAAGTGGTGTCCTTGGTCTCGGCCCAGTAAAAGCCTTCGGCGTATTTTATATTATAAACCGTGGTGGTTGACTCGGGATTATCCCTCATAATGTACATCTTTTTGTCAAAATAGACCCTTGAAACGCCGTCCGTAAAATATGCAGCCTTTTTCTTTTTATCAACGCAGAATGAAAATTCCTTAAGTTTACCCCCCCTGAATATGGACTCGAACCTGTCGTTCACAAAATCAAAGTTAGAGCCGCACTTGAAGCTGATTGACGCCGCGTCTTCCATGAGCCCGACCTTCACGTCCGTTATCTCGCCCGTATTCTGCACGCTTTTTTTCTCCGGAGGCGCTATCCTGCCGCGCTCGTCCCTTATTGACTGTGTATATTCTTTCGCCTTTTTCTGCAGGAAAGGGATGTTATTCATAAACTGTTTCATTTTCTCCAGGGCCGTTGTGTCCTTCGCGTCAACGTCGTTGACCTTCCGCCAGTATGTGTAGGCGTTGACACGGTCGTTCTTTTTTTCATAAAGGGCGGCAATTCTCCGGTTTAGTTCGGTGTAGGTCCTGTCATATTTGATGGCAAGTTTGCAGTTCGTTATAGCGGCGTCGATATCGCCTTTTTTTTCATAAAGATATGACAGTTTTATATAGGTAAGATTTTTGTATTTGTCGGCCGCAACTGCAAGGTTGAATTTTTCGGCCGCTTCATCAAGTTTGTTTTCCTCAAGCAGCACACATCCCCACCAGTAATAAACTTCCCAGTTGACTATATTTTTAAATACAAGGTTTTTTATCTCTTCTTCGGCGTAATTATAGGCCCCCAGGAAATAATATTCCTTGGCAAGCTCAAAATGGGCGCGGTATTCATTGTCGGCAATTGTTATTATCTTCCTGTAGGAGGCCAGCGCGTCCGTATTCATTCCGAATTCTTTTTGTATGGAAGCCAGGTTAAAATAGGCCATCCTGTCAAAGCTGCTTTCTTTTGCCTGGGCGGCGTAGGAAGCAACGGCCCTGGATACATCATCGGAATAATAATCATCCTGGGGCGAGGCGGCCGGCATCACAGCCGGCAGAAGAAATGCCGCTGCCAAAAATATAAAACATTTCCTCATAGGGTAAATTTCTCTCCAAGATATATTTCCCTGGCTTTCTTGTCCCTGGAGAGTTTTTTTGCCGATCCCTGAAGAAGTATTTTGCCTTCGAACAATATATAAGACCTGTCAGTAATGGAAAGGGTTTCCCTGACATTATGATCGGTTATAAGTATCCCGATGCCCTTATTTTTAAGATCCCTTATAATATTTTGTATATCAGACACCGCTATCGGGTCTATTCCCACAAAAGGCTCGTCAAGAAGTATGAATTTCGGCGACAGGACCAGGGATCTGGCGATCTCCGTCCTTCTGCGTTCGCCTCCGGAGAGCGTATACGCGCGCTGCGAGCGCAGGTGCGCTATTTTGAATTCCTCAAGCAGATGCTCAAGTTTTTTCTTTTTTTCCTCACGGGATATATCGAGAAATTCCAGTACGGATTTTATATTTTCCTCCACTGTGAGCCTTCTGAAAATAGAAGGTTCCTGCGCCAGATATGATATCCCGAGCCTGGCCCTTTTGTACATGGGCATAAACGAAATATCAACGGCCTTTGCCGTCTTGCCGGAACCTTCTTCAAGATAAATATTGCCCATATCAGGCTGTATGATGCCCAGGATCATATAAAATGTGGTTGTTTTACCGGCTCCGTTTGGCCCAAGAAGCCCCACAATTTCGCCTTCCTTAACCTCTATATTTACGTCATTTACAACTCGCTTTTTATTGTAAAGCTTTACCAGATGCTGCGTTCTTATCCGCCTCAAGCTGAACCTCCGCGCTGGTTTTTTGAAAATCCCTGTAAAAAAACCTCGTCCATATATTATCTTTCATCCTGATCGACTTGTCGTCCGTATTGAGCCAGATATAATCCGAAAGGAACAGCGATTTTGATTTTTTTATGACCGGCCGCCCCGAGAAATAAAGCTCACGGTTTTTGTCATTGTAACTCACTTCATCGGAAAACGCCACAATATCTTTCATTACCACCCTTACCCTTTTATCTGATTTTTTCGCCTCCATAGTGCTGTCCGCGGCGTTAAAATCAAGTTCTTCGCAGTACATCGTTACCGTATTGCCGTTGGGGAGCGATTTTTTCGCCACCACCCCGTCAAAAGCCTTTACGTTGTTCATGCCGCCCATATATTTTAGCCGCCCGCAGCTTATTTTTACGCCGTATTTATCATAAACCGCCCTGACGTTGCCTGTCGCCAGGGCCTCTTCCCTGTAATTTGTGGAGACAAGTTTATCGGAATATATCTTCACATCAGCCGCCGACGCGGTAACAGACCCGGAAAACACAGCTTCGGATGTTTCTTTATCAAAGGTCATGGTGTCGGAGTTTATAAGAATATTACGCGGCTTAATTTTCTGTTTTTTTCCGGCGGTGTTATCCCCGGCGGAGGATGTAACTGCCGCGGGCGTGGCTGCTCCTGCTGTTGTTGTTAGCCCCAAAGGCGCTGCCTGCGCTGTGCGTGTTGCCGGCGATGCATCTTCGGGAAAATAAACCCTGTTAATTTTTGTGGTGTCTATGTGGAAACATCCCTGGCAGGCGGCGCACAGGACCGGCAGTATCAGCAGAAGCCTTTTCATTTTTTTGCCGCTTCCTCGATGTCGCGCGCTGTAAGCCACACCTGTTTTTTTATTACCATATTTTTCATTGACGCGTCGGATTCAAAACCTATGCCTTTTAGCACGCTTGAGTCCTTTATAATTATAACCTCGGCATCCGTATAAAGTTTCTTGAGTTTGTCATCCCAGAAAAGTTTCTGGGTCTTTAAAACCATGCCGTTTACGGCCGTATATCTGACGTTTTCGCTTATTTCAAGGTTATTGGTGTCGGTGGAAATAACGCCCTTTTTTCCCTTCATGGTGGAATATTTACCACCCGCTTCATAGGTTTTCATAATGAAATCCTGAACATATATCTTCTTTTTCATCTCAAAAACCTGCGCGCCCTTGCCGGTAATCTCATAATCGGCCTTTCCCTTCAAAGTGTTTCTGAGTACGAAACCTTCCATTACATAATTCGGGATATCCTCTATATTATCACCCACTGGCAGCTTTGGCTTTATTTTGTCATCATCGGAGCACGCACACATAATAACAGAAAGCACCGCAAGCGCCGCCGCGAGTATAAATTTCTTCTTCACATTCCCACCTTTACCATATTATTTGATTGTGCTTTTAAAGCGTTCGTGAATCCAGGCCCACTGCAGTGGTTCTTCCATTATTACAGCGCTTATTTCGTCGTTATATCTTCTTACTATGGCCTCAACAGTGTCGTTTTCAGCCGGTATATAGGGCTTATTTACTTTCAGTTTATAATAGCCGTCTTTTCTTCTTATCAAAAAAAATGTCCCTATATTTACCCTGAATTTCTTCGCCAGCACCGCCGGCGCTGACGGTGTTTTTGCCGGCAGCCCCAGGAAAACTGATTCTATGCTTTCCACCCTTGTATCCTGATCCACAAGCATGCCCAGGAACATGTCCTGCCTTAAACCCTTTATCATCTCTTTTGATATGTGGTCCTTGTCAAACAGGCGCGTTCCCGACTTGCGGCGGGTGGAAGATATCACCCTGTCAAGGTTCTCATCAAATATTTTCTTTCCAATTGCGCCTGTTTTAAATCCCAGGCTCGCGGTATATGCCAGGAGTAGTTCCCAGTTGGAATAATGGGCCGTTACGCATACACAGGCCTTTTTCTCCTTAAGAAAACCCTCAAGATATTCCAGCCCTTCGGTTTCCTTCACAAGCGAGGCTGTTTTTTTAAGGGGCCAGGTTGTGAACTTCGCGAACTCAAAAAAACCGACGGCGTAATTGGAGAGATTTTTCAGGGCAAATTCCCTCTTTTTCCGGGCGCTGTAATGCCCGGCGCCGTAAACAAGGTCAAGGTTCCTGTAAATTTTTCCGCGTTCGTCAGGCAGCAGTATAAATATCACAAATCCAAGAAACGCCCCCGCCTGACGTGAAAATTTCCACGGTATAAAAAATATCACCAGCCTTAAGAGCTGTATCAGAATGTAAAAAATGTAATTTCTGGTTTTTTTTAAAAAACTATTTTTCATGCCTTAGGTACCTGTTTATTGCCTTCTGTCCGAGCCCCTGCGCGCACAGTATAAGTTCAATCACCTCGCGCACGGCCCCTTTTCCGCCGTCCATCTTACAGATATAATCGGCGGCTTTTATCGCCTCTTTGACTGAATCGCGCGGCGCGGCTGAAAATCCGCATTTTTCCATAACGGGTATATCGATTATCTCGTCACCGACAAAACAAATCTCTTCGTCTTTATACCCTGATTTTTTTTTGAAATCTTCGTACGCTTCTATTTTTACCATAACATCCTGATAAAGCGCGTCACATTTAAGCTCTTTTGCCCTGAGTTCTATTACTTTCGAGTACCTTCCGCTTATAATGCCGAACTTTAAGCCCGCGCATCTGCCTAGCGTAATGCCGGTGCCGTCTTTTACGGAGAAATTTTTATATTCAGTGCCGTCGCTTCCGATAATAATGGAGCCGTCAGTCAGCACCCCGTCAACATCGAGCATGACAAATTTTATCTTCTTTAAGGCCGCGTTTGACAATTTCGCCATTATACTATCCCCGATTTAAGTATGTCGTGCAGGTGCATAATTCCGGATGGACGGCCGCCGGAATCTTTTATTATTAATACGGTTATTGAATTCTTTTCCATTATTGACAGGGCCTTAACCGCCAGTTCCTCGCCGCCCACGGTCTTTGGATTTTTTGTCATAATATCCTTCATCTTCAGCTTGTATGGATTCTCATTTTTTTCAAGGAGCCTGCGCAGGTCCCCGTCGGTAAATATCCCGGCCATGCGGCCGTCAGCGCCAACAACGGCGGTGCAGCCAAAACGTTTTTTTGTCATTTCAAGGAGCCCCTGCTGCAGCGTCACATTCTGCCCCACTTTCGGAACAAGCTGCCCCTGGTGCATTATATCGCTTACCTTTAATATAAGTTTTTTACCCAGGGAGCCGCCGGGGTGCAGCACGGCGAAATCCTCTTTTTTAAATCCTTTTAATTTAAGCAGCACCACCGCAAGAGCGTCGCCGATTGCCAGCTGCACGGTTGTTGAGGCCGTTGGAGCAAGACCCATCGGGCAAGCCTCTTCTTCAACCGAAGAATCAATGACGCAGTCCGCGTTTTTTGCCAGGGTTGATGTCTTTTTCCCGGTAATCGCGATAAGGGGTATGCCGAAGCGTTTGACTGCCGGAAGCACTCCTATTACCTCTCCTGTTTCTCCGCTCTGTGATATAACTATAGCGACATCGTCTTTTCCCACAATGCCAAGGTCGCCGTGCGCCGCTTCGGTTGAGTGCAGAAATATTGAGGGCGTGCCTGTGGAAGACATGGTGGCCGCGATTTTCTGGCCGATGAGCCCTGATTTACCGATGCCTGATATAACCACTTTTCCCCTGCACCCAAGAAGTGTTTTAACCGCTTTCTCAAATCCGGCATCCACTCTGGACTTTACAGCTCCGATTGCGTCCTGCTCTATCTGAAAAACCCTTTTTAGCTCTTTTTTGATATTCATTTTACGGGTTCCTCTTTTGCCTCAAGGTACCAGATTCTTGCGCAGTTTTCACAGGTCTTGATGGCCGTATTTTTCCTGAGCTCTATTACCGTCTGGGGCCTGACCGTAAACTTGCATCCGCCGCAGGCGCCTGAACCGTCCGCGTTCTCAAGAATAGGCGCGAGCGCCAGCCCTTTGTTCTTTCTTATCCTTTCGTACCTTTCATACCATGACTTATCAACGGCTGAAACAAATGCCCCTCTTTTCGCCATCTGTTCGGCGATGGCCGCGTCCCTGGTTTTTTCCTGTTCCTCAAGCTCCTTTATGCGCCCTGAAATGACTGCTTCTTCCTCTCTGTCGGATTTTTCCTGGGCCTTTACAAGGGATGCCGCGTTTTCTTCCTCTTCCATGAGGCTTATAATGGAGTCTTCAAACTTTTTGATGTCATTTTTTATCGCGTCAATCTCATGCTGAAGCGCCTTAAAAGCTTCGTTCGTCTTGATTGCCCCCGACTGGCCCTCTTTTGTTTTGATCTCGCTTTCTTTTGATTTTATATCCATTTCAATTGAGACCCTTTTTTTCCTGGCCTCTTCAAATTTTAATTTTTTCGCGGCGGATTCGGCTTTTTTTGCGGCAATGCTGTCTTTGAGCCGCTTAATTTCGTCTTTGAGCTCTTTTTTTTCGTTTTCAACGTCCAGGACCGCATGGTCCACCTTTTGAAGTTCTACCAGCGTTAATAGTATTTCAGATTCCTTCATTTTTCCTCCAGTTGGTCATATTTTTATTATTAAACAAAAAAAGCCGCGTCACCCTGAGGCGGCGCGGCTTTTTAGCCATTATTTAACCTTAGCCTTCGACATTGACGGTGCCGAATTTTTTCTGCCCGTCAAGGCCGCCTTTGATAAAGTTCCATTTTGACATATAAGCTATTGTCATCCACGTGAGCAGCTTGCCCGCGGGTTTAATCTTGAAGCACGGCGCGAAGAACCTTGAGCCGAATATAAGAGTCAGCGCCAGGGTGATAACATTCGGCAGCCAGTGGTGTACGATGCCGCCGAAAAGGGCCGAGCCCGCAAGGCTCAGCACAAAGGCAAAAAACGAAAGGTTCATCAGCATGAAGTCGCCTATGTAAAATATCCCCTGCGTAAAAAACGGAATTACGAAAGAGAGCCCTTTTCCAAACGCAAAATATACTTCAAGCACTTTTTTCGCGTGCATTTTCAGAAGAAGCGGGTGTCCGTAACCGTATCCGTAAAGCTGTTTGTAAAACTGCTGGGGGCTTGCCCTGTGCATATGGTCAACAACAGCCGAAGGATTAAAGAAAAGCTTGAATCCTTTTTTAAGAATACGGAGGTTAAAATCAACATCCTCTCCCGTGGGTTCATGCCAGAACTCATTGCCTATTGCGAGCGCGGCTTTTTTTGATACTGCAGCATTGGCTGTCGCGAAAAACGGGCATGTCTGCGAGCCGTTTATTTCACTGGGCCAGTCTTTTTTTATTGAAGGATAATATCCGCCGTTTTTCATGCCAACCCTGTCTCCTATTGAAAGAAAACCGGTGGCTTCACAGTACGTTTCGGTGTCATTATTTGGATCCGTCCTTAATGTAAATACCTCGCCGCCGACCATTCCGACTTCCGGATCCTTGACAAAAGGCTCCACCATTTTCTCAACCCAGTCCTTGTGCGGGGCGCAGTCG
Source organism: uncultured Spirochaetia bacterium (assembly GCA_964565765.1). Taxonomy (GTDB): domain Bacteria; phylum Oederibacteriota; class PGYV01; order PGYV01; family Palsa-1178; genus Bog-1181. The sequence continues at coordinate 13,715 of CAZMGF010000053.1, forward strand.
CCGTCGGTAAAAAGTATATAATCGCCCTTTACTACTTTTAAAGCGGCGTTCCTGGCGTGTCCCGGCGACTTGGAATCCGGAACCAACACAAGCGTTATAAATGAGTGTTTTTCCTGCCATTTTTTGATGATTTCCTGTGTCTTATCCGTCGAGCCGCCATCCGCGAAAACTATCTCCATTTTGTCGCGCGGGTAATCCACGTTTAAAAGGTACTGGATCGTTGTGTCAATCGTGCGCTCGGCGTTTCTTACCGGGCTTATGATGCTTACAAACGGTTTTACATCCATCCTGCTCTTCCTCCTTGTTCATTAGCTGGTTAATTGGTTAAATTATAACTTTACGATTATAAGGAATTTAAACGGATTTTTCAAGGAAAATCTTAAGGGGTTTTTTATGCGGTATATTCTGCCTTACCGCCATAAAATCTTATCAGCCGCCTGATTTATTACTTTATCCCGGTAAGTTTTGCGGAAAGCTCCCAGAGCCCTTCTGCCAGCGCCTTATTGCATGACTGCGCCGAAGATTTTGCCTCTTTTCTTTTACTAAAATATCCTCCGGGCCTCCAGTCTTTGCCAGGCTGCGTTTCCGCCAGCCATACAAGCGTATCAGCGCCGCTTTCCGGCCCTATGAGCAGATATTTCAGGAATGACACGTATAACGCCGACCATATCCCGCCGAATTCCGAGGAAAAGCTTGTCCGCACAACCCCCGGATGAAACGCCGCCGCGGAGATCCCCTTTGCGGCAAATCTTTTATCCAGTTCCCTTGTAAAAAGGATATTCATAAGCTTTGCCCTGCTGTAGGCCCCCATTGCCGAATAGCCGTGTTCCATTTTAATATCATCAAGGCCAAGCTTTCCCGCCATTGTATGGGCCAGGCTGGATGTGGCAATAACTTTTGCACTTGAAGCCGTGAGCGTCTCCAAAAGCAGGTTCGTAAGAAGGAACGGCGCCAGATGATTAACCTGAAAAGTCAGTTCATTGCCGTCAGCCGTCAGGGCGCGGCTTCCCATTATTCCGCCGGCGTTATTGGCAAGCACATCAATACGGGGGAAATCTTTTTTAAGCGCGGCCGCCAGTTTCCTTACATCATCCAGCAGCGAATAATCAGCCAGATAAAACGGCGCCTTTAATTCGCCGGCAACTTTTTCCGTCTTCTGCCGCGACCTGCCTACGATTACAACTTTAGCCCCTTTTGCGGCGAGATTCCGCGCCGCCGCCTCTCCAATGCCGTCGCTCGCGCCTGTAATAACAATTATCCTGTCTTTTACCAGTGCATTATCTTTTTCCCCAGTTTCCATTCAATCATCCCCCATTTTAAATATCCGCAAGAAAAGCCATGGCTTCATGTATATTGTTTTTTGTGACTATATTTTTTCTGCGGCTGAAGAGCAGGACGCTGTCAAAAATTATGCCTTTCATCCCGTCCACTCCGATTACGGCCGTCATTTTAATGTATGGTTTGTTTGCGGTGGCGAATTCCTTGAGCGCCTTTGCAGTGTCCCTGTTGAAAGGGCTGTTGGTAACATCAAGAATAGTAAGGACCGTGCCTTCGGGCTGCGTCCTTATAAGGGGTTCGGCCTCTTTGAGAGTTTTTAAACACGTATCATAATCGCTGTTGGAGATATCCATATGAACAATCTTTTTGTTCTTATATTCAGTTATACTGCATCCTGCCATGCCGGAACCTCCAAAAATTTATTAGGGACAATATATTTATAATATCAAATACTCTTAAAATCAAGGACAAAAGGGCGGCAATTAATTAGAAATCCTTCAGGAACTCCGCCGGATTAACCGGTATTTTGCATACATTTATCTGCCAGTGGAGATGCGGCCCCGTGGAGAGCCCCTCGCTGCCGACCTTGCCTATAATATCACCTTTGCTGACTTTGTCGTTTTTCTTTACATAAACCCTCTGCATATGAAAAAACATGGAATATATACCGGCGCC
>CAZMGF010000054.1:0-15272 GCA_964565765.1 uncultured Spirochaetia bacterium
TCTATCTTTTCGTTTTGACCATTCTCGCTTTTTATTAAAAAAGTATTTGGTCTAACTCATATTTTTCCCCTATATACAAATCGATGACTTTAATTATATTATACACTTTGTATACTTTTTGTCAACAAAAACATACAGCTTATTTCCAGCTAATACATGAGCCGCAGCAAGCAGCGGTTCTACAGGAACTTAATATATTATTTTACCCGCTCCGCGGCTTCAAAGCCTTCCAGTATCGCGTCTTCCATCGAGGAATATTCCCAGTTCCCCCACCTTCCGGCGGTATAAATCCCGTATCTCTCCAGCACTCTCATTATTTCCGGGACAACTTTCTCGCGCTCTTCGTCATATATTACATACGCATCCTTTAACACAAGCGGCAGTTTTACAACTATATCCTTTTTGGAGGCAATCACGCCCATATCGAGCAGCCCCTTTATTATTGACGCGTCTATACCTTTTGGCGCCGCGCCGTGAAATGATATCTCGGTAAAAACAGAGCTGTACCCTGCCGGCGCGTTGGCTGCCACCACTTCAGACGGAAACCCTATGCGGTAAAATGGGTACTTTGCCTCCGGCACATATACCCAGTGCCTGTCAATATTCCCCTTTGACTTAAACCCCACATTAAGCGAATAAACCGATGTGGCCTTCAGTTTGCCGGCAAGCGGCAGCAGCTCCTTTAGCCCTGCCGCCCTTATTAATTCAGGCAGAGGCATTGTGCTTATAAGTTTTTCATAGCGTTCCGACCCGCCGTCATAATAAACCACCCTGTTTTTAGCGTCAATTTTTTTCACACCGGAATTCAGCCTTACGTTCCCCTTTATCTTTTCATACATGCCCTTTATCACGCTTTCTATTCCGCCGGAAGCGGGGTAATAAAAATGGGCGTTGTAGCCGATGTCGGCTTTTCCCTTTGGAAGTATGCCGCGCATTATTTCCTGCACGGTAGGGTTCGGCACAAACCTGCCGAGCCACCTGACCGTAAGCTTGTCCAGAGGATGCTTTAACAGTTTGAAATTATAAGGAAGCATGAAATTTTCTGCTATGCCCGCTCCGAGTGCGGTTATGACCCACTCCCTGAAATTTTTCTGCGATGCCTGCCCGGCGAATTTTGCGCGCAGGAACCCCGTAATATTCTCGGCCACGGTTTCTTCCGGCAGACCGTAATTATTCACCTGATAAGGGTAGCCGGTATAAACATTCCCGGTCCGTATAAAGGCTTTTCTCGCCACTTTTTCAAGTTTCACACCGACACAGCCCCTGATAAATTTCTCCACAGCCGGCTTTCTCAGGTGAAGGAAATGGCCCGTATAATCAAAAGCAAACCCCTTTATAATATGGGTACGGCAGAATCCGCCCGGCCTTTCTTCCTTTTCAAGTATTATGTAATCTTTTTTAAGCTTATGCCCGGCGGATAATCCCGCGAAACCGGCGCCTATTATGGCTGTCTTCAAATATACCTCCGGAAAATTATCTGATTGTACCTGGTTACACTTTTTTCTTGTGCAACTTGTGATAGTCGGTCATGTCAACCGTTCCGATAAAAAACGCCCCAAAAATGGAGGCAAAGGCAATGCCCAGATATAAAAGTATCGATGCGGAAAATGAAAGAAAGGTGCTCAGTATGGCCGCGGCCGACAGCGCGGCAGTGGCCGCCACAAGCGTAAGTACAGCCTGCGGTTTGGAAAGCCCCATCATTACGAGCCTCTGCGACGAATGGTCATTGGAGCCGTAAATCGGCAGCATTCCTTTTCTTATCCTTATAACCGAAACCAGAAAAGTATCAAAAATCGGCACCCCGAGTATAAGTATGGGGCTCAGTACAGCCATGATGTTTATTTTTGAATAACTCTCATTAAGCGCGAGCGCGGAAAGCATGAACCCGAGAAAAAGCGACCCGGCATCCCCCATATATATTTTCGCCGGGGGCCTGTTATAATAAAGAAATCCCGCCACCCCGCCGAAGAGAGCGATTGCCGGTATCATGTCGTTCACCCTGCCGGCAAACATAGCTACCAAAAAAAATGCCAGCGATGCCACCGCAGCCACCCCGCCGGCGAGCCCGTCCATTATATCAAGAAGATTCATGGCATTGGTGATCCCGACTATCCACAATACGGTAAGGGCGTTATTTACAAAAATATTCTCTATGAACTTTATATGTATGCCGGCTTTTATCATTATCGCGGCCACCACCAGCTGCACCAAAAGTTTTACCACCGGCCCCAGCGGCCTTATATCGTCAATGAGCCCCATTGTCATTATAATGGTGGCGCCCGCGATTATGCCGATTACTCCGTGCGGTGTCTGGTTCAAAATAAGCTTTGCCGTGACCACGGGTATTATAAAAGCAAGGTATATGGCCACTCCCCCAAGGTACGGCATGGCTTTTTCATGTTTTTTCAGATGTGTGACAGGGCGGTCAAGCACGCCGAATTTAAAGGCCGCTTTTATGGCAAGCGGCGTAAAAATAAGGCCCAGGACGAGCGAGGCCGCAAAGATGTAAATATTTTCCATTTTTATCTCCGTATTTGTGCCGGCTTAAGCCGGCCGTTTTCTTTACCGCAGTTCAATATAATCCCATTCAAAAAAAATGTCCATATTATTGTTTGCCGGATTTTCCGAATTTCCCGGCGCTTATTGCCTCCCATTTTTTTGCCTCATCTTCCATTCCGCCGTCCCTCAAGCAGAGCGCCAGGTTAAAATAGGCGTCCCTGTTCTCCGGGTTGAGCCTGATGGATTCCCTGAATTCATCCCCGGCAGAATCCCTCTCCCCGCTGTGCATCAGTGAGAGCCCGAGATTGTAATGGGTGTCAGGATCGTCGGGGTTTAGTTTCAGCGCCTGCCTGTAAGCGTCAATGGCCCTGGAGTAATTCTTTGTTTCATCATAAAGGAAGCCGAGATTGTAAAACGCCGAAGTGTAATCAGGCCTTAGGGCTATTGCCCTCTTGTACATTTCAATGGCGGTGTTAAGGCTGCCTGAATCCGCCAGGCAGTTCGCGTAAATCACATAACCGCCGGGATAGCCGGGGTCCATTTTAAGGGCGTTCTTTATAACTTCCATCGCCTTTTCGGGTTTTCCCATATCGCGCCATGCCATCGCCTCGGAGCCGTAAAATTCGGCGCTCTTCGGCGAAAGAGCCTGCGCCTTACGGTAGGACAGAATCGCCTTTTTTAAATCGCCCTTATAATAATAAGCCAGCCCTATATTATAAAATATATCGCCCATATCCGGGGACAATTCTGCGGCTTTCCTGTAATAATCAATGGCGCCGTCAAAATTTTTGATTTTGCGGAAACAGATGCCTATGTCTATGTAGAGCGACATCAGCTTTTCCTGCGGCGCGTCTTCGCACGCCTGCTTTAAATATTTTGCCGCTTCCCTGTAATTTCCCTTTTGCATAAGGTCGTCGCCTATTTTCACAAGCACGTCATAACCGGCGCGGCATATTGCCGGGATTAAAAGCAGCAGCAACGCTACAAAAAAGCCCCTTGCTTTCATTATTTCCCGGTCTTTGTTTCTGTTTTTATGGGTTCAGGCGTGGCTTCCGCGTCAGCCGAAGCTGCCGTTGTGTCATCCTGCGGCTCCGGCGCCGGGACATCCATAGTGGCCCCGAGTTTTTTCAGGTGCTTTGCCATTTCTTCTTTTCTCTTATTGACAGGCAGCAGGTGGTCGTATTTTTTCCAGTATTTGACCGCCTTGTCCTTGAAACCCAGCTGCTCTGAAATTATCGCGGCATTGACGTAAGCCGCCATATCCCAGGGTTCAATGTTTATCGCGGTTTCAAAAGCGTCCAGCGAGGCCTTGTAGTTTTTCATCCTCAGGTATGCCACGCCCATATTGTAATAGGCGTTTTCCAGGGTTATATCATCAGCCGGATTCGAGTCAATTACCTCTTTGAGCCGCGAGACAGCCCCCGCAAAATCCTCCTGAAGAATAGCGATCGCGGCAAGGTTCTCTTTTGCCTCATAATCGCCCGGCTTCAGCTGAAGCACGGCCTCGTAATTTTTCTTTGACTCGTCAAGGTTCCTTTCCTCAAAATTAATAACACCCAGGTTGAAATGGGCAATATCAAAATCAGGCTTCACATCCACGATTCTTTCGTATAACACCTTTGCCTTGTCATATTTCTGCTCGTCGATTAAAACATTTCCAAGGCTGGCCTGAAGGAGCGGATTTTTCGGCTCGATCTTAAGCGCCTTCGCGAGCACGTCTTTTGCCGCGCTCGAGTTTCCCTTTTCGCCGTAAATGACGGAGAGATTATACATTGCCTTTACATTTCTGGGGTCGAAAGTTATGGCATTCTGGTACGCGTATATTGAATAATTAAATTCGTCAAGCTGCGCGTACGAGCTGCCCAGCTGCCCCCAGTATACAGCGTTTTTTGGATCCTTTTTTAGCAGCGCCTTTAAAAGGCCTATTGTCTCAATATAATCGCCTTTGTCATAAGCCGACTTCGCGTCCTTTTCAAACTTTGTCTGTTCGCTCACCGTTTTCGGAACCTCGATAGTATGTTCCTTTTTAAGTGCGTGGCAGCCGGCTGACAGGACCGCCGCGGCAAGAATAAATATCATGAATTTTCTCATCATTACCTCTTTTTAAAATTTTTAACCGCTTTTTTAATCTCGTCGTTTATAAGTTTTCCGGTCTTTTCCCAGCTGAAATATTTTTTCAGGGCAGCAGCGCCACCGGCAGCGAGTCTTTTTCTTAAACCCGGATTATCCATAAGTTTCCTGATATTTCCGGCGAATTCATCCGGGGTGGAAGATATTAGAAGCTCTCTGCCGTCCCTGCCGTAAACTCCCGAGGCCGCAAAGGGCGTCGCCACCACCGGCACATTGCACGCCCAGCAATCCATAAGTTTATTCTGCCGGCCCGCTCCGTAACGCACCGGAATGACGCTTATGTCCCATCCGGACAATTCAGCCGGAACATCCGGCACAAAATCCTTTAAAATAATCCCTTCACTTGCCTGGTTCTTAAACTTTTCCGAACCTTTCCCGGCAATTATCAGTCTAATATTATTATCATTACCCGCTCTTTTTTTCCACACTTTTTTAATCAAAAAATTCGCGGCTTCAAAATTCGGGCGATAGGCAAAGTTTCCGAGGAAACCGGCCGTAAAAAGCTGGTTCTTCCCGAGGCTGCGCGCCCTTTGAGCAGGCCGGGCCCCGTTTGCGGCCGTTATAATATTTCCGGAACCAAGGTAGCCCCTGTCGTCTTCAGAATTTATAAATACCGCGGAAAAGCTTTTTGCGGCCTCCCTTTCATATTTGAGCACCCTTGGCGCGTCAAATATATAATATAAAAGATATAAAAAATTGCGCTCATAAGCCGCACTTCTTTTCATAAAAAGCGCGAGCGAATCTACATAATCTATAACTTTCGGCAGGCAAAGCTTTTGCGCGTACTGCGCCATCCTTAGCCTGTAGGCGAAAACAGCGTCCGGGTTATATTTATTAACGGCTGCTGAAACCGCGTTTTCCATTTTCACATTTTTGTAAGAGGCCGCGTTCAGCGGCATCCCGGAAAACAGCCCTTTAACGGCGTTTTCAATTATTTCTCTTCTTGATATATTTACCGTGTCCACAGTGCGGGTATATTTTTTTATCTGTTTTATCTTATCTTCTTCGCCGTCCCTGATAAAGGAAACAAGGTGAATACTGTGCCCCTTTTTTTTCAGTTCTTTGATAATGTTAAATATCCGTATCCTGTCGCCGTCCTCCGGCGGATAAGGAAAAACCGGAGATAATAGCAGTATTTTCATTTTTTCACCTGCGCCTCAATGGCCTCAAGATTTTTCCTGGCCAGTTCGTTTCCCGGGTCGATTGCAACAGCTTTTTCCATGAATTCCACCGCTTTCCCGGCGTCGCCTTTGCCGAACCATGCAATTGCCATATTGTTGTAAGCCTCGCACATTTCCGGTTTCAGCGCCAGCGCCCGGCCGCAAGAAGCTATAGCCTCGTCATATTTTTTCTGGCCGTTGTATATTCCAGCCATATTAGAGTAAGCTTCGGCTGTTCCGGAGCCGGCCTGTTCCGCCTTTTTGTAACATTCAAGCGCCTCACTGATTTTTCCTGTTTTGGCGTAAAAGACCCCCAGCTGTGTCATGGCTATTCCATACGAACTTCCTGTAGAAACTGCCCCGGCGCGCGTCAGATAAAAAAGCGCCCTGTCATCCATATTAACGGAAGAAAAACCGTTGCCGGTTTCCATGAACATTGAGGAATAATTTGACATCCCAAGCTCCGTCGTGCTGTCCATGCGGGACCTGTTTTCAATTATCCCCCTGTAAGTAAGCCTCTTTAGTATGGCGCCTGCTTCCGCAAGACCGCTCTTTTTATCAGCGCCCATTTTCATTACCGCCCCGTGGGGCAAAAGCGCCGCGTTTCCTTCCGGATAAAATTCCGAAAAAGCCGGCCTGAAAACAGAAACACAGATGCCGTGGTCACTATAATTTGATTCCACAATATCCCTTATTTTTTCACCGATCGGGGCGGCTGCGGAAGCGTTCATTTTAACTGAAGGGCATTCATTCCTCAAATTTTTTACGCTCCACGGCACGGCGAGGAATACGGTTGTAACAGGGCAGAAATCCATTTTCTTTTCAGCGTATTTCATATACATCAGCGGCATTACCGCGTAATCCCCTTCAAGCATCGCGATATCCGCGGCACCGACGGACCTTATTATATTCTTCCCGAAATCATAGGCGTAATAATTGGCGCTCTGGTCGGCGCCGGTAAAATTAGCGGCAAGCAGCCATGCAGGCAGCGCGGAGGCCAGCAGCAGGACCGCCGCGTATTTTGCCGGCCCATCTTTAATGCGCCTGAAAAGCAGGAACATCCCGGCTCCGGCGAGCGCCGCAAGCGCCGCGTAAGCCGGGATAAAAAATACATCCATTATCCAGAGCATCTCCTCCTTAAGGTTGAAATAAAATGATAATCCCGCCGTAATTGTAAAAAATAGCACTGCCATAAATACGAGCAGCCGCCTGTTCAGTCTTTTATAAAAACAATAAAATCCCGCCGCGGCAAGCGCAAGCCCTGCTATTGTGAATTCAGACAATATATTCAATCCGGCACGGCCAAGCTGCCGGAAAACTGTTGAAATATTGCCGGCTGTTTCTGTGGCGGAATATTCCGCGCGCTTAAGCACCCAGAGCAGCCGGTTTAAATCCGAGGGATCGCCCCAGTTAAGAAAAGCTCCGCCGCGCGCCCTTATTACAAGATATGAATATGCAAAAATACCCGGCAGGGCAAAAAGCAGTACGTTCGTAATATTTGTCTTCCTGTAGCGGCCTTCCTTTATATATATATGCCCGGCATATGCCGCCAGGGCCGGCGCCGCGACCGCCATTGATTCCCAGTGATTGGCAATGGAAAGGCCGAAAATATATGAGGCCAGATAGAGGAATTTCACCTTACCCGTCTCTTCCCAGTGCATAAGGGAGTAAACTATTGCGAGAAGAAGCGCCGTGTTCAGGCTGTAAATCCCCCCCTTTGCCGAAAGCGACTGCCCCCAGACTGTCTCACCCATTGCGAAACAAAGCGCCGCTGACGCCGCCGCCGCCAATGAATCAAATGCCGATTTTTTACCGTATAAAACCTTTGCCATTATTAAAAAAACCATCATTGCCGACGCCGCCCCTGCCGCGGCAGACTGCAGGTTTACAGCGAACCCGGTATTGCCCGGCATTATCATTGAAAACAGTTTTCCAGTAAGCGTCGGTAGTGGATAACCCGGCGGGTGCTGTATTCCAAGTGTTAAGGAGCATGCAATGGTTTCCGGCGAATCGTCGGCGTGAAAAACAGGATTCAGTGTGCGGCAATACAGGGCGAATACCGCCAGGAAGATAAGCGCGGCTGCAGCGCCTTTATTTAATGTTCGCATTATTTATTGCCTTTAAAAGCCCGAGCGCCTTTTCATTCCCCGGTGATACTTTCAGGATAGAGCTTATGCTTTCTTTCGCCCCTTTTAAGTTCCTCATCCTGTAATAGGCCACCGCAAGGTTATAATAAGCGTCAATATATCCCGGGTCTATGGCTATTGCGCGCTGAGCGTATTCTATGGTCTTCTGGACATTTCCGAGCGCCCCGTAACAGGCCGAAAGCTGGCTTAGTATTGAGGCTCTCTGGCCTATCTTCTCCAGTGATTTCTCATAAAGAGCAGCCGCGTCGTCAAACTTCCCTGAATTATAAAGAGAGTAACCCTCGGCTGTTATCGCTTTTTCCGAATAGGGGGATATTGCGTACATTTTATCCGACGTGAATTTCACCCCGGCTGGATCCTTTTTCATCGCATAAAAATTAAAAAGGCCGTAAAGCGATTCCCAGTTGCCTGGATTCAGGTCCACCGAGCGCTTATACGCGTCAAAAGATTTTTCATAATTTCCGTTTTTTTCCAGCTGTCCTGCGTAATACTGGGCTGTTTCGCTGTTGAAAGGATCCGCTCCGGAAGCCTTCTCCGCGTAACTGACCGCTTCATAGTTCCTGTTAAAATGCTCGGCTTCCTGAGCTTTTCTTAAATAAGCGTCACCCAAAAACGGGCCGAAAGAAAGCACGGCTCCCCCTATTAACGCCGCGCATAAAATGACTGCGGCGTATCCGGTAAAGGCTCCGGTTTTTATCTCAATTATCCTGGTATCTTCCTGCATAAAAGAAGCAGCGGCGGCAAGCGCGTAAAATACGGCCGCTGTCGGCATTATCTGAAAAGGGAAATTAAAAAATGCATGGACAAGCATGGCCGCGGCTCCGGCGAGGATGCCCGCCGTAATGTACAGGTTTTCTCCCCCTTTTTTCAGGCGCTTGAGCCCCGTATAAAATATGAGCCAAAAAAAATAGAGCATCGCACCGCCGCCGAATATCCCGTACTCCGCGAAAAACTGGATAAAATCATTGTGGGCGTGGCCCGACTTAAAGTAATCGCTCTGTATGAAAAAATCGGGCGTCAGCGATTTTGACTGATAATAAGAGTACTTGGAGGGGAAGTTTCCGGCGCCGGAACCCAGCAGAATATTATCGCCCGCGAGATAAAGCGAATTTTTCCAGAGCGACACCCTGATGCCGGCTGAATCATCCTTCAGTGATATAATATCGGCAACCCTTTTTAAGGCCTCTTTATTTGAAAGAAAATATCCTCCCGCCGCCGCCATAAAAATAACAGCCGCCATTATAGCCGGAACTTTTATTTTTTTCCATTCGGCCGGAAGCCTTCTCATAATCATATATACAAAAAAGAGGGCGGAAATTAAGAAACCTATATAGGCCCCTCGTGTCTGGGACGCCAGAAGGGCTGCGCACATTACAAATACCTGGATAAAAAGGATGAATTTATTCAGCCTGTTCTTTGAATTCAGGAATGCCGCAAGTGCCGCCGGTATGACCGCTACCATGTGGCCGGCAAGAAAATTGGGATTTCCAAGGGTTGACGCGGCCCTTCCGTTAAAATTGGTTTTCCACGGAAGGAAATCCATACCGAGCGCCTGGACAAGGCCGTAAAACGCCATAATGGATGCCGGCATTATTATAAAAACCAGGACCTTTTCCAGATTACCCGGTTTCATGGCGGAGTAATATATAACCAGGTAAAAAACCATCATTAAAGCCGCGTTAATCAGGACCCTCTCAAAAAACACGTGGTAATTAACAGCCGCAAATATACCGGCGATATTGGCCGCCATAAATACCGCAAAAGCGGCCGTATATGGTGTTTCAATCAGCGGAAAAGAGCCTCTAATGGCGCATAAAATTATAAAAATCAGCGCAAGCGCGCACAGGGAAAGTTTAAAAAAGAATTTTTCCGCGCTCCAGAAAGGGTCGCTGCCAGCAGTGTAAAATACCAGCGGTGAAAATCCCAGGAAAAATAAAAGGGCTGTTTCAAATGCTTTTTTCAGATAACCTGTAAAACGGTTCTCCACAATTTGCTCCCTTGGGCGCGGTTGATAAAATGATAAAACGGCTAATTTTATCACTATATTGTGGATTTTTCAAGCAAAAGGGGATTCCGGCTTCAGCGTTCTTTTTTTTCAACTTTTTTTCTGGCCTCTTCCCTTATTTTTGCCTTTTGTTCGGCAGTAGCGGCCTCATATCTTTTTTTGGCGTCTTTTAATTTTTCCCGCTGCTCCCGGGACATAGACGTCCATTTCCTGTATTTTTCCTTGACGGCTTCCTTCATACGCGGGGATAATTTTTCCCATTCATGCAAAAATTTTTTCATTCTGGCCCTCTCAGCCGGGGGCAGATCCTCTATCTTTTTTCCGCCGTTGGCCAGATACTGCCTTATGCTGTCCGGCGACTCGGTCACGCCGGTGTATGCGTCACGCGCATCGGCCTTTTGACTGTCGCTCATCTGGTCCCATTTTTGCGTTTTTTCCTGCCCCTGCTGTGGATCATTCCCCGCGGCGCACGCAGAAGCTATCGCCAGGACGAACAACGCTGTTATAAAAATATTTTTTTTCATACTTTAAATCTCCCGCCGTTATTAGTTTTCACTTATTTTTTCGTAAAAATCGAGCCTTTCTATTACGTCAAGGTTCTGCAGCATTTCAGACTTTTCGGCAAAAGTTCTTTGCTGTTCAACGGCCTTCGCGTGGTAAAAAAATGTTATTACGGCTCCGGCCACCATTAATATAAGCGCCGCAGCGAGAATGGCTCCCGCCGGAAATTTTCCCCGTAAAAATTCAAACACGTCCATTCCTGTTTTTTTCTTTTTCTTCAGTTCTTTCATAATGGCCGAGCGCTGCATGTTCCATACATCAGCGGAAAAGTCCACTTTTAAGGACGCCCCTGCTTCCCTGACGGCCCTTAATCTTTCCAGTTCCGCCCTGCATCCGGGGCATCCGCTTATATGCGCCTCCAGGCCGTTTATATCCCCGCCCGGTTCAATCTCACCGTATATATAATCAACAAGTGTTTCGCTTTTTATCCCGCATTTTTTCATATGACGCCTCTAATTTCATTTTTAATTTTCTCAACCGCCCTGTTCAGGTGTGACTTTACCGTGCCTTCCGATATATTCAGCACCTGCGCTATTTCGCGTATTTTTAACCCTTCATTATTTTTAAGTATAAATATCTGCCTCTGCGTGTCAGTTAAAACCGAGAGCGCCGACTTTAATTTATCCTTCAGGTCCCTTTTCTCGAAATCCTCCTCAATATTTATAACATCCTTTACCTCAAAGGTCCTGCCTCCATCCGGATCCTCATAATCCGAGAAATTGGCGGCCCTGCCCCTGGCCTTTTCACCCCGTTTGTAGTCGTAAAAAGAATTTATTACTATCCTGTAAAGGAAGGTCCAGAAGGTTGAATCCCCCCTGAATGAGGCTATCGACCTGATTGCCTTTATAAAAGCTTCCTGGGAAACATCCCATGCTGTGTCATAATTCAATGACATGCCGTAAGCCGTGTTGTATACCCTTTTCTGGTACTTTTTTATAAGTTCATCCATGGCGGCTTCACTTCCCTGCCTTATCTCTAAAATTATCTCCCTGTCTTCCCTGTGAGTATCGTTTTTCAATTTTTCCATTTTTATCCCTTATATTTGACGGTCAAAACCTGTTTTTTGATTACATTTCTAAAAAAGTTTTTTCCACATTATAAGCTCGTCATCCCTGTTGTCTATGGCCTTTTCACGGCGTGACACAACTCCAAACCCGTGCTTTTTATAGAGATTTACCGCCGCTTCATTTGACGCGCTGACTTCCAGGGTAATGCTCCCCAGCCCGCGGCGGAAGGCCTCGCCTTCAATGTGCCTTAAAAGCGCGGCTGCCGCGCCCTGGCGCCTGTATTCCGCAGAAACCGCGATATTTATTATATGGACATAATCGGCGATAATATTGCCGCACGCGTAGGCCAGCAGCCGTCCGTTGGAATCGTCCGTGTAAATAACAAAAATGTTTATACCGGCGGATTGTTTTGAGAACTCGCAAATAAAACCGTTTTTATCCCACGGCTTTTTAAATGAGGTTTTTTCTATTTCCAGTATTGCCTCAAGGTCGCTTCTTCTGGCGTTTTTTACCAGGAACATAAGATGTTAAAATATCCTATATCTTGTAAGTAAGGCCGTCGTCCATTATGGTTATGTCGTAGCCTTTTATTTTTTTTAATCCGCGCTTAATTTCCTTAATGTATTCGGGCTTGATGTGGTAAACAAATATTTTCGGCTTTTCAGGAAGAAGTTTTGCAAGCTGTTTTTCCAGGGTTCCCGGCGTCAAATGGCAGCTTGACTCGGCAAGAAATGCCACTTCATCCGGAAAAGCCAGTTCAATAAACGCCGCTTTGAGTTTTTTTCCGAGCTTTTTCCCCTGTTTCCATATTTCGTCCGTATCCTTTGTGTCCCCGCTGTATAAAATATAGCTGCTATTTTTGCCTATCAGATAGCCCACGGTCGGTATTGAGTGGTTAACCCCGACCGGCATGACCCTGTAACCGCAGGCGTCTATCCATTTCAGGGGTTCGACAGGCTCATACTTGAATACCGGCGACCCGCCGAAATTCTTTATGGAGGTAAAATCGGGCCATATAACACCGTTCATGATATTATTTTTTACCGCGTCCAGGGTAAACCGGGATCCGAATATCCTGACCGGGCCCGTCTTGTTGCTGACTATATTTACGGCATAAAAAGGGAGCGCGCCTATGTGATCCAGGTGCGCGTGTGAAATAAATGCCGCCTTTATTTTTCTCTGTTCCCTTATATCGGCGGAAAGCCCGACTGTCCCGGCGTCTATAAGTATTGAGCCGTCAAGCAGCAGTCCTGTCAGATTTCTCCCCGGCAGCTGGCCGCCGTAACAACCGAGCGTTTTAATTTTCATCATCTGTGCCCTCCCTCAAACCTGCTACGTTAAAAAGCAACGCGCCTGAAGCCGCCGAAATTTTCTGGAACTTGATGAAATTTATGTATTTCTGTATGTCGCTTTCCGGAATTATTATATTGCGTTTTTTTTCAACTGATGCCGCGTCTTCTTTTGTGCCGTATTTTTTGTCAAGAACCCAGAGCGCGCCGTTAAGTTCAAATATAAAAACTTCGGAATAATTCAGGATAATATTAAATTTCAACCCCTCGAGTTTTTCCCTTAAATCCAGGGCCGCTTCAACAACACGCCCGGGCCCGGCCGACTCTTCCGGAATAATTACCGCAATATCGCAGTTGTCGTGGTTCTTAATCAAAAATTCCCCGCATTTATTATATATTATTTCCCTGGTTTTTTCAAAATTTATTTTATATTTTTCCGCGTCAGCGGCGTCATCCGCTCCAAAAACTATATATATCACATATGCCTTCAGCCACGAATTTTTTATCCTTATATCGGAGTTCCTGGCCACGAATTTTTTCACCGCCCCGGGGTGCATGTACCTGGAAAACAGGTCCAGCCGTTTTTTTCTGTCATAACTTGACCTGGCTCCCCTGAAATAATAAACCGGAAAGGACGCAAGAATATTAAGCGCCACGAAGAGCGGCGTATCAATATAAATATCCATGGATAGCAGCCATACCGACAAAAAGAATATGGCGCCGCACACAAAAATAAAAACCGCGCTTCCCGATAATAATTTAAGCTGCCTGTAGAGCACAAACAGAAGGGCGCACATCAATATCGCGCATATATAATTTATCAACGGCGAGTATTTCACATATTTTCCCTGCATTATGCTGGCTATTGATGCCCCCAGGCTCATCATGCAGGAGCGTGTATTATTCATGCTTTTCACTATTATTATCCTGTTGCTGAAGGATCCCTGCGGCGCTGCCATAAATTCTTTGAATGAATAAACTTTCGGCTCGTCCTTTAAGCGCCTTATTATCATCTCTCCGTCCCTTAATAAGGGCATGTCTATTATATCGCCAATTTTGAGCCTGCCGTCCTCAAATTTTATCCTGGTTTTGGGGAAACGGTAATACCTGCGTATGCCTTCCACCGCCGCGCTGACAAAAACGTTTCCGGAATACTTGAATATTACCGGTATCCTGTAAGGATAATACCCGTAATCCTCATAAAATCCGGCATCAGTAATGGAATACCATATCTTTTTTGACTCTACTTTTGTAAAGTTGTATTCATCAATATTTTTTGTCCCGGAAGTTTCCTTATAGTAGGAAAAAGCCGATATGTCGGCTGATGGCGGCGCTTTCAGCGACCGTCCGAGAAATACAACAGGAATTACATCCTGATTATCAGCAAGCTTTAGTATAAAATTCCTGTAATCTTCCTTCATCGCCTTGATTTCATCAGGATTTATATTCTCAAGGTAATCCCCGGTTCTGGTGTTAAAAACCTGCGGCAGAAAAAGCACGGCGCAGTTTTCAATTGTTTTTACCCTGTCAAGAAAAGCCGGATAATCCTCAAGTGCAAAATCATCCTCAATAAAGGCTATTTTTTCCATGGATAGGGTGGATGGCGAAAATTTCTGGAGCACGGAAAAGGTGTATGATTTTATTTCTTCGGAAAATAACAGATACCCCGCCGTAAGCGCGGCGGTAATAACAATAAAAAAGAAAAGCGCTGTTTTGCGCACTTTAACCTCAGCTTTCGCCGAAGGCTTTTTTCATTTCCAGGTACTGTTTGTATTTTTCTATATTTCCCGAACTTGTGACGCAGACTGTATCGCCGGTTACGGATACAACTTTTGCCTTGGCCATCGCGGCTATTATCTCGCCGAGCTTTGATGTGTTATCTTCCATGCCCGTCTGCTGAATCAGGGACTTATACGGAAGAGTGGTGTTTTCGCCGTTTTTATGGACATGCAAAAGAAGCGTGTTGACTACCCTCATGTTGTAATCTTTTGTGGTAAGGTTCTGCAGCTGCTCGTTCATGGCGCGCAGCCTCGCGGACATATTTTTCAGTATCTTTTTTACAATTTTGGCGTTCCTCTGCATCTGCTGTTCAAAAAGTTCCTCATTGAGCACAATACAAACCGTCTCTTCGTTGGCAACCGCCGAGGCCGACCTTGGCCCCTTGTCAATTACCGCCATCTCGCCGAAAAAATCTCCGGCGCCGAGCGTTACAAGTGTTTTTTCGCCTTCATCCGTTGCTTTTGTTATACGCACCGCTCCAGCGTGAATTATAAACATTTCTTCGCCAATGTCGCCTTCCTTGAAAATATGCTCGCCTGCCGCGTATTTCCTGCCGAATTGGCTGATTACTTCATTTTCAGTTGTCATTTATGTAAGCCTCCTGGTAAGGGGTATTGACACGATACAAATCAATAATATCACAAATAAATACTGGTGTAAATATCATTCTAAAGCCGGGAATTAATAATTATTTT
>CAZMGF010000055.1:0-15205 GCA_964565765.1 uncultured Spirochaetia bacterium
GAAGGGCGTAGTTGTTAAAAAGTACCATTGCGACAGTTACAGCAAGGGAAAGATAAACTGCGGGCATTGTGATTGAAGCTATAGATATTCCCGAGGCCTGCATGCCGTGGAATTCATTATCCTGGACAAGCCTTGAGTAAGTCAAAAGTATGCCAACAAGGAACGCCATTGGAACGGTCACCGCGACTGTTGAAGGTAAAAGAAGGAAAAGCAGCTCCGTTACCTTTATTATGGAAATTCCGTATTTAATAACGAGGTCGCTCATTACAAAAAGGGAATTCATTACAAGCAGGAAGGTGAATATAAAAAAACCGACAAGCGACACCATGGCGACTTCTTTAATTATATACCTGTCCAGTATTTTCATGTTTTATTTCAGCCCTTTCATCATGCTGACCAGTATTTTCTTTTCGCCGTATTTATATGGCACCGATATTTCGGCTGAAGAGCCGTGTTCCGTGAAAAACTTTGACATTTCGTCAATTTCCCAGGGTTCGTTATATACAAAAAGGCACGAAGCTCCCCTGAATTTCTCATAGCCCTTCCAGAACCTGAAATTTTTGCTGGATTCGTGGTTTATCAGCACAAAAAAATCGGGCTGTCCCGGCATATAAAAACTCAAAAGGCTCGCCACCTGATAATGCCTTGAGGCCCAGAAAAAACCGGATTTTTCGGGAATTTTATTATAATCAGAATAAAGTTTTTCCGCAAGTTCTTTATATCCGTATGTTTTTTTGAGAGGGTCGTTTTTTTCGGGCAGCGGTATAACCGGCCATGCCACCTGGATATGGACGAAGAGGACGAGCGTAAAACTTATCCATATTATTGTCCCGCGCCATATTTTTTTCATTGATGCGAGCACAGGCGCGGCAAGGAAAAAAAGCGGCAAAAAAGTAAATGCGGGCCAGTTTGCCTCAACCCTGCTTTTCAGGCTGAGCAGGATAAAAGGCGCAATGGACACCCAGAAAAGTGTGGCCAGCGCGAATTTTTTTTCAAAAGCCGGTTTCATTGCGGAATTGAGAAAAGCCGGGATTAGCAGCGCGAAAATCAGCGGAGAAACAAGCCCTATCTGCGAGCCGATCAGCTCAAAAAAGTATTTCAGTGTTATTCCGGCTCCGGAGTTGCCGCGTATAAAAAGATATTTGAGAGTGGCCATATCGTGAACAATGTTCCAGTAAATAAGAGGGGAGGTAAAAACAAGGGTAAAAGCAGTGAGCAAAATAAAACTTTTCAGATATTTTTTGAAAGTTTTTGTCAAAAGAAGGAAGGCAAGGACCGCCATATAGACCGTGCCCATTGTGAGCTTTGACATTATACCCAGCCCGAGCAGTATACCGCCGTTTATCCAGTGTGTTTTATTTTCAGGTTCCTCTATTATATTAAGAAAATTATAAAGGAAGAGCGAGTAAAAAAAGACCATAACTGTATCGTGCATCATAAGGACGGAACCGACGGCATAAATAATTGAAAGATTTATCAGAAGCAGGCCGTTTAAATTATTTTTTTCTCCGGTATCGTCGGGGTCGAATTTTTTATATGTAAAATAAAAAGCTGTCATGGTGCCGAGGGAAAGGGCCACGGCGCCAAGCCTGACCGTAAATACAGTGCTTATTTTTGTAAAAAGCGTAAAAATCCATATTACAAGGGCGGTCATTGGCCCCTGTTCATAATATCCCCAGTCCAGGTGGCGGGCCCATTGCCAGTAATAGGCCTCATCTCCGAGCAGTGGAATGCAATTAATATAAAAAAGCCGTAAAAGAGTAACAATTGCCATTAATGCGAATATTTTCTCTTTTGTTTTCATTTTATCCCGTTTTTATAGATTTGCTTACTATATTAATACAAAAACCATTCAATAACAAGGGTAAAACACCGTGAAAAAATGTGCAACTTTTAACGGGCTGCGGTGTCTAATTTGATGTTCTTGCCTTTATCGGCAGGATAAGCTCTTTGTGCTATTTCCCTAAAAAAGCCCCCTTAAACGGGGGCTTTTCTAATTTATAGAGCCGCGTAAAATAAGTTAAAAACAAAGAGGATAACAGCCCGTTTTTAAGCGTCCTATAAGGTGAAACCAATTTACTAAAACCGGTTCATTTAAGTTGAATAACAACTATTTATAGAGTATTATATAAGTGGGAATGGAGAATGTTGCCAGGGAGGTATAAAATGAGAAAAAATCTTAAATTTGCGGCAAGTGTAATAATTTTATTATTAATTTTATGCGCTCCGTTAATTTCAAAAAATTCAAACGCCCCGGTAAAAGAAGAAAAACCAGCTGTGGAAAATCAGGCTGTGGAGGCACCGCCGGCTCCGGCACCGGTTGTCAAAGATGAGGCAGCTCCAGCTCTGAATAAGCCTGAAAATGCCATGGCTTTCCCGACGCCTTATAATTCGGCGCTTCAGGATTTTAAGTTTGAATTTTCTATACTGATAAAATCAGACGCAGTTTCCCTTGTTATATATACTTCCGATAAAATTGAAATCAAAAGGATTGAACTCGGGCCCATGGACCCGGGTAAATATATAAAAGTTTTTGACAGGGCGGAATTTGCGGGAATACCAAGCGGGACTTATTATTACAGGATAATATTTACGCTTGACAATCAGGCTGAAACAACGGACTATACCCTTATGTATATATTGAAATAAACAGGACGAATGAAACGGTTCAATAATAACTCTTTAAAACACGACATTTCCGTCTAACATCCGGAACTTTGTCCGCTTTTGTTTGTCTAACTGGTAATTCAAAAAAGGCGGATAAAAAATGACTGCGGACAAAAAATATGAAGAACTAAAAGAACTCCTTTCTTACCCCGAATCCATAGCCCTGCTTTGCTTTAATATAAATTATTCATCACGCTTTACCAGAATAAATATAGGGGTTCTGGCCGGTTTTTTGGGGCTGGAGGATGAAACTCTCAGGAGAATATCCAGGGTGTTTAAGAAACTCAAAATGGCCAACATTTATAAAGAGGGTATGAACTCGGAGATAGAGATGATGGAGCCGGACAATGACGAAGTAAAGGATATTATTTATGAGGTCATCTGGGAGAATAAGGATCAGTATTCATTTGTATACCGCCGCATACTTGCGGCGGACGGGATTGAAAGCCTGGCGCTGAATTAATCAAAATCTGAAAAACTAGAAAGGCGGGGAAACCCGCCTTTTTTTTATTTTATCTCTCCTTTGCAAATATCAGGGGGTTTGCTATAATGCCGTAAACGGAGGAGCAATGGCAGCCAGAAAAAAGGCGAAAGAGGAAGCCGCGGATATGTCCGGGGTGACAAAGGATTTTCAGCAGGAATCGGCCATAAATCATAAAAGCGGCCCCCTGCTTATTGTTGCCGGGGCGGGAACCGGAAAAACACGCGTTATTACCGAGCGTATTGCATACCTTATAAACAGCAAAGCCGCCAAACCATCAGAAATACTCGCCCTGACTTTCTCGGAAAAAGCCGCAAAAGAAATGGAACGCAGGGTGGACATTCTTGTCCCGTACGGCATGGTGGACTCCCATATTTCAACTTTTCACTCTTTCGGAAACGGAATTATAAGCGATTCCTTCGCCGATCTCAGGATAGCGCCGGACTGGGAAATAATGAAAAAGCCTGATTCCATAATATTTATGGTGGAGAACATTGAAAAACTTGGGCTTTCCATTTACAGGCCGCTGAATAATCCGGCGCAGTACGTCGCTGAACTGGCGGATTTTATATCGAAGTTAAAGGACAACCTGATTACCCCGGAAATGTACGTTGAATATGCCGCCGGATTGCGCGGAAAAACAACCCCTGACGATCCGCTGGAGGCCAGGGCCCATGAAGAAATGATTCTGCGCCACAATGAACTTGCTTTATTTTACAAAAAATATGAGGAACTCAAAAAAGAAAAAAACAGGATGGACTTCGGCGACCTTATAATGGTGCCATATTTTCTTATGAAGGAGAACGCGTCGGTCCTTCTTAAATACAGGGAACGGTTCAAATACATTCTTATTGATGAGTTTCAGGACACCAACTTTGCCCAGTTTGAGCTTATTAACCTGATTGCCGGCGGGGATGGAAATATTACGGTTGTCGGCGATGACGACCAGATGATATACCGGTTCAGGGGCGCGGCGATTTCAAACATAATGGGTTTCAGGGAACGCTATAGCGCCGCGAAAGTTGTGGTTTTAAAAAATAATTACAGGTCCACCCAGGAGATACTTGACGCGGCGTATAAACTTATCCAGAACAATACGGACAGGCTTGAGACCAGGCTCGGAATAGAAAAGCACCTGGAATCAAGGTATAAAAAAAGCCATAAAGTGGAACCGCTTACGGTCAGGATGTTCCAGTCGCATTCCGAGGAGGCTGATTTTGCCGCCGATGAAATAGAACGCCTTCACAAAGCCGGGTATTATGAATATTCGGATATGGCCATACTGCTCAGGTCGCGCAATGACGCGAGAATATTCCTGAAGACACTTGAACGCAGGGGGATACCTTATTGTTTTACCGGAGATGAAGGTCTTTTTTCAAAAAAAGAAGTCCTGTTTATGATTAATTTCTGCAGGATGCTGGCCACGCCATACGAATTTAACCCGCTTTTTGACGTGACAATATCGGAATTCTACGGCATTGACCCGTATGTGATGTCAAAAATAGGAAACAGGGCAGTGGAATATTCGATTACGGCCGTTGACATGATGAAAAGGCTGGAATTATATCCGGAACTCGAAATAGCGGAACAGGAAGCCAAAAAATTAAAAAAATTTATGGAAGATTTTGAACATTACGGAAGCCTTGTCAGGGAAGGCTGGAGCGCCGGGGAGATATTATATGATTACGTCAAAAGCCGCAGGATATTCGAGGTTTTATTGAAGGAAAATACTATAGCCTCCGAGAGAAAGGCCGCCAATATTTCCAGGTTTTTCGGCATACTCAAGCAGTTCTCGGTATCTGAGGATTTTGACACGGTGAATAATTTTGTAGCATACATAGACCTGCGCGTAAAGTCGGGCGATAATCCGGCAGGCGATATTTTTGATGACAGCGATGACAATGCCGTACAGGTGGCAACGGTGCACAAGGCAAAAGGGCTGGAATTTAAGGTTGTGTTTATCCCCGCGCTTATCCAGGACAAGTTTCCTGTACGGGCAAGGGGTTCTTTTCCGTTCCCGCTTCCGGAGGAACTTCTTAAGGATGTTGTGGATGAAAAACTTTATATGCAGGAAGAGGAACGGCGCCTGTTTTATGTCGCCATTACACGCGCAAAAGAAGCTTTATACCTCACGTATTCAAAACAGTATGAGGGGGCGGGCGGCAAGAAACCCTCTGTGTTCCTGCTTGAGCTTGGATATAAGGAGGCTGAAAAATCCGTTGAAGCTGCGGCAGCCGGAAGCCTGAAGTTTTTTGAACGCAGGCAGGAAGCCCCGGCAGGGAATCTGAAAGAGGCGGCAGGCCCCATAAAATTGTCGAATTATCAGATAGACGACTATCTTACGTGCCCGTATAAATACAAACTGATACACGTGATAAAAATTCCCATAAGGGAAGAACCGAATATTATTTACGGCCTTTGCATGCATAAGGTCGCGTCCGAGTTTTTTAAGGCGCGCCAGGAGGGCGGAAAAATATCCCTTGAGGAACTTAAGGACATTTTCAGGTCCATGTGGAAACCCACGGGATTTATTTCTGCGGGGCACGAACAGAGGCGGTTCGAACAGGGCATGAGAAATATAGAGGAATTTTACGCGGAGGAGAGCCGCAACTCTATTGTCCCGAAATTCATTGAAAAGGATTTTGAATACAAAATGGGCGAAGATATAATTATACGCGGGCGCTGGGACAGGATTGATGAAATAGAAGGCGCCTGGAGGGTTATTGATTATAAAACTTCGGATGTAAAGGACCTGGAAAAGGCCCGGGAGAAGCTTGATTCACCCAACATTTCAAGGCAGTTGAAACTTTATTCTATTTCATTTGAACGGGTATTCGGCAGGCCTCTTGATGAAGTCGGAGTTTACTTTTTTGAGTCAAGAATCACCGCTTTCAAAAAGATGAGAAAAGACACCCTGGAAAAATATGAAAAGCAGATACACGATGTCGCGGCTGAAATCAGGGAAAAAAATTTTGAAGCTACGCCATCCGCTTTTGTCTGCAAATACTGCGCGTTTTTTAATATATGCCCGTTTTCAAGGGCGGATGTATTGTTTTAGGCTTTAAGGAATAAACAGGCTGCTTTAAGAATTAAGGGCCAGCATGTCTGATATCGCGGCATCCATATGCAGAGATTCGTTATCAAACTTTTCGGGATGAAAATACCTTTCCCATTTTTTTACCCTTGCAGGGGAAATAACCGCTGAATAAACAAGAAATTTTGGTTCGTGCGGTTCCTTTATGAGCCTCATGCCCGCTTCCTTAAGGGATATGTCGCCCTTTTTGTTGTTGCAGCCATGGCAGGCGGTCACTACATTTGACCAGCTGGTCTTTCCGCCTTTGGAACGGGGGATTATATGGTCTATTGTTGGTTTTGGCGTGTGTTTACCGCAGTACTGGCAGTTGTAGCTGTCACGGATAAATACGGACCTTTTTGAAAATTTCGGGGCCATATAAGGCTTCCTGATATAATATACTATCTGAATAACCGATGGGATGCGCACCCTGGCCCTTATTGTCTGCATGAAGGCGCTGCCTTCCTCAATTGAATGGGCCTTTTTTGAAAACAGGAGTTTCAGCGCCCTCCGGGCGGTTACAACTGTTAAAGGTTCGAATGTGGTATTTAGAAGCAGTACACTTTTGTCGGCTTCCATATACAATCTCCTTACCTGAAAGTTGATATCATTTTATCCCAAACGCTCCAGTAAAATCAAGGTTTTTTTAATTTTTTTTAACGAACATTATGGCCGCGGCTCACGTCTAAATATAACGCGAAAAAAAGGCGAAAACACACTTATATTATTTGCAATATTCCGCTGTTATGCTATAATAATTTTCGTTTTTCTAAAAACTTCAGGAGGTTTTTATATTTTATGAAGAAAAGCTCAGTGTTCCTTCTCATATTAATGGCCGTTTTTTCGTCATTTCTGGCCGCCGCAACAGCGGATGCTCCGCCGGCAGATCAGATTATTGACGAGGTCAGGATTATAGGCAATTCAAGCGTTTCCACAAAAGAGATAAACGACCAGATATCCTACGGCGCCGGAATGGTTTTTTCAAGATACAAAACCCGCGAGGATATCAGGAACCTTTACAAAACCGGAAAGTTTGACGATATAAAAATTTATATTGAAAAACAGGACACCAAAAACATACTGATAGTTGAGGTAAAAGAGAAATTACAGATAGGAAAAATAATAATAACCGGCAACAAAAACATAGGCGAGGGCGATATTAAGGGCAAGCTGGATGATGATGATAAATCAGGAATAAAGATAAAAGAGGGTGAGTATCTGGACGAGTACAAGCTTAAAAAAGCCATAGAAAATATCGAGGATATGTGCCACGAGCGTAATTTCTACTACGCGAAGGCGTCGTATAAGATTACCCCTTATGATGTTGAAAGCAAGGACGGAAAGAAACAAAGCAAGCTTTCCATTGAAATAACCCTTGATGAGGGCGATAAGGTGAAAGTCACTTCTATTACAGCGGCCGGGAACAAGGTTTTTGCCGTGGACAAGATAAAAGGCGCCATGAAAACAAAGGAAGAGGGCTGGTTCCAGTCGGGGACTTTCAGCGACACGCAGCTTATTGACGATTTAAAAGCCATTCTCGAGTCTTATTACCAGGAAGGCTATGTCAAGGCAAAGGTGAACGGTTTTTCAGAGGCAGAACTTGAAATAAACAAAAAAGATATTGTGGCCAAGGATGTTGTTATTGATAAGGACAAAAAAACAATCGCGATTAATGTGCCGGTCGAAGAAGGCATTAAATACACTATAAAGACGCTTGCCATAACAGGAAGCGAAATATTCAAGCCCGAGGATTTTACCGCAAAAATTGCCAGCGCGCCGGGAAAACCCTTTGACAAAGTGGCCTTTGACAGGGACCTCGCGATAATCAGGTCCATGTTCGCCGAGAGGGGGCATATTTTTGCGCAGATCAAGGACACCTATGTATATGACGACGATACCGGCGACGTTAATTTAAGCGTGGCGGTGATTGACGGGCCCGTGGCATACATAAACAAGATTAAGGTCCGCGGTAATTATGTGACCAAGGACAAAGTTATAATGAGGGAACTTATCATAAAAGAAGGCGACGCTTTTGACTCGTCGAAAATCAAAAGGTGCCAGGAAGCCATTTACAATCTCGGATTTTTTGACAACGTTGTAATAGACACCGAACAGGTTGAAGCGGACAAGCTGAACCTTGTTTTTGAGGTCCAGGAAAAGAAGACCGGAAATGTCGGGCTCGGCGCGGGGTATTCTACCGTTGAGGGCCTAGTTGGATATGTACAGCTTTCGCAGTCAAACCTTTTCGGCGAGGGAAAACTTTTTTCAGCGAATGTGCAGTACGGCGACCTGCAGAAGAGCTGGCAGCTTTCCTACAAGGACCCCTGGCTGCTTGATACGCCCACATCATTCGGAGTCAACCTCTGGAATACCTATCAGGATTCCACATATAACAACCAGGGTTATGACCTTGACTCGTACGGTTTCAACGTAACGCTCGGGCGCAAGCTTGACGACCTGCAAAAGGCATTCTTAACATACAGATATGAAGAGGATACTTTCTCAAATATTGACGCGAATCTTATTTCTGCGGTGCCGGCGGGTAAATCCCAGATTTCGTCGGTATCTCCATCTTACACATTTGATAACAGGGACGATGTTTTTGACGCTTCGAGGGGTGTTTACGCAAACGTGGCGCTGCAGCTCGGCGGAGGCCTGCTCGGAGGGGATTACAATTATATAAAAGAGACCGCAGACCTGCGTTATTTTGTCCCGAGTTTCTGGAGATTTGTTCTGGGAGTGCATTTGCTTGTAGGGAACGCGACACCGTATTCATCAAGGTACGGCAATTCTGCTGTGCCGATAACAGAGAAATTTTATTGCGGCGGAACGGACACTATACGAGGATATGAAGAAAGGTCCCTAGGACCGATAGCCGGAGGGGATTTTACAATGGTCACAAATATTGAGTATAAACTTAAAGTGGTGGAAAGAATCCTTACCCTTGTGGCATTTTATGACGCCGGAAACTGCTGGGATAATTTTGACAACGTCAACTGGCAGAATCCATACCTTTACTCAAGCGTCGGAGGCGGCGTAAGGCTGACCATACCGGGCACTGTAATGCTTATCAGGCTGGACTGGGGATACGGGCTTGACGCGGAAAAAAGGACGCCGGGCGGAAAAATACACTTCAATATAGGCAATATATTTTAAGATATCAAAAAGGAGGATTTACAATGAAAAAGGCAGTTGTGTTGCTTGCGGGATTGTTGCTTTTTGCTTTTACCGCAAATTCTTTCGCGTTAACCGTAGGTTATGTTGACATTGAGAAAGTATTTTCACAGTATTCAGGAACGAAAATAGCCAAAGACAAGCTTCAGAAAGAAGTGGAACTGGAACAGAAAAATGTTGAGAAGGAAAAGGACGCGATATTAAAGGCCAAGGCCGACCTGGAAAAAAAGATGTCGGTAATGGATAAGACAAAAGTGCAGGAAGCCCAGCAGGACCTGCAGGACAGGGCGGAAAAACTCCAGACAAAGGCGCAGGACATCCAGCAGAAGCTTATGAACCAGGAAAAGGACCTCACCGCCAATATAGTTGAGGAAATAAGGGCCATTGTCCAGAAAATAGCCAAAGACAAAAACTATGATTATGTTTTTGAAAAGAACATGCTTCTTTTTGGCGGAGAAGATATAACCTATTTAGTATTAAAACAAATGAACGAACAGTAAGCGCTGACGGATTTTTTATGGATATTACATTAAAGGAACTTGCGCCGCTGCTGGGCGCAGAGATAAAAGGCGACCCCGGAATTATCGTTTCCGGGGTCGCTGATTTACAGGGAGCGGCAAAAGGAGACCTTAGTTTTATCCTTTCTAAGAAATTCCTGGATGCTGCCGAAAAGACGAATGCACCGGCGGTTTTATCAGATTCTGTTGATGAAATAAAAGGCAAAAGCGTGCTGAAAGTTAAGAACGCTAAAGCTGCGTACGCCAGGGCAATAACTATAATTATGAGGCCGCCGGACAGGGCCCCTTTTATTTCTGCGCGGGCCTCAATTTCTCCGTCCGCAAAGCTTGAAAAAGGCGCGGCTATTTCTGATTTCGCCGTTATCGGAGATAACGCCGTGATAGGAGAAGGGGCGTTTATAGGAGCCAGTTCTTTTATAGGAGAAGGGGCAACTATAGGCTCCGGAACTGTGATAAACCCGAATGTTTCCATTTACAGGGGATGCAAAATCGGCGCCTCCTGTATTATACATTCAGGAACAGTAATAGGTGCGGATGGATTCGCGTTTGTCGAGGATAACGGCGCTCTTTTAAAGGTTCCCCAGATAGGGAATGTTTTAATAGGGTCAAATGTTGAAATCGGCGCGAATTGCTGCATTGACAGGGCGGCGTTCGGCTCTACAAAAATAGCCGATAATGTAAAAATAGACAATCTTGTGCATATTGCCCATAATTGCGAGATTGGACAATCCACAATAATAGTCGCGCAGGCCGGCATTGCCGGATCCACCAAAATCGGTGCGGGCTGCATAATCGGCGGACAGGTAGGCATCGTGGATCATGTTACCATCGGCGACGGCGCAAAAATCGGTTCGCAGGCCGGCATTCCTTCTGATGTTGAAGCAGGGGCAATGCTGACAGGCACTCCGGCGCGGCCGGTAATGCAGCTCAGGAAAGCCGAGGCATATATGATGAAGCTTGAGGAGCTCTTTAAAAGGGTAAAAGCCCTGGAAACGCCGCACAAAGAAAATAAATGAAACAGAAAACACTCGCAAAACAGGCTGTAGTCGAAGGGCCGGGCCTTCATAAAGGAAAAAATACAACAGTAATATTTAATCCGGCTCAGGAAGGCGCGGGTATTGCGGTTAAGAACAGCCATTTTACCTACAAATTATCACCCGGGCTTGTTCTTGACACAAAACGCGGCACAACCATAAAATATAAGGGTTCCACGGTACATACTGTTGAGCATATGCTCTCGGCACTGCAGGGGCTCGGGATTGACAACTGCCTTATTGAAATAATAGGAAATGAGCCGCCGGCGGCGGACGGAAGCGCTTATCCATATCTGGCGGCTGTTAAGAAAGCCGGTATAAGAACCCAGCGGGCGGTGAAAAATGAAATTACAATTAAAGAACCGCTGATGCTCGAGGATGAAGACAGATTCATGGCGGTGCTGCCATGGAAAGGTTTCAAAATAACATATTTTTCCGATTTTTCAAAACGCAGTATCGGGCCGGATGATTTTTCCGCGGAAATAACCCCTTTAGTTTATGAAAAAGAGGTTTCAAAAGCAAGGACTTTCGGGTTTAAATCAGAGATTGGATGGCTCATAAAAGCCGGGCTGATAAAGGGCGCCAGCCTGAAAAACGCCATATTGATAGGCGAAGACGGCAAGCCTGTAAACGGGTCGTTAAGGTACCCGGACGAACTTACAAGGCATAAAGTCCTTGATATTGCCGGTGATTTTAAATTAATACAGGGCAGCCTTAATATGCATGTAATCGCGGTGAAAACAGGCCATAAGCACAATATTGCGATGGCAAAAAAAATCGAGAAAACAAAATTAGTTTCATAAAACTTCAGGAGGCTTTTTAATGGGCGAAACGTTAAATGTCGTTGAGATTCAGAAATTAATTCCGCACAGGTTCCCGTTCCTGCTGGTTGACAGGGTTATTGATATTAAGGAAGGAGAGTCAATAACTGCGATAAAAAACGTCACAATGAATGAATGGTTTTTTCAGGGACATTTTCCGGGTGCGCCGGTAATGCCTGGAGTGCTTATAGTCGAGGCAATGGCGCAGACAGGCGGGGTATTGATGATGAAAAAAACAGCCGGCGCCGAGGCGCCGAAAGTTGTATATTTTATGACAATAAATAATGTAAAGTTCCGCAGGCCGGTAACCCCCGGCGATACGCTGAAATTTATTGTTACGATCACCAAAATGAAGGGAACTATAGGCACTATGCACGGAGACGCGTTTGTGGGAGAGGAAAAAGTCGCCGAGGCCGATATGATGGCAATGATATCCGACGCAGGCAAATAAGCCGGAACGCCGCTGGAATTTCTAAGTTAAATAACAGGAGAAATATATGAGCATTCATTCTACGGCAATTGTTTCGCCGAAGGCAAAAATAGGCAAAAACGTAGATGTAGGGGCCTTTGTAATTATCGATGATGACGTTGTAATAGGCGATAACTGCACCATAGCCCCGAGGGCGCACATTGAATTTACCGAGATGGGCGAAAACAATTATATCGGTGAAGGCTCGATGATTGGAGCGGCGCCGCAGGATTTAAAGTACAAAAACGAACGGACTTTCGTGCAGATAGGAAAAAACAACATTATAAGGGAATATGTTTCAATTCACAGGTCGACGCATGAAGGTGCCGCGACGGTGCTGGGAGACTCGAATTTTTTGCTTACAATGGTGCACATCGCCCATGACTGCGTTTTAGGCAGCAGAAATATCATGATTAACAACGTGGGAATGTCCGGACACGTGACACTTCACGACAACGCTGTTATTTCCGGGTATTCGCTGATACACCAGCATGTAAGGATAGGCTCTTATGTAATGATGGGAGGGGGTTCAAAGATAGTAAAAGACGTCCCTCCTTTTATGATGATAGACGGAAATCCTTCGGAAATACACGGCCTGAACAAACTCGGATTAAAGCGTAACGGGTTTTCCCCGGAGAGGATTAAAATATTGGAGCATATGTATACGCACTTTTTCAGGGATAAATCCATGATATTCGCGGACGCGGTAAAAAAAATAGAGGAAACAATACCTTTGAACGATGATGTAAGATATTTCCTTGAATTCCTGAAAAATTCGAAAAGGGGATTAAGCAGGTGAAATATAAAAGAATGGCCCTTGTTGCGGGTGGCGGCGATTTGCCCCTTATTTTTCTTAGAAACGCTGAAAAAAACGGGCAGGATGTGCTTGTTTTTGAGATACAGGGCGAAGGCAACGCCGGGCTATCCGAGTTTAAATACGAGAAGGTCAGGATTAATATCGGCCACCTTGAGGATATGATAAAAATATCGCTTCAAAAAGGGATAAAACATGTGATGTTCCTAGGATATGTCAGGCCGGAAAAGCTCATCCGGGACTTTATTTTTGACGCACGCACAAGGAAGGCGTTTTTTGGCCTTAAAGATAAAAGCGCGAAGGCTCTTATGGAATCGGCCATAGCGGAGTTTGAAAAAGACGGGATAAAGACTCTTCCTACCACATACCTTATGGATGAGGCGCTCTCCCCGGAAGGGGCCCTTACAAAAGTAAAGCCTGATATAAAAGAGCATATGTACGCGATAAAAACGGCGCGTTCTCTTGCTGATCTTGAAGTCGGACAGACGGTTGTGGCGGGCTCGGGTATGATATGGGCCGCTGAGGCAATGGAGGGCACCGATAACTGCATAAAACGCGGCGCGAAGCTTTCAAAAAAGCCGTTCACTGTAATAAAAATGGCCAGGCGCAACCAGGATATAAGGTATGACATACCGGCAATAGGCCCGAAGACGATAAAGCTGGTAAAAAACCTCGGGGGCAGGGGCATTATTGTGGAAGCGGGCAAGACTTTTCTGCTTAACAAGGAAGAACTTTTAAGGTATGCTGATAATAATAATTTATTTATTTACGGATGGAGGAAAAGCAGATGATACCAATATCAAAACCGAACCTGGACAATCTTGAAAAAGAGGCGGTCCTTGAGGTATTAAATTCAGGCATAATAGCTTCAGGCCCGAAAGTGAAGGAATTTGAAAGGCAATTTGCGGAATATACCGGGGTGAAGCATGCGATAGCGGTTTCCAACGGAACCTGCTCGCTGCATACCTGCCTTGTTATGAACAACATCGGCGCCGGTGACAGCGTGCTTACAACGCCTTTTTCATTTATTGCCACCGCAAATTCAATACTTCACGCCGGAGCCCGCCCGGTATTCGCGGATATCAGGGAAGATTCCTTTAATATAGACCCGGCAAGGATTGAAGAGGCTCTGAAAAGGGATATTTTCAAAAAGATAAAGGCGGTAATAGTGGTCCATTTATACGGACAGGTATGCGATATGGACGCCATTAATTCACTGGCAAGAAAATATAATATCAGGGTTATAGAAGACGCGGCCCAGGCGCACGGCGCGAAATTTTCCGGCCGTAAAGCTGGAACTTTCGGCGACGGCGGATCATTCTCGCTTTACGCGACAAAAAACATTACAACCGCCGAGGGCGGCATGGTGGTCACGAATGACGACAAGGCGGCGGAAATAGCGAGAAGTTTTATAAATCACGGCTCTGAAAAAGTTTATTACCACACAAGGCTTGGATATAACTACAGGATGACCGATATCGAGGCGGCAATAGGGCTGGTTCAGCTAAAAAAACTCGATTCTTTCAATGAAAAACGCAGAAAAAACAGCGACACGCTGAAAAAACACCTTTCCAAATTTGACTTTATTAAATGCCCGCCGGAAGGGGAAAAGAATTACCACATTTATCACCAGTTTACTATAAGGATCCTGAATAACAGGCGCGACGAAGTGCTGAAATCACTCAATGAAAGCGGAGTAGGGGCCAAGATATTTTATCCCATAGCGATCCACAAACAGCCGTTTTATATTGAAATACTGAAAAAGCTGCCTTCAATGCCGGTTTCTGAAAAGGCGGCGCTTGAAGTTATAAGCCTTCCGGTGCATCCGGGGCTCACGGACGGGGAAATTGATATTATTAAAGGAGCTTTTGACAGAATCAAAAGCTGAAAATACCGCGTCCGTAATCTTAAAATAAATTATAAGCGCCAAGGAGAAAGTAATTGAAATTAAAAGAACTTCATATATTCGGGTTTAAGTCCTTCGCGGACAAAACAAGCCTGCAGTTCGGCCAGGATATAACCATTGTTGTCGGGCCGAACGGCTCGGGCAAATCAAACGTCTTTGACGCCATCAGGTGGGTGCTTGGCGAACAGAGCGCGAAACAGCTCCGCGGCGGAAAAATGGAAGATGTAATTTTTATAGGCTCGGATTCG
>CAZMGF010000056.1:0-15123 GCA_964565765.1 uncultured Spirochaetia bacterium
GGCGTACAGCGTCGAAGTCTGCGTCACCGTGTTTGTCGGTGTTTTGGTCAAAGTAAAAGTCGGCGTGCAGGATGGTGTCGAGCTCCTTGTGTTAGTCGGCGTGTCTGTAAATGTCGGTGTAAAAGTCGGAGAGCTTATCTGTTGTGTTGAAGTAAACGTTGGCGTAAATGACTTTGTTATAGCAGCCGTGGCCGTAAATGTCGGTGTGAAAGTTGGAGAGCTTGCCTGCTGCGTCCAGGTATATGTTGGTGTAAAAGATTTTGTATATGTTGATGTGTAAGTCAAGGTAGGCGTATATGTCCCTGTTGAAGTCGGTGTAAATGTGGGAGTGCTGGTCCTTGTTGGTGTTGATGTAATGGTAAAAGTCGGCGTGCCCGCGGCTGAAATGTCACCGTAAATAACTCCTCTTCCGCCGGTGGTAAGATAACATCTTCCGTATATCCCTTCGTCGCCGCCAATATAGTCGCTCTGCAGCCAACCATACTGGTGCTGGTCGTCATTTATGCGGGTCCATGTGGTTCCGACGCCGTCATCGCATCGGAAAAAGCCGTATTGAGTACCCACGGTGCCAATCATAAATACAGCCGGATGCGGCTGACCCGAAGCAGCCTTGCCAAAGCCGACGCCGTAAACATTGCTCACGCCGGAAATCTGGGTTTTTGTGGCGCCGCCGTTTGTAAATCTGTATAGATTGCCTGAAGATGCTATCCATAATTCACCGGCAATGCCAAAAACAGGCCTGGGTATTCCGGTTCCTGTGTAAGTATTAACTGCATTGAATGATACTCCACCATTTGTACTGGAATATAATGTCCCGGCGGAAGTAGCGTAAAAAGTATTGTTGGTTACCCTGTCGGAAGCGACTGCGGCTCCTATAGGCAAATTGCCGCATAAGGCCCATGATGTGCCGGTGTTCGTAGAATATGCCGGAGCGCTTCCGGTCGACGGGGCGACTACAATTATATTGCCGTTTGCCGAGACTGCGACAAATCCCATATTTCCGGCCGTGTTATAGTTTGGCAGCGCAGTGCTGCACGGATTCCATGTTACTCCGTTATCGCTTGAATAAGCAACATCGGAATTTGTGGTTCCGCTGTTTCCTATGCGGACCACAAAGTTGGGGTTTGTTTCGGCAAAATCAATGCAGTTTGCCGATCCAAAAGTTGGATTCAAGTATTGCCCTGTGGGAGACGGAACGTTTAGGTTAACATTTCTCATTCCGTCATAATCGCCTATAATGCTCAGGTAAGCTCCGTTAACTGAAGATTCAACAAATTGCGGCACTGATTCTTCCAGGCCGACATCCTGAAAGGTCCAGTTTACGCCGGCTCCGTTGCCTCCGGCAGGGGCGCTTAAAATATTATCACTGGCAAAAATACCAAGGCCGGTTCCATACATAACATGATTTGAATCAAAAGGATCAATGGCAAGCGCCTCCTGCCAGTGCGTTGCACCGGTGCTTACATAAGCAGTGCCTCCGTACAAATACTGCGCCCCATTGACATTATAATTTGAAACGCCGGTGCTCCACCACGAACATGGAGGCTGGGCAATAACGCTCCATGTATTTCCGCCGTCCAGGGTATGCAGCGTCCTGTCGGGCGCATACCAGTCCAGAGTTGATACAACTACGTGCAGTGGATTCTGGGCGTCCACGCTCAAACCTCCGGCCATCCCCCCCCAGTTTGCGGTCGGGGGCGAAACATTTGACCAGACAAGCGTAGTTGTATTTAATTTCCAAATCTGTCCGGAAAGAGTTGGAGCTATCACATCAAATGGTCCGTAATCATTTGAATAAGCAAGCCATAAATATCCATTGCTTGCCATTGCGGCATGATGAACCATCATGCCTGTCGGGCCGCCGGGAATAACGTTCCATGTATTGCCGCCGTCTGTGGTCCTGTAAAGATTGCTCCCTGCAGTTGTGCCTGCGGCCGCGACATATATATTCACAGAACCTGCGGCCGAGCCTCCTGTTGGATCGATAACTACTACGGGCAGGCCGTAATTTGTGGTTCCGCCCCAGGGATTTGCAATATTCTGCGCGCCGGTTGTCGGAAAACTCGTTACCTGCGACCAGGATGACCCGGACGTGGTGCTTTTATAAAGGCCGTTGCCGCGTGTGCCAAAATATAAAATTGTGTCGTTGTTGGGGTCGACAACCAGCCTTTCACCCATTCCCCGGCCAAGCTCGTTGCCTCCCATAGCCACGCCAATGGTATTAATTGCCCATGTATTGCCCTGATCAGTAGACCTTAATATTACCCCGTTGCCGCTGGCAAGGTACATTCCTGCCGCGGCGTAAACAATATTCGGGTTGACAGGATCCGACGCGATGCTTTCACCCCCGAGATAATTTCCTTCGCTCATTGGCATCATATCCGTCAGTGGAATCCAGATGCTGTCGGTGTTGTCCCAGCGGTAAAAACCGCCGACATCCGTCCTTGCGTAAGCCAGCCCCTGCTGTGCCGGGCTGAATACAATTCCGGACACAAAGCCGCTTCCCATAATAGAAACGTTGTTCCAGGTATAAGCGGAAAAAATCGAAGATACGGTTGTCAGGATAAATATAAAAATAGTTAAAAAAAGCCTTCCGGTGCTTTTCATTTTTTAGTCTCCTGCATTGCTGTGAAGACAGCATTACTTCCTTGCGCTTTTTCCCCAAGCACTATAATTATACGCATGCAAACTGCTATTTATCAATATTATTTTAACGTACTATTTATAGAAGTTAAATCGTTAAACCAAAAAATGGAATGAATGGTACTATACTAAAATTTGTATGGTGTTTTGGCGGTTAAACGTAATTTGAAATAAGCTTATTTAATTATTACAAGTACGCCGGATTTTGATTTTACAAGCCCGCTGTTTTCTTCAGCAATCACCGAATAATAGTAAGCTCCATTTGAAAGATCCTGGAAATTCATCCTGTTAATTGTGACGGTTGTCTTGCCCGCCGCAATCGGCGGCGGCAAAGTAATCCGCCTTACAAGGCGGAAAGAAGCGCTGTAAATGTTAATTGTAATTTGTAATGAATCATTTTGTAACGCCAGCAGCATGTTAAGGTCCTGCGTCAACGGATTGTATGGCACGGGATAAAATAATACTGCCACAGGTGTTCCGGTAATAAATGGAGTATTGGTTGACGTTTGAGTAACCGTCAGAGTGGATGTTGGCGGCGGTATTGTGGGCGTATATGTAAAAGTCGGAGTGTTTGTTCTTGTCGCGGTCCATGTATAAGTTGCGGTATTCACCGCTGTTTTTGAGGACGTAAAAGTCGGAGTCAGAACCGTCGTAAACGTATAAGTTGGTGTCGGAGTAAAAGTTGGCGTTGCTGTAAATGTCCTGCTGAAAGTCGAAGTAAACGTCGGCGAAAACGCGGATATGGTCTGCGTCAGTGTCACGGTAGAAGTGAATGTAAATGTGGGCGTGTTTGACTCTGTCCAGGTTGAAACAGCCGTTCCTGTCGCGGTAAAACTCGGGCCGGTCGTAAGGGTCATTGTTGCCGTCATTGTAACCGACGCTGTCCATGTGTCGCTTGGAGTGAACTGTGTTGTAAGTGTTGCCGAAGGTGTGACAGTAGGAGTTATAGTTTTTGTGAATTGCGGAGTATGTGTAAAAGTTGCTGAATTTGACTGCGTAGGAGTCTCTGTCTGTGTTACTGTACTTGTATAAGTAGCAGAATATGTATATGAGGCCGTCGGGATAAGTGTAAAAGACTGTGTGGGTGTCTGGGTTGGCGTGTTTGTTGCCGAAGAAACCACGGTACTTGTAAAAGTCGGCGTCTTTGAGTATGTGTAAGTAGCTGAAGGCATTACAGGCGTATTTGTGGGAGTTCCCGCGGCTGTTAACATCCGAACTTCATCCACCTGAAGGTTTACCGCGCCGGTGCTGTTATTCGCCCATTGGAGCGCTATTATGGCATTCTGGGTAAAGGTACCCGGACCGCCGTATCTCTGAGTAAGATTTGAAAACAGAACAGTAACCAGTGTCCACGTTGAAGTGGCCGTAAAAGCCATGCCGAAGTCGCTTCCTGTTATTACGGACTGGGTAAGCTGAAACCAGTAACTTCCGCTCCCCTTCACATAAAACTGTACGCCGATATAACCGGTCAGGTCAACAGCAGTGCCTGCGCTGTTTAGATTTGTTCCGAGCCCGCCGTAACCGCCTGAAACGATAGTACCGGTTATTGATGCGCAGTATAAAGGCGAATTTGGGTCTCCTCCGGCTGTCATAACATATGGCTGTGGATTTATCGTGGACCCTGCAGCATCAACATAATCATACCAGTAACCGCCCCAGTTATTTACGTTGTTGCCGTCTTCCATATCATCAAGCAATATGCTTGTAGGTACCGGTGTTATTGTCGGCGTGAATGTCGGTGTAACTGTTATATTTGCGCCGTTCCCTGTAAAGGACATAACACTGCTGGCAGGCAGATTATAAGTAAAAGAACCGCCTGAAACAGGAACGCTTGCCTGCTGTGCGATATTGTTTGTTGCGTCCGTCTGGTAAGGAATTACCGTTGTTGTTGTCATTGCGTTAAGGTCAAATTTCTGGCTGGTGATTGAAGCGTTTGTATTGATTGCGACTATTACAAATTCGCCGGTCGCGGCAAGCTTATACGCCGACACATATACTCCGGCAGTCGGATTAACTGTAGTATCTATTCTTACATAACCCGGCCGGATAAATTTTGAAAAATTGCCCATGCAATAAAGCGTCTTTGGGGCGCATGTAGCGTCTGCGCAACCCGAAGGTACGAGCCCTCCGTTATCATTTCCCGTAGAAATCATCCACCAGTAATGGTAAGCGTTAAAATTAGCAATGGTAAGGGCGTTGTGAATTTGTACCGCGGTATTAAGCCCTTCTGTCATTGTGGCATCATATGATGAGAGAGAATTATTGTAAAATTCAGTCTCCCAGTATTCTTTGCCCAGTGAAACCGCCAGAGGATAGGCATTAGGAGTTTTCGGCTCATTTCCCGGCAGGCCGTACAGGTGCTCACCCACAATTCCGACATAAGCCGCAGCCGCTGAGTCGTTTAAAGTCGGGTCCGACATGGCAAGGCTGTCACCGAAAGATTCGGGCATTAATAATTGTGTATTAGGGCAGCTTGCCTGCATTGCCGGGCCCAGGTTGTTTAGTATAAAAGAATGTATCTGATCCGCGGTCCATGTGCACCCTTCATAACCGGCCGAGCAAGTGTTCCAGTCGGGCTCGTTTTGAACCGAAAGCGCGTAAAGCTGCGTGCCGCTTACAATCGCGTTAAGGCTCGTGTTAATTGTCTGGACATATTTGGTGAGATAATTTGCATAAGCCTGGTAATTGGCGGACTCTAAAACGTCGCAATTCACATTGTCGGTTGATTTCATTGCCGCCGGGGGCGACCACGGCGCGGCCCATACTATTATATTGCTGTTCCTCTGAAGAGCTTCCTGAACAGAACCCATTTCGCCTGTCAGCGTGCCGTCCGGGGGTATCCTTGTGCGGTAAATTGAAAGCCCGATATTGGACCCGTCAGTCCTGAAAAACAAATCAGCAAGAGCGGATGGCATTGTTGTCCCGCTCCATGCCGTTGACGCGCCGAAACCGCGTATTGATTGATGCGTGGTGCCCCAGTCTATTACGGCGTCGCCGGCAAAAGCGGCAAATGAAAACAATAAATATGCAAACAAGAATAAAAAACGTCTGATATCTATTATTCCGGGCGCGTTTATTTTAATCGTTTTAATATTATTCATGTTACTATTATATATAAGCGTGTCATAAAAAAGCAAGAATAATAATGGACGGTTTCCCGTGAAAACATTAACCGTTTAAGCACATTCAGCCTTAATTATGAATTTATTGCCCTTATTATTGCCTTCCAGGTATTTGACGGGTTGTCGGAAGAAATTGACGACATTATTTGACCGCCGTTAAGACCCCACACCCATAAATTTTTTATGCCGGCGTCTTTTGCTGCATTTGCGGCCTGCATAGCCTGCCCTTCTTTGCCTTTTTTATATCCGAATCCCTGGAGCCAGAAATGCGGTTTTTTACCCGACAATTCGCATATTTCAGTTATACTTGAAGCAGCTTTCAGACAAAATTCATATACATCGGTTTTTTCCGGCGAATTAAACCAGTACGGCGCTGTTCCCAGTGTGTCAACATCTTTAAGATTGGCTATTGACTCAAACACGGCGCTCTTAAAAGGCGTGTCCTGCGAGGAGGAAAACATAGCCGATATTTTGATTTTTCCGGAAGATATCTGCTTTGCGTATGCTGACATCTGCGCTATAAACCTTTTTATAGAAAGGTCCCTGAAGGCAGCCACGCTTTCATCCATCTTAAAAAGCGGCATCGATTTTAGATTCTGTATTTCATAACCTTCCCTGCAGTAGGCGCATCTGCAGCCCCATATTTTTTTTGATCCTTTTAACTTCAACGCAAAACCCGGATTGTCCCACATTATGGCGTCAACACCCGTTGAAACCGCAGTATCTATCCAGCCGGTCATAAACTTCCTGAACAAAGGATTGTTCACGCAGGCCGCCGGATATTTTTTTCCATCAGACAATACCTGCCAGGCCGCCGTATTTTCGAGTAGAAAAGCTGACAGACTGCCGCCTCCAAAAACCCGTCCCACGCCCCTCGGGTCTATCCAGGATTTAAAACCATGCTCTTTTCCGGCGGCAACCATATCCCTGATGTTGCCCGCGCTGTAAAGCATATCTTCCTCGGAAAAAGTGTGCATAACCGAGTTAAAACCCGTTTTTTTCAGGGCTTTTAAATCACTGATAAAATGGCCTATATGCCTGTTTGAAAAATAGCTTATTCCTTTCTCATCAAAATTATTCATTTATCCCTCCACTGCATATATAAATATACAAATATGGATAATTATAACACAGCTGTTATAAGGAATAATATGAAATATAATATAATGTAAAGAAATTATGCCTTTATTTTTGCGCCCTTCATCATAAGGCCGGTTTCTTTTTCCAGATCAGCGGCTCTTTTGGGGCTGATATAATTTTCAATAAATATATGTAAAAAATCCATCATCTTATCAACATCTTCATCTGTAATGTCCTTTAATTTTTTTCCACATACGCAGTTCGTAAAACAATTTCCTGTTTTATGGACATATTCTATAACTTTCTTTAGTTTTTCATCCTTTATACCGTCTATCTTCAGGTCAAGTGTCACTGCGGGATCCATTCCGTATTCTTCCGCAAGAAAAACGTCAATAAACCTTCCGGTTAGAAGCGCCACGCTGTTTAGTAATACATTGTTTTTCGCTATCTGAATCTCCCTGTACAGTGAAACCAGCATCGGGCTCAAATACTTTCTGTATTCCGCCGAAATGGCAAACCCGCCGTATCCGGGCACGAGTTCATCCTTTATGACCGCAACGCTCCGCACATGAAGAAATTTTTCCTGGTCCACAAAACCTTTTAACCTTACATCGACAGTATAAAAAATCCTCGGTGAACGCATCCCTTTTATAACCGGATGGCTCAATATGAAAAGAATCGACATCATTTTTTCAAATTTTTCCCCCATCTCCTCTTCATCCCTGTCCCATTTTCTTATCTTAGGCTGGCATTTTGCCTCAACTTCCACATCATAAACGGCGTTTAAAACCTGCACCTGGTCTATAAAAAAGAAATCTTCGCCGTCTTCGTTCGGGAACCGTCCGAATATGGATATTTTGGATTTTTCTGAGAGGATGTTTTCGATGGTATAAAGAATATTGTTTTCACATAACTGAAACTTTCCGGACATTAGATATGAAAAATCAATTTTCATTGCGCCTCCCCGTAAGCCATTTGACAAAATTAATACTTTTGCAGTATTTGACTTCAAGTTTCAAGCGCGCTTTTTCCGGAACGTTTCATTATTGAACACGGGTCTAATTTAAATTCTACAAGTGAATTATATCACACGACTTTAAATTAATCAATAATTTTACGACTGGCGGAAGGGTGATTTTTAATGATTGTTTTAAACGGGGAAAATCTCGTTTATCATGGCCCTGGCATATTCCCATAACTTTTTGGAACCAATACTAATACGCTCGTTGACGGTCATTACCTGTCCGGAAGATATATTATGCTCTTTCCAGGCACCGCCTTTATTTAGATAATTTAGCATTACGGGTTCGAGCCTGTCCAGAGCCGAAGCAAATCTGGCCTCAGGTGTCTGTCTTGCTTCAAATTCAAGCCATAGTTTATAAAATTCGGCTGCCTGCCCGCGGGGCAGCATTGAAAATATTTTTTTCGCAGATTTCTTTTCCTTTAATTCCTCGGCCCTGCCTTTTTTATATATCATGACATCACCGGAATATATTTCAGGGATATCATGAATAAGGGCCATTTTCAGGACCTTTAACAGGTCAATTTTTACATTTGCGTATTCCGACAAAACCACGGCCATTAAGGCAAAATGCCAGGAATGTTCCGCGTCATTTTCATACCTGTCAGCTTTGTATAATTTTGATTTCCGTATTATGGATTTTACAGCGTCAATTTCAATTATAAAGTCAAACTGCTTTTTTAAACGCGCGTCCGGCCTGTATTTCATTTTTCGCTCAGCCTTTTTGCGGTTTTGACCGCCTCGTACGCGTCTTTTGAATAACCCTGCGCCCCTATCTCATCCGCGTACGCCTGTGTTACAACGGCGCCGCCTATCATGAATTTGACGGGCAACCCCCGGTCTTTTGCAAGTTTTATAACTCCGGGCATCTCCGTCATCGTGGTCGTCATTAAAGCGGACAATCCGATAAGCTCGGCCCCTGTTTCTTTGGCTTTTGCGACAATAAGTCCGGCATCCACATCCTTGCCAAGGTCATAAACCACGAAACCATAATTTTTGAGCATCAGGGCCACTATGTTCTTGCCTATGTCATGAATATCGCCTTTGACGGTTGCCAGCACTATGCCTGTTTTTTTCTTCTCAACTTCTCCCGGCGCGGCCGCAAGAAGCGGTTCGAGTATGGAAAACCCTTTTTTCATGGCCTCCGCGCTCTGTATGAGCTGCGGAAGAAAATACTTTTTTTGGTCAAAGTAATTCCCGACTTGCGCAATTGCCGGTATAAGCTTTTTATCAACTATATCCGAAGGCTTTTCCCCCGCTTTCAGCGCTGCTTCAATATGCCTGGTTATATTTTCTTTATCTCCTGTAATGACACATTCATATATTTTTTCAGGATCCGCGGGCTGCTGTCCCTGTTTTACCGAAGGTTGGGGAACCGCCGAAACGCCGCCGGATGCCCCGTATTTCGCAATAAAAGCGGTTGCATTTTTGTCTTTTCCAAGAAGAAGCGCCGCCGCGTGTTTGTCATTAATAGAGCGGTCAAGCGCCGGATTAGCTATGGCCATTGACAATCCCCTGGAGCGGGCCAGGTTAAAAAAAGTCGAATTAATTATTCCCCTTTCAGGCAGTCCGAATGAAACATTTGAAAGGCCGACTATTGTGTTTAATTTAAGCTCCCCGCTGCATTTTTCTATGATTTTCAGGGTAACAAGGGCCGCATCCTGATCCGATGATACCGTCATTACAAGCGCGTCAACAACAATGTTTTCCCTTCCTATGCCAAGTTTATCAGAGGC
The DNA here is from genome assembly GCA_964565765.1 of uncultured Spirochaetia bacterium. Classification (GTDB taxonomy): domain Bacteria; phylum Oederibacteriota; class PGYV01; order PGYV01; family Palsa-1178; genus Bog-1181. Next base: position 9,603 of record CAZMGF010000056.1, read on the forward strand.
TTTTAACACCTCTTTTATGACCTTCATCCTGTCGTTAACGGTTTTTGGTATGCCTTTTTCCGTCAATGGAAGCAGTATGAACATGGCCCCGTATTTGGCGGCCAGCGGAAGGAGTTTGTCATATTTTGCTTTTTCACCGGAGATGGAATTTATAAGAGCCTTTCCCGGATATAACCTCAGTGCCGCTTCAATAACTTCCGGTGTTGATGAATCCACGCATAACGGAAGCTCTGATATCCCGGATAGAAGTTTTACAATCTTAAACATTGTCTCTTTTTCGTTTATACCGGGCATACCGACATTTACGTCCAGAATGGACGCGCCGCTTTTTGCCTGCTCCGTTGCGAAGCGCCTTACCTCGCTCTCTTTTCCTTCTTTAAGCTCCAGCTGAAGCTGTTTTTTTCCGGTGGGATTTATCCTTTCGCCGACAATTAAAACTCCGCCGGGGCCGGGAAACGCGCTGCCGCGTGCCGAAGAGAGAGCGCTGGCCGATCTTTTGGCCTGACGCATGGACCTTTTGCCCTTTAATTTAGCGGCGCTCAATTTAATGAATTCCGGCGATGTCCCGCAGCAGCCTCCTATAAGGCACGCACCGGCGTCCGCAAGCGGGAGCGCGTATGTGCTGAAATCAGCCGCGCTCATTCCAAAAACAGTCTCGCCGTTTATAAGCTGCGGCAGGCCGGCGTTTGGTTTTGCTATTACAGGAATCTTTACATACGATTTTATGGCTTTTACGACTTCTACCATTTCCGCCGGCCCGGTTGAGCAGTTTACGCCGACGCAGTCAACGCCCAGAGCCTGCAGCGTAATGGCGGCGCTGACCGGATCCGTTCCGGTTATTGTCCTGCCGCCGTTGTCGAAGGTCATTGATACTATTACAGGCAGGCCGCATAATTCTTTTATGGCGAGTACGGCCGCCCGCGCCTCCTGTATGTCAATAAATGTTTCTATGATAAAAAGGTCGACGCCGCCGTCAAGGAGCCCTCTGGCCTGTTCTTTAAAACTATCAACCATCTCTTCAAAAGCCACGTCACCGAAAGGCTCCGCAAATTTGCCCGATGGGCCGATATCGCCCGCGACAAGCGCCCTGCCGCCGGAGGCCTCTTTTGATATGGAGGCAAGTTTTTTATTTATCCCGTAAGTATCGGATTCAAGGCCGTATTCCGCCAGTTTTAAAGGGCTCCCGCCGAATGTGAAGGTGTATATGATTTCCGAGCCGGCTTTTATATATTCATCCTGAAGTTCAATAAGATGCCGCGAATTTTCAATTGCCCATTTTTCCGGGCATGCGCCCTTTGGCATTCCCCTGCGCTGCATTGCAACGCCGGTTGAACCGTCAAGTATGATGACTTTGCCCGAATTTAACAATTTTTTAAATTTATTTTCAGCCATGTTTAAACCCCTGTAATATTATTTGTTCCCTGAATAAACCGCGTTATAAGCGGCTCTGGCCCAGGCGTTTCTGTAAACAAACAGCCCTTCGGGCCGGGACGGATGTACTCCGTCAGCCGAAAGCAGCTCCGGATTGTTTTTAAATATATTGAAAAAATCCGGCCCCTTGATTATTTGCTGGTATTTCTTCATGAGTTCCGCTATTTTCCCGTTCAATATTGGCGCGTAATCCTGAATATTTTTCTGCGAACTTGACCATGGAATAGAAACAGGCACAAATGGAATCTTACCCGCCTGTAATACCATTTTTACCATTGTTTCATAATTGGCGTAGAATTCTTCCGGATCCATCATGTTCCACGCGTCATTAGTTCCGTAAGCTATCGCCACAAACTTCCCGGGAAATAGTTTCAGCCATTCCCCGATATGTTTTGCACCGTCAGTGGATTTCATGTATCCGGTTCCGCCGTTTTCCTGGACCGGAAAAAATCTTCCGGCCATATTGTTAACAAGCATTGAAAACGTGCCTTCTCCTTCGGGGCAATTTAAAGATTCATGATTCATCGCCATCTGTGTTATGGAATCGCCGTAAAAAATCCAGTCATCTGCCCCTTTTTTGCCGGCGGAATAAATCCCGGTATTGACGGATATAATCATATTATCTTTCGAACCATCCACTGCGGTAAAGACAATCCTTACCCAGTTATAACCCGAAAGATCCAGCGTATGCTGCCGCGAATGAAATGTATTGTTTTCGACAGACGCCAGCTTTATCCACCCTTTTTCCGGGACTTTACCTCCGGCCTCTTTGTTTGCCTCCATTGTATACGCTCCGGGATTGTTATAACCCGGATTTGATATCTCTGTTATTAAAGTGTGGTCATACGGGGATGTCTCTTCGTTATACCAGACAAACAGCGCCCTTGCGCGCAGCCTGTCAGGAATACTGGATAAATCATACGCAAGCCAAACCGGATTTTGCTGTGACGGTGTAAAAGCAGACCTGAATTTACCTGAAAAATCAGGGCTGTTTGCTTCACCCGCGGCCACAACACCGCCATCCTGTGTGTTTGTATAAACAGGCAGCCCTTTGCTTATCATCGGCATTGCCGGTATCATTAACCCCAGCGCCCACATTCTCAATTTTTTAATAAAAGTTTTATTTTCCACCGTTGTCTCCTCTTCTCATCATTAACACTTTGGCTTTTTTATTGTTCTGTTTCACTTCTTGGTTTTGACTTTTAACTTTTAAATTTATTCTTTTATTCCACAGATTCCTATAACCGATTTTTCCGGGTCAAGAATGAACCTTTCGTTTATATTTATCCCTATTTTTCCAAGATTTAATAAATCATATATTGGCTTTTGGTTCGAAAGATCAAGGCCCCCGTATCCCGGACTGAACCTGCGGGTAACCTGTATGGACCTTTTAATAAGCTGCTTTTCCTGCATCTCCTGCATCCAGTCAAGGCCCCAATCCGCGGTCTCTGAAGCCGCCGCGCCAAGTATCAGAGCTGCGGCTCCGTTTCCCAGGGCAACTTCCGCGTCCCTGCGCTGTGTTATTATTTTACCCGCTGTAGAGGCAAGCAAAAGCGCCTTTGAGCATCCCTGAAACAGGGCGGAGAGCCCCTTGCTTTTTAATTCTATGTTCCCCGCGATTACAACGGCTGAATCAGTAACCGACATGACTGCGCAATATACATAAGCTCCCTTTAATTCACACAGTGAAAAACCCTCTTTTATTGTGCCGTCAATTGAGCGTAACTGCGCTTCGGGAACCTGTGTCATCCCATTTTTATAACCCAGGCGGAATAAAACGCTCTGAATGGGCGGCCTTGCCTGTATGTTCTCAAAATAAACTATATTATCAGCCAAAGATTTTCTCCTCTGCCTGTATTTTCCCGTCCTTAAAACACTGATGATTTTATCACAAATAAAAAATTGTTTCTATTTTATAATTTATGGTATTATTAAAAAAAAACAAAGAGGTGCAAAATGGGGGTTCAGTTGATGACTTTCGTGTATGTGGCGGCTGTAATAATTGTCGTAATGCTAGCGGCGATGATATTTCTAGCGCCGATAAAACTGTGGTCCATCGACGCCACGTTAAAGGCCATACTTGAAGAACTTAAAAAATCAAACAGGTGAACGGCCGAAAAATTCTTTCGCAAACCTTGAAAAACTGTAATTGTCGTTAAGCATTGACATATGGCCGGGTTTTGACATTAATTTATAACAAAACAGGCTGTTCATTTCAGTATATGTCATAAGTGTTTTTTCAGTATCAGGTATGGCTGGATCCGGATTTCCCGCTGTAAATGCCACCGGGCATTTTATATCTTTCAAACCGCCGGGTATCAGGGCTGCCTCACCCCGCGATTTCATGATCTTTTCCGTATCGGCATCAACTCTTTTTTTCCAGCCAAAACCATGGATCAGGAACCAGGCGGCAGCCATTGCCCCTTTTTTTGAGGCTTCCCTTGAATCCTTTATTAAATCAGCCAGGGCAGGGTCAATGTTAACGCCTAAAAATCCGTCGCACACAGCTTTTTTTACAAGTTCCGGGGCCATAATGGCCATATTAAGGGCGGCCACGGCTCCGGCGTCGGTGCCTATTACAAATGTTGAGTCTACGCCCAGCCTTTTGGAGAGAGCAATTGCGACATGCGCGGCTTCTATCCAGTAATTATCCGGTATGGGGCCTGCTTTTGATGATTTTCCAAGGCCGGGGTAATCAAATGTATAAACCTTAAAATATTTTCCGTAAAACCTTGATATTTCCTTTAAAAACATGCGTGACGACATGGCGCCCGCGTGAAGCAAAAGCAGAAAATCTCCCCTGCTTCCGTACGTGTTAAAATATATTTTTTTACCCGCGTAATCAAAATATGGCACTTATTTGTCCTTTAGTTCAAAAAGTTTTTGCGCTTCCGAAGAAATAAAATCAGCCACATTATTTGAAAGCATCATTTCTATAGTCGATATTCCGTCAAGGGGCATCTCCGAGTCCGCTTTCATTGACGGAAAGGTTTCTTTGGCCATTGCCACCGCTCCCGAGTAAGAGCGGCTGTAAATATATGAAACCGGAATCGCGACGCTCCTGGCGTCCACCGCTCCTAGCTCCTCCGAAATGAACTCATTGTACCAGAGCTCGTTTAAATCGCGCAGAAAAGCCACAGGCTCCACCATTGAAAAAAGCGGTATCGGTTCCATAAAAGCCTGCCTGAAATCGGCAAGATTGTATTCGCTTCGTTTATAATCAATGCCGAGATCCGGGTGGTCCTCGTCGTTTAAAACGCGTGCAAGCAGTTCTTTGTTCGTCATTTTACCTTCGTAACCCATTTTATTTGTGAAAATTGATTCTTCATCAGGCTTTAACACCACCATATCCGACAATGTTTTTATCTTCAGGAAATAACCCATGTTGGCCGCTGCGTATTCGCCGGAAGCAAGCTGTATGTTGTAATAATCAAGGTTCTTCTTATAAACATCTTTCGTCCCGTCAACCTCCGGAAAAGAGGGGTTGATGGCAATTATTCCCTTTATGTATTTATTATATTTATCAGTGGATGATAAAAGCGCCATAAGCGTGTCAAATCCGTCGCCCCATGTAACTATTACGGATTTATTTTCTTTGGTGAAGATAAAATCCAGGGCCTTTGCCATGTCGTTCATGTACTCTTTGAGCCCCCACCCCTGTATGACCTTCATTGTTTTTTTCTCGGGCCTGTAAAACGGGATGTTATTATTGCGGTTGACGATTACCCCGCACTGATAGCCGGATTTCAGCAGCCTGTCCATGGACTTGTAGTTCCATCCGGCTCCTATTTCCGAGCTCTGAATAAGAATTACATTGCCTTTCTTGCCGCCCGACTGCTTAAATGTAAAATATTTATTTTTGGGAAAAATTATATTTTTTCCGTAATCATCGTTCGCGCCTATCTTATTTATTGTAAACGGCCTGTCCCGGCCCTTTCCCTTTATCCAGCCCACCATGTCGATAAACTCGCCGAATGTGGTATTGCGGTAAAATACGAACCTGTTAAGATTATAAGGGTTTGTTTTCGAATTGTTAAATCCGTCATTGACACCCAGCATAATCTGGTAATACTTTTTAGTGAATTTTTCC
>CAZMGF010000057.1:0-13897 GCA_964565765.1 uncultured Spirochaetia bacterium
AGTCATCAATAGCCGCGCACAGCACCGCGCTCTGCGGAACGCATGTCGCGGCTTTTACCGTAGAAACGCAAACAATTGAGGCAAAAATAATTGCGAGTATGATAGGGTATTTAAGGAAATAATGAAACATGGTTTCTTCTAAAATAAACCTGTTTTTTCTCATTAAAAGTTTCATATTATCCCCTTCTCTCTCCCAAAAGTTTCTTAATCCCGGCACACTAAAAGTATAATCCAAAAACCTCATTAAAGTCAATTAAAAGCATCATTTGAACCAGTTCAAGTTTAAGCGATTAACTTCGGCATATCCTGCTAAAGACGCATTTTTTTATTATTTTCCGTCCTTATTTCCGCAAATTTTACCGCTTTTTCTTGTTTTTCGTCATTTCCCTTTTGCACTTATTTGGACACATTTTAATAGTGAAGGTTGCAATTTATTAATGTGATTTGAATCACAACACTTTTGGGCCAGTTGGATGCTTACATATAGGAGGGAAACTACTTTTAAAATTAAAAATTCAAAAGTCAAAACCAAAAATTACAATTATTAAATTTTAAATTGAAAACAGGTTGTTTTTTTGTTCCACTTTTCAGGTTTTATAGCTGTAATTCTTGATTTTGACTTTTAACTTTTAAATTTTATTTACTATCGTCCGGCGTCGGCGTGGGCGTCGGCTTTGGTTTAGGAGTCGGGGTCGGTGTGGGTTTGTCGTTCCAGCTTCCCATCGGGAAATTTACCTGGTATCTGGCTCCTATGTCAACACCCGGAGTGGCTATGGTCCCGATATTTGAATTTTCCATATTGGCCCCGTAACTTCCCGTAATTATAAACTTGCTCCTTTCGTCAATGGAATATTCCGCGTTCACGCTGTGTTCCACCGCAAGCTGACCGGCTGAATTCATCGGGTCGTTCACCTTTACCGTATATTCCCCGTACCATTTCTGCCCGAGGTTTTTCCCTATGCCAACTTCAACCGCAGCGGTTTTTGTGGTATCTCCAGGCCTTACAGGCGCTGTCGGGCCCGCAAGAGATGTAAGGTTCGTCCCTTTAATTGAAAAATAATCTATCGGCACCATTCCCTTTATCATTTCAGTGCCGCCCTTGAATATATTATTTACAAGGACATCGACATAGGCGAGGGCGTCGTCTTTTGAAATATCCTTGTCGGCGTCTTTTCCAAAAGTCATTATGTAAAGGAGCCTGTTACGGTCAAGCGGCGGCTCCGACGAAACATCAAGTTTGATGTCACCCACCCTGCCATAGAACCTCACATAGATAGTAAGATCCGTAGTGTCCGCCTTCTGCATTGCGGCAATTGTGGCCGAGGACTTATCCGATGCCCCGGGAAGGTCAATGCCGCCGCCTGAAGCCTTGTTAAGTTCAAATTTATACAATGTTGTGGTGGCGTTTACCTCAAGCAACGGCCGCTTGTCGCCGTCAAATGTGATTTTTGATGTCTTTGTGTCATCCATTGAAAGCTCGGTGTTCATATATCTGTAGGTGCCTTTTGGTATTCCCAGGATGCCGTTGATCCTCATGTCGTTTCCCATGCCCTGAATGATAAGCGGCTTGTCATTGTCAAACTGAAGGGTTACGTCCGCGAAATTGTTGTAATAATTGTTATAATACCTGCAGTTCTCCCCTCCGTAAACAGTCACGTTCCAGTTTATTTTTTTGGCAAAATTGTTGTCGTCTTTAAGGATCGTCTGTTCGCCCGAAGCGCTCTTCATTTTCACGGGATAAACAATCCTGGCGTTCTTAAAATTCATGCTGCCTTTAAGGTTCGGCGACTCCAGCAGGCCGGTCATTTCAAGTTTTACATCCGCGTCGCCGGTCAGAAATTCCATATAATCCGTGTCGGTAAAGCGCACCATGTCGCCGACGCTGGATATTTTCCAGTTGACCTCATAGGGTTTCATAAACTTCATTACCCCGCCCTTTTTCTCGTCAAGATTTTCTATTTTAAGTGTGCCCCTTTCCGTGTCGCCCCTCATTGTGTAAATATCTATGATGTTGTCCTTTATAAGGATGTTCGCGTAGACGTTTTTCAGCTCCTTAAAAAGGTATTTTAATTTTATATCCCCCCCGGTTACGCTGAATTTTCCGGAAACCGACGGGAACTCCTTTGTCCCTTTTATATCAAGCTGCGCGTCAAGGGGCCCGGAGGCGTCGTCGACAAATTTCAGGAACTTGATAAGAGAAAGGTCCCCGCCCTTTACGCTTGCGTGCAGGTCCATTTCAGCGCCCTTCATTTTTTCCGCCGCGGTTTCGTTCATGGGCACGGGTATTTTCCCGGAAACATTGACCGCGTATTTGTCGGTCTTTGAAAGCATTATGGGTTCAAGCACGACCCAGTCGTTTTTCATCTGAACCAGCCCCGAGAATATATCGAACGGTACATTATCCACGGTCCCGTTCATCAGCGTGACATGAATGGTAAGGCCTATTCCCTTTTCCGTGTTCCCGGAGAATTTGACAGTGCCGTCCCCGGAACCAGTCCACGAATGGTCCCATCCAAGCAGGTCATTTGCCATCTGAGGCGGATAATCCTTCATTGATACAAGCAGGTTCGAATCCGCATCCTTTACTGTGGAGAGAGCGCCTTCGGCGGAAAACAGCCTCACACCAGCCTGGTTGTCCGCGTAATACTGCCTGAACTCAACCCTGTCCTTTAAAAAAACAATGTCGGCGTTCAGGTTCACAGGCGGTTTTGAGCTTCTCGCCTGCGCCGTCTGGAGTTTTAATTCGTCATCCGCATATTTCACATTAATGTCAAAGGGGGCAAAAGTGTGTTTTTTAAAGGTAAAATCGGAGGATTTTACATCGCCTGCAACCGTCATTTTTTTGTCGTTTGTAATGGCCCCCTTAAAATTCACGGTGCCGCCGAGCCTGTTCCCTTTCCATACAAAATCCTTCATCTGCGCCGTAATGTCAGCGTAATAATTATTGTCGTTTTTTATTTCAAGTGTGGACCCGTCGAGTTTCAAATAAGAGTCCTTGTAGCTTAAGAGCCCTTTTTTCATGGTTATTTTTTTATCAGCGTAAACATAATCAGCCGATATATTGTCATAGGTAAAATCCGCGGCTTTTCCCTGGGAAAGCACAACACTGCCGTCCGATTCTATCTTTTTCCCGGCGAGGCGCAGCTGTCCCGATCCGTTTACCCTGCCCGTATCCTTAAACGAAGCGTCAAATATGTTAAGAAAATTTTTAAGGTCGACGTTGGCGGCGTTATATTTGACCATAAAAGAAGAAAGCCCGTACACGGACTTTTTCTTCTCCAGCGCGGCAAACCCCTGCCAGCCGATGGTTCCTTTTTCCTGGGTTAGGGAGCCGGAAAAAGAGGCGTTGTCAATGGGCCCCTTGATGCTGAATTCCCCCTGCAGAGCGGCCTCCCGCGGCAGGCCGCGGTCCCTTGAATTCAGGACGGCGTAAAAAGGAAAAAGGTCCGCGTCGTGAAGCAGCAGCTGTGCCTCGACAAAGGGCACCTTTGCCTCAGCGTTCAGGCTTCCCTCGGCGCTGTATGACTCGCCCCATTTGAACTTGAAGTCCGGCACACTCTCGCCGGTGGTGTGCAGTTCAAGCTCGGCATCTTCAAGCGGCCGGGAATTAAAGACTATATTTTTTCCTTTTATTACATTGGAAGACGATGACGATGCGGATTCGCCGCCGAGGAAAAATTCAAAGTCATCCGAGAGCTCCGCCGAAGCCGTCAGGCTGTCATTCACCCTGAAATCCCTCATTTTTGCCGCGAACACCCCCGAAAAAGTATCATCATTTTTTATGGCAAAATTACCGGAGGCCCTCAGAGTGCCTCTCTTTTCTTTTATATCAAAAGAATTTATTGTAAATGAATTTCCCGCGCCGGAAATATCCAGCAGGGCGTCCCTGTATGAGCCCTTCACGAATGAGGTTGATATGTTTACGGAGCCGCCGTAGCCGGCGGCTTCTTTTTTTACGGCCATTTTCCCGTTCATTATGCCGCCGTCAAATATTTTCATCCCGGAAAACTCGCTTAAAACGTCCCCGCTGAAATTATTAATGCCGACATTCACCTCAAATACCTTTTTCCTGAGTGAAAACTCTCCGGAGCCCTTAAGGGTGTCATTGAAATTTATTTCACTTATTTTTAATACATTTCCCCCGAAATGAAACGAGGTATTAAGCCTGTAAGGGATGCCGCGCACCTTGAGCGCGGGTATGGAAACCGAGGCCTCTATTTCCGGGTCGGCCGCCGCGCCTGTTATATAGGCGCTGCCGCTTACCGCGCCGTCAATTTCCTTTCCCTGCAGGAAATCAACGGCCAGGTCCGAGAGCATTATGTTTTTTGCGGTGATGGTCACGCCTGTATTTTTATCCGGCGTGATTATATCGCCCCTGGCTTCGGCCAGTGTCTCTTTGCCGTTGCTGAGTTTAAATGAATCCAGCGCGGCTCTGCCGCCGGTTATGTCTATCATGGCCGCCGCCGAAAGATTTTTATATTTTTTATAGGACATTTTCGCCAGCGCCGATATCTTTTTCGGGCCGGCGCTTATCAGAGCTTCCATATTTTCGACATCATTGCCGCCGTATTTTAGCTTCGGCGAGCTGAATTTCAGCGAGGCCCTGGGCTCATTAAGGGGCCCGGTTACGGTGAGCCCCGCGGCGACCTCTCCGGAGAGCCCTTTTGCGCCGGATAATTTTGACGCGTCAAGGCCGCCGGCTTTTATCACAATATTATAATTGTCTTTTTTTGCCTTTAAATTAACTCCGCCCGAGCCTGTCAGTGAGCCGTCTCCGATTGTGCCGGATACTTCCGTAAGTTTAGCGGCGCCGTTATTAAGGCTTCCCTTGATTTTTATGTCCTTTGCCTCCATATCCCTTATAAAGCCGGATGGCATGGACGCCTCAAATTCCGACGTAAAAATATCCTTTATCATGGAGAAGGAGCCCCGCACCCTGGCCGTTCCGGTAAGGTTGCGCGGGTCGGCCTCGTAAAGATTTATCCCGGCAATATCCAGTTTCGCCGAAAACTGGGGTTTTGAAAAAATATCAGAAGCCGTCCCGTTAATAATTCCACGGCCCGAATAAAGCCTGAACTCCCCGTTTTTTATCCTGACACGCCCGTTGTTGATTTCAACCAGGGTGTTTATCTCTTTTACCGGTATGGCGCCTTTGACGGTTATATCCCCGTTGCTTAGGCCCATGCTGCCGAATATATTCATGGCTTCCGGCTTGAACTCCGTGCCTGATACCGACCCGTCAACAGAGAGCCCTCCGCTGTTTATGGTAAAATCCTTCGGCTGCATAAGGTACGCCCCCCAGTCCTTAAGCGGCGCGTCCTTGACCCTCAGGTTTCCCCTGAACCTGCTGGAATTTATATAATAGTCCACATCGACGAACATGTTCTTTGCCGTAGAGTCTTTGGTCTGTCCGGACAGGGTGACGCGGAGCAGCAGAGGGTCGGATTTAAGAAAAATCGTGCCGGAAAGATTTTCAACATATGAATTAAAGGTATTGTCCCTGTCCTCGTAAATTATTTTTCCATTCTGGATGAATATTTTATTCACAGGCAGTGCGATTGGAGCGCCCGCGGAGCCGCCGGCCGCCGGCAGCGTAAAGCTTGATATAAATTCCCCGAGGTTGAAAACCCCGTTTTCCCTGCGCAGGTTTATTATCGGGGAATCAATTATTATGCGTGAAAGCGTCCTGTTAAAATCTTTCATGCCCGTGATGATATCAAGAATGTTGAACCTTATGGTAATGGATTTTGCCAGCACAAATTCCCCTTTTTCCGAGAAAGTGCGCGCCACAGGAAACGAAACGTCATGCACGACTATGTTGTTGATGAGCCCCAGTTCAATCGAGCCGATGCGGATGTCCTTGCCTGTGTTTTTATGGATGAATGATATGACGTAATCCCTGGCGTCAACAGTGAAGAAACCGGATTTGAGGGCAAAAACGGCGAAAGCAAGCAGTAAGACGGCAATCACTGATATTACAGTAAAGATTCTTTTTACTATATTCATCTGAAAAGCCCCGCGTTTAGTATTTGCGGCCTATTTTGAAGAAAAAACCAGGCTGTCATTATCCCTGTCCACTTCCACGGATTTATCAGCGGAAATGGATCCTGTCAGGATCCTTTCGGCCAGCGGGTCCTCAAGCAGCCTCTGGATGGCCCTGCGCAGCGGCCTCGCCCCGTAGGTCGGGTCGTAACCCTGTTCTATGAGCAGATCCTTCGCCCCTTCGGTAAGTTTTATCCTGATGGTCTTCTCGTTAAGCCTTTTTGTTATTTCAGTTATCATGATGTCGACGATCTGGCGCAGGTCCTCTTTTGTAAGGGGATGGAACACTATCGTCTCGTCTATCCTGTTTAAAAATTCAGGATTCATTATTTTTTTTACCTCGTCCAAAACCCTCTGTTTCATCCTGTCGTATGATATATCCTCGCCACTGTTGTTAAAGCCGAGCGCCTTGGATCTTTCCGCGTACTTTGAGCCTATGTTGGATGTTATGATTATTACAGTGTTTTTAAAATCCACTGTCCTGCCGACGGCATCCGTAAGCCTGCCGTTTTCTAGAACCTGGAGCAGAATATTAAATACTTCCGGGTGCGCCTTTTCTATTTCATCAAAGAGCACAACTGAATATGGCCTGCGCCTTACTTTTTCCGTAAGCTGGCCCCCGTCCTCGTGGCCCACATATCCCGGAGGGGCGCCGACAAGGCGCGAAACCGCGAATTTTTCCATGTACTCGGACATATCTATCCTGATGAGCGCGTCCCTGTCCTCAAAAAGCATTTTGGCCAGCGTCCTGGCTACTTCTGTTTTTCCGACTCCCGTCGGCCCCAGGAACAAAAACGAGCCTATGGGTTTATTGGGATCCGACATGCCGGAGCGCGAGCGGCGTATGGACCTTGAAATGGCCTTGATGGCCTCATCCTGGCCGATTACGCGCGTGTGGAACTCGTCTTCCATTTTTAAAAGCTTTTCCGATTCTTTTTCCTCGAGCTTAAAAAGCGGTATGCCGGTCTGTTTTGAAATTATATACGCTATATCCTCGGCCCTGACAACGGGCGTCTTTTTTACCTTTGAGGTCTCGTACTTGCGCCTCATCTCCTCGCGCCTCTTGCGCAGTTCGTTTATCTTGTCGCGCAGCCCCGCGGCTTTTTCAAACTCCTGGGATTTTACCGAGGATTCTTTCTCCTTGGTGACGTCCTCAATTTCCTTGTCAATGTCCCTTATTTCGTCCGGAAGCGTTGTGGCATAAAGCCTGGCCCTTGCGCCCGCCTCGTCAATTACATCAATTGCCTTGTCCGGCAGAAACCTGTCGGCAATGTACCTGTCGGAGAGCCTTGCCGCGGCTTCGACCGCGTCGTCCCCGAATTTTACCTTGTGATGCGCCTCAAATTTATCCCTCAAACCTTTTATTATTTCAATGGTCTCGTCAATTGAAGGTGATTTTACATGGACCGGCTGGAACCTGCGCTCCAGGGCCCCGTCTTTTTCTATATGCTTCCTGTATTCGTTCAGGGTGGTGGCGCCTATGCACTGGAACTCGCCGCGTGAGAGCGCCGGCTTTAACATATTGGAAGCGTCAATGGCCCCTTCGGCCGCCCCGGCCCCCACAAGTGTGTGCAGTTCGTCAATAAAAAGTATCACGGTATTACCCGCATGCCTTACTTCATTTATTATTGTCTTGAGCCGCTCCTCAAATTCTCCCCTGTATTTTGTGCCCGCTACCACCGCGGCAAGGTCGAGAGTTACCACACGCCGATTCAGCAGAAGTTCGGGCACTTCGCCCTTAATTATCTTCTGGGCCAGCCCTTCAACTATGGCTGTTTTTCCGACTCCCGGCTCGCCTATAAGTACGGGATTATTTTTTGTCCTGCGGGAGAGTATCTGCACCACACGCTCTATCTCGTCATTGCGCCCTATTACAGGGTCCAGCCTGTTGTCGCGCGCCATTGATGTCAGGTCCCTTCCGAAATTATCAAGTGTGGGCGTGGAAGTTTTCGCGCCGTATGAAGCGGAAAATTTTGCCGGAGCGGACGTGCCAAGTATGTTCACTGTCATTTCCCTGGCTTTCCTGTAGTTTATGCCCATTTCTATAAGGACACGGGCCGCTATACCCTCGCCTTCCTTCAGGAGCCCGAGCAAAAGGTGCTCGGTGCCTATATAATTATGGCCGAGCGTCTGCGATTCCTCCGCGGCAAGCTCGAATACTTTTTTTGTCTGCGGCATGAAGGGTATTTCGCCGGCAACCATTGTCCCGCCCTGGCTCTCCATAACCCTGTCCTCAATTTCGGTCTTGAGCTTGTCAAGTTCCACTGAAAGGGACTCAAGCACGGCGGCCGCAATGCCTCCGCCGTCCTTTATTATTCCAAGCAGGACATGTTCCGTCCCGAGATAATCATGGCCGAGCCTTACTGCTTCTTCTTTCGCGAACGCTATGACCTTGCGCGCCCTGTCGGTAAATTTGTCGTACATAAAGTCTCCTTGTTTATTTAACCTTCACGCCTATTGTCTTTGTAATCCTGTGGTATTCGTCCTTTAATTTTTTCAACATTTCTCCCGGCATGCCGCCGCCGATAACCCTTGAGTCTATTTTTACAACCGGTATGAGCTCCGCGGCCGTGCCCGTAAGGAAGCACTCGTCGGCGGTGTAAAGGTCGTATCTTGTGAGCATTTTTTCCTCTACTTTTATGCCAAATTTTCCAGCAAGCTCCAGCACGGTGTTAAGAGTGATGCCGTCAAGCGCTCCTGCCGCGCGGTCAGGCGTTATAAGAACACCTTTTTTTACTATGCAGATATTGTCTCCCGTGGCCTCCGCCACGTATCCGGCCTGGTTTATCATAACAGCCTCAAGTGAACCGTGGTTGTTCGCCTCGATTTTCGCCAGGATGTTGTTAAGGTAGTTGAGGGATTTTATCCTTGGGTCCAGCGTCTCCGACATGTTCCTTCTGACCGCAACCGTTGTGATAGAAAGGCCGTTGATGTAATATTCTTCGGGGTAAAGAGATACTTTGTCGGCTATTATAAAATAGGTCGGGCCGCCGGCGCAATTTTTAGGATCCAGCCCGAGGTCTCCGACACCCCGTGTAACTACCGTACGGATATATCCATCGGTAAGATTATTGGCTTTTGCCGCTTTTACATGCTCGTCAATCATCTGCTTTTTTGAAACAGGAATTGTAAGCATTATTGCCTTTGCCGAATCATAGAGCCTGTCTATATGCTCCTCAAGCTTGAATATATTGCCGGAATAAATGCGTATGCCCTCAAAAACTCCGTCTCCATACAGAAGTCCGTGGTCAAAAACAGAGACGACCGCATCTTCCTTCGCCACCATTTTTCCGTTAAGATTAATCTGCATCAACTTCCTCCTGTTCACCCGTGCTTCAAAGTTTTTAAGTAACCGTCATCAATGATAAACACCCTGTTCCCGTATGAAGTCAGGGCCTCATTGTGGGTAACAATAACAAAAGTCTGCTTAAAACTTTTGTTGAAATCCAGTATTATTTTATGGATAATTTCGGAATTTGCCTTATCCAGGTTTCCGGTGGGTTCATCAGCGAAAATTATGTCCGGATCATTAATAAGGGCCCTGGCTATGGCAACTCTCTGCTGCTCACCTCCGGATAATTCAGAGGGCCTGTGTAACAATCTACCACCTAAACCCATGGTTATCAACAGCTTTTTTGCCTTTTCAGAAGCCGCCTTTTTGCGCATCCCCGACATCAATGCCGGCATTATTACGTTCTCCATGGCGGTGAATTCCGGCAGCAGGTGGTGGAACTGGAAAACAAACCCCATCCTTTTGTTCCTGAGCGCGGCCAGCCTGTCGTCATTCAAACCGTAAATGTCGTCGTTTGAAATAATTACACGGCCGCTTGTGGGCCTGGAAAGCCCGCCGAGTATTGATAAAAGCGTTGACTTGCCGGAGCCGGAGGGCCCTATAAGCATTACCAGCTCGCCCCTGTTTATCTCAAGGTTGATATCCTTTAGCACATTGAGCTGGTTTTTCCCGGTGACAAAACTTTTTCTGATGTCCCTGGCAGTTAAAATGCTACTCATACCTTATGGCCTCCACCGGGTCCAGCTTTGTCGCCTGGTATGCCGGGTAAAGCGTCGCAAGAAATGATATGAGGATTGAAACAATCGGGATTATAAGCACCTCGTTAAAATGAAGCGATACTGCCAGCTTGTCTATATAATAAACACTCCCTCCGCCGGGCATGGGAAGCGGATGCTGCTTTAATAATATGCAGGTTCCGACTCCGATAACAAATCCTATTATTGACCCGATTATTCCCGTCATAAGCCCCTGTATGATAAAAATATTCATTATACCGAAAGAATTTGCCCCCATTGATTTAAGGATGCCTATATCCTTTGTCTTTCGCATCACCATCATGATAAGCGTGCTTGCGATATTAAAAGCCGCCACCAGCACTATCAAAACCAGTATTACGAACATGACGAGTTTTTCTATTGCCAGGGCCTTGAAAAGGTTCTGGTTCATCGACATCCAGTCCCTGGCGTAAAGATTTTTGAAGGTCCTTCTGATATCCGCGGCCACTATAGCCGCGTTGTCAATATTATCAGTCTTAACTGCAATGCCGGTTACCGCGCCGCTGTCTTTGTCAAAAAGTTTCTGCGCCGTGTCAATGGAAACATAGGCGAACGTTGTGTCGGAGTCGTACATGCCGGACTCAAAAACCCCGACTATCTTCATCCTGCTCATTTTGGGCATGAGCCCGGTCGGCGTTTTATAAAATACCGGCGAGATAAGTATCACGTCGTCGCCGAGATCGGCGCCGAGTATGTCCATTAGTTCCTTGCCCAGGAGTATGCCGTGCTTGTTGTCCGGCAGGGGTTTTGTGATAAAATCAATGTCCCCGCGTTTGATATTGTCGCCGAGCTTGTTTACCTTTGAGATGGATTTCGGGTCAACCCCCCATAGGACGAGCCCCTGCACCTTGTCGGAAAATTTTAGCATTGCCTGCCCCATAAAATAGGGGGCCGCCGCCACAACATGGTCCATTTTGGTTATTTTCGCCGTAACCTCGTCGTAGTCGCGCAGGTCTTCCTTGAAACCCGGCATGGCTATGACATGGGCATTGGAGCCGATTATTTTATCGCGGATATCCTCATGAAAACCGTTCATGACCGAGATGACAATGATAAGGACAGCCACGCCCAGGGCGATGCCGGCCACGGAGATGAATGAAATTATATTTATGAAACCCTGTTTCTTGGATATCAAATACCGCAGGCCGATAAAAAAAGTATAGCCATTAGCCATTTAAAACTCCTTTGACGCCGGCCTCCCCTACCTGCCTTCGTGCCTCATGAGAGGGAAAAGTATGACGTCCCTTATAGATGCCGCGTTCGTAAAAAACATCACTATCCTGTCAATTCCTATTCCAAGCCCGCCGGCTGGAGGCATGCCGTATTTCAGGGCCTCTACGTAATCCTCGTCTATCTGTTTTGCGACCTCTCCGGCAGTGTCCATCTCGATCTGCGCCTTGAAGCGCGCTTCCTGGTCCTCGGCGTCGTTCAACTCGGAAAAGCCGTTGCCTATTTCCCTGCCGAATATGTAAGGTTCGAACCTTTCAACTATCTCAGGATTGTCCCTGCTTACCTTTGAAAGCGGCGAAACCTCCACGGGGAAATCTGTTATAAAAACCGGCTGTATGAGTTTTGCCTCGACGAATTCCTCGAACAAAACCGTAATCATCTCTCCCCTGGTAATGCCGGCGCGCGGCTCAATTCCCTTTGCTTTCAATTTACCGGCGAGTTCCCCGTCCTTCATGTTTGCCGTGTCAATTCCGGCGTACTCCTTTATCGAATCTTTCATTGATATTTTTTTCCACGGCGGCGCCAGGTTTATCTTTTCCCCCTGGTATTCTATCTCCCTTGCCCCAAGTATGGTATCGGCAAGATGCACAACTATGTCTTCGCAGAGCTGCATTACTCCCCTGTAATCGGTGTAAGCCTCGTAAAGCTCAAGCATGGTAAATTCCGGATTGTGCTTTATCGAGAGCCCCTCGTTCCTGAAATTCCTGTTTATTTCATATACCTTTTCAAAACCGCCCACTATGAGCCTTTTTAAATAAAGCTCCGGGGCTATCCTCATGAAAAGTTCCATATCAAGCGCGTTGTGGTGGGTCATAAAGGGTTTTGCCTTTGCCCCGCCGGGTATGGGATGCATCATGGGGGTTTCCACTTCAAGGAAGCCTTTCTTATCCAGGAAATTTCTTATCTCTTTTATTATCCTGGTCCTTGTTTCAAATGTTTTCCTTACATCGTCATTGGCAATCAGGTCAAGATACCTTTTCCTGTAACGTATTTCCTTGTCCTTTAAGCCGTGATATTTTTCCGGCATGGGAAGCAGGGATTTTGTAAGAAGCTCAAGCGAGGTCACCTTGACGGTGAGCTCTCCCGTCTTTGTCTTAAAAAGCGGCCCGGAAAATCCCACGATGTCGCCTATGTCATATTTTTTAAAGAGCAGGTATTTTTCCTCGCCAAGAATATCTTTTTTAATATAAAGCTGTATGGCGCCGGAAAAATCCTTCACATTGGCAAAAGTTGTCTTACCGTGCTCCCTTATGCTCACGAGCCTGCCGGCCATGTTTTCAGTCTCCGGTGTTTCAACTCCCTCGCCTATGCCGGCGTACTTCAGTTTCACAGCGCCTATCATGCCGCTGCGCTTAAATTCATATTTGTACGGCTCCACTCCCGCCGCCCTCAATGCCGCAAGGTTTTCTTTCTTGGAACTTATTACCTCTGATTCTTTTGCCGCGCTCTCCGCCGGCGTCGGCGCCGTGTTTTCTTTTTCATCGCTCATATTTTTGCCCCGCTTCTGTTCTTCCTTGCTTCCCTTATTTTTTCAAAGTAAGAGTATGGAAGTTTTATTTTTCCTATCCTGGTGTAATCCTTTGCAGTGCCGTGGCAGTCCGAGCCCCCGGAAACAAGCAGCCCGTACCTCCCGGCTATGTCAAGGTACCTTATCATATCCTCGTAACTGTGGTCAGGGTGAAATGCCTCAATGCCGTCGAGCCCCTCCATGCGCCAGCCTTCGATAAGGTCGTCGCGGTCCAGCAGCGATGGATGTGCCAGAACCGATATGCCGTCCACTTCGCGTATTATATCCACGGCTTCCTTTACGGTAAGCTTTGCTTTTTCCACATAAGCCGGCCGGCCTTCGGAGAGGTATTTATTAAAGGCGTCCTTTATGGAAAGCGCGAGATTTTTCTTTACCAGCAGCTTGGCTATATGCAGCCTTCCCGCGTTGTTCATGTTCTCGGTTATTTCATAGAGCTCCTCATATTTTATTTTTAAGCCCTGCTCTTTGAGTTTTTTTATTATTTTTTCGGCGCGCTCGGCCCTGCGTTTCTGGAAATAGGCAAGCATCTCCTGAAAATGTTTGTTCTCCGGGTCGACATAAAGCCCGACTATGTGGACCTCCCTTGCGTCCTGCATGGCCGAGAGCTCCACTCCGGCCACATACTCAACCCCGTATTTTTTCTCCATTTCACGGCCTTCGGTGACAGCGGCGACGGTGTCGTGGTCGGTTATCGCGATGGCCTGGAGCCCCTCGCGTTTGGCGTGGACAAAAATCTCCTCAACTGTGTCTGATCCGTCTGATTTCACTGTATGAATATGAAGGTCCGCCCACTTTTCTACGGTATTCAAATTGCTCTCCGATCGCTTATATAATATACGGGGCGGCATTCAGCCGCCCAAAGCATTTACCATTCGCAGTCAATGCCCCGCCTGACAAGAATGGCAGGCGGGGATTTTTTTTGCCAATCGTTATATAATACATTTATGTGTAAATTAAGCTGCGTGAAGCTTCATTACCACTTTTACTGCGTCATCCGGCATCGCATATAAGCTGCTCGATTGGCTAAAA
>CAZMGF010000058.1:0-13435 GCA_964565765.1 uncultured Spirochaetia bacterium
CGGAAAAGCCACTGCGGCGGTTGAGGGAAATAAAAGAAGAAGGAACATGACAATTTCGGGTTGTAATCTTTTTATGTCACTAAGAACAAAATATGAGTTTATTATCATAACAGAAGAAAATATAAAACCAAACACCATAGTCAATATGAGTGTGTTTAATATAATCTTTTTCCCTGCCCCCATTTTCCCTCCTTCTAATAAAATTTCGTTTGAGCCGCGGCAATCCGTCTTCGCTAAAGCTTCGACGGACATGGGTAGCGGCTCTACATTTTCGGGCGGCCATATGCCGGATAAATCTTTTCGGCGAAACGATAGGTTTCCCGATTAATCATATTTTGTTCACTTCGTTCACAATTGCGTTTTGAGGCCGCCTATACAAGAACGATGTCGCCTTGCTGCTATTTAATTTCTTTCTCTTTATTCACTATTTCCATAACTTTATCAAAAACTTCCGCCTTGTCCATCAGCGCAAAATCTTTGTCGCGCCTCATCTTGACCTCAACTTTTCCGTCCTTGAAGTTTTTCTCGCCTACAACGACCCTTAAAGGAAACCCTATCAGGTCCGAATCTTTGAATTTGACCCCCGGGGAAATATCGCGGTCGTCCATTATTACATCCACGCCCGCTTCTTTGAGGCTTTTATAAATTTCTTCGGCGTATTTCATTCCTTCTTCATATTTCACATTGACCGGTATGACGTTGACCTCATAGGGTGCAATCGCCATCGGCCAGATTATCCCGTTTTCGTCGTTGTTCTGCTCTATTGAGGCGGCAACCGTCCTGGTTATGCCTATTCCGTAGCACCCCATCTCAAATTCCTTTGATTTTCCGTCCTCGTCAAGGAATGTGGCCCTCATTGATTTTGAATATTTTTTGCCGAGATAGAAAACATGCCCCATCTCAATGCCTCTCTGCTCGTTTAATTTTCCCCCGCATTTCGCGCACGTGTCCCCTCTTTGCGCCTTCGCAAAATCCGCCACAAGGTTTTCCTGGTAATCCCTGCCGCGGTTCACTCCGGTGAAATGATAATCAAGTTCATTGCCGCCGGTGACCGCGTTCTTCATTTCCGCCACAGTTTCGTCAATGGCCAGCCTGATGGATTTTTCCCTGAGCTTAATGGGCCCGGCAAAACCCACCGGCGCGCCTGTTTTTTCAAGTATCTCTTCCGGCGTGGCCAGCCTTATCTCGTTTGCACCCAGGGCGTTTTTAAGCTTTACCTCGTTGATTTCCCTGTCGCCGCGTATCACGGCTCCCGCCATTTTCTTTCCGTCCACTATGTAAAGGATTGTCTTTGCCGTCTCTTCGGGTTTTTTGCCCAGGAATTTTGCCAGTTCTTCCACTGTCCTGATATCTGGAGTGTGAACCTTTGTGAGCGGCTCTTCAGCCGCGGTAGAAGGCGCGTCCTTTTTAAAAACGGCTTTTTCCATATTAGCCACATAGCCGCATTTTTCGTCCTCACAGTATATTATTGTGTCCTCGCCTGTTTCTGCCAGCACCATGAACTCGGAGGAGCAGTTGCCGCCAATCGGCCCGGAGTCCGCGTCAACAGAGCGGAACTTAAAACCTATCCTTTTGCATATCCTTGTATAGGCGTCGAACATCACTTTATAACTTTCCATTGCGGCGGCCTCGCTGCGGTCAAATGAATAGGCGTCTTTCATTATGAATTCCCTTGAGCGCATCACGCCGAAGCGCGGCCTTATCTCGTCGCGGAACTTTACCTGTATCTGGTATAAATTTATGGGAAGCTGCCTGTATGAATTTACCTGGCTCCTTACCATATCGGTTATGACTTCCTCGTGCGTGGGCCCCAGGGCGAAAGAATTGTCGTGCCTGTCGGTTATCCTCATCATTTCCTTCCCGTAAACCGCCCAGCGCCCGGATTCCTGCCAGAGCTCGGATGGTGAGAGCACGGGCAGCAGAACTTCCTGGGCTCCGGCCCTGTTCATTTCGGAGCGTATTATGTTCATTACCTTCGTCATTGATTTTAACCCGAGCGGGAGCCAGTCATATATGCCGGCGCCGAGCTTCTTTATCATGGCGGCGCGCATCATATATTTGTGCGATATGGATTCGGCTTCTTTCGGGGTTTCACGCAGTGTGTTGATAAATGCCTTTGACCATTTCATCTTCAGTCTCCTTTGGCGTTTGAAGCTTTTTTAAGCTCTTTTTCAAATTCTTTCATGAGGTCCTTTTTTTTGACCCTTTTTATAATGACACCTTTTTTAAATATCAGCCCTATGCCGCGGCCTCCCGCAACGCCAATGTCCGCTTCGCTGGCCTCTCCGGGCCCGTTGACTGAACAGCCCATCACCGCTACCTTAAGGGGCTTCGTCACTTTCATGGTCAGCTCTTCCACCCTGTGCGCCAGTTTTATTACATCTATTTCGGTGCGCGCGCATGTCGGGCAGGAAATAATATCAACGCCGCGCTTCCTGATATCAAGCGCGTTTAAAATCCTGTAAGCGGCGTAAACTTCCTTTTCAGGCTCCTCGGTAAGCGAGACCCTCATGGTGTCGCCGATGCCCTCATGCAGGAGTATGCCGAGGCCGACTGATGATTTTATTATGCCGCCGAGCATGGTGCCGGCCTCTGTTATGCCGATGTGCGCCGGACAGTCGGTGTATTTAGCCGCCAGCTTATATGCGGCGATTGTGGTGAGAATATCAGAGGCCTTCAGCGATATTACAACATCCTTAAACCCGCGCGACTCAAAAAAAGAAACATGCTCCATGAGCGAGGCCACCATGCGGTCTGCCCTGCCGTTGCCGGATTTTTCGCCAAGTTTAAAAGAGGAAGTTTCCTTTAGCGAACCTGAATTAACCCCTATCCTTATGGCGCATTTTGCCTTGCGCGCCGCCGCTATAACCGCTTCCACCTTTTCTGTGGAGCCTATATTGCCCGGGTTTATCCTTATCTTGTCCGCGCCGCTTTCTATTGAGGCCAGCGCGAGCCTGTAGTCGTAATGGATGTCGGCCACAAGCGGGATTTTGATTCTCTTTTTTATCTTCGCAATCGCCTTTGCGGATTCCATGTCGGGCACGCCGCAGCGCACTATTTCGCAGCCCGCGTCCTGGAGCCTTTTTATCTGCGCGGTTGTTTTGACAATATCCTTTGTCCTGGTGCTGCACATTGACTGCACAGCAACGGGATTCCCGCCGCCTATTGTTATGTTTCCTATTTTTACAATACGTGTCATCGAAAGCCTCCGCCTTAAATACAGCCTTTTTTATCCGCCCTTTATCATTCTCATTATATCACTGTATGTTACAAAAATTATCAGAAGTATCACAAGCGCCCAGCCTATCTCCATCATTATTTCCTGCGCCTTCAGGGGCACCTGTTTTCCGGTTATCCATTCAAGAAAAAATATAAAAATAAGCCCGCCGTCAAAAGGCACCAGCGGCAGAAGGTTGAAAAGGGCCAGGTTGATGTTTATTATTGAAACCAGCAGGAGCAGATTTATGAGCCCTGTCTTGGCGACCTTGTATGCTATCTGCGCGACTCCGATGGGGCCGGCGACGTCAGGCTCCATTTTACGCGTTATCATCCTGTAAAGCGACCTGACCGTCAGGTCGGTGAAGGCCCACGTCTGCTCAAGGGCCTTTCCCAGCGCTGTGAAAGGCGGATATTTTTCCTTTGTTAAATTCCCCTCGGGCACTATCCCTAATATGTAAGTCTCTGTTTTTTTCTTTTCCTCGTCCTCTATCATTTCTTTTTTCGGGGTAATTACGAATGTTTTTTCCCCCGCTGACTGCCTTAAAACGGTCAGTTTTATCGGATCGCCTTTTGAGAGCCTTATGGCCTCTGTGGCGTCATCCCAGTATACTATCTTTTTACCGTTGATTTCTTCGAGCACGTCGCCTTTTTTCACCCCGGCGGTTTCCGCGGGATAATCCTTTTTAAGGTCGTCAACCACGGGAAGTACGGCAAGCGGCGTTATGCCTATGAAGGGCTTCATTTTTTTTTCCTTTAAAATATCCTCGCTCTCCTCCATAACCGGCTTCAAAGAAAACTCCATCGCTTTGCCCTGCCTTAAGGCCTCAACCTTTATCTCCGCGCCATTTGATTTTCCTATAATTTCGGTTATCTGACTCCAGTATGAAACCTTCTGCCCGTTTATTCCCGTTATCTCGTCGCCCCGGAGCATTCCTGCACTGTATGCCGGATAACCTTTTTTTACCTCGTCAACCACCGGCTTTAATGTATCTGTCCCGTATAGGAACACTATCCACATCAGCACAACGGCGAATATGGCGTTCTGCACAACCCCCGCCACAGATATGACCATTTTTTTCCAGGGCGGCTGGTTCAAAAATCCTTCGGTTCCTGCCTTCTGCGCGTCCTGCGGCGACTCGCCCGCCATCTTGACGTACCCGCCGAGAAAAACAAGTATTGAAATTACATACTCGGTATCCCCCTTTTTAAAGGAGAGCACCTTGGGCCCCCAGCCTATTGAAAATTTCTCGACTTTTATGCCGAGCCTTTTTGCGGCCACAAAATGGCCCAGCTCATGGACAAATATCGTAAGGCCGATTGTTACAAATATATATATTATCTCAACCATTTATCATCTCCTCCACTCTGGCGCGCGCCTCGAGGTCCGCGCGCAGTATCCTGTCAAGGCCGGGATTTTTTTCCGTGCTGTGCGCGGCCATGGCTTCTTCCACATAATGCGGTATCATGCCGAACTTTATTTTATTTGCCAGAAAGTTTTTCACAGCGGACTCGTTGGCGCCGTTCATAACGGCGGGCATAGTGCCGCCCTTTTTCCCGGCTTCCAGCGCCAGGCCAAAGCACGGAAACTTTCTGAAATCCACCTTAAAAAATTCAAGTTTTTCAATTTCGGAAAAGCTCATTGGTTTTATAACGCCCTGCCTGCGGCCCGGGTAGGTAAGCGCGTAAAGAATGGGCAGCCTCATGTCCGGATGCGACATCTGCGCCATGATGGATCCGTCAACATATTCCACCATCGAATGTATTATTGACTGCGGGTGTATTATAACGTCAATTTTTTCATAAGGCAGCCCGAAAAGGTGGTGCGCCTCAATTACCTCCAGCCCCTTGTTCATCAGTGTGGCGGAATCAATGGTTATTTTCTTTCCCATTTTCCATGTGGGGTGTTTCAGCGCCTGCTCCGGAGTAATATTTTTCAACTCTTTTAAACTGAGATTTTTAAGGGGCCCGCCTGATGCCGTGATAATGAGCCTTTTAACATCGGATACGCACCCGCCCTGAAGGCACTGGAATACCGCGCTGTGCTCCGAGTCCACCGGCAGAAGCGTCGCGCCGTATTTTTTTACTTCCTTTAACACAATATCCCCGGCCATTACCAGGGCTTCCTTGTTGGCGATCGCGATTGTCTTTCCGGCGCGCGCCGCCGAGAGCAGCGGTATGAGGCCGGCCGCGCCGACCACGGCTATGAGGACAATGTCAGCCTCTTCAAGTGAGGCTATTTTCATGAGCCCTTCCACCCCTGTGAGAACGCGCGTGGAGCTGTTGCCTTTTTTTACGGTATCAGCTTTCCCCGGGTCGGATATAACGGCATATTTTGGCGAATATTTTTTTACCTGCGCTGCAAGCTCATCGGCGCTGCCGTGGGCCGAAAGGGCAAGCACGGAATAATCCTTAAGCACGGCGTCAAAAAGCTTCAACGCCGATTTTCCTATGGAGCCTGTTGATCCTATAATGACGACTTTTTTCATAAACCCTCTTGTGAAAATAAATTTAACGGCATAAAGCCGTATTTTGGCCGGTGCCGTACCTTAAAAAAACGGCGTCAGAACAGGACTGAAATGTACTTAATATATAAAAAAAGTATCGGCGCGTTGAAAAGGGCCGAGTCTATCTTATCCAGGACCCCGCCCATTTCAGGCAGGAGGTTCGAAGAATTTTTAACGCCGCAGAAACGCTTGACCACCGAGGCCGCCAGATCGCCGAGCTGCCCGGTGACGGAAAGCAGAACCGCGAGGATAATCAGGTGGAGCAGCGTGGAATGCCCGAGCAGCTGTGACGGAAGGTATGTAAATTTAATTATTACGACTGTTATTACATTTATAATAACCCCGCCAACGCAGCCTTCTATTGATTTGCCCGGTGATATCTCGGGTATGAGCTTGTGTTTCCCCAGAAAATATCCGGCGAAATATGCGCCGCCGTCATAAACAAGGGTTAGTAGAAAAAGGAGAAATATCCAGTATTTCCCGTCTTCCATAAGGCGCAGGTGCACCGCGAAAAGGCCCAGTACGGAAATATATAAAAGCGGAAGGTAGGTGGCCCCTATTCTGGTAAAATTATTCGGGTCCTTCGAGAATATTACGGCCGTGAAAAGTGATATAAAAAGTACGGCCCAGCCGGTTATTATCAGGGTTGCGTTGAAGCCGGCTATGACAGCAGCGTATGTCAGCAGCCCGAAAATAATGCCGGCAATCCTGTAAGCTTTGAGCCCCTTATTGGCCAGCATGGAGTAAACTTCGTTTAACGCCCATGAGAGGGCTGTTATGGTCAGGGCGATAAAGGGATATGGTTTGTCAAAAAATATAAAAAAAGCAAAAGCCGGAACCATTACAAGCGAGAGAAGCAGCCTTGTTTTCATTTTGCCTTTATACCTCCGTACCGCCTTTCGCGCCTGTTAAATGACCTCAAAGCGGCCAGCAGCTCTTTCTTCCTGAAATCCGGCCACAATACCGGAGTTATATAAAGTTCCGAGTAGGCTATCTGCCAGAGCAAAAAATTTGAAATTCTCATCTCACCACTTGTCCTGATGAGCAGGTCCGGATCCGGCATTGACGCGGTGTATAAATTCCGCGAAATTGTTTCTTCACTAATTTTTTCCGGTTTTAATGACCGGTTAACCGCTTTTTCCGCTATTGCCCTCACCGCCGCGAGTATCTCGCTGCGCGAGCCGTAATTTAAGGCAAGCACCAGGGTCAGGCCGCTGTTTTTTGAGGTTTTTTCCTTTACAAGATCAAGTTTTTTTGTGAGCTTTGCCGGGAGCCTTGAGAGATCCCCTATTGTATTGAGCCTTACATTATTTTTCATCAGTACAGGAAGCTCTGTATCGAGGAACCTGTCGAGCAGCCCCATTAAATATCCGACTTCCTTTTCGGGCCTCTTCCAGTTCTCCGTTGAAAAGGCGTAAAGCGTGAGAAATTTTATCCCAAGCCTGGCGCACTCCTCGGTCACAACGCGGACCGATTTGGCCCCCTCGGCATGGCCCATGAATCTGGGCAGGGAGCGTTTTTTCGCCCATCTACCGTTGCCGTCCATGATTACTGCCAGATGCGCCGGTACCTTCACGGGTTTTACCTGCTTCATTATATTGTCATCAGGTCCTTTTCTTTGTCTTTTACAACATTGTCAATATCGGCTATGAATTTGTCCGTTATTTTCTGCACGCGCGCTTCGGCGTTCTTCAGGTCGTCCTCTGATATTTCTTTTTTCTTTTCCTTTTCCTTGGCCTTGTCATTGGACTCGCGCCTGATGTTGCGCATCTCTACCTTTGTTTCTTCCGCCATTTTCTTTACTTTTTTTACCATGTCTTTCCTGGTATCCTCTGTCAGGTCCGGAAACTTCACCTTTATGGAATCCCCGGTGTTTACAACAGAAAGCCCGAGATTTGCCGCATTGATGGCCTTGTCTATTTCCTGTACAGCGCCTTTATCCCACGGTTTTATGTCTATGGTCTTTGCCTCGATAATTGAAACCGAGGCCAGCTGGTTTATGGGCATAAGATTGCCGTAATACGGGACCTTGACACCTTCAAGAACGGAAGTTGAGGCCCTTCCGGTCCTCACATTCGTCAGTTCCTTCTGAAAATGCTCTGCTGATTTTTTCATTTTTGCTTCAAGTTCTGCGTAAATTTTTTCCATGTTTTATCCCCTCCGTCAGCGGACTATTGTCCCTATATTTTTTCCCTGCGCGGCTTTCATTATGTTTCCTTTTTCATTCATGTTGAATACGATTACAGGTATATTGTTTTCCATACAGAGCGAAATTGCCGTGGAATCCATTACTCTAAGATTTTTCTTAAGGACGTCTATATAGGTCAGCTCGGTGAATTTTTTAGCCTTTGAATCAAGTTCCGGGTCCCTGTCGTAGACTCCGCTTACCTTCGTGGCCTTCAGGACCACCTCTGCCCCGATTTCTTTCGCGCGCAGCGCGGCCGCGGTGTCCGTCGTAAAATACGGATTGCCGGTGCCGCCGCCGAATATTACCACGCGCCCTTTTTCAAGGTGCCTTACGGCCCTGCGGCGGATGAACGGTTCTGCAATTGCCTTCATTTCTATGGCTGAGAGCACCCTTGTGGATACCCCCATCTGTTCAAGGACGTCCTGGAAGGCCATGGCGTTTATTATTGTGGCGAGCATGCCCATATAATCGCCGACCACGCGGTCAATTTTGAAGTTTTTTCCCCTGCCGCCGCGGAAGATGTTCCCGCCGCCTATTACCACCGCCACTTCAACGCCCATCCTGCTCACGTCGCGTATCTCACAGGCTATTGAATGTACAGTGTCGTAATCGATTCCTGATTTTTTCTCGCCGGCAAGCGCCTCGCCGGAAATTTTCAGCATAATCCTTTTATACTTCGCAGCGGATTTTGTTTTTGCCAAATTGCACCCCGGTTTTTTTCGGATTAAGACGCGCCCCGCCGCCTTTTAAAACGGCGGGGCGGATTATTTACTGCACTTCCCCGAGTACGAACCTCGCGAAGCGCTTTACAACAATGTTTTCGCCAATCTTGCCTATTGCTTCCTTCACAAGGGTCTCGACATTTTTTGAGTCGTCCTTGATGTAGGGCTGCTCGAGCAGGCAGCTGTCCTTGTAAAACTTTTCAAGCTTGCCGTCGATTATTTTTTCAAGCACGTTGGCGGGTTTTTTCTGGTCCGCCATCTGCACCCTGTATATTTCTTTTTCCTTTTCCACTATTTCCGCGGGAACTTCGTCCCTTTTTACCCATCTCGGGCACATCGCCGCCACCTGCATGGCGACTTCCTTGCAGAGATCCTCAAATTCCTTGGTCCTTGCCACAAAGTCGGTCTCGCAGTTCACTTCGACCATTGTGCCGACCTTGCCGCCGCCGTGGATGTAGGCGTAAACGAGCCCTTCTTTAGCGGTGCGCGCGCTCCGTTTATCGGCGGAGGCGATGCCCTTCTGCCTTAAAACTTCAAATGCCTTTGTCATATCCCCCTGCGTTTCCTGAAGCGCCTTCAGGCAGTCGCCCATTCCGGCGCCGCTCTTTTCGCGGAGGTCCTTTACAAGATCCTTTGATATTTCAGCCATTGTCATTCTCCTTAACATATCCTCATGGGTATTTTGTTATTATTGTGCCGCTTCCGTGGATTTTGCTTTCTTGAGCTTTGCTTCTTCCGTCTCTTCGGTGAAAACTTCGGCGTAATTTGTCGAGTCCGAGACCTGCGCAGAAATTTTTTCCTTTTCCTCGGCTGATGTCGCCGCTGCCGCGTCTGCCGCTATTGCAGCCGCCTCTGCTTCCTGTTTTACAACCGCTTCTTTTTCCTTTTCCATCGCAAGTTTTTCCTCGATGATGGTATCGGCCATTATTTTGCACATCAGGCGGACGGCGCGTATGGCGTCGTCGTTGCCCGGTATCAGGCAGTCTATGTTGTCCGGGTCGCAGTTCGTATCAACAACCGCTATGACGGGAATGCCGAGCTTGTTCCCCTCTTTTACGGCGTTCTCTTCGCGCTTTACGTCAATGACGAATATTCCGCCCGGGAGCGTGCTCATTTCCTTCAGTCCGCCCAGGTTATCGGTGAGTTTGCGGAGTTCTTTCTGCATGGACATTTTTTCCTTTATTGGATAGCGGTCAAATCCGCCGGAGGCGTCCATTTCCTCGAGCTGCCTTAGGCGCTCCATCCTTTTGCGGATGGTTTCAAAATTGGTCATTGTGCCGCCGAGCCAGCGCGAGCTTACAAATGGCATGCCGCAGCGTGTGGCCTCTTCCTTGATGGCGTCCTTGGCCTGTTTTTTGGTGCCGACGAACATGATGAGCTGGCCCTTGCGGATGATGTCTTTAACGAAAATGACGGCATCCTTGGTGTGTTTCAGGGTTTTTTGCAGGTCAATGATGTATATCCCGTTTCTCGCGGCGAAGATATACGGTTTCATCTTTGGGTTCCAGCGTTTGGTCTGGTGTCCGAAGTGGACACCGCTTTCAAGAAGTGCTTTCATGGAAATCTGTGGCATAATTCTACTACCTCCATTTGGTTTTGACCTCTGCTTCCTTCATCTTCCGGGCAACCCGCGTGGGGACCAGCCTGGAATCCGGCAAAGCATGGTGTATTTTAAAACGTGTTATAATAGCAAAAACAGGGTCTTTTAGCAAGGGATTTTTGCTCTTCCGCCTTTATTTTACGGATCTATCCGAATCAGCCAGGCCGATAACATTTCCCTCGCTGTCCTTAACGCGTGCGTATGACCCCATGGGGATTCTGCGCCTGGGCGTCACAAGTTTCCCGCCGGCCGCAATAACCTTTTTTATGGCCCTTTCAACCGAGGCCACCCCTATCACAAGTATGGGGTATTTTGCCTCTTTGCCGCGCCTGAAAAACCCGCCGTTTATGCCGACGGGTGTTTTAGCGCCGGATTTTTCCGTAGCATAAACAAGTACATAACCAATCTCCGGCAGATCCTCCATTTTCCATCCAAAGGCCTTTTTGTAAAATTTCTTTGCACGTTCCATGTTGTCAAAAGGTATCTCAAAATGGACAACTTTATCCATAAAAAAGCCTCCCTTAGTCCGGGTATTTAAATTCTATCTCGTATTTTATATTGTGGTCGAGGCTCCTGTGCACCGGACAGGCTGTCGCGCCGTGTTCAACTGACTTCCTTTTATCCGCCAGTATTCCCGGGCACATGTTAAAAACTATATTTATCTCCCCGATCCTGCGCGGGCTGTCGTACATTTTCTTGTAACCCTCAAACTTTGTCCCTTTTATATCAATGCCGTGTTTCTTCGCGGCAAGGGCCATTATGGTGAGCATGCAAGAACCCAATGATATAACCACCATGTCTGTCGGTGAGAAGGCCTCTTCTTTACCGCCGTCAGAGGCGGGCGCGTCTGTGATTATGTCGCCGAATTTTTCGGCAGTTGTCCTGCACCTTAAGCCCCCTTCGTAATCAATTTTGATTTTTTTCATTTTACCCCCTTACTGCATTGTTTTCCTTGCCAGTATTGAAGCGTATATGCTTTCCGTAACCGGTATTTTTACCCCTGTTTCCCTGCCCAGCCTTATAACAGCGCCGCCTAAAAAGTCGCGCTCGTCGTTTTTGCCGGGTGTTTCATAATCGCGCTGGAAAGAGGTTTTTGTTTCAAACGGAAAGGCCTTTGCCTTTGTAAATGTATCCTTAATCAACGTATGTGGAACGTTAACATTCTTTTTGGCGGCCACTGCCATTATCTCCGCCATTATATCTTTCGCGTAACCTGCCAGTTCTTTTGATTTTGTTACCTCGCCTATAGTCTTGTTGTAGTTAGTTGTTACAAGGCCGTAAGAGGCCACAAAAATAAATTTTGACCATATCTCCACATAAGGTTCAGAGGTCCATTTATATTTTATCCCGGCCCTTGCCAGTATTTCAACGAGTTTATCAGGCCCTTCGTCATGCAACGGGTCGTTGCCGAAAATAATAGTTCCCTCACCCCCGCGCTGCGCAACAGTTCCGGGTTTTTCAATATGGGTGCCTATATAAACGCATGCGGGAAGTACAATGCCGTTCGTTATAACGGCCCTGATGCGTTCACAGACATCAACGCCGTTTAAGAGCGGAAGTATAATGGTTTTATCGGTTATTTTGGGCTTCAGCCTTTTAACAACGTTTTCAAGGTCATATCCTTTTACGCATATGATGCAGATATCAAGCGGCGGTAATTCTTCAATGCTATCTGTGGCCAGTGTGGGTTTGCAGACTATAATTCCTTCGCTTGAATCAAGAATTAAACCGTTCTTTTTTATCTCCTCAAGGTGTTTGCCGCGCGCGATAAAATATATTTTTAAACTCTTGTCGCTTTCAAGAAGCTGCGTCAATTTTCCGCCGAAATAACCGCCGACACCACCGATTCCGATAATTGCTATGTTCATATAAGCTCTCCTTTATATATTATAAGGCTCCGATATTTTTAAGGGCTTCAGCTGCGTCAGAGTTGGCGAATGAATACTCGCGTTTTAAAAACAGTGAAAGAAATTTCCTGTCTATATGCCTGTTTATTGAAGGCGTGAGCATCTCATCATGGACGGTATAATCGATTGGTTTTTCTTCGGGTAATTTTGTGAGGGGGAAACCGACCCGATTTGTCCCCCAGTCAATGCATATCTCACCGGTCATTATTATGTAATTATATGGTATGAGGTAAAATAGATTCATTCTGTATTTTCCAAAAACAGTTTCTGTTTTCCCTCCAGGAACCTTCACAGGTTTTGAAAATATAAACTGCAGGGGATATTCCTTTCCGCCCGATTTCACATAAACCCGCTTGAAAGGAATCTCCTCCTTCTCCTGGCACTGGGCGGTTATCATGAAAACACCGTATGAATTGAGTTTTGCATATTCATCCAGCGAAGCGCCGAAGCAGAAGTCGGAGAATGCGATTCTTGAAACCGGGGCATACTGTTCATACTGAACAGCTGATTGTTCTATCCTCTCGTTCATACGCTTGTCAGAGGCGGATATGTATACAGCGCCGTCATTTTCTATTACATGGGTGTCAGCAAACAAAAAGTTACATGTAAAAAATGCAACAGCTAAAAGAAACAATAATATTCTGTTTTTCACAACGCTCCTGTTATATGGTTTTAATTCAAATTGTTTTCAACAGCATATGCAAATTTTACCGCAATTCCATCGTCGCCGGAATCAATGTAATCTTCAGAGGCGTAAAATGTTTTGTTTTTATCCTCTTTTCTAAAAATAAAGCCCGCCAATTCCTCTGTGGTAAGTTTTCTCATTTCCTTAAAGTCAATTGCATCCACATCGTCAATTTTTTCAAACTCACCCCATGTGTAAAGAGCCGTTTTCATATTACACCATCCATAATTGTCATGATTTTAAAGTAAGTTCAATCCGATATCTTTCAAATAATTATATGTAGAATCATAATAATCTGCTTTTCGCGTCATATCGCAGCTATCTCCTTCCGGCACCACTATAACCATTCCTTGCCGTGCACGCGTTAAAAGAACTCTATATGCGTTTTTCAAATAAATTTTGCGTTCAGTTTTGTTTATATTATTCCATCTATCTCCGCAAAAAGACATATGTTGCCAACCTTTGTCTGTATATCGAAAATCTGCATCCCACGTTACACATGCCCAATCAAGTTCTAAACCTTGCACGTCAAATTCTGTTGCTACATCTTCAAGATAATAAGACGAGCGCACATCTTCTTTGCCATCAAGAAACCAATGTATAGGATCCA
>CAZMGF010000059.1:0-13128 GCA_964565765.1 uncultured Spirochaetia bacterium
CTTGTATCATCCGGGCCGCAGACAATTCCGGGCGGAAGCGTTGTAGGCCCGGCGCCCGGCGCCACTTCCGGAACTTTTACCTGGTCGTTTCCGGACATGACAAATAAAGGTGGGCAGGTACAGGGTACGGTATGGATGTTATTGCAGATGAATACAACCCCGACAGGAAGCCCGTCTTATACAAATACGGCAACGGGCGGTATGCCGGGATTGCCTTCCCAGACAAGCTCGGTTACAACGACAGTGGGACAGCCGGCCATTACAATAACAAAACAACAGAGCGCCAATTCTGTAATGGCGGGTTCCAATATCACATATTATCTTTCATATGAAGTGAATGGTTATGCATTAAGAAATTACCAGGCATTTGATAATATTGCCGCCGGTTCGTATTCCTCTACACCCCCGCCAGGGTGGAAATTTTCTCCAAGCAACGGCGACAACGGAACCTGGGTAATTTCAGCGCCATGTACAACTGGTGACAAGACAATAACCGGGTCTTCTTCGGGGAGCGGCAATTATCCGGGACTTCTTCTGGACGACGGAAGCCCTACAAATAATTCCGACCAGTTTTGTACCGGTATCATAGTATCGGATCTCTATATAAATCCGGGGACATTTCCGGGAGCTGACGCGCAGATAATTATAAGAAGCAACGGACAGACAGGCGCGGCTGCAAGGAGCCTGGGAATAGTCGCATCAATAGACGGCAATCCGGCGCCGGGATATTTTTTTCTGGAGCAATGCGGTGGAGCCACAGCATGGTGCGGCAACGGCGGCGGCCCCGCCGGGACAGGCGGTTTGCCTGGTATAGGGGCAATATCAGCTGATAAGTGGTACACGGTAAGGATAGAGGTGACAAGTATAGCAGGCGGGCAGGAAATAAAGGCGCGCATCTGGGCACGCGGCGACCCTGAACCCAATTATTGGGACATTGACTACATGGATACAAGCATCGGCACCGCAGACTGGGATTGCTCGGGCGCCGGCACATATACCGACTGGCGGCCCGGCGTCAATGAACAGCCGGGATCAACAGGAGATGTTCAGGATACATACGATAATTTCGCGGTTTATCTGCCCCGGGTCGTAGGCAGCGCTTATGTTGAGGATCCGGTGCCGGCCGGGGTAAATTATGGAAATTGCCTGGGATGCACATCGACAAATCCGGTCCACTGGGACATAGGTTCGGTTTCAAATACAAGCGGCTCGTTCACATGGTGGGGGGCGGCCACATGTTTTTCCAATCCTATTATTAATCAGGCTTATATAAACAGCTCCGCAAATTTCCCGGTATATTCGAACAAGGTCACCCTTGATGTACTTGGCTGCGGATCGCCGACATTTACCCGCACATTTACTCCAACACCTACATTTACGGCAACTCCGACGGTGACTGTTACCGATACGGCCACCTTTACCAGAACACCGTCTGACACGCCGACTTCAACACCGACTTTTACATCTACATTTACGGCAACACCGACATTTACGGCCACTCCGACATTTACGGCTACGCCGACTTTTACAGATACTGCGACCCCGACGGATACAAAAACATTTACCCCTACTTTTACCCAGACTTATACACTCACTTATACGCCGACTTACACTGTGACAAAAACCATTACGCCCACTGTTACAGAAACCGACACCATTTCATCCAACACACCGACGCCGACGCCTACATATACGGCGACGCCGACTTCTACGCCCAGTTTTACCTCCACGTCAACTTTTACCGACACATACACCGACACGCCTACATTTACATCAACTTCGACTTATACGGCAACCCCAACCGTTACTGATACAAGAACAGACACGCCCACGTTCACAAACACACCGGTCAACAGCCCCACGGAGACTCCTACATTCACACCGACCTATACGGCTACCCCGACTTTTACAGCGACACCGACTTTCACAATGACTTATACCGTTACATTTACGTCAACGGACACG
Source organism: uncultured Spirochaetia bacterium (assembly GCA_964565765.1). GTDB lineage: Bacteria > Oederibacteriota > PGYV01 > PGYV01 > Palsa-1178 > Bog-1181. The sequence goes on from CAZMGF010000059.1 coordinate 1,966, forward strand.
CCCACATATACTATGACGGAATCGCCGACCTATACTATGACTGACACGCCGACATTTACAGCTACGCCGACCTATACTATGACCAGCACGCCGACGTTTACTTTTACCGCAACGCCGACATTCACGGCCACCCCCACAAGGACGGCGACGCCGACAATAACACCCACGCCTATGCCATTTCCGTATTTGATTACGCTTGGCGTATATAACGAAGCTGGCGAGCTTGTAAAGACAATAGCCAGCGACCCGACATCCAATAGTTTCACCACTGTGATTTTTGACGTGAGCGGTTCACCCGGCGCGACGGTAATGGGAAACGGATCGATATTTGATATTTATCTCCCGGGTGTATTCACCCCTTCAAATATCAACGCCGCGGGAACCCTTTTTACATGGGACGGCACCACTGACGCGGGGCAGAGGGCGGCGCCGGGTGATTATATATTAAAAATACAGCAGGTTGACGGCTACGGCCATGTAACCACCCTTACCAGGGACATCAGCATTGTGCAGAATGAAAATTATATGGAACTTAAGGTTTATAATTCAGCGGGTGAAACCGTATTTTCACAAAGGGAAGACAATAAGGTCGGGCCGAACACACTGAAATTATCCATTCCTGATGTGGTTGTGCTCAAAAATAACGGCAACGATATTGTGGTGGGTTACGGCCCCTCCACTGGCGACACGTTTGACTGGAACGGCGTCAGCAACGCAGGCACGGTTGTCTCGCCCGGCGTATATGAATTTAAGGTGACTGAAATGCTGGATTCGGGAAGAGAAGTTGATGCTTCCAAGTCCGTCAATATACTTACCCAGGGCAAAAAATATTTTGACTCCCTGATAGTTTCGCCTTGCCCGTATAACGGGTCAAAAAGCGGCATGCAGTTTAAATGGGGGACAACTGGCGCGGCCGCGGAGTCCGGCACCGTGGACCTTTTTATATATGATATTTCAGGCGCTCTTATCAGAATCCTGAACGGAAAACTTGAGGACGGCCAGGTAAGATGGATGGGCGATACCATCAGCGGCCAGGACGCTTCGTCCGGTTTGTATGTGGCAATTTTACAGGGCAGGGATAATAACGGATATTCAGACAATAAGAAGATAAAGATAGCGGTTCTGAGAAAATAGCGCGGGACTGTCTCACGGAAAAATCAGCGCCGCCTTTTGACGCGGCCCGCAAAGTCATAAAAGCGAAATTCCTGCTTTAAGTCCGCCAAAAATCTATGGAATAAAATTTCAAATATTGCTATACTGTCATAAATAATTTACAAAAAATATCCTTATAAAAAGGGGCATAAATGGAAGACAGATCGCCGGAAAAGCTGGAAAAAGAGATACGGGGGCTCAAAGAAGATATAGCGAAGCTTAAAAAGCTGGATTCTTTTGTACAGGAAAAATATGAAGATTTGCTAAAGAAAGAAGAGGCTTACCTGGGCGAAATAAACGAGTCAATAGAGCGGGAACTTACTGTAATAATACTTGGAACAGTAAAAAAGACCATTAACAAAGAAATGACTGCTTTAAAAATGCTGCGCCGCCATTTACGCAACCAGGTGCGCCGCCAGGTTGTAAAAGACATCAAAAACTCCATCGACCATCTTATACCCGAGATAAAACACCTTATCAAGGAAGAAGTCAGGAAAGTATCCCTTGATATCATGAACCAGCTGAAACGCCAGACCGGCAAGCAGCTGGAAAAAGAGGTTGTGGAACAGATAAAGGAATCAACTTCCGCCTTAATTGAGCAAAAGGAAGAATCGGAGCGCAGGGCAATTATTGATCAGCTCACCGGAGCATTTAACAGGAGATACTTCGAGACAAGGCTCGAGGAGGAATTGAACCTGGCAAAAAGGTTCAGGAATTCCATGTGCCTCGTGATGTTTGATATAGATTTTTTCAAGAGGGTAAACGACACCTACGGGCACCAGGCCGGCGATACCGTACTGCAGGAAGTCGTTGTCGCGGCAAAAAGCTGCCTTTCATCGGCGGACTTCCTGTGCCGCTACGGCGGCGAGGAATTTGCCGTTATTATGCCCGAGACAAAGATAAGCGAGGCCATTGACATCGCCGAACGCATAAGGAAATCCATTGAAGAACATACTTTTTACGGCGGAGAAACCCTGATAAATATTACCATCAGTCTTGGAATTTCGGAGTATCCCGAGCACGCCATTTTAAAGGAAGCCATTATAGCCAAAGCTGACGGCGCGCTTTACACGGCCAAAAAGTCCGGAAGAAATAACACCAAAATAGCGATTAAATAAGAAATGGTAAAAAATTTTAAATGTGTGGTTTCTTATAAAGGGACCAATTATTGCGGCTGGCAGAAGCAAAAGCAGGAAAACATCATAACTGTGCAGGGAATTATTGAATACGCGCTGCAGAAATTTTTCAACGGTGAAATCAAAACTACCGGGGCCAGCCGGACTGATTCCGGAGTCCACGCTTTCGGGCAGGTTTTTTCCTTCATGGTGGAAACAAAACTTGACGGTAAAGCCGTGAAAAGCGTCCTCAACGGGATTTTACCGCCGGACATAAGGATTTGTTCCTGCGCCGAGGCTCCTTTTGACTTCTCGCCCAGGCGAGATGTGAAAACAAAACTTTACCGTTATGTCATCTATAACAGGCCGTTTTTAAGGCCTGTTTTTGCCGACCTGGCCTGGCACGTATATGACAGGCTTGACATGGATAAAATGAAGGGCCTGCTGCCGCTTTTTAAGGGCAGGAAAAATTATTTTTCTTTTTCGGCGGCTTCCGACAAGGAAGACCATTTCCGTGAAATAAAGTCCATAACAATAAAAAAAAGCGGGCCATGGATTACCTTTGATTTCAAAGGCAGGGGATTTTTGTATAACATGGTAAGGCGTATAACCGCGGCTTTTGTTGAACATGCAAAGGGAAACCTTTCCGCAGGGGATATTGACGGGTTATTCAGGGTGCAGGACAGGGCAAACCTTACGTTCACGGCCCCGCCCCAGGGGCTTTATCTTGTAAAGATAATTTATGAAAAGAAACGCGCCGGAACATGCCAAACGGAGGTCATCTGATTGAAGACATTCTATATTGTTGACGGAAACGGTTATGCCTACAGGGCTTTTTACGCCATGCCTCCGCTTACCGCCCGCGACGGCACAGAAATACACGCCCTTTTCGGGTTTTATAATATGGTTATGAAACTGCTCCGTACAAAAAAACCGGATTATTTTGCCCTTACTTTTGACCATCCAAAACCGACTTTCAGGCACAAAATGTACGCGGAGTATAAGGCACAGAGGGAAAAAATGCCCGAATCACTCAGGACGCAGATGGGGCTCATAAAAGAAACGGCCAAAAACGGGAACCTGCCGGCCTTTGAAATAGAGGGTTACGAAGCTGATGACATAATGGCCGCCGCCGCGGCGCTTGCGTCGCCGGAACTCAAGGTTGTGATAATTACTTCCGACAAGGACATAATGCAGCTGGTCAATGATAATGTTTCAATTTTGAAATTCGGCAGGCAGGAAGAGATATTTATCACTCCGGAAAAAATAGCCGCGGATTACGGAATATCGCCTCCGCTTGTGGCCGATGTCCTTGCTTTAATGGGGGACGCGTCCGATAATATACCGGGAGTGGAAGGCATTGGTGAAAAATCAGCGTATAAGCTTGTTCAGGAATTCGGTACAATCGAAAATCTGTATAAGAATATTGAAAGGGTAAAAGCGGACAGGCAGAGGGAAAAGCTCAAGGCCGGGGAAAAAGAGGCCAGGCTTTCAAAGGAGCTGGCGCTCTTAAAGCCGGACAGGGCGCTGCTTGAGAAACTGGAACTCAGCCTTAAAAGCTGTTCCACCGCGCTAATTGATATGGAGGCGCTGAACAATGAGTTTGTAAATTATAATTTCAGGTCGCTTGTTGCCGACAGGAGCCTCTTTTTCAGCGCGGCGGCTGAAAGCGCGGCACCGGCGGAAACAGGGCATGAGCCTGTGAAAAACGCGGCGAGACAGGCCGGTAAAAAAGAACTTGAAAAAATAGCATCTTCCAAAAAACTGGCAATTCTATTTGACCGCGGCGATGACGGAATGAAACTTGTTTCAATTAAAGCCGGAGATGAAAATTATTTCATACACGGGGATGATTTTCACGGAATAAACCTTGAGGGCAAAAAAGTCGTCACTAATTCAACCAAAGAACTTTTAAAATCCTGCGGTTCATATCCGGCCGAAGCTTCCGACATAATGCTCATGGCCTACCTCTTGAACCCCGATAAAGTCAAGCCGCACCATTCTTTTGTCTTTTCGGAATATCTGGGAGGTTTTTATCCTTCTTATGATGATGCGGCCGGAAAAGGGGCAAAGAGGGAAAACTCAAAAGAGGCCGGCCCGGAGAAAATAGCGGAATACGCGGGAAAAAATCTTGAAGCCGCGTATAAAACAGCTGAAATACTTTTAAAAAAAATAGATGAGGCCGGGCTCAAGTCCGTTTATCTTGATATTGAAATACCCCTCGCAAAGGTGCTCTCTGAAATGGAACTCATGGGGCTGAAAATAGACACGCTTTTTTTGGGGGAACTGATAAAAAAAACGGCCGCTGAAGTTGTGCGCATGGAAAAAAATATTTACAGGGAAGCCGGAATGGAATTTAACATTAATTCTCCAAAGCAGCTGGGTGAGGTGCTTTTTGACAAACTGAACCTTCCAAAACAAAAAAAAACAAAGACGGGATATTCCACTGATAACGAGGTGCTTTTGGCCCTTGAAAATGGGCACGCCGTAGTGGCCGATATTTTAAGGTACAGGACCCTTAACAAATTAAAGACCGGATTCCTGGAAGCCATTATGGAAAAAACATCCGCCGACGGTAAATTATATCCGGATTACAACCAGTCTGTTACGGCGACCGGAAGGCTCTCCTCATCAAATCCCAATATACAGAACATACCTGTGCGCGGGGAGGAGGGGCGGGAGATAAGAAAAATATTTATTCCGCTGGAGAAAAAGGAACTCCTTATAAAGGCGGATTATTCCCAGATAGAACTTCGTATACTGGCACATTTTTCCGGTGATGAAAAACTCATTGACGCGTTTATTAAGGGCGGAGACATTCATTCCCTTACGGCCTCCGAAGTTTTCGGCATACCGGTGGATTTTCTCACAAAGGAACACAGGCGGGCCGCAAAGACAATCAACTTTGGCATTGTTTACGGAATTTCACCTTTCGGGCTGGCCAAACAGCTTCAGGTGACTAACTACGAGGCAAAAAGGTACATTGATTCTTTTTTTACGACATTTCCAGGCGTGAAAAAATATCAGGAGGATACGATAAAAGCGGCGCGGGAGGATGGCTTTGTTTCGACGCTTTCCGGCAGGAAAAGATTCATGGCTGATATAAATTCCTCAAACAGGACCATCAGGGAATTTGCGGAACGCGCAGCTATAAACGCGCCGATACAGGGGACCGCGGCTGACATTATAAAAATAGCCATGATTTTAATAAATGAAGAGTTTAAAAAAAGGGATTTTGATGCTAAAATGATCCTGCAGGTTCATGACGAACTCGTTTTTTCCGTTTCAAAAAAGGAAACGGGGCCTGTAAAAGAGAGCGTAAAAAATATAATGGAAAACGCGATGAAAATAGACGTCCCGCTTACTGTTACCATGGGGCAGGGAGACAACTGGTATGAGTGCGGCTAAGAAAAAAATAGTTATTGCTGTAACCGGGGCCACTAAAACCGGGAAAAGCGAGCTCTGCGCCTATCTGGGCAGGTCCAGCCCGGTAATTGACGTGGATTACCTGGCGCATACCATATATAAAAAGGGGACCTCTCTTTACCGGATACTCAGGAAGAAATACGGAACGGTAATAATAAAAAAAGACGGGGAAATAAACAGGCGCATACTTGGCGAAATAGTTTTTGGCGACAGGCGCGATTACTGGGATTTTACATGCCTGGTATACCCGGCCCTGATTAAAAAATTGAAAAAAGAAATCCAGAAAACGCCGGGCAGCGCGGTGATTGTGGACATGGCCATACTTTTTGAAAGCGGATTTTACACCAGGGCGGACAAAATAATACTTGTAAAGACATCAGCCGGGGAATGGAAAAAAAGAATAAGCGAGGTTTCGGACAGGAGATATTTTGAAAAAATAAGAAAATATCAGGATTTTTTCCCTTATTCGAAAAAGATTGCATTAAGCGATTTCATAATATATAATAATGGTTCTAAAGAGGATTTATACAAAAAAGCCGATAAAATAATGGGAAAAATCCTAAAAGGAGACTTATGGACCCGAAAGAACAGGAAGAGGCCATAAATAAGATATTAGGCAAATTAAAGGCACTGCCGACACTTTCTATTGTTGTGGCAAAAGTAATCCAGGTCGTTTCAAATCCGCTTACTTCGGCCTCGGATCTTTCCAGAATTATAACTGTTGACCAGGCACTGACCGCAAAAGTCCTGAGGCTCGCGAATTCAGCTTTCTACGGCTTTCCGTTCAGGATAAAAAATATAACCCAGGCCGTATCCATACTTGGTTTTGACACGATCCGCAATCTGGCGCTGACAGTTTCGGTTTATAAGGTATTTACCGGGGAGAATGAATCTGATTTTTCCCACCAGGATTTCTGGAAGCACTGTGTTGGAGTGGCCATATGCGCGAGCCTTCTGGCGAAAAAGATCAAATACCGCTCTCCTGAGGGGGCCTTTACAGCAGGGCTTCTTCATGACATCGGCAAAAACTTTTTTGAACAGTTTATGCACAAGGAATACAGGGACGTGATGAAACTGGCCAAAGAGCGCAACATTTCCGTTTATGAGGCTGAGATGGAAGTTATGAAAATAGACCACACAATCGTTGGAAAAATGATGGCGGAAAAATGGAACCTGCCCCACGAGCTTACCGTCGGGATCGCGTCGCACCACCATCCCGAACAGGAAACGCAGGAGAACGTAATGGCGCACATTATAAATGTCGCCGATATTATATGCAAAAAGAAAGCCATCGGATTTTCCGGGGATTATGTAATCATGCCTATATCAAAAGAAGGCAGGGAACTTTTTTCCCTTAATGAAGCCGGGGAAACCGAGCTGATGAACGATCTCGATAAGGAACTCAAGGAAGCTGAAGCTTTTGTGAATATGCCGCAGTAGTGCACTTGCGGCCGGAGGTATTGCCTAATTTGAGCCAGATTGAAGATGATGTAAAGGAAATTAAGGAATTGAAAGAATATACAAACAATCTTGAAATCATTAATGAGGGCCTTAGGCACTCTTTCGAGGAACTCACTACATTATACCGCCTTGTTGAAATCATTACAGAGGCCAAGACGCTTGAAAGGGTATTAAACTCCCTGCTGGATCTGGTGGCTGAAATAATTTCATGCGAAGGGGCGATGCTTTTCCTTGTGGACGAAAAAACAGGGGAAGTTGACATAGCCCTGAAAAGGAACATAAGCAGGAAGATAGAACAGAAGGTTAACCTTCAGAACAAACAGAAAGTCATCGAATGGACGCTGAAAAAGGGCAAGACGATAGCAATGCCCGACATTGAAGAGGATCCTTCAGAGAATGAAAAAATAACTTTTGTCCTGGTGCCGCTCATCGCCCACGACAAACCAGTCGGGCTCATTGATATTATCACCGATACTCCGGAAGGAGATATAACCACCAAGGATTTGTCGCTTCTTACCATACTCGCGAAGCAGGCGGCCCTGTCAATAGAAAATGTGAAATTATACGAGTCCATGAAAAGGGATCAGATAAGTATAATAAGGGCACTTTCTTCAACTGTTGACGCGAAGGATCATTTTACCCTGGGACACTCGCAGAAGGTATCCGAGTATTCCCTGAAAATAGCCGAAGTGCTTGGCCTGCCCGAGCGAGAAGTGGAAAATATAAAATACGCCGCGCTTCTGCACGATATAGGAAAAATCGCGATTCCCGATGAAATAATCAAGAAACCTACAAAACTTACAGCCGAAGAATTTGACCTGGTTCGCAAGCATCCCGTTATAGGCTCCAAAATAATCAAGGAAATAGAGTCGCTGGCGCCCATGGTGCCGATTATACTTCATCATCATGAAAGATTCGACGGCAAAGGATACCCGGACGGCCTGAAGGGCGAAGCAATACCAATCGGGGCGCGCATTGTTCATGTCACCGACGCTTATGATACGATGGTATCGGCGCGGGCGTACCGGGATATGATTCCGCCGGAGCTTGCTGTTTCTGAACTCCGTAAAAACGCGGGCACACAGTTTGACCCGGCGGTTATTGAAGCCTTTATAACAATTTTAAGGAAAAACTCAGTGGGATATGATGGCCAAAACGGTGCTTGACGGTTTTTATTACAGGAACAACAGGACGGTTAAATTTATACTTTTAAACCTGCTGGGATTGCTTGCCGCAACCATTCTCCTATATTTTTTTTCATACAATTCAAAAAACGCGGCATATATTGCCGCCGGCCTTATACTGATAATCTACGCGTTTTTTACCCTCGGCAAATTCGGCGGCATATCCTTCGGCCTTTTTTTTGTCCTGTTCAGCAGTTTTCTGATATTTTCCGCTGAAGGTTCCGCGAAAATACCGTTTTGTTTCATAGCTGTTATTGGAGCGGCTTTTATCTGGCATTTTAACGGGTTTATTGACGGCCTGGACGAAAGGGAACAGCACAACAACCTTGCCGAAAACGAAATAGAATCCGACGAGATAGTCTCGGGCGACCGATTGAAAAAATTAAAGGACGCAATCACGGCCAATGTGGGGAAAATAGAGAATTACAGGATGTTGAACAGGGTGGCAGAAGAGCTTTTGTCAACGCTTGACCGCTATAAAATAGTGACCGTTATTAACAGTTATTTGAAGGGGCTCATCGGTGATAAGCCGGTAACCTCGCTTCTGCTTGTCAAAAGCCAGGACTCCGACGCTTTTTTTCCGGCGGTTGACACGAAAAAAAATGACCAGCAGCCGTCCGGCGCTGTAAATATATATAAAAAGGATCCGTTTGATGAATGGATAATTAAAAACAAGTACACACTGCTGATAAAAAATATTGACGACGATTTCAGGTTCAGGAACCTCCGCAAGGACTGGATAAGCTTTAAGTCCCTGATCGCGATACCGCTTTTTGAAACGAACCGCCTCATAGGCATACTCAAATTTTATTCGGAAAAACAGGATGTGTTCGACAATGAAGACGCCAGGCTGTTGAATTATCTCGGGGACATGTGCTCTTCTGTGGTTGAAAATTCGCTTCTGTATGAAAAAACAAACACCCTGGCGACGCAGGACGGGCTGACGGGGCTTTTTATACGGCGGTATTTTATTGAACGTATGGATGAGGAAATGAGGCGGGCCAGGCAGACAAATACCGCCTTTTCATATCTAATGATAGACATTGACCATTTTAAGGACTGCAATGACAATTACGGCCATCTTTTCGGCGACAAAGTATTAAAGGTGCTGGGTGAATTTTTAAAGGATAATCTGCGTGATGTGGATCTGATCGGCAGGTACGGCGGAGAAGAGTTCGCTATTGTGCTGCCAAGCACAAACTGCAACGGGGCAAGGTTCGTGGCCGAGAGGCTGCGCAGCGGTTTTTCAACTCTCGTCGTTAATGTCAGCGAAAATCAGGGAATAAAGCTTACGTTAAGCATCGGCGGCATTGAATTCAAAGAAGGCGACACCCTTAAACTTATGGAAATTATAAACAAGGCCGATAAAGCCCTTTATTATTCAAAAGAGAACGGCAGGAACAAAGTGACCTTCTGGGAGGATATAAACGATGAAAAATAAGATCATCTTCCCGGCGGTGCTTTTCGGTTTGCTTGCTGTTATTACCCTGATATTGAACGCCTGGCTGAAAAGGCCCGGAGATAATTTTTCTTTAATGTCGCTTTCCGTGGCACTTTTGATAGCCAGAAAAGATTTAAGGCCGCTTATGCAGGCCATATTTTTCGGAGCGGCCGTGATATTCGCGGTTGTGTTGTTTGCGCCGTTAAACCAGATAACTTTTGGAGTGGCGGCATCGGCAATTTTCCAGTACGTACTTGTGTATCTGCTTACCATCCCGTTCGCGTCCCACATAAAAAGCCTTGATGACCGTGAAAGGGAATTAAAAGAAAAAAAACTGCTGCTTGAGGCGAAAAAACAGGACAGCCTGGCCGGGGCGACTATTTACGATGACACTCTTGAAAAACAGATAAAGGACATCAGGTCGCTCTACGACGCGGCCAAGGAACTCGGCTCGTCATTGAACCATGAAGAAACTATGGAGCTGACCACCGCGGTGCTTAAAAAAATAATGAAAAACAACTTTAAAATACCGCTTGATGACATCACTTTTATGATAATTTTTAAAAGGGAATACGAATATTATATAGCCCAGTCATTCGGATATGACGAGGATTCCATCAAGGACAATGAGAAAGTGTTCGTAAACGCCATTTTAAAAGCGGTCGGCAAGAATCAGGAACGTATTTATATTCCTGACACGGCGGAGCTGGCTTCCGAGGGCGCCCAGGCAATGGCCATTAATAAATGCGTCATTTATATCCCTTTTTATGTTGAAAAAAAGCTGCTGGGAGTAATATTTATTTCGGGCAACAGGGCTGGAATGTTCGATGAAAAACAGATCGAGTCAATCAGGATCCTTTCCAACCAGATAGCAATATCGCTGGAAAAGGTCCATCTCTACGAAGAGGTTGAGAAACTTTCAAAGACGGACAGCTTAACCGGGCTCTTTGTACACAGGTATTTCCAGGACAAACTGGAAAATGAGATAAAACGCACGCAGAGGTACGGAGGCACCCTTTCGCTTGTACTCGGCGATATTGATCATTTTAAAATGATAAACGACACTTACGGCCATCTTGCCGGCGATTATATATTAAGGACAATAGCCGTCATATTGAAAAACCATACTTCGGTTATGGATACTGTGGCGCGCTACGGCGGCGAAGAATTCGTTATAATATTCCCCGATACGGACAAGGAAAAAGCGCACGCCAAAGCCGTAAAGATAAGGAAAGAGATTGAAAAATATCCGTTCAAATACAAGGAAACGCAGATAAAGATAACGATGTCAATGGGAGTTGCGGCATATCCCGCCGACGCTGACGCGAGAAGGACATTGATTGACAAGGCGGATAAGGCGCTTTATAAGGCGAAAGAAGAAGGG
>CAZMGF010000060.1:0-12761 GCA_964565765.1 uncultured Spirochaetia bacterium
AGCTTTGAACCTGTTCCTTAAAAATCCGCTGCTTTGTTCCTGTTTAATATCAAACATATCATATAGCGTCATTTTATCCCACCTGCTCTTTATTCTTTTATCATATCTATAAGCATATTGCCCTTCAATTCTTCTTCCCCGAGAAACGGAGCCATATCTTCAAGCGGCCTTGAAACAATCCTTCCGTCCGGCAATTTTTTCGACGACGCCCTCGGTGAAAACGGCTGCTCCGGGTCAAGTATCATCTCGCAGATAACCGCCCCTGGTTTTTTCAGGGTTTTTCCCACTGTTTCGCGCAGAAGGCTGTTTCTGCCGCATTTAATATACGGAATACCGTAGGCTGCCGCAATTTTTCCGGCATCCGGAAAGCTGACGCCGTTTTCCGGTTCGCAGCCTACCAGCGGTTTTCCAAAAAAATTGGTCTGCGTCTGCCTTATGGAATGATAGCCGCTATTGCTGAACAAAAATATTTTTACCGCTATTTTATTATGAACTATCGTCTGAAGCTCCTGCAAATTCATCTGAATGCTGCCGTCGCCCGCCAGGCAGATTATCTGTCTGCCCGGCGCCGCGTAATACGCGCCGATGGCTGCAGGTAAATCATATCCCATGGAAGCCGCGCCTGAATTGCTGAAAAGCCTCTGCCCTATCCTGATTTTCAGGGCCTGAAAAGAACATATGCACGCCGAGGCGTTTGCCGCCACCACAACCGAATTTTCCGCAAGTTTGTCTCCCAGCACGCTTATAAAGCAGTAAGGATTGACCGGCTTGTCCTTTTTCCAGTACTCAGGCAGCACAACCGGATACTTTTCCCTGCGTTCAGCGCACCATTCTATCCAGCCTCTATTTTTATTTTTGGCCGGCTTTACAGCCGCCTTTATAATGGCTTCAATAAAGTCCCCGGCATCGGCATGGATTCCCATATCAGGTTTTGTATTAGCCTTTTCAAATTCGGCAGGATCCATATCAACCATGATTTTAAGCGCTTTTCTTGCGAAAGTATCCCATGCGTAACCTGTCTGCCTGATATTGAGCCTGCTGCCTATAACCAGAAGCAAGTCGGAGTTCTGTACAGCAAAATTTCCCGCCCTGTCGCCTATGGTCCCCTGTTTGCCTATAAAAAGCGGATGTGACGAATCAATGCAGTCATGGGCATTAAAACCCGTCACCACCGGTATGTTTAAAAGTTCCGCCATTTTCACAAATTTCTTCTCCAGCCCGTTAAGGCTGATTGCTGAACCTGCGAAAAGAACCGGCCTTTTGGCCGACTCAATTTTTTTTATCACCCGCCGGGCCACAGAGCCGCTTATTTTACCGGGCAGCCCCTTTTTATCAGAAGTGGAATCATACCTTGCCAGCTTACCTGTTTCAATGTACGCTCCCTGTACATCAAGGGGTATGTCCAGCCAGCACGGCCCGGGCCTGCCGTTCATGGCGAGAAAATAGGCTTTCTCAAGATGATATTTTATTTTAAGCGGGTCAATTACCATCTCGGCATATTTTGTCATGGTTGAAACGCATTTTGCAATATCAAATTCCTGGTCGCCAAGCTGACGCAGCTTCAATTTTGTGCTCCTGACTGTCGTGTCATAGCGGACCTGCCCGGAGATTATCAGCATGGGTATGGAATCAAGCCAGCCCCCGAGAACCCCGGTTATTGCGTTTGTGCCCCCGGGCCCGCTCGTCACGCATACAAGGGCGATTTTCTTATTAATCCTGGCATAGCTCTCTGCCGCAATGGCGGAAGCCTGTTCATGATGGTTATAAACACATTTTAATTTCGGGTGTTTGCCAAAAGCGTTATTAAGATGCATTGCCCCGCCGCCCGTGACAGTGAACACGTGCCTTATTTTTTTCTCCGCGGCCCATTCCGCTATGTAGTCCGCTACCTTGATCTTCATCAATTCTCTCCGGTTGTAAATTGTTTTTCCGCCAGACTTAAATTACCCGCATACCGCCTTTATTTCACTTATCATAAAATCCAGCGCTTGTTCGGTCATTCCCGGATAAACGCCTATCCAGAATGTGTCTTTCATTATTTTATCGGTATTTTCAAGGGTTCCAATTGACCTGTAGCCTTTTCCCTGTGCCCTCATTTCATTGAAACATGGATGTTTGATAATATTCCCGGCAAAGAGCATGCGTGTCTGCACGCCTTTTGACTCAAGATGGCCCACTATTTTGTCCCTGCTTATGCCGCCGCCTTCCCTGGCAGTTATTAAAAAACCGAACCAGCTCGGGTCGGAATTTTCCGCCGGATCCGGAAGTATGAGCCTGTCGGAAAGTGCTGAAAGCCCGTCCCTTAAAATTTTCCAGTTTTTCCTGCGCTTATCGGCGAATGAACCCATTTTTTCAAGCTGGGCGCAGCCGATGGCGGCCTGCATTTCCGTTGCCTTTAAATTATATCCAAAATGCGAGTAAACGTATTTGTGGTCATAGCCTTTCGGGAGCTCCCCGTACTGCCCGTCAAATCTATGGCCGCATTGATTATCCTGGCCGGAATGGCAGCGGCAATCCCTGCCCCAGTCCCTCATTGAAAGCGCAATTTTACTTAATAAAGTATTATCTGTATACACCGCCCCGCCCTCGCCCATGGTCATATGATGCGGGGGATAAAAGCTTGATGTTCCCATGTCGCCTATTGCCCCGGTCATAATCCACTTACCGTCCAGCTTATAACGCGAACCAAGCGCGTCGCAATTGTCCTCAATTAGCCACAGGTTATGTTTTTTGCAGAATTCATGGACTGCCTTAAGGTCGAACGGGTTACCAAGAGTATGCGCCGCCATTACTGCTTTTGTCCTGGTGCTCAATGCTTTCTCGAGCATTGCTGTGTCAATATTGTACTGCGGTATTGTGACGTCAACAAAAACCGGAACTGCTCCGTACTGAATTATCGGAGCCACGGTGGTGGGAAAGCCGGCCGCCACGGTTATTATTTCATCACCCCTTTTTACGGCCCTCTCTCCGAGCAGCGGGGATGTAAGCGTCATAAAAGCAAGAAGATTTGCCGAAGAACCCGAGCTTACCAGAAAGGAATTTTTAAGGCCCATATATTTTGCCAGTTCCACTTCAAATTTCTCGGCATACCGCCCTGCCGTGAGCCAGAAATCAAGGGAAGCGTCTACAAGGTTCATCATTTCTTTTTCATCAAATACGCGCGAAGCATAATGTATCCTGTCTCCGGGCTTATATGGTTCTTTCTTCCTGAACATAAAATAATAATCATATATCTTATCCAGTATTTCTTTCCTGGCTTCCTTTTCGTTCTTTAAGCCCGCCATGATTTATCCTTTCATAAAATATTTTTTTATCTGATTGTCCATGCATTCCTTAAAATCGCCGCCGGTCAGGAACATTTTGCTCCACTCCACTGTCAGTTCAACTGCCTGTTTAAGGGGAATAAGCGGCTTCCAGCCAAGCTTCTTTTTCGCCTTGGCGCAGTCAAGTTTCAGGAAGCCGGCTTCATGCGGCCCGCCGTCGTGCTTGTGCACGCTCTTTCCGCCGCCCCAGGCTTTCATGAACATCTCCACAAGATCCGCGTTATTGACCACGTCTTTTTCACGCGGCCCAAAATTGTAACTGCCGGTCAGCTTCCTGTCGTATTGTTTTTCCGCGAGCAAAAGGTACCCTGAAAGGCAGTCAAGTACGTGCTGATACGGCCTTGTCGCGCGCGGGTTGCGCACAATCACCGGTTTTCCGGACTTTTGGGCCCTCACGCAGTCGGGTATAATTCTGTCCTTGGCGAAATCCCCGCCGCCTATTACATTGCCTGACCTGGCTGTTGACAGGGAAGGCGAGTCTTCATTTGAATAAAAACTGTTCCTGTAAGCCGCGGTAACAAATTCCGAACATGATTTTGAATTTGAATACGGGTCAAAACCGCAGAGGTTTTCATCTTCCCTGTAGCCCCGGTCGTGTTCCTTGTTTTCATAAACCTTATCGGTGGTTACATTTACTATGGAGCGGATGCAGGGTGCCTGCCTGCATGCCTCAAGCAGGTTGACGGTGCCCATAACATTTGTCTCGTATGTATAAACCGGCGCCCTGTAGGACTCCCTGACGAGCGGCTGGGCGGCCATATGAAAAACTATCTCCGGCTTAAATGACTTTACCGCTCCTGACAAATGCTTATAGCTGCGGATATCCGATATGACCGGGCGTATGTCATTTTTAAGATTTATAAGTCCGTAAAGATTTGTTTTATCCAGGGGGGCCAGCGCGTATCCCATTACATCGGCTCCGGCGTAAACAAGGATGCGGCAAAGCCAGGAGCCCTTGAATCCGGTATTGCCGGTCACAAAAACTTTTTTATTTTTATAAAATGAAATATCCAATTTTTACCATACCTTCCATGGCGCCCTGTTGTCTTCAAGAAGCCCGTCAAGCAGGGTCTTGTCGCGCATGGTGTCCATACACTGCCAGAAGCCCGGGTGCTTGTAGGCCGCAAGCTCATTTTTCTGCCCCAGTTCTTCAAGCACCTGACGCTCAAAAATAGTCCGGTCATCTTTCAGGTATTTAAATATTTCCGGTTCGAGCACCATGAAACCGCCGTTTATCCAGCCGCCATCCTCTTTCCTTTTTTCCGCAAAAACAGTCCTGCCGTTTGCATTATCCACTTCAATGGTCCCGAAACGCCCGCCTGGCTGGACAGCCGTTACGGTGGCTGTTTTTTTTCTCTTTTTGTGAAACTCCACCAGCTTATTCAGGTCGATATCCGAAACTCCGTCGCCGTATGTGAGCATAAAAGGTTCGCCTTTCACATAGTCCTCTATCCTTTTTATACGCCCTCCGGTCATGGTATTTAAACCCGTGTCAATTAGCGTAACTTTCCAGGGTTCGGCAGCGTTATTATGGACCTGCATTTTGTTCCCGTCCGAGAAATTAAAGGTAACATCGGAATTATGAAGGTAATAGTTGGCAAAATATTCCTTTATCATATAACCTTTATACCCGCAGCAGATAATAAAATCATTAAAACCATAATGCGAATAAATTTTAAGTATATGCCATATCATAGGCATGCCGCCTATCTCAACCATAGGCTTTGGCTTTAACCCGCTTTCTTCGCTGATCCTCGTTCCCATTCCACCGGCTAAAATAATTGTCTTCAAATCGAACCTCCAGAAACTGATAAAATACATAACCGCAAAAATTTACTTTTGCCATATTTAAATTATTATATCAAAAAATACGGGTTTAAAAAATACTTTTTATCCCCCCGGAGGCTCCGGAACCTTATTTTATCTCTTTGCTGATATCCTTGATATCCCACCTTCCATCCATGTATGCATTAAAAACCGCATATGAATCCGGAGCGTATTCGGTCCTGTATTTTGCGGCCGCCTTGATAATGAATTCACCGTCAGCCACATGGCTGCCGGCATTGAATCTGTTTTCTTTAAGCACATTCCCGGCTAAAATATACATGCCGTTGCCGACATACCCGATCCTCATATTTTCAGGACACGCAATCAGTGTGGTGATGGGATGTGACACCCTCCTGAAAAAGACTCTCTTTTTTTCAAATGATCCCCTTTTCATGGAAATTATCAGCACTTCAGAGGTCATTTTCTCAGCAAGCACATCTATATCTTTTAACACCATATCGTCATCGCACAAAATATAATACCTATCATTTATATCCGGTCCCATTTCCGCGTACTGGTTCAATTTGTCATAGCATATATCCAGGCCCTTTGGCGTATTCTTGACAGGAATTATATTTATCCATGATTCCTTCAGTTTTTTTAAGACAAAATCAGGAAAATTATCATACAGGTCCCTGAAAACCAGTATGTCCCAGTTAATTTTTGAAAGGTCCCTTACAGCCCATTCAATATTCGCCTTTATTGTAAGCAGGTTCCACCATCTGAACGACGGCATTACTATATGCAGTTTCATAAGGCCTCCCGGATTTTATAAATATAATCTTTTACCGCCTGGCAAAAATGCTTTTTCCTTTTTTTAAAATAAGTCCTAATATTGTGTTTATATTATCATCCTTCCTTATAAATAAATAGAAGCAATACATGAAAAAATATATTGACAGGCAAATCAGCAGTACCAACATAAAATGCAGGTGCAGCTGCTTTTTTATCAGATATACAACCGCGAACAGGACGGCGCTTGCGGCCAGATAATCCATGCTCTGCGCTTTGAAAATCCTGAATTTAATATATTTTCGCGCCATAATAAATTGCGTGGCCACATTAACTGTTTCAGCAGCTACAATGGCAATGCTTGGCGCCACATGAAAATACCGTTTTATAAGCAGTAAATTAATGGCCAGGTTTACAAAGACAGCCGGGACGCTGGCCTTTAGCAGCATTTTCTCGTCATTGTTCGCGAGTATCACCTGGTAACCCAGAAAAACCGACAATCCATTGGCCAGTATCTGAAAAGAAAGTATTTTAAGGGATATTGACGCTTCGATGAATTTTCCGCCGCCGAAAAGCATTAATATTTCATCGCTTAACAATATTACCGCGGCGATTATCGGGAAAGTCGAAAAATATATAAAATTCAGCGATTTCTCGGCTATATTTTTATATTCGTTTTTCATGCCGTTATTTAAATAATAAGCCAGCCTCGGAATAAGCACTGTCCCAAGCGCGGTGACAAAAGAAATAATTATCCCTGTTATGCTCCTGCATGTTGTGTAATAGCCGACATATTTCGGGCCGGTCATATAACCAAGAAGGACAACGTCAAGTTTATTATATATGCTGGCCAGAACGCCCACTAAAAGCATCATGCCTATGGGCTTAAAATGTTTTTTTAGTTTCAAATTTACAAACGACAGTTCAGCCTTTTTAAGGAGATAAACCATGTTTATTATATTGCCGGCAACAAGCGCTCCTGTGCCGAGCAATACATACTTTAGATAATCAGCCTGGGTGCGGATAACAACAAATATAAGCGCTATATAAATTGTTTTAATGACAAGGTTTCTCATGGTAATATATTTGTATTCTTCAATTCCGCCGTAAAACCAGTCTATAGAAAATATATTTGCCGCAATATTTATTCCGACAATCATGAACAAAACAATGTCGCTTCTGAATTTGCCGACCGAAATTATAATAATAAGATAAATTGCCAGCGATACCGACGACATTAT
Source organism: uncultured Spirochaetia bacterium (assembly GCA_964565765.1). Lineage (GTDB taxonomy): Bacteria > Oederibacteriota > PGYV01 > PGYV01 > Palsa-1178 > Bog-1181. The sequence continues at coordinate 7,124 of CAZMGF010000060.1, forward strand.
GGCGTTGACCGCGAATAATTCCGAAGACACCCTGCCCAGCTCTTTTTTATCATCCCTGACTTTGGCGGTTTCTTTTATTGCGTAAACAATGAATCCAATCTGTATCACAAGAAGAAAATATCCCATTAATGACATCGCGTAGTTTACTCTGCCGATTCCTTCAGGCCCGAGCATTCTCAATATATAAGGTACGGATATCATAGGGGCCAGCAGATTAACCACGTTATACAGGATATTGTAAAAAAAATTCTTCTTAATCGACATTTTTTCCTCCTTTCCCGGAATTTTATATATCCCGCGGGCCTTTGAACAAATCCCGGTATATTATATAATAATTTTACATTATATTGCGGCTTCTTTTTATTTTAATCTTTTGTATATTTCTCCGGCTATTATTTTAGCCGCGGCCGGCGACCAGTGCGTGTCATCAGCAAAATATATATCTTTTTCGCCTTCTTTTATATGCGCAATCAATATATCCTTTGTGTCCAGATAAATATAGCCCTTGTTTTTATTTTTCATATTTTCAAAAAAATGATTTACAGGCAAAATGTTGTTTTTAATGTAACCGCAATACAGGTCATATTTGTCAGGGCTAGGAAGAACTATTAATTTAACCCCTTTTGATCGCAGTTTTTCCGACAAAACGTTAAGCTTCTCATTTAACGCGTCAACGGCTTCTTTTGTTGAATATTTTATATTCTTTACATCCTCATAATAAAACAACAATTCATTCTTTTTTATCGAGAATATTTTTTCCGTCAATTCTTCCTTATATACCTGGGAAAAATATGCCCTGTCGTTGAATTTATACAATATGCTGAATAAAAAATAATCCGCAGCGTCCTGGAATATCCCCAGGCCGGGGGCAGAATCGGTTTTTTCTTTAATCTTTTGCCTGTTATAATAAAGGTCGTTCAGTTCATTTAAAGAAACATTTGTTTTTGCGTCAATGTCGCCGCCCCTCTTCACAATCGCCCTCTCAACATTTTGTAAAATAACATATCTGATTTTTATTTTATCAAACAGGTCTCCCGCGGCGAGAAAACAGAGCATCCGGACCGGGTCGTCGGTAATTGCATTATATCCGAGGTTGTCGATGTTCACCACCTCGCGGCCGCTCATGCATGCCAGATAGTTCTGGTATCCGTAATTTTTTTGCCGAGAAAATGAATCTCCTACCACCAGTATGTCAATCCTGCCGGTAGTTTTTAAATCTACGTCGGATATCTCCATATATTTTTTTTCCGTTTTAAAATCACTCTTAAAAATATCCCTGTAATTTTTTTCAACGGAAATTTTTCCCAGTCTGTTCAGGTCGCCCCCGGATTTTTCATATGACATATAATAGACAAGCATTGCCGCGACAGGCACAAGTAAAAACGACATTTTAAGCATGAATTTTCTCATTTATAACGCTCCTAGAACTGAAAGTAAATAAAATTATTATTTCCAAAAACTCCGAAGAAAAGCATTCCAAAAACAAGGGCAAAATAAACCGGCCATCTCTGCCAGGCCGGCTTTTCAGAGAGCATGTGCCTTATATCCCCGTGGCGCTGCACTGCGTGGACAAAAAGCAAAAACAGCACCGATAATACCGATAACATCAGTTCCGTTTCGCTTATTCCAAGCCCTGTCATTGATTTTTTTAAATAGCCGGTATGGAGAATATTTACGGCTCCTGAAAATAAATGCGTTACTATATACCAGGCTTCGGCCAAATTTTTCGCCCTAAAAAATATCCATGCGAAACAAACCAGGGAGAATGTGGCCGATACCTGCCATAATCTCCTGATCTTTGGATGTCTGGATAATCCCGTGGCTTCCGCAATCTTTTTTCTTATATCACCGGTCCAGACCGAGAATACCAGATAAAATCCGTTCAGCCCGCCCCATATTACATATGTCCAGTTTGCCCCGTGCCATAATCCGCTTACAAGAAATGTTATAAAAAGATTTAGCTGCCATCTCCACTTTGGCACCCTGTTGCCTCCGAGTGAAATATAGAGATAATCACGGAACCATGTTGATAATGAAATGTGCCATCTTTTCCAGAATTCCGAAATGCTCTTTGAAAAATAGGGCCTGTTAAAATTATCCATCAGTTTAAAACCCATAACCTGCGCCGAGCCTATGGCAATGTCGGAATAACCCGAAAAATCACAGTATATCTGAAAGGCGAAAAATACCGTCGCCGCAATTAACGTGAGGCCGTCATACTGCGCCGGGCCGGCGTATACGTGGTTTACGGCCCTCGCCAGCCTGTCCGCAATCACCACTTTTTTGAACATGCCCCATGCCATTAATTTCAGCCCGTCGGTCACCCTCTTGTAATCAAAATAATGCGGTTCCCTGAACTGATGCAGCAGATTCTGCGGCCTTTCAATCGGGCCGGCTACCAGCTGTGGATAAAACATCACATACAGCGCGTATATGCCAAAATGCCTTTCAGCTTTTTGGTTACCACGGTACACCTCAATAACGTAGCTTAAGCTCTGGAATGTGTGAAATGACAGGCCTATGGGCAGGATTATGTTGATTATTTTTACCGGATAATTCAGGTGAAGAAAAGCGGCAATTGCGGCAAAATTGGAGTTAAAAAAATTAAAGTATTTGAATATGAACAGGACAAGGCATGTTGACAATATGCTCATTATAAGAAATTTTTTCTTTTCCCCGCCCCGTGCGTCCTCTATCCACATGCCGGCAAAGTAATCGATAACTATCGTTACCGCCAGTATCAGGATATACACCGGGATAAATGCCATATAAAAAACGCAGCTTGCAGCGAGTAAAAGCGCCCATCTTGATTTATGGGGCAGTATAAAATATAAAATTGTTATTGCAGGGAAAAATATAAAAAATTCCAGGGAGTTAAAAAGCATAAAGTATACCGCGGTTCCTTAAATTCTTCATTACAGGCCGGGCCTGCCTTTCCCGGATAATATGCCCAGTATCATCTTCACGCGCGAAAATTGCCCCCTTAAAATCCTGTTCAATATCACAAGGGCCATGGACGCGTATAAAAATGGCAAATACCGGGAAAAATATTTTTTTGTAAATACGATCCTGTTCCTTATGCTGTAATAATCAGCAAGTTCGCTCTTTTTCCCGCCCTTTGAACTTGAACCAACGCTCGCCCCTTCCTTATGATAAACAACGCTTTTATAACAGTATCCCGTGCCATACCCTTTCTTTGCCCCGCGTATTGCCCAGTCAATTTCCTCAAAATATAAAAAATATTCCTCATTAAGCAGCCCGGTGTCTGTGATAAAATCCCTGCCGGCCAGCATCGCAGCCCCGGGTACATAATCCGGCACAATGTCATCCCTGTCAAACTGGCCCGTATCTTTCTGAAATGCCCCCAGAAGTTTTCCCACTCCCAGCAGTCTGTTGTAGAGCCCCGCAACGCCGTTTATTATACCGGGATTGTGATAATATCTTAGCTTCGGGCCCGTCATTCCAAACTTAAGGTTCCGTCCGGCGTTTTGCCCTGCCGCTTCAACCAGAAGCGCCAGGCTTTCTTTTTCAACCACAGTATCGTTATTGAGGAGCCAGACATATTCAAAATCGCCTTTTGCAAGGGCATACTTTATTCCTATATTATTACCCGCCGCATACCCTCCGTTGCGGCCGGCATCAATAAAAATAACCGGATTTTTCAGCTTTTCTTCGGATGTTTTAATACCACCGGCCTCAGCCTGCAGCCTGTCATACAATATGTGCGGCAGCGGTTTGGCGCATGGAGGATTTGAAAGTTTTTCAATGGGGGTTCCCCTGTCAGGCAAAGGGCCGGCTGCCCCGGACGCCCATTCTAGCATATATTTCATGTCGTCATCGTAAGCGTTGTTATTTACCACAATAACCTGAAAGTCCGGATAGGTGCTTTTAAAAACGCTTTCAAGGCATTCGATTGTATCTCTGCAGGTTTTATAATTTACTGTTATTATATATACTTTTGATGTTTTCATTAAGCGGGCCGGGATATTTATTTTACCCTGCCGGTCATGTTTATCCCCAACGCAAACTTTATAACCTCATCCATGGCCTTGACAAAATGGAACTTCATTTTATCCTTTATATAATCCGGAAGTTCCTCATAGTCTTTTTTATTATAATACGGCAGAATTATTTCCTTGATCCCGTTTCTCTGGGCAGCAAGCGTCTTTTCCTTTAATCCGCCGATGGGAAGCACCCTTCCGCGCAGCGTTATTTCGCCGGTCATGGAAAGGAGTTTTTTTACCGGCCTGCCGGTAAAAGCGGAAATAATGGCGGTCGCAATCGTTATTCCCGCCGACGGGCCGTCCTTGGGGATTGCGCCTTCCGGCACGTGTATATGAATGTCTGTCTTGGCGAATGTTTCTTCCTTAATGCCGAGTTTTTTTGCCTTTGCCCTTGCGTAACTCAGGGCTGCCTGCGCCGATTCTTTCATGACATCCCCGAGTTTTCCGGTCAGAAGCAGCTGCCCCTTGCCCTTCATTGTGGTCACTTCTATAACGAGCACATCCCCTCCGACTTCGGTCCAGGCCATTCCGGTAGCCGTTCCCACGCCGTTGACATCTTTTGTCGGCACATCCTGGTATTTGGCCACACCGAGAAATTTCTGTATATTTTCCTTTTCAACGGTTATTTTTTTGAATTTTTTCTCCTCAAGCACCATGGCCTTGGCGACTTTCCTGCAAAGAGACTTTACTTCCCTTTCCATTGAACGGACACCGGCTTCTTTTGTGTAATCATTTATAATAGATGTTATGGCGGAATCCTTTATATCAACATCGGCAGGCGTTAGCCCGTGCATTTTAAGCTGCCTGGGTATGACAAATCTTTTGGCAATATTGAGTTTTTCATGTTCGGTGTAGCTGTTAATCTCGATTATTTCCATCCTGTCCTGGAGCGGAAGCGGGATGCCGTAGAGTGTGTTTGCCGTGGTTATGAACATTACATCGGAAAGGTCAAACTCGGTATCAAGGTAATGATCCATGAAAGTGTTGTTCTGCTCAGGGTCAAGCACTTCCAGAAGCGCCGCAGCCGGGTCTCCCCTGAAATCAGACGACATTTTATCGACTTCATCCATCAAAAAAACAGGATTTTTTGATTTGGCCTTCCTTATGGACTGAATAATTCTTCCGGGAAGGGCCCCTATATAGGTACGCCTGTGGCCGCGTATTTCGGCTTCATCGCGGATGCCGCCGAGAGAGAGGCGCACAAAATTCCTGTCCATAGCGCGCGCGATTGATTTTGCCAGTGATGTTTTCCCGACTCCCGGCGGCCCGACCAGGCAGATGATCGGGTCCTGCGCCTTGTCCGGCTTGTTTTTCATATTCTTTTTTACAGCCAGGTATTCAACTATCCTTTCCTTTGGTTTTTCAAGGCCGTAATGGTCCTCATCAAGGACTTCCTGCACTTTTTTTATATCGATTTTATCTTTTGTCTTATGGTTCCACGGCAGGGCAATCAGCCAGTCCAGGTATGTCCTGATAACTGTTGCCTCGGCCGACATTGGCATCATTTTTTCAAGCCTGGAGAGCTCTTTTAGGGCCTTTTCCTCGCCTTCTTTTGGCATCTTTGCCTTTTTTATCTTTTCCTTTAATTCCTCATTTTCATTATATGAAGAATCGCCCTTCCCGAGCTCTTTCTG
>CAZMGF010000061.1:0-12751 GCA_964565765.1 uncultured Spirochaetia bacterium
AAGAAGCAAAATATTTTGAAGATTTTTTCAAAAAACAGATGAAGAACAAAGAGTTCAGAGAAGCATATGAAGCAGAAACGTTGAGAGAAATTTTTGCAGAACAGCTGACGGGGGCTAGGAAAAAGAGACATCTTACACAACAGGGTCTTGCAAAAATAGTCAATATGCCTCAGCAGGAAATATCCCGCATTGAAAAGGGCGAACAAAATGTCACAACTGATATGATAGGACGGTTATTGGCCGGTATGCAGGCAAAAATTCAAATTCATATCGGATAACGAAAGAGGTATTAAATGATTGAAAAGATTTTAAAAAAGGCAAAGGCAAAGAAAGCATCAATTGACAGAACGTCCGATGAATATTTGTTTGACAAAGCAAGGAAGGCGGCTATATTCAAAAGAGGGTATCAAAGTGAATTTCTTTCAGAAAAGAATGTAAGAGTGATTGGAGAAGTTGATGGCAAAGAAGTTTTTACTTATAATCCTCAAAAAGAACATGAAAAATTTCGGAGCATACATTCTTTAGAAAATATTAAGCGTAAAAAAGACAAGGTTTGAGTTGACAGCAAAACGCCGAAGAAATTTTTTAAAGAAGTTATGGAAAATAAAGAAGCGCAACGAGCCTACAGGGAAAAAGAAAGGATGATTAATTTAATTAAATCAATAAAACGGGAAATGGCAAAGAAGCATTTTACAAATAAGACTCTTGCGAAAAAAGCAGGTTTAAAAAGTCAGGACGTTACCAATTTCTTAAATGGAAATTACAACATTCAAATTATATCCCTATATAACATAGCACACGTTTTAGGAAAAAAACTCATCGTTAAACTCGTTTAAAATTCCGCGCGTCCTGTCCTAAAAGTAAGTCCAGTCCGCGAACACAATCCGGCCACAGCGCCTTAAAATAGGTAAAGAAGCGATTGGCTCGCGGCCAGCTTATGTTATTCCAAACATCGCACTTTCACACGCCTAAATGAATGCACTCACATTTTCGCACCGTTTTCGTTCAAAAAATACAAGTGTTTTATAGCCAGATAATTTATATGCACCCCAAAAGTCATACTTTATTTTCTTGACACATTACAAATATTTCTGTAATGTGTTTGAAATCAAATCACAATAAGACAGACACAAGCCGTGCCGCATTTTACGGATGGCTAAACAGAGTACATGAATAAAAAAAAGATAAATTATGTTGTAAAGACATACTAATTTTTTTTGTTTACAAATTTAAACGGTTAAAGCGATAAGGAAAGGCTACATAGTTATATCGACAATCCAATGAAATTAAAGAAAGCAATAGACGAACAAATAATAAAACACTTTAAGGGGGAATACATGAAAAAGCTTTTAGCTTCAATTTTTGTAATTGGTTTAGTTTTATCAATAATGTTTATGGTAAGTTGCGCAAAAAGGCCAAATCCTAGCGGACCATCGGCTGTTGACGCAGGTACGCCTTCACCAACGCCAACGCCAGATTATAATTTTGGTTTTTATTTGTATGCGCAGCAAACGCCACAAGGAAACACCATTGTGACAATGTCATCTCAGCCAGGAACAATTCCAACGCAAGTAATCAGTATAAACACAAATTCTGACGGTTCCGGAACTTTTGCAGACTTACATTCAAAAGGTATTTGGAACATTGATGTTGGAGCCAGTTATGGATATTTGGAAGGGAATTATACCGTTGATACAAGGACAACAACGTTTACTTCAATTAATAGAGGACCTGGTACAATAGTAATTACACAGAAAGGTTCTTCAAACACAACAAATAATATTCCTATAATAGCTACAAGCATAATTTATACAGCAACACTTTCTACTACAGCACCAATGACTTACAACATATCCATGCTGTCAGATTGCACATTTACTGCTTCAGGAGCATTGCCGGTAAGCTACACTGTAAGTACTACAAATGGTTTAGGAACACTTATAAATAACGGGGATGTTGCGACAATAACCTTATATTTCAGCGCAGCAGAAGTAGATTATGGCACAGGCTTTAATTTTTGGCTTTCCGCAAAAAACAATTTGTATTCAATAACAACATCAAAAATGTTGATCATAAAAGACTGGACGTGTAGTGTAGTTTGCAACACATATTATTCAGAAACTTTTACTGGTTCTGTTAATTCTCCAAGTTATGATTTTTTTGGTAACGTGAACGTGGCATGTCAATATTCAAATTTTATGTATCGTATAACAGGTCCGGTTATAGCACAAACATTATATCCAGCAGTAGTAGGTTCTGGGTACGTTAATCCAGGCGGAGCGGTCATAAACAACATTTCTACATCCTATGATACTGATGATGTCTATGAAAATGGAACACTTGCCAACGTGTCAGGTGTTTCCTCACTTGAACGTATCTACGGATTGCCTTATGTGGACGTACAATTTACTGATGAGCAATCAAGAAATATAATTAAAATGCGGTTTACAAGCCCAACACCGTATACACCATTTACTACAACACCTGCCTGGAATGGAGGAGCAGAAAATGGACCATTCTATTTTTATAATTCGGGCATAACGCAGGGTGTTCAAATACCATAAATTGAGGTTAATGATGAAAAAAACAATTATTATAATATCGTCTATATTATTATTCGCCGTGGTGCTTTATGCGGATAGCATAACACCAACGGCACAGGCAATAACTCCAACAGCACAAGCAACGCCAGATTCAATGCAGGCACCACTGAACAAAAACATTTTTGAAGGCACAGTATCAAAAATAAATTTTGATTTAAAAAGTGCCTTTCAGGAGGACAGCGCGGGAAATATATATACAAGTGAACTCGGAATTAAGGCAAGGCAGACACTTAATAACAGCATTATGGCCGAAGGCTACATCAGGTTCATAAAGCCTTTTTCTAATGATAACGCACCGGTTATTGTAAACTTAATGACGGCCAAAATCACTTACGTTAATTCGTTTTTTACAATAACTGCAGGGCGCGAAGAATTAACAAAAACAATCTCAACCATGAATTATTTTGGGCCATACGCGACCGCCGGGCAAAGGTATTTGGACTTAATCGGGATTACAGTGCCTTTTTATCTCAAGGCGGGAGTACCGGAACTTGAAGAAATTAATTTACCTGTTGTTGCTCTATCATTCTATTACTTTCCAACCATGTTCAACTATTTGAACACAACATACAATGGATACCAGGAGTATTATCTGGGCCAGGCGAGGGTAAACACCTCGTTATTTGACAACCCAATACAAATTATAGCCAATGTGGGTACAGGAACCACAGAATACTTTGATTATTCGATTCTTTCAGGGAATCCCAGTATTGACCTTTCAGCAAGCATTGACCTTTTTAAACACGGCAAGGTCAATGTGTCTTATGGAATCCTTAATACAGACTTTACGGAGCAAACATCCGTAATGGCCGCTGGAATCGAGCTGCATGACTTCAAACAATGGCTTTTTGTTCTGGATAATATAATTTTTGAAATGCAATTCCCCTTATCGTCAGTTACGGCGCAAGGCTTTAATCCACAACAGGCCCCATGGTTTTTGACAATTAGAAACAACATAGACAATTTAAGGTATGGCATAGCTGTTTCAAATTCAAATAATGATTACACTTTTAAAAACATTATGGTAAATGGCACACCAACGGCGTACGGATCAGGAAACGTTTATGCACCGGAAGGTTTACAGTTTAACGGAGCGCAAGGTGGTGGAGCACCTTCCTGGTATGGTTACATTGGATGCGAATTCTAAATATGGGGTCAATATGAAAAAGATATTAGTACTTTCAATTTTTTTTATACTGCTGTTTTCCTGTATTTTTGCAGATACAAACACAGGCAACAACGCTGCAGAAAACATTCAGTTATTTAAGGAACACACAGAGGGTATTATCAGCTTTATTAATGCCGACCAGAATAAAGAAGTTTCAAAGCAGATAGATTATAAGATACCCGTTGTGCACTCAGAGAAGGCTGTAAAGAGTGTATCTAAGAGCATTGAAAAGCAAAATATCGTTCAACCCGTTGCGACTTTTGCGCCTCAAAAATATGATTTTTCAAACAATACTTCTTATGGGAGTTTTAAAGTATTGGTAATTCAGGACAACGAAAACACTTTTAAGGTGTCTTTTTCTTCGGATGATCCAATACAGCGATATCAATTATATGATACAACTACAAAGGCTATTACACAGCAGGAAAACCTTAATGATAAAAATGTTTATAGCTTTATTGTATATAAAAAATTTGAACCAAAGTATGTTTTATTGCTTTCAATGTATAAGGACGATTTTTTAAGTCAAAACATCATTCCTTTATATAAAAAGGAAACAATTAAATTTAAGTAGGGGGTTTTAAGATATGAGAAAAACAATATCGTTAATAACCGTTGCTTTAATGTTTGTATTCCAAACACTGCCTTTGACGGCAAGCGATGATGTGCGCGCGCAGGGTATGGAGCAGGTTAAAGGAAAAATGCAGACGGCCATGCAGCAATTGGACACTAAACAGCAGTCTGCAGCTGCAGGAGGGTATGGAGATACCACATACCGAACTTTATCAAAGATTCACGCAACGCTTGATACGACTTACTATAATAAGACGCTTGAAAGTGATTACACAAAAAATAAAATTATGACCATGTTAGGGCAATTGGCTATTACTTCGGCCTATTCAATAGGCACGGCCATGCAGAGCCAGCAGACACAGCTTGTTGCGGCTCAGGCAAAGAGCCTACAGGCATCCAGTGACCCTAATTATCAGGCCATGGGACAGCAATTCTCAACACTGGCAACGCAAATGGCGCAGGGTAATGATATTGAGGCGAAACAGACAGCAGCGGAGATTCAAAATTATGCAGCACAAAACGCGCCGGTCATTGACCCAGGCTATAAGCCGACACAGCAGGAAAACGCCCTGCTAGCCGGTTTAGGAAGCGTTTTAGCCAATTGCATGAGTTCTATAATGGGCATGCTCGGGAACGCGGGCGTACAGGCCCTTTTAACGGCTTTAGGATTCGCGGCAGGGGGGCCGATTGGCTCAATTGTGTCGGCATTAATACAGAGCACAATAGGAGCAATATATACCGGCGTTACAAACGGCGGTCAAATAAACTGGACACCTGTTTCTAACGCTGCAACTACACAAACAACAAACCTTGCAGGGCAGGGGGCTTCCACCATTCAAAGCGGGGTTCAGACAAACCTCAATAACGCAGTAAGCCAGATAACGCCGCTTCCAAATATTAATACAACAGGCGTAGGAGTAAGTAATTCTAATAACAGCGGCGGGCAAAATGTTTTATCCGGAGCTGGAAAGTAAAAATCCACGGGCGTATGCCCGTGATATTTTTGTTCCGCGAAGATTGCGCTTCGCGCATTGAACACGGTATGCTTCATCCGCGAGCTAACACTCGAGGAATTTGCAACCACAGAATAAAACAGGAGATGAAAAACATGAAAAAAAGACTTTTGTTTTTGCTTTTGGCCTTAATTTCTTCAGCAAGCCTATTTGCTTTAACGCAGAACGAAACAAATGTAATAAATGCAATTAAAGGGATTGATAACTACGTTGTTGTTATTGCGAGTCTTATTTGTCTTATTGCTTTTGGAGTAGGCGGTGCGAAAGCTGCGTCAGGAGATGAAATGGGAAAACGCATCATGATAATTGCGGCCATATGCTTTTTTCTGGTATTACTCTCCAAACCTATTTTTAATGTAATCATGGACCAGGCATCAAAAGGAAACACATCCAATTCGGACGTACAAAACGCTTTCCAGTAAAAAATAGAGGATTTTTTACAATATACAGGGGGAATAATTATGGATAAAGAAAAAGGCAAATCTTCATTTTCGTTTATGAAGAACAGGCGTGCCATATATGCGGTTATTGTTGCGGTTTTCATGCTTTACATAGGCGTTAAAGCCGTGTTGGCCGACCCGGGTTTAATTGGGCTAAGCCCTTCAGGCATAACCCAGACACTGCCGAATAACCAGACAACCGTATTGGCGCCATCAACATCCGCGCCGGCAACGAATGGTTCAGGCTCTACGGCACAGCCGGCAGCGCCCGGCCAGAGTGTACCACACCAAAGCAACGCTGTTGACTGGCTCATTAATGCCGGGATTAAAATTGCTTTCACTTTGTTCATTTACATTAATGTAATTGTTACGAAGATATTCATCCTGCTTTTCGGCTTCGTAACAAAATTCATTTTTCTTCTGATAGACTGGGGCAATTTTAATAATTATCCGGCACAGTTTTCAGGTGTTTTGAACGATGTTTTAAGGCTCGTATATATAGTAACGTTTGGATTTGTGTTTATCCTCTTTATTCAGACAATACTTAATTCTTTATGGCACGGCGAGGATGTTACAAAGCCTGTTATGGGGCTGGTATTCTCTCTTATCCTGATTTTTACTGTGCCGTTGATTTTTACATTTATGTTTGAGGTATTCAACGCAATATCTGTTGCCATGCAGTCATATGCAACAGGCGCGTACCAGACGGCCAACGGCCAGTCAAACAGCACTTTTGTTGTAAGTAATTTAATGCAGATATCCTCTTTTATGGGAAACAGCTCACAAAACGGATTCCAGGTTACGGCGGACCTTTTTACTGACCAGGGCTCTACTGCGATAGGCAGCGCCGCAAGCTCGGCCGTAACGGACATTTCCACAATAGCCGGAATCGTCGGCGACCGGTTAGAATACAGGGATTATCCGTTTTTCATTAATCAGGTTTTAATGTTCATAGTATCAGTGGTAGGCATACTGGAATGTTTTGAAGTCGTTGTATTAAAGGCAGGACAGACGCTTGCATTGATCATGGCGTACTTTTCCGGAATCTTTGCGGCCTCTCTGGTAACTAATGAAAGCACAAGGGGCACGTTCTGGGACTGGTTAAAGAAAACAGTGCAGCTTTTTTCATATAACTTTTATTGGGGTCTGATAATAATATTCATCAACATTTTCGCGTACTGGATGACATTATCACAGCCCTTTGCAGGTCAGGCCCTGGATTCAGCCACTGCCAACGCATGGAAAATGCTTTTTTTCGTATGCGTGCTGGCCGGAATAAAAATGATGAGCAAAGTCGGCGGTATTGCTGAAGGGCTTGTAATGTCGTCACACGTCATGCAGAACTTCGGCCAGAGCGTAATGGGCAATTTACGCACAGCCGGAGGCGTGGTTAAGACGGCAGGAGAAGCATCTGTTGCAGTTGGCGCGGCCGTTGCAGGCGGTGCAATGGCGGGCAGTAAAGGGGCATTGGGTTTGGCAAACCTGATACAGCGCAAGGCAAACAACCCTGCAACCAGTGTCCTTGACCATTTTAAGGACATGAAATATGAGAGCGGACAAAAGCAGTCCATGAACGAGGGAAATATTTCAAGGGCGCAATACGCCCAGAATATAAAGAAACTTGATAATTTTTCAAACCAGACAGTTGTAAAGGAATTAAGGACAGCGCCAGCAGATGTTTCCCAGACATCAAACGGCGGCGCGGGAACAGGTACTGCAAATAGTTTCAAACGTCCGGGCGGGCCGCAGTAATGAGCATAATAAACCAGAAACCGCAAATGCTCGGCCTTCCAATAATTGATTTTTTCGCGCTTATTATCATTGAGGGTATGCTTGTACTTTTCTGCATGTTATTTTTGGCGCAGATAAACATGATACTTTCAGCAGCTGTTTTTGTAATTGTCGGCGGTTCAGTATACGCTTTTATCAGCTTTAAAAGAAATTTGCCGGAGTTTTTCTTCACCAACATCATTAAATACGTTTTGGAGCCAAAAATATACCTGACGTCCGCGGACATCAACGCAAACAGCCCGATACTCAGGAAATTTATTGAAGAAACGCCAGAAAACAACCAGGGGGAATAATGCCAACCATAACAGGGGCGGTAAAAGACTTAATAAATATAAAGACCATTATAGACGGATTTATCATAGACGAAACAGATCATCCTACGGCAATATATGAGATAAAGGGGGGTATAAATACCCTGACCGCCCCGGAGATGGCCATTACAAACGCATTAGAGGGGCTAAAACAGGCGTTTAATACCCTAAAATCCAACGAAGAAGTGCAAATCATCTTAAACGGCCAGCAATACAATCCGGATGAACTTATATATAAATATAATGAAAAGGTGGATAAAGAGCACCATATTCCGGAGTACGCGAACTTCTATCCGAACTATCTTGACGATTATCTGACTTCTTACTGCAGGGAAAACAGGGTACTGGATTACAAATTTTATGTGCTTTTTACATACAGGGAACCGGAGATAATAATTAAAAACCTTTTCATGAAGAAGAAAACCACGGTAAAAAAAGATGTTGTTACTTTAAGGCGCGAAATATCGTTAAGGAGCAGAAGCTTTGTCGGTTCGTTAAAGCAGCTGGGGCTCGAGGTCCTGGACCTTAACAGGCAGGAGATCAAGAACTTACTGGACAAGGCGCTGAATCCGACGCAGACGTCGAAAACACCGATTGAAAAAATGGATAATTCCTTAAATGAATTTAAGGGCATACTTGCACGGACGCCGCTGAAAGAAACAAGTGATAAGATAATGCTCGGGAAAGAATATATCAAGACAATGTATATTTCCGATATACCGAACATTCCCGGCGTGATTCAAAATTTATTTTTCAAATATAACTATTTTACTCTGTCCATTTTTGCCAAAGGAATCAACCAGCAGGACATTAAAGACGATCTAAAACAAAAACTAAAGACCTCAATAGGGACCGGCGGGGGCAGGACCGATATTGAGAACAGGGAAATTGCGTCCGCTACAACGGAATTGCTCGCCATGCACACGCGCGGGGATGTAAAATTCATAAAATTTGCCTGTTATCTTTCATTCAAAAGTGAAAGCCTTGAAAGACTGGAAGAAATATCTCCGGATTTTGAATCAGTACTGCAGGATGGCATACCTTTCAACGGTATTTTTGAACAAAAGACTTTATGGAGTTCAACACTTCCATTATGCAATAACAGGGCAGGACATTACTTTTTAACGCTTACAGGCAACGCCGGCGCAATCTCCGGCGGGCTTTCAAACCTCTTTCCGTTCTTTAACTTTGAAGTGGACAACAGCGAGGGCGGGGTACTGCTCGGAACATCGGCAACGAACCAGCCTGTGCTTCTAAATCCATGGAGCAAGAAGCTCATCAACGGCAACCACGTAATAATAGGGCAGCCGGGCTCTGGAAAATCTTTTTATGTGAATCTGATACTTAACAGATTGTCTCCGTGGAAAACGGAGATAATAATAATTGATAAGTCAAAGTCGTATGAAATTTTATGCAAATGCAACAAGGGTCAGTATATTAAGATAGGCTTGAACGGCGAAAACTCCTATAACGTCTTTGACTGCATTGATTATGATGAATCATTGGGTGAGGAAAACGATATTAATGTTAAAGGGGAACCCACGGCCGGTAAAATAAGTTTTATCACGGGGTTGTTTGACATTATTTTATCGGAAGAAGGGGAAAAGCGACTCAATAAGCTCGACAGCTCGCTTGTTGAGGAAATAATCAAGCAAACATATAAGGACCATATCAAGGTTTCATCATCAGGAAAAGTGGATGTTAAGAGCATCCCCCGGCTTGGCATGGTCATTGACACGATAGACAGTATGATAAAGGATAAGAAAAACCTTGAATGGAAAAGCGAATTATCCAGGATATCCCAGAAACTCGGGCCATTTGTGGGCACTGGAACATATGCCTCTCTACTGGATAATAATTCAAATATGTCATTAAACAGCTCTTTTGTTGTTTTTGACATATCAGGCCTGCCGGACAGGGATGATATACAGTCACTGGCTGTATACATCATTTCAAGCTTTTCCATGCAGAGGTTCAAGGTCAATAAAAAACTCGGCAAAAAACAGATCCTCTGCGTTGATGAGGCGTGGTACCTGGCCAGGTTCACAGGCGGCCGCTCGTTCCTGCTGGAACTTGCCAAACGCTCGCGCCATCTTGGGTTGATGGTGCTCATGGCCACACAGCAGATAAATGACTTTTTGGGGCAGCCGGAGGCCGCACAGTTCTTAAAGAGCGCTGCCACTACCACCATATTCAAACAATCCTCAACGGATTTGCCCCTGTTAAAACCGCTTTTGGAATTAAATGATATGGAAACAAACATTTTAAGCGGCCTGTTCCAGGAGCGCGGACGTTTTTCACAGGCGTTTTTCATATCAGGGGACAAGAAAAACACGATCTATATACGGCCGGACGCGGTTTTACGGTGGATTGCAACAAGCGAGCCCACCTATGACGTGCCGGCGCGCAATAAAGCAATTGAAGAATCAGGCGGGGATGTATGGAAAGCAATAACCAAACTAGTTTCCAAAGGAGTTTAAAAAATGAGCGATTTATTTGACGGCCAATTCCAGGCAGATGATTTAAATTCGGACCAGGTGAGTGAAGTAAAAAAACCGAATAAAGGCAGCGGGCATGGTTTTAGCATAACTGTTTTTATATTAGCGGTGGTATTTTCGGTAATGTTCCTGATAGGCGTATTTTTTTATTTTTCAAAATCAATAACGGGTAAACAGCCCGCAGAGAAGACTTTTAACACCAATATTGTCATTGCGCAGTTGAAGAGCCAGTCAATTTTGTTCTGCAATAATTTTTTCAACCTGTCTTATACAACATATAAGGACGCGCGCGACAGAGCGCAGCAGTTCATGACGGCAAATCTGCTGACGCAGTATAAGGAGATTTTTTACGACACGCCCTTTACTGACGAAATTACAAACAGCGGTCTTGCCACTGATTACACATACAACCAGGTGTTGGAAGGGGTAATAAACAAGCAGGCGGCCATTAAGGTCATTGGATCCATTAAATACACAAGCGTAAAGAAGAATGTATCGGTGGAAATGCCCATTACAGCAGTGCTTATATGGGTCAAGGACGTCAACGGCGTATGGAAAATTGACAACCTATATCTGGATATGTGAGGGATAAGAAAATGCCAATGGAAAAGGAAATGCAGATAAAAGAATATTTTCAGGACGGCCAGTTGTTTTTCGGCAGGGGGCTTTACGGAAAGGCCCTTTCCTCATTACATCAGGCCTACATATTAAGCAAAGAGCTTGGCAAGGATGATTACAACCTCAATTTACTCATCGGCCGCACTTTTTACGCCCAGAAAGATTATCCCAGGGCAAAGAGGGCCTTTGCAGAACTCGTGGAACAAAAGCCGGATGATGTGAATGTAAAACTTTACCTTGCATATACTTATTATTATACAAGAAACATGGCCAGCAACGTCTCCGTTGCTGAAAACCTTGTTGAAGGCGTCCTGAAAATGAACGATAAAAACATCAACGCTCTTGAACTTCGCGCGGATATTTTTATGTTCAATAAAGAATACGCATCCGCGCTTGAAATATTTGAAAAGATAAAATCAGGAGTAAATAACCTGCACCGGATAGTATTTAAAGAAGCAGTGTGCAATTTTTACCTGAATAATTCAGCTGAAACGCTAAGTATGTGTTCACAGCTCTTTGAGGCTGGCTTTAAGAAGCATCCTACGGTAAAAAGGCTCTATGAGGCCGCCAAGGGCAAAAGGAAACAGGTATTTGCAGACGAATTCGGCAAAATGTCATGGACTCAGAGGCTTTTTGCCTGGATCTTTGACCCTTACGTGGACAGGGCGCTTTCCTTGCAGGAAGCCGCGGACAGGAGAGTTGATATAGCCAGGAGAAAGCTCTACACGGACAAATTGACAGGTATTAACAACCGTGCCTGCTTTGATGAGCTTGTAAAGCCCGGATTTAATGGGCAGGGGCAGACAATCACACTTTTGAGCTTTGATATTGATAAATTCAAGGTATTCAACGATACATACGGACACGACCTCGGGGATGTGGTATTAACGCAGTATGCAAAGATTGGAAGTGAAGTTTTTGGCAATAGCTTTTACCGCTATGGAGGGGAAGAATTTTTAGCTGTTGTAAAGGGCCCTATACTGCAGGCTGCATTAACGGCAGAAAAATTCAGAAAAATCGTTGAAGATGAGCTCGGAGAGAAGGTAAATAAGATAAAGGGAACGTTAATCAGTAAAATAACCTGTTCCGGAGGAATTGCCGAATATCCCAGAGAGGCGGGAAGTTTTGCCGGACTTTATAATCTTGCGGATAAAAGGCTCTATATGGCAAAAAACAGCGGCAGAAACAGGGTAATAAGCGAGGGCGCCGGCCAGATGGCGGTATTATCAGGCAATGAAACAAAAAAAATCGTTGAAAAACCGTTATGCGAACACTCATTTAAGAGTTATAATGCATTAAATGAAATATGTACCAAATGCGAGTTTATGAGGAAGAAAGAAAACGCGTTCTAAGGGGTATTTTCTTGGACTGTGATAACCTGAAAACAGAAAACAAAACAGAAAGATTTTTAAGCGGCGCTACTGAAACATATTATTTTCCGTTTTGTCTTTTGAAAAAGGAAAGTGATCATTACGCCGCTAAAATGACCGAGGCTCTAAGGGAACAGGGTGTTGAAAAAGGGAGCATGACAAACAGCCTGTGTCCTTTCGCTATGGCTTTGCGCATTGACCATGATAAGTGTCCGTGGCATAATAAACAAGGCTTTAGGTGAAACGAGGGGAAAATGACTATAATAATTAAAAACATATGGGACGCATTAGTTTGGCTGGGAAGTTTTTTAGCAGCAAGTGGGCTTATTGTTTTCCTTTTGGAACTTTTATCTAACCAGTTAAAAG
>CAZMGF010000062.1:0-12071 GCA_964565765.1 uncultured Spirochaetia bacterium
GATATTGTGTGGCTGAAACTGTTTGTTCCGTCGGTCTGGGTAAATGTTCCTCCGGACACTGATGCAAGGTCTGTAAAAGAAGCAATGGGCGTTGGAGTGTTTGTTGAAACAGGGGATGTTGGAGATGAACTCTTTTTGCAGCCTGTAATAACGCTAAATGCAACAATCAAAACTAAAACAAAAAATAAAGCTGCTTTTTTCATTTTTGTTTCCCCCTATCAATGTATTTTTTATTCGCCGGACGCCCTGCCTTTTTTATATAGTGGTATTATATGCTTTTACCCTTTGAATTGTCAATTTGAGAGTTGCAATAAGGATTTAAACAGCACGGCGCAACATAAGCTTTTGCGGATTTTTTTGATGTGAAATTGAAAGGGATTGTTTCCCTGAACGAAAGCTGGAATAAAAATTATTACACTGCCGGGGCTGCGCAAGGTACATATTTTCAGCGCTCTGTAAATTATGGTGCAAGCATTACTAACAGTGGAGCCACAATTACAGCGATTACAATCAGGTATTATTTCCAGCCAGAAACAGTATTACTGTCTTAAAAAGAAAAACCCGGCGGAGGGATCCGCCGGGTTTTATTGTATAAACCTGTCGTTTATATTTTGACTACGTTGGCTGCCTGCGGCCCTTTTGCGCCTTCAGTTATGTCGAAGCTAACTTCTTCGCCCTCTTTTAACGACTTAAATCCTTCTCCCTGCACGGCCTGGTAGTGAACGAATACATCCTTGCCGCCTTCCTGTTCGATGAAACCGTAGCCTTTCTTGTCATTAAACCACTTTACTTTTCCCTTAGCCATTACTAAAACCTCCAAAAATTTTAAAATCTTGTAGAACTTGTTCTACAACGTTTGTATAGGATACCATATTGGCGCCGGGCGTCAATAGTTAATTTCAAAAGAAAAAAGAAAAAACCCGGCGGATTTTCATCCGCCGGGTTTTATTGTATGGACGTCTTTCTTAAATTTTGGTTACGTTCGCAGCCTGCGGCCCTTTTGCGCCCTCGGTTACGTCAAAGCTGACTTCGTCACCCTCTTTTAAGGATTTAAATCCGTCCCCCTGGATGGCCTGGTAATGAACAAATACATCCTTCCCGCCTTCCATTTCGATGAAACCGTAGCCTTTCTTGTCATTGAACCATTTCACTTTACCCTTCGGCATAACTAAAACCTCCAAAAATTTTAAGATCCTGTAGAATAATTCTACATCATAATACAGGATAACACACTGGCGCCGGGCGTCAATGATTATTATATATATTTAGATAATTATTGTCATTTTATCCCCTCTTATGATAATATCTAACCTGTTGCAATACTTTACGGGGGTTAAAATGAACGCCGGACGCATTTTCAGCCATCTTCCTGTTATCAAGACAAAAAGGCTAATACTGCGCAATTTAAGGTTTTCCGACGCTGCGGATATTTTCAATTACGCCTCAAACCCCGAGGTCTCAAAATATACCATCTGGTCAACCCACAAATCCATAAACGATTCAAAGGATTTCATCACCTGGCACAACATGAGGCAGCGGCAGGGCAACCCTGTTTCCTGGGGTGTCATTGAAAGGGCAACAAACAAGCTCATCGGTACTGCCGGTTTTGAATCATATTCGGTTCCCCATAAAACAGCCTCCATCGGCTACGCTGTCGGGTTTGAATACTGGAACAAAGGCTATACGACAGAGGCTGTCAAAAAAATAATCAGCTTCGGTTTCAGCATGCTGAAACTTAACAGGATAGAGGCTGTCTGCGACGTCAATAACGGCGCTTCGGCCCGGGTAATGGAAAAATCCGGTATGAAATTCGAAGGCGTCCAGAGAAGCAGGATAATATCTGCCGAAGGCAGGATTCATGACGTTAAGGGTTACGCTATTATAAGATCTGATATAGAATAAAAAACTCTTCTTACTTTCCATTTCTTATCCTATAATATACCCATGACAATCAGAAAAATAATACACATAGACATGGACGCGTTTTACGCCTCTGTTGAACAGCGCGACAACCCTGCCCTGCGCGGGAAACCGGTGATTGTGGGCGGCACTCCGAAACAGCGCGGCGTTGTGGCTGCCTGTTCATATGAGGCGCGCAAATTCGGCATCCACTCCGCCATGGCAACCGCCACAGCCCTGCGTCTGTGCCCAAAAGCGGAGCTTGTCATTCCGGATTTCAAAAAATATACCGAAGCTTCCTCACAAATACATAAAATATTCCATGAATATACCGATATGGTTGAGCCCCTTTCCCTTGATGAAGCATACCTTGACGTTACGGAAAACAAGCTGGAGATAAAATCAGCCACGCAGATAGCAAAAGAAATAAAGCAGAAAATTTATGAAAAAACACGCCTTACAGCCTCCGCCGGCGTATCATACTGCAAATTTCTCGCAAAAATCGCCTCGGGATACAAAAAACCCGACGGCCTGACAGTGGTCACACCGGAAAAAGCAATATCCTTTATAGAAAAACTTCCCGTCGGCTCTTTCCACGGTGTCGGCAAAGTTACTGAAAAAAAGATGCTTTCCCTCGGGATAAAAAGCGGCCTTGACCTGCGCAAAAAGTCCCCTGATTTTCTTACGGAGCATTTTGGCAAATCAGGCGCATGGTTCCATGACCTCTCGCGGGGCATCGACGACTCCGCCGTAATATCAAACTGGGACAGAAAATCCATGGGCCGCGAAGAGACATACCCGGAGGACATCCTTGATATTAATGAGATAAAAAAATATCTGGAACAGCTTTGCTTTGACGTGGAAAAAGATTTGAGGAAAGAAAACTTGAAAGGAAGGACCATAACATTAAAGGTAAAATACATGGATTTTAAGCAGGTCACAAGAAGCGTTACAATTGGAAAAGCAATTCAGTCAGGCGCGACTATTTACGGCCACATACTTGCCCTGCTTGAAAAAACACTGGCAGGAAAGAAAAAAATAAGGCTGCTTGGCGTGTCCATGCACAACTTCGGCGATACGCAGGATAAAAAAGGGCAGCTTGACCTCCCTTTAAAATGATATCAAAACCATTTATCCTTTGTTTTTGACGGTTTATACCTTTTAATATACCTTACCGCGGCCTTCTCGTTTTTTGCCACATAGAACATGGAATAAAGCTCTTTTTTGATGAATTTTTCCCTTTCCATCCTCCTAAAAAATTTAAGGAGCAGCGAATAAAAGTTAGCTGTGTTAAGAAAAACCAGCGGCTTGTTGTGGAAATGAAGCTGTTTTAAAGTCAGTATCTCCATTGCCTCCTCGAGCGTTCCTACTCCCCCGGGCAGAAAAATAAAGCCGTCGGATTTGAACTCCATGACGCTCTTGCGCTGGCGCAAATCGTCAGTCACAATAAGCTCGTCGAGCCCTTCCTTTGCGATGCCGTAATCCTTCAGGGCCCTTGGAATTACCCCGGTGACCTTTCCACCCTTTGATTTTACCTCTTCCGCGACCGCGCCCATGAGCCCGCGGTTGGCACCGCCGTAAACAAGGTTGAATCCCGATCTGACCATTTCCCCTCCGAGCTTCCTGGCTGAATCGAAATATTTGCGCGGGGAAGCGTCGGATGAGGAGCAAAAAACGCATATGTTCATCTGTTTCTCCTTTAATATTGAATTAATTGTTATATTTTAAATCATTTTTTCCGTTTTTTATAGTATAATTATAGGGTTATAATTATTTACGCCTCAAATTTATACGGGAGTATCTGATGAAAATAGGTTTGCAGGTATGGGGTTCTGACGGCGACATCCGTCCTATGATTGCCCTAGGCGCAGGTTTAAAAACAGCGGGACATCAGGTTACAATATGCATCGCAAGCGTTGACAACAAATCATACGCCGGGCTTTGCGCCAGGGCAGGCATTACAATGCTCAAGAAACCGGAGAAGATTGAAGCGGAACTTGACGGACTTGCCGGAAAAAACGGCAAGATAGCGCGCTCTCCCGCCATGATGCTCAACCTCCTTGAAAAAACACTTTACCCTTACATATCCGAATTATACGCCGGCGCAAATTACATGTGCGAGCGCAGCGATATTGTTGTCGGCCATTTTTCATGTTACTACCTGAAAGCCGCGGCTCTCAAGCATAACAAGCCTTACGCCGCGGTTCATTACTGGCCGGGCTTTATCCCCTCTGATGTAAACCCGCCGGTAGGCGCGCCAAACATTGCCTCAGGAGTTTCAAAAGTATTGTGGGCGGCCTTTCTTGCATCAATGGATATGCTGATGAAAAAAGAAATAGGAAAACTTTTTATTGACGAAGGGCTGCCTGCCATTGAACATGTGATGACCGACGCCTGGATGTCATCCAAACTTAACATTGTCGCGTGCAGCAGGGTCTTTTTTCCGGAGCCAAAAGACTGGACCCTGACGGGCAGGACAAAAATAACCGGTTTTTTAAACGTCCCCGATGGTGCGGAATTTTGCGAATTTACTCCTGAGTTGAAAGACTTTCTTACCCGCCGCGGTGAGCATCCTGTTTTTATCACACTGGGTTCTTCCATACAGATGGACGCTGAAAGGGGCATGGAAATGCTCATAGAGGCGGCGAAGCTTTATAAGAAAAAAGTTATTATACAGACAGCCTCAAAAAAATATCAGGAAAATACATTTCTTCATAATATTTATTTTTCCGCCAGGATGCCCCACAAGGAAATAATGCCCTTCTGCCTGGCGGCGGTGCATCATTGCGGCGCCGGCACAACCCAGACCGCCACAAGGCTCGGCGTTCCGTCGGTTCCGCTTTTCTTTACTGACGAACAGAAATCCTGGGCGGACAGGCTTTTCAAACTGGGCGCGGCCCCGAAGCCGCTTGACTACGGAAAATTCACCCCGCAGCAGCTGGCGGATAATATGAAAGAGGCTATCAACAGCGTAAAAATGAAGGACAAAGCCGTTGAGCTCTCCAATATGATGAAAAAAGAGGACGGAGTGGCGGATGCTGTAAAAGCGCTCGAAGAATTTTTCAGGGTTGCCACCATCTGATAATGGACTTTAAAACAAATAATTTTTCTGGTACAATATCACAAAATAAAACAAGGAGAAATACAATGCATTACATTGACTGGATGGAAATAATTTACTGGAGCCTTTTCGCGCTGCTTATAATCGGAGAGATACTTGTGGCTTTCGTATTCAAGCTTGACAAGAAGCATGTTGTCCGCGACTGGGTTGAGCCGGCTTTTGAAGCCATGATAATAGCCACAATACTGAGGATTTTTGTCATACAGGCTTTCGCGATACCAACGCCTTCAATGGAAAATACCCTGATGGTCGGCGAGCATCCCATGGCCTTAAAATTCGCGTACGGCCTTTATAACCCGATAGACCATAAGATGTACTTTGATTTTAACAAGCCGAAACGCGGGGACGTTGTTATTTTCAGGGATCCCACTGGCAAAACAAACGCTATGTGGATAAAAAGATGCATGGCGCTGCCGGGCGATGTTGTTGAAATGAAGGATAAGGTTCTGTATATTAACGGCATCCAACAGGATGAGCCTTACGTGGTGCACAAGGATATGGCCGTATACCCGGCATGGCGCACCAACAGGGATAATTTTCCGCCCACGACGATTCCGGCGGGAACTCTGTTCATGATGGGAGACAACCGCGACCAGTCTTATGACAGCAGGTTTTTCGGATTTTTGCCCTATAACAAGCTGCGGGGCAAGGCTGTCCTGGTTTACTGGCCGTTAAACAAAATTAAAATTATAAAGCATGTAAAGGTGAATGCAGGCATTCCGCCCGCGTCAGCTCCGTCGCAGGTAACGGCAACTGCAAAATAAGTAAAAAGTTAAAATTAATAACCAATAAGTGCAACTATTAAGTATTCAATTATATAACGCACGTTTTATTGTTTACTTTTCAATTGAACTTATTGGTTAGAACTTTTCACTTTTTACTTTCTCACAGCTGTAAGCTCCACATGGCTCGTATGTTTTATAAACCCCAGTTTTGTATAAACTTTTATTGCCGGCGTATTGTCCCCTCTTACATTCAGCCCGATTATTTTCACATCTTTCCACAGGTCGGCGCACAGGCTTGCCATAACGGATGTTGAATATCCCTTTCCCCGCTCATTTTCGGCTGTGACAACATTGCCGATGGCGGCCACGGAGAATTCTTTTGAATAAAGATGAACCCCTGCCATTGCCAGCAGAGAAGCGTTTTTCCTTATACAAAAATATTTCCCTGTGGCAAGCATTCCTTTATTGTAAAATGCTCCGGGATTAATCTCCCTTAAAAATTCCCCGACAGTCTCCGAATCGTTCACATTTATCCTGTATGTAAATTCCGGATATTTAATGTTTCTTGAAAGGAATATATCGCCTGTAAGCTTCATTTTGTCGTAACTCACGGTTTTTTCAAAGCCGTATCTTTCTTTTATTACATCAACAAGGTTTGCCGATACAAGGCAGTACATTTCATCCGGAAGTTTTTCCATAATGGCTTTCAGCAGTTCAGCCGCCGCTTCGGGACGTGTGTCTTCCACAAGATAAAAAATATTTATATTTTTAGCCGTGTACATCATGGCAGAAGATAATATTTCACCGTTATCCTCCAATACAAACCATCTGGCAGCGGGAAAAAGCTTTTCCTGCAGGTCGCCGAGCTCGTATATATGCAGATATGGGTCCTTCATCAAAAAATCTTTAAGTTTTACTTTGTCTCTTGTCTCTTGTATATCCATCTTCACCCTTTGCTATTATTTAAAATAAAATTTCGCCCTGCTGGCATCCTTGCTGCTCCCATTTTTTATCACACTGCAGCATATTTCAAGGTCATTTGCCCGCACAATACCTGTCTTTACCACATCTCCGGCCCTTGTTTCATCTATAAAATTTATTATTCCTTTTTTTACCGTATGCTTCTCAAGATATTCCATACCGGCGGCGTCAAACATCCATTTCACATATTTTACATTGTTGACGTGCCTGTTAACATCCATATCGCTGTACTGGACGTTATACTCAGGCCCGTATGCCGGCGCTGTAAGCTGCTCGATTTTTTCAGCGTCGCGGCCAAGCGACGAAACGAAAGCCCGTGAAGGCCACTTTGAAGCCAGTTCCGTAAGCCTTGCAATTTTATTATTCACAGTATCAAGCACGACCCATGTGGTTGTTCCCTTAGCCGCTTCTTTGCCGTCATTGCCGGTAATTACGAAATCCCTGAACGCATAGAACTTTTCAATTCCCCTTGACCAGGTCTCAACTTCAATAATATCCTGCCACTTCGGGAGGTTTATAACCTCGACTTCAAGCCTTGTCATGAGCCATACCTGGCCGGATGGCAGGAGGTTTCCAAGGGCCTTTTCCACGTTTGTATAATGTCGCCATGCCATGTCCTGTATGTAATCGCAGAGCGCCGGAAATGAAGACCTTCCAAGCGCGTCCGACTCGTACACTTTTATCTCATATTTCTGTTTCCATAATTCCGGCGCGTCCACAATAGTTATTCCCCTTTCGCTTTTTCACTGAAAACTTCCGCTTCAAAAACATATATCTCTGTTTTCGGGTCCTTATACGCGTCAGGCTCGAGGCCGGCCTTGCCGGCGCAAAGATTGCGCATAAATTCTTCTTTTGACCATCCGGTTTCCACGGCCACCTGTGGTAAAAACACTCCGCCTGAGGCGCCGCGCCTTACTATTACACCATGCTTGCCGAGTATTATTTCATCCACAGATTTTACGCGCTTTTTGGGAGTAAGAACCGATATTTCAATATCAATCTCTTTGAGCTCTGATAACATTACAGGAGAAAACCTTGGGTCAGAGGAGCAGGCCTCGACAGCCATTTCCGTTACTGTTATATATAACGGTTCGATACCCTCAATCATGCCGATGCACCCGCGCAGCCTGCCGTTGTTGTGTATGGTGACGAACGCCCCGCATTTTGAAAGCAGGAGTTCATCCGTGGGCTCATATTTATATATCATGGATTTTTCAACATATAGCTCAATAGTTTTCCTGGCAAGAATAAGTAATTCCCGCTTCTGGGATTCAGTAAGCATTGCTCCCCCCTGTTTAAGCATTTTAATAATGCCCATATTTCACTTGACAAATCCACCATTAAAAATATAATTGATATCTACCTAAAAGCGTGGGCCCTTAGCTCAGTCGGTTAGAGCAGCAGACTCATAATCTGTTGGCCGAAGGTTCAAGTCCTTCAGGGCCCACCAAATTTTCAGCTCCGCTGAAAACTTCTTTCCTATTTCTTGTTTTCCGCCTTCATTATTATAAACCTAACCTTTGATTTTGCAACTGTTGCTTCAACTTCCTTCGGGTCGCCTACTATTGTGCCGTAATGGGCGGGTATGGCAACAAGGGGCTTTATCATCTCTG
This sequence comes from uncultured Spirochaetia bacterium, assembly GCA_964565765.1. Classification (GTDB taxonomy): domain Bacteria; phylum Oederibacteriota; class PGYV01; order PGYV01; family Palsa-1178; genus Bog-1181. The sequence goes on from CAZMGF010000062.1 coordinate 8,340, forward strand.
CGCACTTTACGCATTCCGCCGCGTCCATTGTATATTTGCCGCCGCACGGAAGAATCGCCACAGTAATGTCCTTAAGTTTTTTCATCTCGGGTATCATGTCCGTGTCGCCGGCGTTATATATCCGGATACCACCTCCCTCAATAATAAATCCGGTATAAAGCGCCTCTTTTGGATGATATGGCTTGTTAATGTTGTACATTGCCACGGCTTCAAATGTGAGTTTCCCTATTTTCTTTTTATCTCCCGGCCTGAAAACAACGGTCTTGTAACCAGCCAGTTTGTCGGCGACTATCTGCGGGCAGAAGATAACCGTGTCAGCCTGCTTTATCTTGTCTATATCGTTTTTTGACATATGGTCGTAATGATCATGTGTAATCAGTATAATATCTGCGGGAACCGGATTTCTTATTTTCCACGGGTCGATATAAATGACCTTACCTTCAAGCGTTATCCTGAACGAGGCATGCTCTATCCAGGTTATGTCTTTGACGGCTTTATCGGCCTTGCTGAGCGCAAAAGCTGAGCAGTAAATAAAAGACAGAATAATGATTCCGTATAAAATCTTACCCATTTGTCCCTCCTGCATTGTTAGTTGAAAATACCCTGGAGCAGCTTTTTGGCGGCATCTTCAAGCCCGCCTTCACGCAGTTTTTTCCCCAGGTTCCTTTTAATATTCTCAATCATTCTCGGCTGTTTCAGGTCGTATTTTTGCGCCTTAATTGTATTATAGACCCTGGCGTCAACAGGCAGCCAGCCGTCGCTGTTGTATGCGTATGAAGCGTCTTTAATATTCAGAAGGGTTAAAAACCCGGCTCCTATTTTAGAGGCCACCCTTGGATTAAAATCCATCTGCGCCTTAAAGTCTACCGCGCTGTCAACCGTGGTATATCCACTGCCGGCTAGTTTAATATCACCTGATTTTCCGTCGGGGCCGCTTTGCATTTTAAGGTCATCTGTGGAAATTTTACCCCCTGACATTGAAAAATGGCCGGATAAGATATCAAATACCAGGTCGTTTTTCAGGGAGTCAATTCCGAGAGCTGTTCCCAAATTTTTTGCCATTTCAAGCGAAGAGAGTTTCCCGTCTGTAACAGCGCAGTAACCGCCTCCCCTGATTGTATGGGGAACATCTGAAAATGTATTTCCGAAAAATGAACAGTTCATGTTAAGTGTTCCGTAAACTTTCTGTTTTATCTCATCAAACAGTGTTTTTCCGTTTGTGCCGGCTTCAGGTATAAATACGGAAAGATCTCCCACAAAACCGTGGATGTCGCTGTTCTTTACGGCCATACCGGCATTATATTTTTTTTTCACGGTATCGGCCAGGAGATTAAAATTAACAACCCCTCCGTACGCGTTTATAACCGCTTCACATGAAAGCACTCCGCCTGAAAATTTTATTCCGGCGCCGAGGTTTTCCACTGTTTTTCTGCCGCTGCCATCCTGATGTTCCCTGTTAATATTAACCCTGTCTTTAATTATAAGCTGATTTCCTTTAAAATTGAATTCCATGTTGTTCACGGCAGCCGCGTCAAAATTTATTCCCTTAAATGAACCTTCAGGAAGCGAAGCGAGTACTTTTTTAACGGCGGCCGACGTGGAAATATTGCCGCTTATATCGCCGCCGGTGCCGGCGCTGATTTTTCCGGTTGAAAAGGTTCCCGCCGCTGTGAGGCTTTCAATATTAATTACCGCGGACATTGCTGCCAGATCTGTTTTTACAGAGGCCTTAAGAGATACGGGGATGATGAGCCTGCCTGAAACCGCCGAAAAATCCATGGCCACTTTTGCAGGCTTTACAGCGCTCATTATGATATCTTCAATGGACAGGTTAAAATTATTGACGGCGAAACCGGACGCTTTTTTCCCCGAATAATCAGCGTAAGCAAATTTTCCGTTTTTTACTGAAATTCCCGTGGCGATAATTGTTTTTATAAATGGTTTTTTAGCTTTACCCGCGGAAGGCTCCCCGGCAGCCGCAATTTCCGCTTTTACAGGCGCCGAAGCCGCGGCCGGAATTTCTTTTTTTGCGGCCTTGCCTGCCATAATGGATGAAAAATTAAACGCGCCGCTTTTTTCCTTTATGATTTCGCAATACGGGGAATCAAGCTCAATTTTATCAATTACAAGGTTGCCGCTTAATATGGCGGGCAGATTGTAGCTTAAAATGACGCTGTTGTCCCTTATAAACTCCCTTTTGCCATAGCCTTCCGGCTCCATAATGGAAACGTTGCCAAGCTCAATTCCCCTGAATATATTATATTTCAATGCGCCTATATTTACTTCTCTTCCTGTTGAGGCGGATACTCTCTTTATCAACGCGGCTTTTAACTCATCAGCGGGCACAAAAAGCGGCACGGCCGCTATCAGGCAGACAATAACAGCTGTTATAGACGCTATAACAACTGCTGAAATTATCAAAAAACGCTTCATTAAAACCTCCATGAAGTATCATGCGTATATTTACCTACGATTTTATAACAAATTTCTGTTAAAAGCAAAAAAAAAGGCCGGCTTTTTCAGCCGGCCCTTTGATATATAAGGATATCTATTTCTTCTTTGGCCCCTTCTTTGCCGTATCTTTTACAGCGTCTTTTGGTTCTTCCTTTACTGTTTCTTTAGCTGTTTCCGGTGTTTCAGCCATATCCTCGTCCTCTTCCGGCATTTCTCCCGGATCCTCCGGTTCATTAACTGGCTTTACCGCCCCTGATTCCTTAAGGAAATAATTTTCCCTTGTCTTGCTGTCTATTTCCTGCGCTATCTTGGGATTTTCCGTAAGGTATGTAATAGCGGATTCCCTGCCCTGTCCGATTTTTATTCCCTTATATATGTACCATGTCCCTGATTTTTCAATGACGCCGTTGTCCACTGCCACGTCAAGCATGGCAGTCTCGGCGACTATGCCCTTGCCGAATATTATCTCAAATATGGCTTCCCTGAAAGGCGGTGCAACCTTATTTTTTACGATCTTTCCCTTTACCCTGTTGCCGACAACAACTTCCCCTTTTTTGATAGCCTCGACCCTGCGAATATCTATCCTGACTGAGGAGTAAAATTTGAGGGCCCTGCCGCCGGGCGTCGTCTCGGGGCTGCCGAACATGACCCCGATTTTTTCCCTGATCTGGTTTATAAAAATTACTATTGTTTTTGACTTGCTAATAATGGCGGTAAGTTTCCTCATCGCCTGCGACATGAGCCTTGCCTGGAGCCCCATGTGGGAGTCTCCCATGTCTCCCTCTATCTCGGCCTTCGGCACCAGCGCTGCCACAGAATCAACAACTATAACATCCACCGCTCCGGAACGCACAAGCGTCTCGACTATATCAAGGGCCTGCTCGCCCGTATCCGGCTGTGATATCAAAAGATTATCCACGTCTATGCCGACCTTTTTTGAATACTCAACATCCATGGCGTTCTCGGCGTCAACATACGCGGCGGTCCCGCCGTTCTGCTGGCATTTCGCTACTATCGACATGGCAAGGGTTGACTTTCCCGATGATTCCGGCCCGAATATTTCCACTATCCTGCCGCGCGGTATTCCGCCTCCCAGCGCAAGGTCGAGTGAAAGCGCGCCGGTTGTTATGGTGTCCAGTTTTGTAACCATGGATTTGCCAAGCTTCATGATGGACCCCTTCCCGAATTGCTTTTCTATCTGTGATATGGCAAGTTCAAGTGCTTTTTTCCTGTCATCGCTCATTTACTGCCCCTTTCGGATTTACCGGATAATTCCGG
>CAZMGF010000063.1:0-9880 GCA_964565765.1 uncultured Spirochaetia bacterium
AATAGTATATGAATGCCTGAATTGCGGGGAAAGATATATACTTTTAAAGGCCCCCAACAGGCATTATGTAGTTTCAGATAATACAAAAAGGAACAGGCCCGTCTGAAAGTTTTCCACCCATCTTACGTTAAATCTGTTATATAATCAAATCAAAGAACCGTTATACCGGATAATTATATGTATTTTAAGGCGGGCTGATGAAAAAATATACTGAAAAGAACTTAAAAAAAAGAAGCCGTAAAGACGCGGGATTTTCAAGCCGCGCAGATTCGCTTTTAAAGAAGATGACGCCATGGGAAAAACTTTCGCAGATGACGCATAAATCTCCGGCCATACCCGGGCTGGATATCCCTGAATATAACTGGTGGAACGAGGCGCTTCACGGCGTAGCGCGCGCCGGTATCGCTACTGTGTTCCCCCAGGCAATAGGGCTGGCCGCCTCATTTGACGATAAAATGGTCTTTAAAATAGCTTCGGCAATATCTGATGAAGGCAGGGCCAAATATCACAAGGCCATAAAAGAAGGCAACAGGGGGCAGTATTACGGGCTTACATTCTGGAGCCCCAATATAAATATATTCCGCGACCCGAGATGGGGCAGGGGGCAGGAAACTTACGGCGAGGACCCTTTTCTTACATCCAGGATGGGGGCGGCTTTTATTAAGGGAATACAGGGCAATGATAAAAAACATCTGAAAGCCATGGCATGCGCCAAACATTTTGCCGTTCACAGCGGTCCGGATCCGGACAGGCACACCTTTGACGCACGCGTTTCTGAAAAGGACCTGAGGGAAACTTATCTTCCCGCTTTTGAAACGGCCGTAAAAGAAGCCGGGGTTGAATGTATTATGGGAGCTTACAACAGGGTCAACGGCGAGCCTGCGTGCGCGAGTAAAATACTGCTTGTTGATATACTCCGCGGTGAATGGGGGTTTAAGGGGCATGTGGTATCTGACTGTGAAGCGATAGATGATATATATAAAACGCATAAGTTTGTTAAAACAGCGGAGGAGGCAGCTGCAATATCAACAAAAATGGGATGCGACCTGAACTGCTGCAATGAAAAATGCGGAGAGCCTCGGCTAGCCCTAAAAAAAGCGTATATTTCAGGGTTATTAACCGACGGGGACATTGATGCTTCCGTCAAAAGGCTTCTTTTAACCCGCTTAAAATTAGGCATGCTGAATCCTGAAACTAAAGTAAAATATTCCGGGATACCTTACAGCGTTGTTGACTGTCCTGCACATAAAAAAGCGGCACTTGAGGCGGCGCGGGCATCAATTGTGCTTTTAAAGAATAACGGTGTACTTCCATTCAATATGAAAAAGATACAAACAATTGCCGTAATAGGCCCTAACAGCGATGATGTTGAAGTGCTTATGGGAAATTACAGCGGAACACCCTCTGCGCCGGTCACCCCGTTAGACGCGTTCAAGAAGCTGGGAGCAAAGATAAATTACGTGAAAGGCTGTTCCCTTACAGGCAATTCTACGGATGGATTCAAGGAAGCCGTTAACGCGGCGCTTGATTCTGATGCTGTGATATTTTGCGCGGGACTTTCACCGAAAATTGAGGGTGAGGAATGTGATACCGGCGGGTTTGAACGCTCGGACCTTGGCCTGCCGGGGGTACAGTCAAAACTTTTGCAGGAATTAAAAATAACTGGCAGGCCGGTAATTCTTGTCCTTTTGTCAGGGAGCGCATTATCTGTCGGACCGGAGTGCGCGGATGCCATTATTCAGGCATGGTATCCCGGGCAATCCGGCGGCCGGGCAATAGCTGATGTAATAACCGGCAAATATAACCCCGCGGGCCGGCTGCCGGTAACGGTCTATAAGAGCGCGTCGGATTTGCCGGATTTCAGGGATTACAATATGGAAAACAGGACTTACAGATATTTTAAGGGCGAACCGCTTTATCCTTTCGGGTTCGGACTTTCATACACTGATTTTGAATACTCGGGCATTAAGATTAAGAAAGGCAAAACCATAGAGGTAAGCGCTGTTGTGAAAAATACCGGTAAAAAAAGCGGTGATGAAGTAGTACAGCTCTACGTAAAATATTTAAACCCGGGGTTCAGGCTGCCGCGGCTCCAGTTGATCGGCTTTCAAAGGTTTAATCTCAAATCAGGGCGGAAAAAGAAGATATCGTTTTCACTCAAAAAAGAAGAGCTTATGGTAATTAGCATGGAAGGAAAAAAAGTAAAACACAGCGGCGGATTTGAATTTTTTATAGGGGGAGTTCAACCCGGATATGAAGCCATTACGGAAAGTACCGGTGTTGCAAAAATATATTTAAATAAATAGTACGCTTGGTTTATGTTGAAACACCTTTCCGCTTGTCATATGATAATAAATGTATTATAAATTATATACAGGGCATGTATTTCTTGTATGAAAAATATAAGGAGGTTTATTATGGCTGGAATATTCAAGGATCTCGCGATAGTCGGCGATGTCTGGGTTTTGTATCTTCTTATTATAGCCAGCGTGGCCAGCGTGGCTGTTATGGTTGAGCGCTGGATGGCGTTTAAAGGCAACAGCGGGGACGTTTCGGTTTTTATGGATGAACTGACCGGAAAACTTGAAAACGGCGATATTGATGGAGCCGTCAGGCTCGCCGGAACTTCCATAAGGACGGAGGCAAAGATAGCCTTTGAAGGTTTGAACAATATACACAAGGGGCAGGCCGCGGTGGAGGAAATAATGATTTCAAGATGGATAAGGGAAAAACTTGTCCTTGAAAAAAATCTTGCCATTCTGGCGACCATGGGAAACAACGCACCGTTTGTCGGCCTTTTCGGCACCGTGCTGGGTATTATCAAGGCTTTTAACGACCTTGCCCTTACCGGCCAGTCGGGAATAGCCGTTGTAATGTCGGGCATATCTTCGGCCCTTATTGCCACAGCCCTGGGAATTTTTGTGGCGATACCTGCGGTCATAGCCTACAACTATTTTACTACCAAATTAAAAGTAGTGCAGTCAAACGGCGAAAGGCTCTCGCATATAGTGATGGCTTATCTTAAAGAAAAGGGGAGATAATCATGAGGAACGACGACGAACAGGGGCTGGTAACAGGCATCAATATCACGCCCCTGGTTGATATAACCCTTGTGCTCCTGATAATTTTTATGGTTACCGCGACATTTGTCAGCGAACGCGCAATGGAGGTAAACCTTCCCAAAAGCGCGGCGAAAGAGGACGCGCCCACACCGGCGCTTACTGTTACTCTGGGCAAAGACGGGGCCCTGAAACTTATGAAAAAAACAGTGACTCTTGGGGAATTGACGTCCATGCTTGCGGCGGAAGTAAAACAATCTCCGGATGAAAAGGTGCTCTTAAAAGCGGAAAAAGACCTGGCGTATTATAAGGTGGCAGAGGTTTTAGAGGCAATAAAACTGGCCGGCGTCAGGAAAGTGGCGCTGGCAATGGAAAGAAAATGAAATGAAATTAGCCAAAGGGTTTGCGGCATCCATATTGATACATGTATTCTTTTTTTTATCGGTTTATTACATGATCATGTGGTGGAAAAACTCAAGTTTTTCAGCGATAAATATTGATTTGAGCGGCTCCTCTCTTCTTTTAAGGCCGTCAAAAAACATTAACAAAAATCTTAAGCTTGTAAACCCCGATCCTGACTGGTTTATAAGCGAAAACGGAAAATTTGCGGCTTTGCCGGTAAAAACCACAGTTACCGCCGCCCCGGTTGAACCCGCCGCGCCGCCATGCCCGGCACCATGCCCGGATAATCCGGCTGACTGGTCCTCTGTCGGCGCCACTTCCAGAAGGCCGGTCTGGCTGGACGGCCTCATTGAAGAAAGTGATTATCCGAAAGAATTAAGGGCGCAGGGTAAGGAAGGCAGGGTAAAGGTGGAGGTATATATAGACGCGTCCGGAACGGTCCGCGATGTGCATGTTATTGATTCCAATGACTCCAGGTTCACCGCAGTCGTGACTGACAAACTGAAGAAAGCGAAATTTTCTCCGGCTATGGATAAGGATGGAAAACCAATTGCCGTGCACATGGCAATACCCATAATCTTTGAACTTCACTGATAAAGGGGATGTAATGAAAAAATATTTAATAATTTTTATCGCCGCGGCTATTTTTTATTCACTTGCCCGGGCTGATGTAAAACCGGGCGCTTTAACCGGGACGGCGCAGGCGGTAGTTTATGGGAAGGTAATGATCCTTGGCGGCTCGGAAGCAATAGAAGGAGCATCAATTGATATTGACGGGGATACAACAGCCGGAGTTTCAACCTCTCATGACGGCACATACACACTCACACTGGCGCCTGGAAAGGCAGGGCTCGTGTTTTCGGCGTACGGATTTGAAACCAGGAAAAAAACTGTGGAAGCCGCGTCCGGCGAAAAGAAAAAACTTGATGTATATCTTGACAGGGTGGATTTTGTTTCCGACGCCGTAGTGGTGAGCGCCAAAAAGGACAAGAATGATGTCGTGACAGATACGATCGACAGGGCCGAAATAAAAAAAGTTCCCGGAACCGGCGGTGATGCGTTGCGCGCCGTGCAGTCAATGCCCGGGGTTGCGGCAATAAGCGATTATTCCAGCGGCCTTGCGGTGCAGGGAGGAGGGCCGTCCGACAATTTATATTTGCTTGATAACATCCCGTGGCCCATCCCTTTTCATTTTGGAGGGATACTCTCTACTGTTTATTCCGATCTGCTTTCTTCTGTGGATCTTAACACCGCCGGTTTCGGGGCGCAGTGGGGGGATACTATGGGCGCGGTCCTTGACGCTAAAACGCGCGCGGGCGATAAAGACGCCCTGCATGGAAGCGCTGACGTGAGTATTATAACCGCGCAGGCTCTCCTGGAGGGCCCCATAGGACTCGGCGACGCTTCTATAGCCATTTATGGCAGGAGGAGCTACCTGGATCTGATAGTAGGAAAGTTTATGCAGTCAAAGGGTCTGACTGTTTTTCCTTTTTTCTGGGATATAGGCGGGTCGCTTGATTTTACGTTAGGAAAGGACAACCACATAAAGGGAATAGCGCTTGCCAGCGATGACGCGCTTGAATTAAACAGGGATGCCGCTGGTGATACCGGGACGGTATTTACCGGAAATTTTAGCATGGATAATTCGGCCGTTACAAGCGGGATAAGCTGGACAAATACCTCGATTTACGGTTTTACCTCGGACCTCACGTTTTACTATTATAATATTAAAGATGATGATTCAATAGGAACCGGGTTCACCGAGGACCTTGGCCAGGCGAATTACGGCCTGAAAGAAGAAATCGACTGGGCTGCCGGGAGCTTTCTGGGTGTTGATCATGACATAAGAGCAGGAGCTGATATGGAAAAGGTTCATGATTCCGCCGATGTTGAGCTTGCCTTTGATTTCGTGCATCAGACGTCAGAACCCGCTTCGGTTTTTGTCGATGGATGGCACATGATACGCGGAGGATACCTACAGGATACGCTTAAGCTGCTTCCGGACGTGGATTTTACCGCCGGGATCCGCTATGACAAGGATGATATGGTGGTACGCGACACGACATTGCCGAGGTTCTGCCTTTCATGGCAGAGCGATCCTGTAACGTTATGGAAAGCAGCCTGGGGCATTTACAGCCAGTATCCAACGGACGTGCAGTTAAATTCCGAGTTCGGCAACCCGCTGCTTACACCCAATATCGCCGAGCATACCGCTTTAAGCGTGGAAAGAAAGCTCTCAAAGGAAATATCGCTGAGGCTTGACGGATATTATAAATATTACACGAATCTTGTTGTTGAGGACAGCACGGCGGGAGTGTATTCCAATTCAGGCGCCGGCACTGCGAAAGGAGTGGAACTTTTTCTTAACGCTGATTACGGGGAAAAATTTTTCGGCTGGATATCTTACGCCTATTCAAGGTCCGAAAGGATAGACCCCCAGGACGGACACTGGGTTCTTTACCAGTACGACCAGCCAAACATCTTATCCGCTGTCGGGAGCTATTCCATAACACCGGCATGGTCCATAGGCGCCAAACTGCACTATAATACCGGCCCACTGTACCAGAAACTCCTGGGCACTTATACGGACGTCAACGGCATAGAACACGGCATATATTCAAATGACTATTCGCAGAGGCTTGGCGATTATTTAAGGCTTGATGTACGAACGGATTATTCGTTCAGGTACGAGGGATGGAAACTCACTGTTTATGTGGAAATACTCAATGTCCTTAACAGGCTGAATCCGTATACCATAATGTATTCCAATGATTTTACGACATCGCAGATAGTGGACAATCTGCCGTTTTTGCCGTATCTGGGTGTTGAGGCGCAGTTTTAAATATTATTTGACGGCAGGAGATAAAATTTAAATGAAAAATTCCCCGGACTGGAACAGGTGCGTTGCGGCGGTTTTGGTATGTTCCATTATTTTAATGTCCGGATGCGCCACGGTTGACACAAAACAGGCAGCCGGAGGCGATGTTTATGAACGTGCACCTGCGCCGCAGGCGCTTTCTGAAGATAATACTCCGGAAAGCGGCGCCTACGTTGTCAGGGCCAGAAGGCTGACGAAGCTTGAACTTAAAAAAAAGGAAGCCGTTCGCCAGAATGACAGGGCGTCGTTTTCGGTACTTGCGGGCACTATTGCGGCCATCGGCGCATACACGCTCACGAGTTCATATTTCAATACAAAAAATGAATTTGTTAACGGCACGGCAACGCTGGCCATTACAGCCGCGGCGGCATATGCCGCCGCATGGGTGGCAAGTTTTTTTGATGATATTTTTACAAAATGGCGGTAAATAAAAAAGGCGGCCATACGGCCGCCTTTTTTATTTGAAACTTACCTGATTTACGGCTGCACGTTGGAGTTTGTCAGGTTTATATCCTTGTTTATATTTACGATAGGATTTCCCACCTGTATCGGCCCTGAATAAGTATAATCCCCGGCCTCTATATCCTGCCCTCCGTTTACATCAACCCAAACCTCAATGTAGTATGTTCCGGGTAGAAGCAGTGGAACCGTATATGAGGCGCTTATGTCATTGGTAATTACTCCACCTGTTCCGCCCATGGTTCCCTGATCGGTATTCATCGGGTTTCCGTCAACAAAGGCCTGCTGCGATGTGTAAATCATAACCTGATAAGGAATCGCGGCTGTTACTATGGCTGATGGCAGGTAAATCGTGCCGCTGACCTGGTTTGAAACTGCCACTGTTGTGATGTTTGCTGTAATAGTTGAATTTGCCGTAACCACCACATTTGGCGACGAAGGAAAGGACGGGTATGTAGCTCCGCAGATTCCGACATAGTCTCCGGCAACGGGAGCTCCGTTAGAGGGCATTGTAGCGGCGAGAACGAAATAGGTTCCGGCAGGAACGTTATTAACTGTGTAGGGAATTGATGTGTTTGTTCCCAGGATTCCGCTTATTTGGATACTTGATGAATTATTGGAAACGTCCTGGAGATTTTTAACGATTATAACCTGGTAATTTTCGCCGGGTTTTGTACCGGGCAGTGTAACAGTGCCGGATATGGTTCCGAGAGACTGCGCTATCGCGGTTGCCGTGGCGTTTGCCTGGGCGGTAGCGGTTGCGTTAGCATTGGCTAAAGCCGTCTGTGTGGCTGCCGGCTGGCCGGCTACGGCTGTCTGGGTCGCCTGGGCCTGTGCAGTTGCTGTGGCAAGAGCTGTAAGGGTTTCCTGAGCGTACCATGTAGCCTGCTGCTGCGCCTGCGTTGTTGCCGTCTCCTGCGCCTGAGCTATTGTTGTTGCCTGGGCCTGCGCCTGCGCTGTTGCCGTTGCGTTAGCCTGGGCCGTTGCAGTTGCGTTAACGTTTGCTACGGCTGTCTGTGTCTGCGCCGGAAGCCCCGCAACTGCCGTCTGTGTCTGTTTTACCCCTTCTGTTGCCGTCATATTGGGCGTCATTGTGGGTGTTGCCGTGGGGAGCTGCGCCTGGGCAGTCTGTGTCTGCTGGGCCCCGTTTGGTGTAAGCGTGTCAACTGCGGTGGGCGTGGTTGAAGATGACTTTGAACAACCAGCGGCCAGTAAAACAAAGACAAAAGCAAAAAGCAGAGCCGATAAAAATAGATTTTTTCTCATCCTGTTTTTCTCCTCTTTTAGTTTTTATCATCCGGTTTTGCAAAGGGATGATTACAAATTTTCTTATATAACACCAAATTGATTGCATTTAAAGTATAGCCTATCTTTATAAAAAATCAAGTTGAATTGGCAGGTTTTTTGTTAATTTATAAAAAGTGAATAAAGATAATTTTAAAGAGTGAAAAATCAAATATAAGGAACTTTTTATCCTTAAAGTTGTCATATATTATACGTTTAAAAGGATATGCCCAACAGGGAGGTTTTAATGAAAAAAATTTACTTTTTGTTGTTTATCATTATGGCATTTTATGCTGTTTCGTGTACCAGCCGTCATATTCCGACGGGCGCGGACGTTCCAGGTACTTCATCCTATAACAGCGCTGTTTGCACCCCGGGTACGCTTAATTACACCACGTTTTCATATTCTTATATGGCGACTTCGACAACAGTAGGGGCGGCGGGTTCCGTAATAGTGATAAATTCTCAGGCGGATTACATCGCGCATTACAATGGTTTTGCTCCGGCAGGTTCTCCCACACCGACTCCGGTTCCGGTTGATTTTACGACCAAGACAATAATTGGTGTTCCCGAGACAATATCATGCGGAACATCGGTGAGTTTGACTAATATTGTTACTGATTGCAGGGGAGTTACCCTTAATATGAGGTGGAGCGGTACATGCAGCGGTATTATATGCAACTCTGTTTTTTCAATGACGGCATTCTGGCTTGTGGATAAAACCACGCTCCCTGTTTATGTCTCAAGCACTTGGGCAACATGTCCGACTCTGACGCCAGTGAATACAGTGGCAATAGCCACACAGACCGCAATAGCCCAGGCCACCCAGACGATGCAGGCCATGGCAACTATGACCGCGACAGTTGCCGTGCCGCGCCTAATTACACAGTGGGGGAGTTATGGGGACTGCCAGGCTGGAGGCTGTACAAATTCTGAATTTTATCTGCCTTCCGGGATTGCTTCAGCTACGGATGGCTCAATATATGTTGTTGACGGCGTAAATTATAGGATAGTGAAATCTACGGCAACCGGCGCTTCGCCGTCCGTATTTGGATCCGCAGGGACAAGCGGGAACGGCAATCTCAATTATCCGCTTGCTGACGCTGTTGATGGAAGCGGCAACATATATGTCGCTGATTCCGGCAATAACAGGATACAAAAATTTACTTCTGCGGGAACTTTTGTTTTAACCTGGGGCTCTTCCGGAAGCGGCAACAGCCAGTTTTCCGAACCTTCAGGAATCGCCGTTGATGGATCAGGCAATGTCTATGTTTCGGACAGGGGAAATAACAGGGTGCAAAAATTTGATTCCAACGGCAATTATATTACACAGTGGGGCTTTTCCGGAAGCGGCAACGGAGAGTTCAGCGTTCCTTTCGCGATAGCGGTAGACGGCGCGGGCAATGTTTATGTCTGTGATGATGATAATTACAGGGTTGAAAAATTTACTTCAGCAGGCGGTTATATTTCAACAATCGGCGGCAAAGGAACCGGCTACGGCGGTTTCAGCACAATGCTGCAGGGCATAGCGTTGGACAGCTCGGGAAATATTTATGTTACGGATGCCGGCAATCTGATTGTGCAAAAGTTTGACGCATCCGGAAATTATATTACCCAATGGAATATAAGCGTAAGCGGCGACACCTCACAGTGCGACCCGTGGGGAATTACGATAGATTCCTCAAATAATATTTATGTGGTTGATGCTGCGAATTCAAAAGTGGTCAAATACGGCTATTAAAAATAAAGTATTGTAAGCCCTTGTTTAGGACATTTTTTTTCGCGCCCGCCATGGGGT
>CAZMGF010000064.1:0-9594 GCA_964565765.1 uncultured Spirochaetia bacterium
AAGGATCTTGAGGCGACCGAGGAGCAGAAGCAGCTTGACGATTACATGAAGTCGCACGACCACTCAAGCTTCAAGCTCAATGACATAATAAATTTTGACGGCGGAAATAAAGAGGGGGAACATGGCAAATAAAAAAATACCGCTTCCTACGGTAAACAGGCTCTCACTTTATCTGAAATGTTTTTATGACCTTACAGCGTCGGATGTTGAATATGTATCATCGGACCAGGTCGCCAACGCCATAGGGTTGAACCCGGCGCAGGTAAGAAAGGATCTTGCCTATTTTGGAAAGTTTGGCCGCAGGGGATTTGGATATCATGTGGGCCAGCTAAAGGAACAAATATCAAAAATACTAGGAACGCACCATCAGTGGAAACTGGCGGTTGTCGGAACGGGAAATCTCGGGCGGGCGCTATTAATGTATCCGGGTTTCCAGGCGAGGGGATTTAAGATAATAGCCGGTTTTGACGTTGACCCGGCAAAAGTTGGCTGGGAACTTGACGGCGTCAGGATTTATAATGTTGACGAGCTGGAAAAAGTGATAAAAAAGGAAAAGATAGACATAGTCATAATAACAACTCCCAGGGATTCCCTTGACGCGGTAATGACCAGGCTCCGCGGCACCGATATCAAAGGCGTACTGAATTTTGCGGGAAAGCACCTTCTGATGGACCACAATATAATAATAAGGAACGTTGATGTGGCGCTTGAACTTGAACAGCTTACTTTTTTCCTGACCAACAGGGAGACCAAGGAATAAATAACACATATATGGAGGAATTTTTATGAAGATACTTTTTAACTCAAAGGAAATAGAGGCGCAGCCCGGCAAAAGGGCCTCTGAAATCATAAAGGAATCGGGGGCGGATATTTCAGGCGCTCTCGCGGTAAAATTCAACGGAAAAAACCTTGATATGGGCGCGCCGTTAAACGAAGACGGCGAATTAAAAGTGCTTACATTCGCCGACGCCGGGGGCAGGGAAGTTTTCTGGCACTCCACTTCGCATCTGATGGCGGCCGCTGTAAAAAGGCTCTTTCCCGAAACAAAAGTAACAATCGGCCCTGCCATTGACGAGGGGTTTTATTATGATTTTGACAGGGAAAAATCTTTTACAGAAGAGGACCTCGCAAAGATAGAGGAAGAGATGAGAAATATAATAAAGGAAAATCCGGCGTTAAAGCGCTCCGAGACGACCAGGGAGGACGCCGTAAAAATGTTTACTGAAATGGGGGAGACTTACAAGGTCGAGATACTTGATTCAATAAAGGATACTGTACTTACCCTTTACGCTCTGGATAAATTTGTCGACCTGTGCCGCGGGCCCCACATAGGGCTAGTAAAAAAAATAAAGGCCTTTAAACTGACGAGGGTTGCCGGCGCTTACTGGCGCGGCGATGAAAAGAACAAAATGCTCCAGAGGATTTACGGCATATCCTTTCCCGACCCTAAAATGATGGAAGAATATTTCAAAGTGCAGGAAGAGGCAAAACAGCGCGACCACAGGAAGCTCGGAAAGGAACTTGATCTTTTCTCAATGCATGAAGAGTACGGCCCGGGGCTCATTTACTGGCACCCGAAGGGCGGTATTATAAGAAAGGAAATAGAAGATTTCTGGCGCGATGAGCATTTGAAACGCGGATATGACCTTATATTTTCCCCGCATGTGGCAAAACTGGATTTATGGAATACTTCGGGCCATACGGGATTTTACAGGGACTCCATGTATCCTCCGATGACAATGGACGATACCGAATATCAGGTAAAGCCAATGAACTGCCCCTTTCACATACTTATGTACAATAATTCAATGAAAAGCTACCGCGACCTGCCGCTGCGCTGGGCCGAGCTCGGCACTGTTTACCGTTATGAGAAATCAGGCACCCTTCACGGGCTGATGAGGGTCAGGGGATTTACCCAGGACGACGCCCACCTGTTTATGATGGAAGAACAGCTGGATGAGGAACTTACAAAGCTCATTGAAATAATTCATTTTATACTCAAGACATTCGGCTTTACCGAATTTGAGACTTATCTGAGCACAAGGCCGAAGGAATTCATCGGCGACCCGAAAGTATGGGACATCTCTGAAGCGGCTCTAAGGAAGGCCCTTGAAAAAGCCGGAATAAAATACGGCGTGGACGAGGGAGGCGGCGCTTTTTACGGCCCCAAGATAGATATAAAGATAAAGGACGCGCTTAACAGGACATGGCAGTGCTCCACCGTGCAGGTTGATTTTAACCTGCCCGAGCGTTTTGATGTGAATTATATCGGCAAAGACGGCAAACCGCACAGGGCCGTAATGATACACCGCGCGCTTTTTGGATCCATTGAGCGGTTTTTCGGAGTGCTAATTGAGCATTACAAAGGGGCATTCCCTGTATGGCTCTCGCCGGCACAGGTGTCAGTTCTTACCATAACCGAGAGAAGCTCGCAGGCGGCCGCGGGAATAGTTGAAAAAATAAGGGCGGCCGGCATCAGGGTGAGCCTTGATGATGATAATGAAAAAATAGGCGCGAAAATCAGAAAGGCAACCATGGAAAAGATACCTTATATGATAATACTCGGGGACAAGGAAGCCGAAAGCGGCCTTATTTCCGTGAGGAAGAGAAGCGGAGAAGAGTCCAAAGATGTGAAGCTGGATGATTTTATCGCCTCTGTAAAGGAAAAAATCAGGACAAAGGACCTTACAATATAATCATGGCAAAGAGCAAAACCCTTTTTTCATGTAATTCATGCGGGGCCTCGTCCCCGAAATGGCTGGGCAAATGCCCTGCCTGCGGGGAGTTTAATACATATATTGAGGAAACGCTTATTGAAAAGAAAAAGTCGGCGGAGTACCGGGGTTTTGACAGCGGCTCTCTGACAAAACTTGAGGATATTAGCACCCTTGACAGCGCTCGTTTAAAAACAGGGATGGAAGAGCTGGACCGCGTTTTTGGCGGCGGCATAGTAAAGGGATCACTGATACTCCTTGGCGGGGAACCGGGCGCCGGAAAATCAACCCTGGCTTTAAAGATTGCCGATGCGGTTTCCGCGTCGGGAAAGGTCCTTTACATTTCCGGCGAGGAGTCGCTTGAGCAGATAAAACTCAGGGCAATAAGAACCCTGGTTTCCTCAAAAAATATAATGCTGGCAACCGAGACCGGTGTTGAAAAAATAACCGCCATGATAGAAAAGGAACTGCCGGCGCTGGCGATAATAGATTCCATACAGACTGTTTTTAAGGAAGATATAGACGCTGCGGCAGGCACTGTTACGCAAATTAAGGAATCGTGCGCGCAGCTTATGTACGCCGCGAAAAAGGCGGGCGTCGCTGTAATGATAATAGGGCATGTTACCAAGGACGGCATGATAGCAGGGCCGAAGATACTTGAGCACATGGTTGACGCTGTTATGTATTTTGAGGCGGAAAAATATTACCAGTTCAAGATACTCCGGGCCGTTAAGAACAGGTTCGGCTCGACCAATGAAATAGGAATATTTGAAATGGGCAACGAGGGGATAAAAGAGCTTAAAAGCCCTTCAAGCGTGCTGCTCGACGGGTTAAAGGGAAGCAAGACAGGCTCCGCAATTGTAACGGTAATGGAAGGCACCAGGCCGCTGCTTCTTGAAGTGCAGGCCCTTTCGTCGAGGCGCAGCTTCGGTGTGCCCCAGCGCACAGTGACGGGGGTTGATTACAACAGGTTTTTAATTGTGCTTGCAATACTTGAAAAGGCGCTTGATGTCCGCATGGACAACCACGATATTTTTGTCAATGTGGCCGGCGGCATCAAAATAGACGATACAGGGGCTGATATGGGAATAGCCGCGGCTATTTACTCGAGCTTTACGGAAAGGCCGATGTCGACAAAAGCGGTATTTATCGGGGAGCTGTCCCTTGACGGGGAGGTAAGGCCGGTCAAGTTTATAGAACAGCGCATTGCGGAGGCCGAGAGGCTCGGTTTTGAACTGTGTTATGTGCCGGAGCGCACGCCGCAGGTAAAGGCGGCGATAGAGGTCAAAAGAATTAATAATATAAGCATGCTCAAGAAGATTCTTTAAAACCAATACAGAAGGGAGGTGAAACAATATGCAGAATATAATTACTTTATCGCTCGGGGTTGCCGCTTTAATTTTCTTAATAATTATTATTTTCCAGAACATCATTTATAGCGGAAAAATTAAGAAAATGAACCTTTCCAGGAAACTCGTGGATACCAGCGTAATCATCGACGGCAGGATCAACGACATATGCGCGTCGGGGTTCATGGAAGGCATTCTTATGGTGCCAAGGTTCGTGCTGCAGGAATTGCAGTTTATAGCAGACTCATCAGACCACATGAAAAGGAACAAAGGCAGGAGGGGGCTTGACCTTTTAAACGCCCTTAAAAAATGTCCCGGCGTGGCAGTGGAAATAGTTGACAGGGACTACAAAGAAATCAGGGGAGTTGATGAAAAACTTGTGGCCATGGCTAAGGATGTGGGCGCCAAGATTTTAACCAATGATTTCAACCTGAACAAGGTTGCCGAAATCCAGGGTGTTCAGGTGCTCAACATCAACGACCTCTCCAACGCCATCAAGCCCACTTACCTTCCCGGAGAAAAAATTAATGTGAAGATAATAAAGGAAGGCAAGGAAAAGGAACAGGGGATTGCCTATCTCAACGACGGCACTATGATAGTCGTTGATGGTGCCAGGAAGATGACGAACAAACGCATAGACGTCATCGTCACCAATGTCCTGCAGACAGACGCGGGCAGGATGATATTTACAAGGTACGAGCAGCATGGCGGCCACGAGGGCCACAACGGACACCAGAACAATAATAACAACAGGGACAACAGGAGAGATTTCAGAAAATGAAGAATGTGGCCGTAATAGCCGCGGCAGGCTCCGGCAAAAGGTTCGGAAAGAAGACGCCCAAACAGTTTATCAAGGTTAACGGCAGGGAGATTCTGGCGCTGGCAATAGATGATTTTGAGCGCGCGGAAGAAATCTGCGCCATAGTCATTGTTGCCGCTCCCGAATATATGTGGCGCGCCGCGGCGCTTGTAAAAAAATACGGTTACAGCAAGGTAAAGGCGGTTATAAGCGGGGGGGAAGAGCGCTTCTCCTCCGTCTATAACGCAGTTTGTTTTTTGAAAAAATATATGCCGGACAATGTACTGGTGCACGACGGCGCAAGGCCCCGCGCCGGCGCGGGGATTATAAAAAGGATTGTAAAGGGTTTAAAAACCTCAAAAGCGGTTGTACCTGTAAACAGGATATATGGCACGGTAAAAGAGGTAAAAAATGGAATTATAAGCTCCACCCTTAAGAGGGAAAATTTAAGGACTTCGCATACCCCGCAGGGGTTTAATTTCAGGGAAATGTCAAAACTTTACGACATCAAAAAACTTAAAAAATTAAGGCCGACCGATGACGCGGCGGTATTTGAGGAGGCAGGGTATAAGGTGCGCTGTATTGAGGATGAAGTGGAAAACATCAAGGTTACCGTAAAAAAGGATATGGCAAAAATAAGGCATGGTGAGCACAAATGAGAACAGGGATAGGCTATGACGTCCACAGGCTGGTAAAGGGCAGAAAGCTTTTTATAGGCGGAGTTGAATTCGCGGGCGCGGAGCTGGGGCTCGATGGCCACTCTGACGCTGATGTTCTTATCCACGCAATAATGGATGCCATGCTGGGAGCGGCCGGCCTTGGTGATATTGGCACGTACTTTCCCGACAGCGACGAGAAATACCGCGGCATAAGGTCAACGGAGCTGTTAAAAAAGGTTAATGAACTTATAAATAAGGAAGGATTTGTTGTGGAAAACATTGACACTATACTGGTGGCGGAATATCCAAGGCTTGCTCCGAAAACAGCGGAAATAAAGGCTGTCCTTGCGAAAATACTGGGGGTAAGCGAAAAACAGGTGGGCGTTAAGGCCACAACAGAGGAAGGGCTCGGATTTACCGGTAGAAAAGAAGGCGTAGCCGCGCATGCGGCAGTATTATTGACAGAAAAATAACAGGAGTTCATATGAAACTTTACAACACTTTAACACAGAAAATGGAAGAGTTTGTCCCGGTTACGCCGGGTGAAGTAAAAATTTACGCCTGCGGGCCGACTGTATATAATTATTTTCATATCGGAAATTCACGGGTATTTGTCCTTTTTGACACGTTCAGGAACTATCTTAAGTACAGGGGATATAAGGTCACATTCGTACAGAACATAACGGATATTGACGACAAGATAATAAACAAGGCAAATCTTGAAAACACGCTCTGGAGCGATATTTCAAAAAAGTACACCGACGCTTACCTTGAGGATATCGCGAAACTTAATATTGACCCGCCCGACATTTCACCCAGGGCCACACAGGAAATACCAAGGATGCTGGAGATCATAAAAACGCTTGTGGATAAAGGGGCGGCATATGTCTCGAAGAACGGGGTTTACTTCTCCGTTGAAAAATTCACCCCTTATGGCGAACTGTCGCATCAGGATATGGAACAGCTTGTGGAAGGGGCAAGGGTCGAGGTTGACGACGAGAAGAAGAACGGCCTTGATTTTGCCCTGTGGAAGTTTTCAAAACCCGGGGAACCTTCGTGGGAATCGCCATGGGGAGAGGGAAGGCCGGGCTGGCACATTGAATGCTCGGCAATGTCATCAAAATATTTGAGCGATACATTTGACATCCACGGCGGCGGGGCTGACCTGATATTCCCGCACCACGAGAACGAAAGGGCGCAGTCAGAGGCGGCCAACGGCGTGAAATTTGTCAATTACTGGATGCACGTGGGTTATATGAACATTGACGGCATCAAAATGTCAAAATCAAAGGGTAATTTTGTGTTTGTCCGCGACATATTAAAGGATTACCCGGCAGAGGTTATAAGGATGTTTATTTTGTCCGCCCAGTACCGCGGCCCCATTGATTTTTCGAGGGATAACATTGAGGCGGTAAAGACCGGTTACAAGGAAATTTATTATACCCTGCAGAGACTCTCGCAGATAAAAGGGGAAAAACCATCCTCAAAATCGCCTTACATCGAAGCCTTCAAAGCCGCGCTTGACGAGGATTTCAACACGGCAAAGGCCTCGGCGCTGCTGTACGACGCTGTAAACGACGCAAAAAATTTAATACTCGGAAAAAAGCTGGAAAAATACAGCGGTGATAATTTATCGGATCTAAAGGTGCTGGAATCGGATATAAGGGAAATGGCGGGGGTCCTGAAGCTTTTGCCTGTTATACCCGCACCGGAAGCATCGGCGCTGGAGCTTGTGGAAAAAATAGCGGCCTTAAGGCAGGCAAAAGAATATGAAAAAGCTGATGCGCTTAAAAAAGAGGCGGCAGCGCAGGGGCTGCTGCTGGAATTCACAAAGTGCGGCACATTTATTATTAAGGAGCTGAAATAATTGCTTATATATGGAAGGAACGTAATCCGCGAGATAATAGCCTCAAAGAACCGCAAGATAAGGGAACTGCACGCGATAATCAAGATAAAGGACGCGGATGATATACTGGCTCATTGCAGGGAAAAGGGAGTAAAGACGGTTATTGAAACAAGGGAACAGCTGAATAAATACACCGGCACGGAAAAAAACCAGGGGATAGCGGCGGTTATTGACGACATAGAGCTTTATTCGCTTGAAGAGTTCCTTGCCAAGAAAACATCGGAAAAAATGACCCTGGCGGTCCTTGACGAAATAGAGGACCCGCACAACTTCGGGGCAATACTTAGGAGTTGCGAAGTTTTGGGTGTGTGTGGTATAATCATCGCTTCAAGACGGAGCGCGCCGGTAAATGACACGGTTTTTAAGGTTTCCAGCGGCGCCCTTGATAAGGTGCCTGTGATACAGGTGGCCAATATAAATAACGCCCTTGAGGCCCTGAAGAAAGACGGCTTCTGGATATACGGCCTTGATTTACAGGCTGAAAAGTTCCTTGATGAAGTTGTGTTTGACAAAAAGAGCGCCATCGTCCTCGGCAACGAGGGGAGCGGCATAAGGCAGCTTGTAAAAAAGAACTGTGATTTTTTAGTGAAGATACGCCAGGCAGGGACGCTGGATTCGCTCAACGTCTCCAACGCCGCGGCCATTGTTTTTTATCAGGCCATGATGCAGAGAATAAAAGAGTAGTAATCCCAAATATTATGGGCGTTTAGCTCAGTTGGTTAGAGCACCTGCCTTACAAGCAGGGGGTCGGGGGTTCGAGCCCCTCAACGCCCACCATTTTTGCTGCCGCAAAAATGGAGATAGTAGAGAGTAGAAAGGTGATAGTAGATAAGACAGAGACAGTGCCCCGATAAAAAGGCTTGTATTCACGCTGTAAAAATAGTAATATTATTTAGTTTTAAAGCGTTCTTTATGTAAAAATAAGTTGATAATAGAAAATAGAGAGTAGATTACGGGTTTGAACAGCGCCGGCTGGATATCTGCCGCACATCCTAATCTATTAACCCACAATAATCGGTGGGGGTGTAGCTCAGTTGGTTAGAGCGCCTGCCTGTCACGCAGGAGGCCGCGAGTTCGAGCCTCGTCACTCCCGCCATTCGATACAAACAGGCCCTTCGGCGAACATGTCGAAGGGCTTTTTGTATACT
Source organism: uncultured Spirochaetia bacterium (assembly GCA_964565765.1). Classification (GTDB taxonomy): domain Bacteria; phylum Oederibacteriota; class PGYV01; order PGYV01; family Palsa-1178; genus Bog-1181. The sequence goes on from CAZMGF010000064.1 coordinate 8,576, forward strand.
GGGCTTAGCTTTTCTCCACTATATAAAAAGTTCGAAGCTACCGATTTCATGATTTCCGCCTTTTTCTTCAAATCCCCGTTTTTGTATTTATTTTTAAGGCATTTTAAGTTTTCGAGTGCTGTTAGCCCCTTTTCCGTCTTTTCGGCATTATTTGGCCCCAATTGCCTTATCCGGTCCTCAATGGCCGTGATTTGTTTTTTAAGGTCATCATTTTTAACATTCCAGAAAGCCTCTGTTATCTTATTATCCAGCTTATCGTCATAGAGGCGGTCAATCCTATTCTCCAGCTGTTTTTTATCACTGTAGAGGCTTTTAATGCTGTTTTCAGAGCCTTCCTGATTGGCCTCAGAGTCTTTTCTGACAGTCTCAACAATATAATCAATCATGTCGTCGGGCGGAATAATCTTGTTTAACTCTTCACCAAGTATATCTGCCAGCCTGTCTTCCCTGAGATAACGTACCCCGGGATGCCGTCCTTTTGAAAAAGTGCAATGATAAAAGTGATATATTTTATTATATTGCCCGCCTATTATCCTGCGTCCGCAGATCCCGCACGTTAATAAACTGTTGAAAGGGAACCGGTCCTGTTTATTTGAAACGCGGGGCTTTTTGCCGGTCATTTCCTGCACCCTGTCAAACAACTCTTTGGAAATAATAGGTTCATGTGCGGCAGGGCAGACTTTATCGTGCCAGAACATTGCACCGTAATAAATGGGATTTTTCAACATGTATTGAACTCTGCCTTTTTGCAGCCTCAACCCGCGCTTACTGCGTAATCCCTTGTTATATAGTGTTTCACACACACTAAAAATGGTAAAGGGTGAAATGTGCACAAGACGAAAGGTCAAAATAAAATTATATTTATTATAATTTTATTTCTATTTTTTACAATCATTTTAAAAGCAGAGGGCTCTTTATTCAATGTTGAGTTGACTGGCGGATATTCTTCTGTGCTTATGCAAAAAGGTAATGCTAATACTGCTATTGCTGCTTCTGAACTTATTCAAGATGGATATTCT
>CAZMGF010000065.1:0-9214 GCA_964565765.1 uncultured Spirochaetia bacterium
GATGTCAGGAGGATGCGTTGCTTTGGCCCATAAACAACATTTGACAAAAACTCCCGTATAAATTGTTCAACATTTCATTCCTCGCATATCAATATTTCGTATTTCTTTTCGTTAAACAGAATATACTTTGAATTTAAAAAATAAGTTAGTCAAATTTCCGTCAATATTTCGGTTATTTCAGGCAGCAATTGGACAATAAGGCTATATACAAACAGCTATTTGGGTTGAATTCAAATATTATAGTTCGAATCCATTGAAGGGCTGTATAAAAAATGGCATAAAAACAAAGCAAAAAAAAGTGGTTGCCCGGGGTGGATTCGAACCACCATAGGAAGCTCCAAAGGCTCCAGTCTTACCATTGGACGACCGGGCAACGTTTCATCGCGGTTATTATATCAAAACAATCATAAAAATCAAACTATCTTATCCGCGCATAAAATTATATAAGAATAAATATATTGAATTTTACATGATGGGTTTGGGATTTGCTTTGTGAAACCTGTTTATAAAAACAGGCAAAGGCTGAAAATTACCGCCCCGGGCGCTGGACGGTAAATCCGTCCAGCTTTAAATCAGATTATTGTGCCCTCGTCTCGCTGGTCTGGAGCGTCTCGTGGAATTTCTCAAGGACCTTTACTTCGATGTTCTTCCTCATCTCGTTGTTAAGCGGATGGGCGATGTCCTTGAATGTGCCGTCAGAAAGCTTCCTGCTGGGCATTACTACGAAAAGTCCGTTCTTGCCGTCAATTACCTTAAGTCCTCTTACTACAAAAGAGCTGTCAAACGTGATGCTTACATAAGCTTTTAATTTCTGATCCTCTGCCTCGCCTGAGCCTCTTGGAAAAACCTTGACTTCCGTGATTTCCATCTGCCGACGCCTCCTGCCATTTTTTTAAACCGTATGCGCCAGGCTAACAAAACTGCCACGCCACGCGCTCCTGATCTTCTTGTAGCACGATACTGCTCCCCTTCGATCGCTAAATATCCCGAAAACAGCGCTTCCGCTCCCGCTTAATGAGGCTGATACGCTGCCGTGCCTGAGAAAATCCTCTTTCAATTTCTTGAGCTTGCCATATTTCCTGAAGACCGGCGACTCAAAGTCATTATTGCTCTTAACCGTACCGGCCTTTCTTTTCGTAACATTAAGTTTAGTATATGAAACGGCTTTTGTCAATTTTTTTTCGTCATCGTACCACTTATAAGCCTCTTTTGTGGACACCCTTATGCCGCGCGGGACACAAATCACGTACCAATTTTTTTTAATACGCAAAATTGCCTTTATTTTATTGCCCTTTCCTGTCACGTGCGCCCTTTTTAAATAAATAAAAAACGGCACGTCCGAACCCAGCTTGAAGCCGATTGAGGCCATCTCCGTATCTTTCAGGCCTAGCTTATAGAGGCAATTTACCCCTTTTATGACAGATGCGGCGTTGCTGCTACCGCCCCCGAGCCCCGCCCCGCTGGGTATATATTTGTAAAATGTTATCTTTATTCCGCCTTTAATTTTATAATTCTTTTTCATAAGCGAAGCGGCTTTGAACATAATATTTTTTTCAGGTGGGATTTTAAGGCTTTTGAAAAAATCAATTACCTGCACTTTATTTCCCGGGGTTTTCTCAACATCAATTATGTCGTACAGCGAGACAGGGTCAAAAACAGAATCCAGAAAATGATAGCCGTCCGCCGGATCCCTGCCGGTTATTTTCAGCGATAGGTTTATTTTTGCGGGGGACAAAAGTCTCATTTATTTACTTTACCTTCATAATTTCATCTATTTTTTTCTGCAAAGCTTCCTTTGAATCCGGCCCGAGCTCCATTGATTTTTTGTAATATTCCGCCGCTTTTTCCGGATTGTTGAGTTTCGCGTACGCGTCTCCCACGTGCTCATATACCGTGGCGTCGCCTTTTCCCTTGTTTAATTTTTCAATTATTGTTGCCGCTTTCATTAATTCGTCAAGGGCCCTGTCGTATTCCCCTTTTTTATAATAGACCCAGCCAAGGCTGTCCTCGTAAAAACCGTTGTCCTTTTCTATGCCCAGGGCTTTTGTCACAAAATCATATGCCTCATCGAGATTTTTGCCCATGTCCGCGTATGTGTAGCCGATGTAATTATAAGCGTCCGCATTTTTGGGGTTGGCCTTCAGAACTGCCTTAAACTCCGCTATTGAATTATCAAAATCCTTTTGTTTGTCATAAACAATCGCCAGGTTGAAATGAAGTTTCTCAGAATCCGGGAATTTGGCGATCCCGTCCCTGTAGACTTTCACTGCCTCGTCATACTTCGCCGAGTCAAAATAAGCAGTCGCCAGCACCGTATAAAAATCCTCGATATCGGCGTGTTCCTGCAGTTTTTCCTTAAAAAGCTCTATGGCTTTGTCCATTTTGCCGGTTTCAGAATATATATAACCTATATGATAATAGGCATTCATGAATTTCGGGTCGATTTTAAGTATGGAGTTGAACTCGTCAAGCGCCGCGTCATAATGCTTCTGTTCCTCGTCGCAGAGCCCCATGTAATACATTACCATGGCCTCGCCCGGCTTTATGGTATCCGCTATTTTCAGCTGCGCTTTCGCGTCGTCAAACCTTCCGGCCTTTAAATATATTATCCCGAGCGAATAATTCAGCTCATAATTGTCCCTGTCATCTTTAAGCATGCCGGTATATGTCTTTATGGCGTTGTCAAAATCCTTGTCCCTGTAATATATTTCAGCGACCGACTTCATGGCTTCGGTGTCATCAGGTTTCAGGGCAAGATAATCCGTATATATCCTGAGCGCGTTCTTGTTGTCCCCCGTCATTTCGTAAACTCCGGCCAGGGCCGTATAGGCCTTGAGATATAGCGGATCCTTATCTATCGCGGACTGGAAATATTTCATTGCTTCGTCGTAATTTTCCTTTCCCGCGTAAAGCAGGCCTATATTATAATAGGCACCCGCCGTCTCGGGAGAAAGCACAACATTCTTTTTGAAAAGTGATTCAGCCGCGTCCATATCATTTTGCTTGAAGGCGATGACGCCCAGATAAAAGTACGGGTCGGCAAGCGTCGGGTCAATATGCATAACGCGCTCAAAAATCGACTTTGCCTCCGCCATATCGCCTGATTCAAGTTTGAGCCTTCCGGCCATTATAAGTATGTCTGTATTGTAGGGGTCCTCCGCGAGCCCTTTATCCACGATTTCTTTCATTCCCGGAGTGTCTCCCTTTAATCCGAAAATATATGCGAGCTGTTTGTATATCGGCCCCGGAGCGTAAGAGTATTTGGCGGCTATTTTGTAATATTCCATGGAATAATCATCTTCGCCCGCCAGCTCGAAAGTGTAGCCAAGACCGTAATAAAGGTACGAAACAGCCTCCTGGTAAGGGTTTCTTTCAACATCAGGCCTTGTGACATTCTCATTGTCAAGATAGGCCCTGTTTGCGGCGCATCCCTGCATAAAAAACGCGGCAAGCAGCAATGACGCCGCCGTTATTATGAATGGTTTTAAAAGAAGTTTAATCTTCAAATTTTTTATCCGTCATCCTGAGCCTTTTATTTAATATCTTTAAAAGGGCCATTAGTATTTTTGCCGCGATGCCAGGGTCTGAATCAAGCATTTCATTAAAGGACCTTTTTGTCACGACCACAAGCTTTGAATCCGCTCCGGTTTTGCCGGTGGCGGTCCTGGGGCCCGCGTCGATAAGGGACATCTCACCGACTATATCTCCGGGCATTATGGTGGTTATGGGCGTTTCGCCGTCCCTGGTTTTCTTGGATATTTCAACACAGCCTTCGGTCACAATATAAAGCACCTCGCCGGGCATTCCCTCGACAAAGAGCGTGGAGCCTTTTTTATATGATTTTTCAAATATTTTTTTTGAAACGATTTCAAGTTCCTGGTCGTTCATTTCCTTAAAAAGGTTAATTACCTTTAATTTTTCATATTCAACCTGATCGGCCATCTTTACACAAAACCTCCGGGATTATTTTTATATCTGTATCTCCCAGCCTTCCTGAAGCGCGTATGTTTTTTCAAATCTTGACTGCGCCCTGCGCTGGATTTCATCCACATCGCTGTCCGTGTGTTCCGGGGCGTGGTGGCACAGGTGCAGTTCTTTTACTCCGGCGAGCTGGGCTACTTTTATCCCCTCTTCATAAGTCGAATGTCCCCAGCCAACATATTTCGGGTATTCCTCGGGAGTGAAATGAGCGTCATACATCAGTATGTCGGCATCCTTTGCAATTTCAATAAGTTTATTGTCCGGTACCGACCAGTGTTCTATGTCTGTGGCGTAAACAAACGCCCCTTTTTTTGACTCCACCCTGTAAACCATCATGCCGCCGGGATGGTTGATTTTAACCGAGCTTATCTTAAAGGGGCCGATATTTATCTCTTCCTTTTCCTTTATCTCGTTAAAATTAAGCTTTGCCATCATGCCCGAAAGCTCCACCGGAAAATTTATGAATTCCTGCTGGCGCTTGAGCACGTCCTGTATGGTTTTGTTATATTTTGTCTCGCCATAGATGTTTATTTCGTTGCCCTTAATAAATCCCGGCGCAAAAAAAGGAAAACCCTGCAGATGGTCCCAGTGATAATGTGAAAAAAGCATATGAAGTTTGTGTCCTGTGGGGCCTTCCTTTAAAAGATCCCGCCCCAGATTTCTGATGCCTGTTCCGGCGTCAATTATTATGCGGGTGTTTGCCTCTTCAATAAGAACACATGTGGTATTTCCGCCGTATTTTACCGTATCGCGTGAAGGAACAGGAATCGAGCCCCTGACACCGTAATATTTTATCCTCATTCTTCCTCCGTCTGCAAAACGGCTGTAATTAAAAGAAAATCCACCGCTTCACGAATATGATTATATCCCAGTTATCCTATGTTTATCAAGTCAAAACTGGCGCCGTAGCGTTGTTTTATTATACGAACCAGCTGTTCCTTTGCGCTGTGATTTACGTCACAATTATCAGAAACAAGGCCGAAAGCGGCTTCCCTGGCCCGCGCCAATTCCGCCCTGTCCCTTAAAATATTGGCTATTTTAAAGTCGCTTATGCCGTGCTGGCGGCTGCCCATAAATTCCCCGGGCCCCCTGATTTCAAGGTCCTTCTCGGATATTTTAAAACCATCCTGCGTTTCCTCCATAATATCAAGGCGTTTTCTCGAATCTTCGGAGTGCCCCTCATCCACAAGAATGCAGTAAGATTGTTTATCGCCCCGTCCTACCCTGCCGCGGAGCTGATGCAGCTGCGACAGCCCGAACCTGTCGGCGTGCTCTATCATCATTACAGTGGCGTTAGGTACGTCAATGCCCACTTCTATTACCGTGGTCGCGACAAGTATATCTATTTCCCTTTTCTTAAATTTTATCATTGCCTCATCCCGCTCGTCTTTTTTCATCTGGCCGTGGATAATTGCGGTCCTGTAATCCTTAAACCTTAAAGCCAGGTGCTTCTCCATTTCTATCGCGGATTTCAGGTCCATTTTTTCCGATTCAGCGACAAGCGGATAGACAGCGTATATCTGCGCCTTTTCTTTCAGCCGCGCTTCAAGGTCATTGTAGAGTTTTTCAACGCTTCGCGCGCCGTACACTTTTGTAATTATGGGTTTTCTTCCTGGCGGCATTTCATCTATCACAGAAACATCCGTATCACCGTAAACAGTCATTGAAAGGGTTCTGGGTATCGGGGTCGCCGTCATTATAAGGCAGTGCGGCGCCTCAATTCCTTTTTTTACAAGGGCCTGCCTCTGCATTACTCCGAACCTGTGCTGTTCGTCAATTACGGCAAACCCCAGATTTTTAAAAACAACATCATCCTGCAAAAGAGCGTGCGTCCCCACTACAATATCGATGGAGCCGTCTTTCAGACCTTCAAGGATAGCCGCGCGCTTTGCCTTTGGAGCGGCGCCTGTAAGAAGTTCGGCCCTTACTCCGGAGCCGCCGAATAAAGAAGTTATATTATTCATATGCTGAATGGCCAGAAGTTCTGTTGGCGCCATTACAGCCGCCTGACAACCCGAATCCTTTGCCATTACGGCGCAGGCCAGCGCCACAATGGTCTTGCCTGAGCCCACGTCGCCCTGTAAGAGCCTGTTCATGGGCGAGCCGGATATCAGATCCGCCCTTATCTCTTCTATAACCCTTTTTTGGGCCCCCGTGAGCTCGTATGGAAGGGTTTTTATCAGCTGCGTATATGAAGGGCCCGCCGTATCAAAAACACGTCCTTTTTCTTTTTTAATTCCGCACCGCTGAAGCGCAAGGGCCAGCTGCAAAAAAAAGAATTCGTCAAAAATCAGCCTTTTTTTCGCCTCTTCCAGCGACTTAAAATCCACCGGAAAATGCAGGGCGTAAATTGAGTCCTTCAAAACCGGCAGGGAATATTTTTGCCTGACCTCTTCCGGCATGTCATCCGCCAGCTCCGTGAGGTAGTTATCAAGCGCGAATTTTATTATCTTGCGGAGCTGTTTCTGGTAGAGTTTTTCAGTGAGCGGATAAATCGGTACAATACGGTTTACATTTATTGATTCCGACTCAGTCGGCGCCTCTTCGTCCATTATCTCGTATTCAGGGTTGCCGATCTGGAGGCTGTTCCCGTAAGTGTCTATTTTACCGTGGAATATTACCTCAAATCCGCGTTTGAATGTTTTTTCGATATACGGCTGGTTGTACCATACGCCGGATATAAAACCCGTATTGTCCTTTATTGTAACTTTTGTTATTTTGAGCCGGTTTCTTACCTGCCTGGTTTCTGACGCGATTACCAAGCCGGAAACAGTTTCCAGCGCTCCGGGCTGAACTTTTATTATGGGTTTTATATTGGAGCGGTCCACCCATTCCCTGGGCAGGTAATATAAAAGGTCCTTAACCGTCATTATGCCCAGTTTTTCGAGGAGTTTTGCCCGCTCCGGGCCTACTCCCTTAATGTATTGCACCGCCTTTTCGAGGCTCCCGCCAGCCACAGGTCAGTTGCCCATGCCCGTGAGAGCGCCGAACTGGCTCATGTCAGGCGCGGCTGTTGAAGGTTTGTTGAAGGCCGCCTGCGGTATCGCGCTTATATTTATGGTAAAGAATATTTCCTCTTCGTTATCGAGCCTCTTTGTCCATGAACCGGAGGCGTCCCAGCAGTGCAGGTGCCACGTGACCGTATAAACATGTGAATTCAGTTTTTTGGAAATAAGGTCGTATTCCCTTGCCACAGTAAGCCTGAACTCCGGGGTAAAATCAAATGCCATTGAGGTGCCGAATGTAAGCACATCAGGGGTCCTTGTTACGGCGTTGAACCCGGTGTAGTCTATTACATTATTTACAAAATTGGTGTAAACGCCGACATCCCAGAGCGCCTTGGGCCCCATATCCTTGACGTCAAAATTAAGGTTCAGGCTTTTGATTGTGTTGACGTACGGGCTGTATATCCCGGATGAGGAAAAATATAAATCCCTCGCGCTGGAGTAAAGATTAAAATTTATCATGGACATTTTGTCAATGTCAAATCCGGATTTGGCCGTATCAGAGAGCATGTTGTATGATGATGATACGTTTAAATTTATCGGCCCGAAACCCCCGGTAATAACCGTGGATATCATATTGGTGGTTATCCCCGCGTGCGGAACCCCCCAGAGCCTGTTCAGCATTTTAGCGTAGCTGTGCGTCACCTGGGCCCTTAAAAATCCCCCGGGTATAATATCAAGCGACGCGGACTCGTTTGATGTAAAAGAATTTGTCAGTGCTCCGCCGAAGAAGCCGTCCTGTTTGTCATTTGAATTCAGCCACTGCGCGGAAAGCCCTGCATTGGCCGAAAGGCTCAAAATATACATATAAGGGGCGGAATAGGCCAGCATCGGGGCAAATGTGCCCGTATCGGTGTAATAATCGCCCAGTCCGACGTCATAAGCCCTGTTAAGCGTTACAGAATGTGAATAATAGAGCCTGGGAAGTATCTGCGTCGAAGTCATATTGTATGACAGGCTCGGCAGAACCCTGGCTGCGGTATAATATGAATATTTCGGGGTCGGGGTCGGGGCGGCCGGATCGGTTGTGGACGCGTAAGCAGTGTTTGTCAGCTCTTCCGAATCCTGTATGTTGAAGGCGAAAGAATGGTTGCCGATGGATGTTGAAAATGAGGCCTGGTAATCGTGGCGGAACATATCAACACCCTCGCTGTTGATGTAGTCTGTGGTCAGGCCCGAATCCGAAACGGTCTGTGCGGAAAGGCCCAGCCTTGTGGTGTCGTTGAACTGCTGGTTGTGCGCGAAATTTATCGACCACCTGCGTGTTTTTTGTATTATATCGTCCATTAACGTCCCGGCAAAAGTGCCTGTTGTGTATTTATTCAGTCCGTACGCGGCATTGACCGTGTACTGGGAGCCGGCCAGCTGCATCCATTCATACCCCACATCCACATTATTGAACTGGTTGAATATCATATCGTAGGTTGTATTAACATAATATCCGGAATAATCATTATGTCCGGCCTGGACGTCAAACGGGCTTTTTTGTTCCTTTAACGGCTGGGAAAAGTAAGGGAAATAAAATACCGGCACATTGCCAAGGTAAAGAACGGTATTCCAGCTTTCAATCTTGTCATTTTCATAAATATATATTATTGACGACTGGAGCCTGAAGTGAGGTTTTTCCGCGTCGCAGGTGGTAAAAACAGGGTTTTCTATCTCGCTTTTTATCCCCTCTTTTTTCATCTCCTCTCCTTTGATTATCCACGGAGTAGAGATGACATTAACATTTTTGGCGTATGCGTCCTGTGTTTTTGTGTTGAAATAGAGTTTCTCGGTATATATTGAGGAGCCGTTCTGGACGGCGAGCACTTTTCCTTCGGCCAGAAGGTCGCCTGTGTCTGTGTTGAATTTAAGATAATCGCAGAATATGGTTGTGGTGTCGTTCCTTGCAATGACATGCCCCTTGCCTGTGACAATTGATGAAGAATTTGAATATTCGAGGGAATCCGCAGAAATGTAGAGCGGCGATGCCGTGTTTATTTTTGTGTCAACCGTGGGCGATGTATGGCCCGGGGTTGCCGCAATAATCGGCGATGCCGGCGCGGGCGTCGGCGTCACATCCGCCATGCATAAAACCGGCACAGCTGTAAAAGCGGCAAGAAGGGCCGCAAAAAGGCTGTTACTTAGTTTTTTTTTACCATTTAAATATTGCTTGCCTTAAATTATCGCCGCTTCGGTCTGGGAGTCAAAGAAATGGGCCTTGTTCATGTCCAGCACAAGCTCCA
>CAZMGF010000066.1:0-9159 GCA_964565765.1 uncultured Spirochaetia bacterium
GATGATATTTACGGCCTCCGCAGGTTCTTCATACAGGTGCAGTATCCAATAAGTTTTGTTTTCGGCGATTATCAGGCTAAACTTACCCCGTTTACATTATGGGCGGTTGATGATGACAGGCCCTTTGAAGCAAATATATTTTCCGATAAAAGGGAGATGAACAAGAACGAACTTTATCTGCTCGACAATACATGGCCCCTGTCCGGAGGCAAGGTGCAGACGATTGCCACCATTGCCGACGCGGTCGATGTCAATATGACGTTTATGGGCGCAAGGCTCGGCGTGAACGGCCAGAGCGATTACAATGTATATGACCCTTCATATAACGCTTTCGTCCCGCAATTAATGGCGCATGACCAGTTCCTGCTTGCGGGCAGGATAGACTCAAGCCTTTCCATGCCGGATAATCTTGATGTCGGGATTAATTATACCGAGATAGAGGATTCAAGGGATACCGGCTCCAATTACAACGCGCCCACGGTTGACAATCCGGTTTATTCGGCTGACGCGGAATTCAAGATGAAATTCGGAGACGGCATGGACGGCAAGATATCAGGCGAATTCGCAAAATCACTTTATACCAACAACGCCGGCTACAACGGCTATATTTCAGACACGGCCGTAAAAGCCGGGCTGGAACTCAACGCCTTTAATACAAAACTTACGGCAAGCTTCATTGATGTGGGCAACTCATTTACCGCGTACGCCGCCCAGACCAGGATATTTGACGAGCGCGCAAGCGATCAGTTCAGCACCTTCCTTAATAACGACCTTTACCTGACACAAAACAACACGTGGAATATAGCGGGCGCGCCGCCGCAGTACATTATAGGGACGAATGTTTATCCTTTCACAAAATACAACCCTGCTATTAATGTAAGCTACGGTTTAAATCCCGCGTCAAGCGCGTCGGGACTCGCGTCAACACCGGGGAACCTTCTGTTTTATCCTCAGTATGAAAACAACATAAGCCCGTACGGCGACGCGACGCCCAACAGGCAGAAAATATCCGTAATGCTTTCGGGAAATTATGATTTTGGATTTGTCTTAAAGCCCATGGCATCCTATGACATGGCCTCTGAAATTACGCCCTATTCCGGAATAGACGCCCTGGGGAACCCGCAGGTCATAGCCTGCAGGAACTTCAGCGTAATCAGGGTGGGGACAAAAGCGGAATACGGCATATTCGCGGCCACGCTTGGATACACAATGGAGGACACGAACAATAATTCCAATGTGGCATATTCTTCCGCCATTATTGACGCAGGGCTTGAGGCCACGCTTATCAAGAAAAAACTCAAGGTTTACGCCGGCTACAAGCATATTGATTTCAACGGCACGGAATACGCCGCGACGTCCGCGACAATCGCCGGAGTTACGGTGCCCGTGTACTCGATGTTGAGCGATACGAACGGCGTGACCACGGTTCCGGGTGTTAATCAGTCGGTTGACAGCATGGGAGTCGGGGTGGAGTATTACATAGCAAAGCCGGCAACCATCGGGATGTCATTTACAAATACCATAGTTGAGGATAATGAGATAAAAACAAACAGCTACGGAGCGCAGGAGCTTGACGTCAGGGTTTCCATCAAGTTTTAAAGGGCTTTTAACGGCTTGATTTTGTAAAAAATACGGCTATAATACTATTTAAGGAGGAAATGATGAAAAAGTTTATGGTTTTTGTCCTTGCTCTTCTGGTTTTAGCGTCAGCAGCGGTGATGGCGGAAAAGGCTTCAACAACTCTTACCCTTTTAGCGGCTCCGATGGCGGTTGACGGCTCGGTGTCAAAATGGAAAAGCGCGGGTATTGCTCCGATTGTTATTAATAAAATGTCGCAGGTGGCAATAGGCGGGCCGTACTGGATGCATGCGGATGTCCAGTCTGCGCAGGTTTATGTGGCTTTCTCGGCAAAAGGCGTTAACCTTACGGCTGTCGTAAAGAGCCCGAAGGGTTTAAAGAACAAAAATGCCGACGGTAATATATATGACGGCAATGCCGTTGAAATATTCATGGGCTTCGACAATTCGGACCCGGGCAGGGAGCTCTATACCGAGACGGATTATCAGGTGGGTTTCTCCACCGGAGATTATTCAAAGGCAAATAAAAAATATACTGTAAAACCTTCTGTATGGTGCTTTAACCTGCAGAAACCCGTCGAAGGGGCGAAAATTATAACAAAACCGGCGGAAGGCGGATACATAATTGACGCTTTTATACCGGCGGATTTTTTCCCGGGATATGACGCGAGGGACGGCGGAGAAATAGGCTTTGACATCGGCATAGATGATATCGGCGACAAAGGAGTCGCCCGCAAGGTCCAGCTGACATGGTCGGGCGACAAGGACGGATGGAAGATACCCAAGGGCTGGGGAAAAGCAATAATCAAAAAAGCGAAATAATCAGGGATATATGTATATTGCAAAGGAGCATTTAACCATGAAAAAAATTACGGCGGTAATTCTTGCGGTTTTGTCGGCCGCTGTTATTCTGGCGGCATGCGCGAAAAAGAATCCGACCATACCGGAATCGGAAATGCCGGCCGCGCTTGTGCTGGCCACTGCGGCGCCGGCACCGGGCGCGTTGACGCCGACACCCACGCCACAGCAGCAGGCGCTGGTGCTTGTTGACAACTGCGACGGCGATACGAATCAGAATCAGCTAAAAGGGCTCTGGTCATCTTATGACGACAATTCACCGCCGAATTTCGGGAATTCTGTCGTTATTCCTTCAAAGGGCGGCAATTTTACAATGTCATATGTAACCGACTGGGTGTTCCCGCCCCCGGGCACTTACAGCCCCACATGGCCGGCGACCAATATTTACGCTGCCAGGCTGCAGGGAACCCTTAACCTCAAGGCGCAGTATAACCTGATAGGAATGGAAACGGGCATGAATTTCAGCGCGAGCCCCATTGATTTATCCGGATACAGGCAGATTATTTTCTGGGCAAAAGTCGGTACCGACGACCATATTAGCACGCATCTGGGAAACACACATACACCCACGGGAGGCACTGGTTACAGGTTTTCATTAGTCAGCTCCAACAATCCCAATACGGCGGGTTTTGACATGTATGGCGCTACTATAAATCCCCCGACAACATGGACGCAGTTTGTATTAAATTACACACCTAAAAATTCCGGAGATTTTGGCATTTCTTTTGCAGGCTCGGGCACAATAGGATGGTATGATGGAGACCCTGCCGACAGCATTGCCAAAACCACTAATGCTGTTAATAACGCCGGCCTTGGCGCGATAACGCATGTGACCGACCTTGAAATGCAGACAAAAACCTCGGCCACTAAAATCACGGGCCCGCTTACGGTTGATTTGTGGATAGATTCAATTTATCTTGTAAGGGCAAACTAATTATTTAGAAAAGTAAAAAAAGGTGAGTAATATATAAAAATTTTTTGGAGGTGTAAAGTAATTATGAAAAAAGTTCTGGCAGTGTTAGCGGCTCTTTTGATGGTAATTGTTCTTGTAATTATCGGCTGCAGCAAGAAAAAAGATATAACACTTACTGCTGCTGATTTCGGCACGGCCACGGCGACTGTGGCGGTGGGCACGGCGACTGTGACAAAGACAAACACGCCGGCTTATTCACCAACAATAACGCCGACTTTTACGGTAACGGTTTTCCCGACCTATCCTCCCGGATGGATAGACAGCTGTGAGGACGGCGGCAACACAGGCACCGGAAATGTCTGCGATTTCCACGGCGACCATCCTGCGCCGAACGTGGGCGGATACTGGATTACTTATGACGACGACGACTGGTCAAATCCTTATACCGGCGCAGGTTTAGTCAATTGCACGAATCCAAATAATACGGTTTATTCCAATTGCGGTACATCTTATGTCTGGCCCGAATCACAGACATGGGCGACAAGAAAAGGTCTGCCTGCGCCAGGGCCTTTTACAATGTCATCACCCGGATATCCGTCTTCTCCTTACAACGGCCAATTCGGAGGTTCATATGCCGCAAAGATGACGGGATATGTAACAACCAATGTATCCACGCTGCCGCCCGGAGAAACCCAGTACGGCTTCCAGTACGGATTTATCGGGATGGGCGTTCAGCTTACCTGCACGGCAGGAGCCACAAATACGTTCGGGCTTCCTACCTGCCAGAAGGTTGACGTAAGCGGTTATACAGGTTATAAATTCTGGGCAAAAAGCACCTCAAACGGCGGGGCAGGATCGGCTTTTGAGACAAAACTGCCGTATACGCCAAGCACGGGAAACTGCGACGACCCCATAACCGGGACGCTTGACGGTTTCAATGATTACGCGTTCCAATTCACGGCGACAGGCACATGGACACTAATTACTGTTCCGTTTGCCCAACTTGCGCAGGCATCAGGCTGGGGCGTAACCGTTTCCAAAACGACTGTTCTGCAAAATGTATCGCAGATACAGTGGCAGTCGGGAGACCAGTCCGCAGGATACACATATGGTACAGGCGCTGTGGATCTTGAAATTGACGACATTACTTTTTATTACTAAACAAATTTAAAGAAAGATAAATACGATACACCCCGGGCTCCGCGCCTTTTAGCGCGGAGCCCGGGAAATAATTATCAAGGAGAATGAAGTGAAAAACCACACATACGCGTTAACCGCGGTTTTATTCGGACTTATATGCGCTTCGTGCGCCGGAGTTTTTACTTTAAAACAGCCCGTGCTTACGGGCGGTAAAATAACAACAAAAGGCTATGTGGCAAAAAAGCCGCCGGTTCTTTTTGATGATTTCGAGGCCGGCACGGTTGTCGGCGGATATTCATACGCCAATACAGCGGGAGGCGCCTCGGCAAAGCTCGCCATCAGCGATGTGACGGATACTCCGCACGGCGGGAAATACTGCGCGAAGGCCGTATATGATTCCGGCACCAACGCGGACTGGGGCTGTGGCTTCGGCTGCCAGTCCACATACGGCGGAGGATTTATAGACGCGACAGACAGGGAATATATATCTATGTGGATAAAGGCCCCTGAAAATACAAGCTTTTATGTTTTTGTCAACGAGGCCAACGCCA
Source organism: uncultured Spirochaetia bacterium (assembly GCA_964565765.1). GTDB lineage: Bacteria > Oederibacteriota > PGYV01 > PGYV01 > Palsa-1178 > Bog-1181. The sequence continues at coordinate 5,040 of CAZMGF010000066.1, forward strand.
ACGGCGGAGACGGCGAGTTCTGGAACGGCCCTTCGGCCACAGGCTCGGGAAAATGGGAATTATACGAAGTGGCGCTTGAGGATTTTACTAAAAATATTTATTCCGGCAACCAGTCCGGCAACAACACAATGGACCTGGGCGCCATCGGAACTGTAGGCGCGCAGATAGCGGGCTCGCAGGGCAAGGGCGAATTTTTAATGGATGATATCTGGTTCAAATAAAATAGATTGTTTTTTTAAATAAGCAGAATCCCGGAGGAACTTAATGAAAAAAAGTTTATTGATGTTTATAGCCATAATAACGGCTGTTATAGCCGCCGGATGCGCGGGAGTAGTTACGCTGCGCAGCCCGAACAGGCCCAAGCCGGTAAAGGCAGCCGGGCCCGTAAAAGAGGCCGCGCCCATAAAATTTGAGGATTTTGAGAACGGCACCCTTGTGGGCTCATACTCTTATGCCAATACAGCGGCGGGAGCATCCGCGAAATACATGATAGGAGACCCTTCAAAGGACAAGGCGCATACAGGGCAATACTGCGCAAAGGCGGTTTATAATTCAGGCACCAGCTCGGATTGGGGCGCGGGTTTTGCCTGCTCCACTTCATATGGCGCGGGCTATATTGACGCGACCGGAAGGAAGAGCGTTGTGTTCTGGGCAAACGTTCCCGAAGGCACAACTTTTTACTGCTTCTGCAATGAGGCAAACGCGAACGGCGCAGACGGCGAGTTCTGGAACGGGCCGGATCTGACCGGCTCGGGAAAATGGGTGGAATATACGGTTGATTTTGAGGATATGCACAAAAATATTTATTCCGGCAGCCAGACAGGCGACAACGAGCTGGATCCATCGGGCCTTGCGGTTGTCGGCTTCCAGGTGGGCGGAAACCAGGGCAACGGGACATTCCTTGTGGATGACATCTGGTTTAAATAATATATAAATAAAAAAAAGGAGAGCGTTAAGCTCTCCTTTTTTTTTGCCCCCGGTTGCCCGGGGGCTGCGAGGGATATTGAAGCGCTTTTTAAGGCGCCGCAACCCTCATTTGATCATCCCCTCATACCGGCCAGAAAAATTGCCCCGTTTATTATCAATCGTATAACTATGACAGGAAATGCGTTAAAAAAGTTCCATAAATTTTATAAATTTGTAGAGCCGCCGCTTGCTGCGGTTAAGACAAGGCCTCCCCCTGCCATGTTTAACATAATTCCGCCAGGCTATTATGTTTTATGCGCACTTCGATTTTAAATAATTTGACAATTAACCCCTTATCTTATATCATATATACAGGTGAGGTTAGGATCAAGGAGGCTTGATGAAACGCTTGTTTAAGTGCATTTTACCTGTATTTATATCCCTGATTTCATCTTATATTTTTGCAGCGCCTGAATCCGACCAGCTTATCGTCGACCAGTTCGGCTGGAGGGCCTCTGCCACGCGGCGTGTCGCCATGATTTCCAAGCCAATAAACGGTTATAACAATTCTGTAACATTTACCCTTCCCGCCAACGGCGCTGCTTTTCAGCTGAAAAATGTTTCCGATAACAGCGTCGCCTATTCAGGCACACTCACACAGTTCAACGGCGGGGCCACACACACCCAGTCCGGGGACCAGGTATGCTGGGCTGACTTTACAGCTTTTAGTACACCGGGCAACTATTATCTTTACGACCCGACGAATAATGTGCAGTCCTATAATTTCCAGATAAATGACAATATTTACAATAATGTCCTTATGACGGCGGGGCGCTTCTTTTTTTACCAGCGTTGCGGCTGCGACATAGACGCCGCGCATGGCGGAAACTGGAACCACGCCGCGTGCCATGAGGGCGCCGGCCAGGATCTCGCGGCCCATTTGTGGAACGGCGCCGACCAGGGGGCCCCAAAGGATGTCCACGGCGGCTGGCATGATGCCGGGGATTTTAACAAGTATGTGCCTTTCGCCCTTGACGCTGTCTTCGCCCTTATGATGGCCTATGAACTGAATCCTTCCGCCTTCGGCGACAACTGGAATATTCCTGAATCGGGAAACGGCGTACCGGATATTCTTGATGAAATAAAATGGGAACTTGACTGGATGCTCCGTATGCAGAACGCCGACGGCTCGGTCTGCAACAGGACAGGGGTTTTAAATTACGTTACCGCCTACCCGCAGAACGATACGCAGGCGAGATATTATACTGCGGCTACCACATGGGCCACATCAACACTGGCGGGGCTTGCGGCGCACGGCGCGAGGCTCTTTGCCGCGTACAATACGCAGTATCCCGGATATTCGGCAACGCTGCTTACTGCGGCGCAGAACGCCTGGACCTATCTGCAGGCCAACACTGCAATGACACCAGCGTCCGGCGCGGACGGGGGCGGGTCCGGAGGAGGAACCGGCTTTGCGGCGGCGGCAGGAGGTTCCACAACGGATGACGACGCCAGGCGCAGGTTATTTGCGGCGGCGGAGGTTTATAAATCAACCGGACTTGCGTCCGCAAGGACTTATTTCGAGGCAAACTATAATTCGGCGGCCACAGCGGACGCGGGGAATGGAAACCAGCAGCCGATAACAAGCGGATATTTTGACCCTTCGGCGTCATGGACGACAAATGAGGCCCTGGTTGTTTACGCTTCGGTGACCGGATACGCCACGACGGCGGCGGTTGTCACGGCAATAAAAAATTCCCTGAAAGCAGGCATAGAGAATACTGTAACGGCCAATTATACCGCAAATACCGACGCGTACCGCGCGTATATGTTCGACGGCCATTACTGCTGGGGGTCCAACCAGATAAAGGGGCAGTGGGCGGCCCTTCCGTTATTCGGGCTGTATCTTAATATCAACCCGGCAAACGCGGCTCTTTATAAGGAAACCGCCGAGGAATACCTCCATTACTTTCACGGCAGGAACCCGCTATCATACGACTACCTGACCAACATGGGCGCGACAGGCGCGAATCTGTCCGCCGGAAAATCATGCGATTCAATTTATCACGGCTGGTTCTACGCGGGCTCGCCCCTTTACTACGGGCCGACATCCACCTACGGCCAGGCGCCTGGTTTTCTGGCGGGCGGGCCTAACCAGTATTTTGACGTCTCCACAATAATACCGCCGGCCGGCCAGCCGCCGCAGAAATCATTCAAGGACTGGGGAACGGGCTGGGACGGGACGGAGAACGAGGATTCATGGGAAGTGACAGAGCCGGGAATTTATTATCAGGCGAAATATTTTATGGTGCTGGCCTATTTTGCCGGCCAGGCGGGAACCCCGACGCCCACGCAGACCGCCACAAATTATGCGGGTTCTCCGACTTTTACCATGACATCCACGCAGACATACACTATTACCATGACACCGACTTTGACCAGCACGCCGGCTGTGATAATATTAAATACATGTGACACCATGCTCTATAACGGCACCTGGAGCGGGGCAAACGCCGCAAGGGCAATAAACACGAACGCCGCATATATTACCCAGGGCAGCGGCAGCCTTCAGGTCGCGATAACAACAACCACAGGCTGGAACGACGGGATCGCGAAATGCACGGGGTTTGTCCCCACAAACTGGTCCAACGCGGCCTCTGTAACACTTGATGTTTATGTTGACCCGGCAAATACCCCGTGGCTTGCCGCTTCATCATATCACCAGCTTGCCATGTATGTTGACAGCGCGCCGAACAAATATTACAGGCAGGTAACGACAAACCAGAACCTGGTAACCGGATGGAACCACATAACTTTCACTATAAACTGGGCGCTGGATACGGCCACGCATACCACGGATGCGAATCCTGCGCCGATTTCACCAGCGGACCCGATTTCATCATACTTTTTTATCCTGAACTCGGACGCGGCAAATTTAAGCACGGGTACAATTTATCTGGATAATATAAACCTTCTTACATCTGGCGGCAATACTCCGACTTTTACGGCGACCGCGACATATTCAAGCACGCCCACGTCCACTTACTCGGCAACCCCGACTTTCACAGTGACCAGGACAGACACACCGACCTTTACGCAGACATATACCGGCACACCAAGCGCGTCGCCTTCGGTTACTTTCACAATAACGCCGACCTATACTTTGACCAAAACACCGACAAACACGGTGACGCAGACTTCGACGCTGTACGCC
>CAZMGF010000067.1:0-8590 GCA_964565765.1 uncultured Spirochaetia bacterium
AAATTTTTTTCAATTCCTTTTCAATCTTGTTAATTTTTACCTTTATCACGTCGCCTTTGTTGTTCCTCAGCTTGGCCCTGTTTTTTATGGTTATTCTTCCGATTATTCCTTCGGGCAGCAGAACCGAAACGCCTGTATCATCTATCTCTGTTATCTTGGCGTCGAGATATATGCCTTCCTTGTATTTGGACGCGAATATGGACCATGGCGAGGCGTGCATCTGTTTTAAGCCCACCATAATGCGGTACTTTGATTTGTCCACATCAACTATCTTAAATTCCTTTTTCTCACCCGGCTTTAATGCCTCGGCAACCGTTACCGGCTGGTTCCAGAATATGTTGGAAATATGAATGTACGCGTCGATGTTTTCCTCAAGTTCTATATCAGCCCCGTCGCCTTCAACAATGTTTTTAACAGTGCCGAACACCCTGGCCCCGACCGGATAGCGCTCTTCCATGTTATTCCAGGGGTTTTTTTCAAGCCTTTTTATACTGAGAATCACCCTGTTTTTGGCCTCGTCGATTTTAAGCACGCAGGTCTTCACAATATCACCGGTTTTGTATATTTCCGAAGCGTTATTTATCCTCCTGAAATAGGAAAGCTCGCCCGAGGGTATAAAACCCTCGAGCCCCTCGTTCACAGATACGACTATGCCTTCGGGAAGAATCTCGCCCACCTTCGCGTCGAGCCTGTCGCCGGGCTTGTTGTTTTCAATAAAAGATTTGAAGGGATTGTCACGCAGCCTCTTCGGGCTCAGTATAACTTTTCCCTTCTCATTGTTCATTACAAGCACCTCAATGGCATCGCCTTCCTTGTAGCCCTCGTCTTCAGGTTTTGATATGAGCCTCCAGGAAAGTTCGCTCATGGGTATAAATGCCTTTACCCCTTCCTTTTCCACTTCAATGCCGTCCGGCAGCGCCTGAAGTATGGTAACCAGCGCCTTTTCATTAATGGGAAAATTCCGGGTCAAAGTCTCCGTCTCTGTCTTTTCTTTTTCATTAACATATTCCTTATAGGAAACCACCACGTTTCTTTTTTCCTCATCAAGCTGTATTATTTTCAACGGAAGCTTTTTCCCCACGATGTCTTCGCCGTATGACTTTGAATGAGACATAGGCAAAAACGCAGTTACATTGGCGCCGAAATCAATTATGAAACCGCCCTTAACTGCCTTAATGACCTCGCCCTCTATAAAACCCGCGTCCTTAAAGGCAACTTTTACCCTTGAAAATACCAGCTTTTTATCGGCGATTATCTTTGAAAGCGAGACAAAACCCTCGGGTGTTTCAACCCTTTTTACATGCACATCTATCTCATCGCCTTCGTTCAACCCGTCATAATAGGCGTATTTTGCCGTCTCATCTTTCGGGATGACACCTTCACTCTTATATCCTATGTCTACAAAAATATCGCCGTCGGATTTACGCACCACTTTTCCCTTTATGATCATTCCGTCTCTAAGCATCACTTTTCTCCAATCATTTTTATTCTTTTCACCGCGGCTGCGATGGCCTTCTCAGGCGTTGAAGCTCCCGCCGATACTCCCGCGGCTTTCTTTCCCCTGAACCATTCTTTCCTGATCTCGAGAGCCGATTCAACGTGATAAACATCCGGCAGAACTGTTTTTCCAAGCTCATAGAGCCTTTTTGTGTTGGCGCTGTTCCTGCCGCCTACTATAATAAGGATATCAGCCTTTTTCGCCAGTTCAAGCGTCGCCGCCTGCCTGTTCTTTGTAGAGTCGCATATCGTATTGAAAGAGCGCACCTCGGTGTACCTGTTTACAAAGGCCTTTTTCTGCAGGGCCCCTATAAGCTCCAGATACACGTCTATATTCTGCGTGGTCTGGGAAACTACCCCGACCTTTTCCTTAAACTTTACAGCGGCAACGTCGGGAGCTTTTGCCACAACTACCGCGTCACGGCCCGCATAACCCAGAATCGATTTTACTTCCGGATGGTCGGCGTCTCCCGCTATTATTACCTGATATTTTTCTTCCGCCAGTTTCTTTACTATGTTATGTATCTTTTTTACGTACGGGCAGGTAGTGTCGAGCACCGCTGCGCATTTTTCTTTAAGCTCTTCCTCTTCGGACTTAGTGACGCCGTGGGTGGATATTATCGCCGCCGCGCCCCTGGCGATGCCGCTTATTTCCTCGACATGCCTGGCGCCGGCCGCCTCCAGGCGTTTAACTTCCTGCGGATTGTGTATTATCTCGCGCAGCGAATAAACTTTTCTGCCCCTGTTGGATCGGGCGTATTTAAAGGCCATATCCATCGCCCTTTTTACGCCGAAGCAGAATCCGGAACCCTCGGCCACGTAAACCTTCATTTTTTCCGCGCCGCTTTCAGGGCCTCAAATTCATCCCTTAATTTCTTTATCTCAACCATTATTTTGTCCGTTATTTCCTGGTAAACTTCCTTTGACTCGGGCTTCGCAAACTGCTCCGCGAATGTCATGGGTTTTCCGTAAACAGCCGCCACCGGTACAAAAAGTTTCGGCAGCGCCCTTCCTTTCGGCCATGCGGCAAAGGAATTATTAATATAAACAGGTATAACACCGCATCCCGACTTGTAAACCATCATGCCCACGCCGGCCCTGCCTTCTTTTATTTCGCCGTCGGGGGTCCTGGTCCCTTCCGGGAACATCCCTACTATCCAGCCTTCTTTGAGGCAGTCAATTACCTTATCCCATGCGTCCCTGTTTACTACCCCGCGCTTTAAGGGGATTGCCCCCATCTTTTCCAGCATCCAGCCCCACACAGGCACTTTAAAAAGTGTGTCGCGCGCCATATACCTGAAGACCCTTCTGTAGGTCGCGACACCTATAAGGGGCGGATCCAAAAAACTTGCATGGTTCGAAGCCGCCACAAATCCGCCTTTTGATGGTATGTTGCCCGTATTATACGCCCTGTAAAAATGGAAAATATGCAGATAGGACCATGATAAAGTCTTATAAAAATTATGGACTATGTAGATCAAAAATTTATCCGCTGCTTTAAAAAATCTTTTCATATCTCACCTTAACGAGGCTATGGTTTCATAAAATTTCGGGAAAGATGTGTCCACACATTCAATATCCTTGATAAGCATGCCGTTCTCGCCGGAAAGCGCGGCAACCGAGAATGCCATGGCTATCCTGTGGTCGCCGAAAGAATCAATCGAGGCGTATTTGAACGGCGTCCCATTATTGCCCTCTATTACCATACCGTCCGGCGTTGAAAACGCTTTAACTCCTATGAGTTTTAAATTTTTCACAACTGTCTCAATCCTGTCTGTTTCCTTGTACCTGAGTTCTTCCGCGTTCATAATCACAGTTTTACCCTTAGCAAAGGCCGCGGCCACCGCAATTACAGGTATTTCATCTATAAGCTTGGGTATCATGTCTCCTTTTATTATTGTGCCCTTCAATTTTGATGTCTTTACCACCACATCGCCCACCGGCTCTCCATTTTTTTCCTTGAGGTTCCTTATTACTATCTTTGCCCCCATTTTTTTCATAACTTCAATCAGCCCGACCCTGGTGGGATTGAGCCCGATATCCTTTACGGAAATCCTTGAGTTTTTTACCATGAGCCCCGCGATTATAAAATATGCGGCCGATGAAATATCTCCCGGCACAAATACGGGTTTTGCCGCAAGTTCCTTACCCGGTTTTATTGTGACCGTGTTATTTTTAACTTTTATGCGCGCGCCGAAATATTCAAGCATGCGTTCTGTGTGATCCCTGGATTTTGCCGGCTCGGTTATCACGGTCTCGCCGTTGGCGTGAAGCGCCGCGAGCAATATGGCGGATTTTACCTGCGCGCTTGCCATGGGAAGTTTGTATTTTATCCCCTTTAATGTCTGGCCGTGCACCGTTACAGGCGCCTTTCCGCCCCTGCTCTCAAATTTCGCGCCCATCAGGGAAAGCGGCTCCAGCACCCTTGCCATGGGCCTTTTCACTATCTGGTTGTCTCCGGTAATTACAGAGGTAAAATGCTGGGCGGCAAGCACGCCCAGGGAGAGCCTTATGTCCGTCCCGGAATTTCCAACGTAGAGCTGCTGTCCCGGCTGGTTAAGCGAATAAAGTCCGTTGCCGTATATATAGTATTCATCCTTCTTTTTTTCAATTTTTACCCCGAGCGCGGTATAAACCTTTACCGTGTCCAGTGTGTCCGAAGCTTCAAGAAAATTAGTTACCCTGGTTGTCCCCTTGGCGATGGAGCCTATTATTACGGCCCTGTGTGATATTGATTTATCACCCTGCACATTCACGCTTGCGCGGCATTTTTCCAGCGGTGCGACATGTATTTTTTTCATTTATTAAGAGACTCCCTCAGCATTCTGGCATTTCTGATATATTTTTTTAATCCGTTTATATCCTGTTTTTTGATAAGCTCTTTAAGTTTTTTAAGTTCATTTTCCGTACGGCCGACATCCTTTAAAACCGCGTTTTTATTTTCAAGAAATATGCCGCTCCAGATTTCCTCGTTTGAAGCGCCGATTCTTGTGGCGTCCTTAAATCCGTTTCCTATTATTGCCGGATTCTTTTTTATTGTGTCTGCCTGCGTGGTTGAAAGCAAAAAAGCCAGCAAATGCGGCAGATGGCTCACGCCGGATATCTTTTCATCATGTTCCGCCGGCGCCATCTCAACCGTGTTCATGCCCAGCCTTTTCCAGAAATTCCCGACATATTCAAGACGTTTTGCGTCTGTTTTCAGCGTGGGAGTAATAATACAGGTGCCGCCTCGATACAAATCCGCGCCGCTGTTTTTAATGCCTGCTTTCTCCGAGCCCACCATTGGATGCGAGCCGACAAAAAGATTCATATCGTTACCTGCGCTTTTTTCCATCTTTTCAATGGAAGAGACAACCGCCTGTTTAACGCTCCCCATATCAGTCACGGCCCCGGCTCCGTGCATATACCGGTAATTATCACGGAAAAGCTCCGCTATGAGCGGCACCGGCACGCCAAAAACAATTATATCGGCCCCTGAAAAGCCTTCCTTGTAATCCGTGGTAACTCCGGTAGCCGCGCCGCATTTTAGCGCGCCGGCAAGCCTTTTTTTATCGCGGCCTATGCCTGTAACTTCACCGGCAATTTTTCCCTTTAACAGGGCCATACCAAGGCTTCCGCCCATTAGCCCCATGCCGACTATAGCGACTTTTTTATACCTTAAACTCATATCAACCTTCTTATATTTTATTGCGGTTTTAAACCGACCTGTCTATTGCTTTGGCTATCTTTGCGCACTCTTTTACAAGTTCCCTGTATTCAGAAGGTATCAGCGACTGATCCCCGTCGGAGAGCGCCTCCTCGGGTTTTGGATGCACTTCTATAAGAATCGCGTCGGCGCCGGCCGCAACAGCCGCCCTTGACATGGGCGTTATTAACGGCTTCTTTCCCGTGCCGTGCGATGGATCCACCGCGACGGGAAGGTGCGTAAGGCTCTTGACCAGCGGCACGGCTGACAGGTCAAGGGTGTTCCTTGTGGCGGTTTCAAATGTCCTTATGCCGCGCTCGCATAAAATAACGTTCATGTTTCCGTTAGCCAGGATATATTCCGCAGACATAAGCCACTCGGAAACAGTGGACATCATGCCCCTTTTTAAAAGCACCGGTTTTTGGGTCTTTCCGACTTCCTTTAACAGCTCAAAATTCTGCATGTTTCTGGCCCCTACCTGGAACATATCGGCATATTTATTGACAAGAGCCACGTGCCTCGTATCAAGAACTTCAGTTACTATTGGAAGGCCGTACATATCCCTCGCCTCGGCAAGAAGTTTTAAACCCTCTTCGCCCATCCCCTGGAAAGCGTAAGGGGATGTCCTGGGTTTGAAGGCCCCGCCGCGCAGTATATGGGCCCCGGCTTCCTTAATGGCCTTGGTGGTTGCGAGTATTTGCTTTCTGCTTTCAACGGAACACGGGCCGGCCACCATTACTATTTTGTTTCCGCCTATCTCGACATTGCCGCATTTTACTATTGAGTTTTCTTTTTTAAAATCACGGCTGGCAAGCTTGTATGGTTTTAGTATCTGCATGACCTTGTCAACGCCGGAAAAGCCCTCGAAAGGCACCCCCTGCAGCACCCGTTCATCGCCGATAACGCCGATGATTGTTGTCTCCTTGCCCTTTGAAATATGCGGCAGGAGCTTAAATTCCTTGATTTTTTTTACGATATGTCCCACCTGCGTTTTTGAAGCTTTTGGTTTCATAACAATAATCATTTTGTTCCTCCGTAAAATTTGGGGCAGACAGCCCCTTTTATAATATTTCCCTTAACGCTTTTATTAGCTTCCTGTTTTCCGGCATCGTGCCTATCGTAATTCTTGCGTAATTGTCAAACTGGGGCCTTATTATTAAGCCTTTTTTCAGCAGCCCCTCAAATACCACTTTGCAGTTGGATTTAAATTCAACAAATATAAAATTTGCGTTAGTCGGCACGCATTTAACCCCGAGTTTCTTTAATTCAGCGTACATATATTTCTTTCCGTCATTATTGGCCTTAAGTGTTTTCTTCAGGTGCAGCCTGTCGAGAATTGCCGCTTCCGCGCCGGCCTGGGCCAGGCTGTTGGCGTTAAAAGGAGGCCTGATTCTCTCTATTATTTCTATAATGTCAGGGTCGGCTATGGCATACCCTATCCTTATCCCGGCAAGCCCGTATATCTTCGAGAATGTACGCAACACGATAAGATTAGGGTATTTTGAAAGATATTTGATACCGTCCGGGTTGTTCTTATCCTGCGTGAATTCAAAATAAGCCTCGTCAAGAGCGACTATGGTTTTCGGGTTCACTGCCGCCATAAGCTTTTCAAATTCTTCCCTCGAAATAGTGGTGCCCGTGGGATTGTTCGGGTTGCATATGTATATAAGTTTTGTCTTCACGTTCAGCCTTTTTATAAATCCGTCAATATCATGGCTGAAATTTTTGTGCGGCACCTGGATAGCCGTCCCGCCTGCCAGGTCGGCTGCTATTGGATATACAACAAATGAGAGGGATGAGAACATTACCTCGTCACCGGGAGAAACAAAAGCCTCGGCAATAAGGTGCAGAAGTTCGTTGGAGCCGTTGCCGAAAACAAGGGTATCCTCTTTTATTTTCAGGTGTTTTGCCAGGGCGCGCCTTAAGTAAAACGCTCCGCTCTCCGGATAAAGGTTAAGGGAGCCGAGCTTTTTCGAAATTGCCTTTACTGCCAGTTTTGACGGCCCGAGCGGATTTTCATTTGAAGCGAGTTTTATAACCTCTTTAATGCCATATTCACGCTGGACTTCCTCGATGGGTTTTCCGGGAATATAGGGTTTGATATTCATTACGCTTTTATTGGCAGAATCACTGAACTTGTTCATCTTTATACTCCTGACATTCATGTTCTCAAGTTTTGATGTGCCTTGAGGGAAAAACCGCCAAAACACTCTCTCTTTACGGCTTTTCTATATCCTTGTGAAATCATTTCACAAGGAAGTATATTATACCCTTATTATGCTGTGTTTTCAACAGAAAACTTCCGGGGGTTAATATACCCTTATTGGCAGTATTACGAACGTTATACCCTGGTGGTAGAACGACTGTTGCATCTGAAAAACAATATAGTTGTGCAGAAGGTTTGTCATGAATGTGTCTTCCTTAAAAACCAGCTGCCCGCCGAAAAAAATCGGGTCGGAAAATTTGTCGCGGATTTTAGGCACAAGCTTGTTTGCCTCTTCAACGGCCTCGGTTCCTATCGCGGTAATGCCTTCGGCGTAATATCCGTTTTCTCGGAAAAACTCCACATATGACCCCACTTCATCGTCAATATGTTCCTGAAGTTTGTCAACCTCCTCCTTGCCCTTGAAATTTCCAGTGTCTATAATTCCAATCTGGACGAATACAAAATTTTTGAAAGAATTTCCGAAGAGCCTGATTATGGACATGGCCGTGTGCATCCCCAGTCCGTTAAAACCGTTTACAAAAACAACGGCTGTTTTTGCCGATGAATTATAGGCCGGGGCCGGCTTTTTTGACCTGTGTTCGTCGTCAATAACGTCCGGCGAATATGTAGCCGCGGCCTCCACGAGCGTGTCGAGTTTTAACAGCTGTTTTCCCGTTTCATCATAATGGCGTTTGATATAAAAACAGAAAAATACCAGGCCGGACGTTATGACCACGGTTATCCAGCCGCCTTCTTTCAATTTCACGGCGGTTACAACCACAAGTATAAAGGCCGTCATGACAAATCCCACGGCGTTGACAATAAGTTTCCTCTTCCATTTTTCGCCGCTTTTCCTCGCCTGCCACCAGTGTATGACCATTCCAAGCTGTGAAAGGGTGAAAGTTATGAAAACATTTATTGAATAAAGCACCACGAGAAACGCGACAGAGCCCTTGGAAATAAAAAGGGTTATTACGGCGGCTATACTCATTATAAGAATGCCATTCTGGGCCACCAGCCTGTCTGAGAGCAGGGCGAACCTGGATGGCATCCAGCGGTCCTTCGCCATATTGGCGATGACCCTGGGGCCGTCTATAAATCCTGCCTGCGCCGCGACAAAAAGCAGCGCCGCTTCCGCAATCAGTGTTACCTGGACGAAGATTGTGCCGAATTTTCCCCATCCTTTTGCCACGCTTTCAAAA
>CAZMGF010000068.1:0-8570 GCA_964565765.1 uncultured Spirochaetia bacterium
AACAGGGGGAAATATGAAAAAAATAGTATCAATAATACTTACCGGAATGTTGGCTCTGTTGCCGGTTTTATCTTTTGCAGAAACAACAGACGATAATTTACAGGCAGCAAAGGACCAGACGCTTGACGTATTAAAAGAGTTAAAGACCGCAAAAGGCCCAAATGCGGATGAATCCATATACCAGGAAAAAGGAAGCGCATACAGCGAGTACAAAACATCAGGGTTGGGCGCCGAATATTACAGGAAGACGGCAGAGAGTCCATATACAAAAAGCAAGATAGCCCAGGGCATAGCCGGTTTGGCGCAGACAGCGGCAGCGGCCATTGGTACATCAATGCAGCAATCAGCAGCCGCGCAGCTTGCGGCGCTTGCGGCCGATTTGAAAGCATCCGGTGTTCCGGAATATCAGCCATTGGCAACGAGCCTTGCAACTGAATCCGGTTATGTAGCAACAGGCGATTCAATATCGGCCAAACAAACCGCAGCGAATATTGCCACATACGCATCAACAACACTGCCGGTTGATACTTCATATAAGCCGACCGCTTCTGAAACAACAGCTTTAAATCCTTTTGGACAGTTCTTTAAAGGATTTTTAGATTCAGTATTATCAGTACTATCAAGCTCCGCAACTACGGTTCTCATGGCCGCGCTGGGATCCATTTTTGGGCCCCTGGGTACAGTTTTGGGCGGGTCCATCGGGTCAATGGTAAGCAGCATTGTAAACAGCCTGGTAAATAACACACCAATTAACGCGGAAAGCATCGGAACATCAATGGCCGCAGGTTTAGACAGCGCAATATCCGCAACTTCAAACACTATAGCCGCTTCAATAAGGGCCAGCTCAACGCCGGTGAATAATCCGGCGGCAAGCCCGGCATCAGTCGTTGCGGGTCCAACCCAGGTTGTGGGCAGTTCCAATCCAGGCGCAACAACATTACAACAAAGCAGCACAGATACAAAAGCAGTAGATCATTATTAAAAAATTAAAAAAAGGAGAATGAAAATGAAAACAAGAAAAGTTTTGTTTATGACAGTGTTTTTTGTTTTAAGTGTTTTTTCGATACTTTTTGCGGACAGTACACAGTATATGGCAAACGTTATGTCTTACGGAAAATGGGTAGTGGGAATTGTTGCGGGAATAGTTACATTAAGCGCGGTAGGTTATTTGATGTGGGGCCTGCATTTGCGTAATGCCGGAGATATGAAAGGCGATGCAATGGTAAAAAACGCGATATGGACAATCGTCATATGCGCTGTTGCCTGGGCGTTACTGGGTGCGTTTTTGTTTAAAGGCGCGGAAATGCAGACCGGAGTGAATAATATAACCAACGGCTGGCAGTAGAAGGTTCTGAGATGATAAAAATAAATTTGATTAAAACAATTTGCTTACTGCTGTTATTATTTACATCGTTTGCTATATACGCGGACACAACAGCAGCTGCGGCTACGGCAACGCCGGCTGTAAGTAATGGAACACAAAACAGCCAGCCTCAAACATCACCGCAGAGCAAAAATCCTATTTATCAATGTCTGTTTGGGGCCTTACAGGATTACAATAACGACTTTTTGTATGAATGGCTTGCACGGCTCGTTACAAAGGGCGCTGTGCTGTTAAAAAATGCCTTTGAATCCCTTGTTGACAATGTTTTTGACATGCTTTGTAAAAGCCTCTTGCGGTTGTGGGATATAACACAGTCCGTAAGTATTACTGAATATTCAAATATAAAAACATCTGTTGACCCGCAAACTGGAATTTCAACGCCACAAGAAGTCAAATCAACTGTTGACATAGGAGTAGGTTCAGCCACTGTAAAATATATTACCGAAATAGTAATGCCTTTTTTATACACTCTGGTTGGCGTGTTCCTTTACATTTTCGTTGTCCTGAAACTTGTTTCAGGCTTATTCAAAAATGAAAGTCCTTTTCAGATGGTAGGGTACTTTATGATAGTAGTTTTCCTCATTATTGGCTATAACGTACTTTACAGCGCAACAATTCAGTTATTTTCTCATATACTTGGATATATGGGAAATGAAACAGCTTCAATAAAAACTTCGGAGCTTGGAAACAATTTTGCGGTAACCCTTACAAATGACCCGACAACTTTAAACCTTATTGCAAGCTCGCACGATTTGACTTTTGCGGACATTGATTCAATTTACGCAAATCCTTCATCAATAACGCATCTATGGGTAGGCATAGTTGTTGAACTTGTTGTAGCGTCCATGTTTATTTATTTCATTATTCAAATTTTGCTTTTAAAAGGGCAGCAGCTGGTCCAGTTATTTTTATCCTATTTTCTCGGCATATTGATTTTGCCAATTACATTAATATCCGGGTATGACCTTTTTGTGCGCTGGATAAAATCATTTGTAGGCACGTGCCTGTATTCGTTTGTCTGGGGTTTATTGTTTATGCTGTTGTATGCGATATCCCTTATCAAACTCGGCGGGTTGTCATCAGCAGCGGGGCTGCCTTCAATACTGCAGCTGGTCATGTACTTTGGTACATTTATGTTAATGACACAGGTTGGCAAACTTACGGAATTTTTTACTGGCGGCGACAATTTTGGAAAAATAGCGCAGTCATCAACGCGCGAATTCGGCGCCATGATGAGGTCTGCCGGGCAGGCTGCAGTATTGCCGGCGGCTGTTGTTACAGGCGCGGCCGCGTTCGCGGGCGGGACAGTGGCAGGTTTGTTACCGGAACAGGCTAAAAATCCCATGTCCGGAATTACGGGCGGTTCCGGATCCGGCGGAGGCTCATCTTCCGGCGGTTCAGGCTTTTCAAGAGGCGGCAGCGGCTTTAAAAAGGCTTCAAACCCGATCAGTCAGGCAATAAACGGTGTGCAGCAGCATATGGCAGGGTCATTTAACGCGGGCCAGTCATTTGGCTCCGGTGCGGCGGATATTTTAAAGGAACTCCGTAAGTCAAAAGTTAATGCACCACCGCCGCCGCCTAATGACGGAACAACGACAAATATGCCTGAAAACTTTGTAGGTTAAGGAGAAAAATTTTGAATATTGATAAAGAAGCGGAAATTCTCGGAGGGTTTACATCCACACATATAATGTGGATTGCCGGAGGCCTTGTGGTGGATGTAATAATTGCGTTTATTTTTTACGGAATATTCAAAAACTTTCTGACGGCGTTCATACTCTTTATGTTTATCGCTGCAAATGTAATAGTAGCCGTAAAATTAGCGCAGAATTTACCGGACGGGTACTTTTTCAATTTTTTTGAAAGTTTAAGATCACCAAAAATATATATGCCGGGAGAGAATAATGAGCCAGACAAAGACTAAAGAAAAACAGCCCCAATATGGCCAGGCAAAGAGCCTGATTGAGGATATGACAGATATAATAGAGGGGCATATAATCATTAATAAGGTCCGGCCGGTTGCCATATACAAATTAACCCCAACAATCAACCCGGATACGTTTGATACGCACAGCGTACAATCGAGCCTTGCGACTTACCAGGGTATTTTAAACGCCCTGGCAACCGGCGAAAAGGTTCAAATACTCATTAAAACAAAAGCCTATGAACTGCCGGTACGGATGCAGTTGTATGATAAACTGACTTTGGCCGCCCGTGAAGAAAAACAGAAGGAACTTAATAACGCGCTGACGGATAAAAACGCAGTTCTTGCGGAAAAAATCAGCAATGCTCTTAATGACAATTATATTAAAAACAAATATCCGCGTTTTTTAAGGGCCTGGCTCGATGAATTTGTAAAAATCAACAATGTTTTTGATTATGAATATTACATATTATATGCATATGACCGCGTGAGCCTGCAGGATTTGGCTGTTCCTGAAACCGATCCGACCAAAATAATGATAAAAAACAAAGATTTTCTGGATATAAACAAAACGGCTTTTCTGGCCAACATGCGCAGGTTTGGTAATTTAAGGCCGCTGGAAAAAGAGGAAATAATACACCTGGTTGAAGACTGTGTAAACGACGACGCCGGAAACATTGATGCCGTGTATACGTCGTCAAATACAATTGCGCGGACGGCCATTGAACGCAATAAGGATTATCTGCAAATAGGCGATAAATTCTGCCAGACGATATACGTTTCGGACCTTCCAATGAGCAACATGGCCGGATTTTTAAAATCCCTGCAGTATTTACACCGGCCGTACAGAATGTCGATTATTTTTGAAGGTATCAATCAGGATAACGTAAAAAAACGTCTTGAAAAAGAGCTTAAGGTAGCCAGTTCACAGAATTCAGGTTTCATAAAGAATTATGCCACTGAAGATTTAATCAAAAAATACGACAATTTATTACAGCGCAAAGCCGCCGGCCAGATAAGTTTTTTAAAATTTGGACTTTACATTACGCTCATGGAAAGCAGTAAACAGGACCTTTCCGACAGTATAGCCTTTGTAAAACAAATTTTTCAGGGAATACCATTCTGGAAGGGCACTTACGAACAGATGAAATGCTTTAAATCCACATTGCCGTTTTGTGTAAACTACGGAGGCCATGCTTACACAGTATCAACAGACGATGCGATATCCACCTTTGACTTTTTTACATTTGATTCATCGACGGCTGAAGGCGGGGCGTTTCTGGGATGTAATAAATTGCACCAGCCAATTTATTACTATCCATGGAGCGAGGATTTTACAAACGGCAATATGGTAATAATGGGAATCCCCGGATCGGGTAAGTCATTCTCAATTAACACCGTTCTGGCGAATCTCGGGGCCTGGGGCCACGATGTTTTCATCGTGGATAAATCAAAATCATATGAATTTTTGTGCAACATGCAGGGCGGCCAGTATCTGGCCCTTGACCTTGAAGGTAAATACTCTGTAAATATTTTTGATTGCGTGGATTTCGACAAGGACCTAATTGACGCAACAAGCAATGACAATGACATAAACATTGACGGCACTGTAACATCAAATAAAATCGCTCAAATCGTTGGATTCTTTAAGACCATCCTCTGCAGCGAATCTGCCAGCGCATGGCAGCTGGAAAGATCGCTGATAGAAACGGCAATAGCGCAGACTTATAAAGACTATATGAAAGTAAAAGACGGCAAAATCGACCAGAAGACAACTCCTATACTCTCGGATTTCTGCGCGACTTTTGCGGCCATGGTAAAGGAAAAATCAGAATGGAAAAAACAGATCATGGAAATATCGGAAAAATTAAACAGCTACATTAAGAACGGCCAGTACGCAAAATTCACCGACCGTGCCACAAACATCGACTTGTCTGCCTCGTTTATTGTCTTTGACACTTCAGGACTTCCGGAAGATGAAGATTTACAGTCATTAGCCGTTTACATCATAAGCACCTTTCTAACGAAGAAATTCAAGCAGAACAAGAAGCGCGGCAAAAAGCAGCTGCTCATGGTCGATGAAACGTGGACGCTGGCCAGGTTTGCGGCTGGTGTAACGTTCCTGCTGAACCTTTCAAAGCGTTCGCGTCATATGGGGCTTGTATGCGCCTTTGCCACACAGCAGATGTCTGATTTCATGAATAACCCTGACGCGGCGCAGCTCTTTAAAAACGTGGAAAATTTCATACTATTCAAGCAATCAGATGCCGATTTGGGCAATTTACAGAAGAATCTGGACCTAAATGACCAGGAAAAGGCCCTTATAGCCTCTCTTGACCAGGTAAAAGGTGAATATTCGGACGCTTTTGTGAAATTTGGCAAGCTGGGCTCCAATCTGGTAAAAATACGGCCCAATCCGCCGTTAAACTGGATTGCAACAACGAACAAGACAGACGCGCCTATAAAGGCGCGCGTATTGAAGGAAGAAAACTTTAATTATGAAAAAGCGATTGAGAGATTAGTCGCAACTGGAGGAAATTGAAATGGCTGATAAAGACATTGATAAAAATATTTATGACCAAATGGACCTCGGGGATGTGCCAAAAGCAAGCGGCCCGAAGCTTCCGGCTGTCGGCTTTGGCAAATTTATTGCAATTGCCGCAGGTTTTTTAGTTGTAGTTGTAATTATCGCATTTTTTATTTTTAGCGGCAATTCCGGCACTTCCCAGAGGATAGAAGCCGCAAAAAATTTACCCATTGCCGAAACTGACAGCGAAGTTAACACAGTAAAAACGTTTGCGGCAAAATTTCTGGATAAGTTCTACTGGTACAACCGCGATTCATATATGGATATCCGAAAAGACCTTGAAAAAATGATGACTACGAATTTACTTGAAAAATATAAAATCAAGTATTATGACAACGCTTTTGAACAGGACATTATTGACGCGGATTTGATAATAAGCCCTACTTATGACGCGATTATGTATAAAAAAGATGGGGATAAAACATATGTAAGGATTCTCGGTGATATTAAATATGAAGACGGCCGTACAGGTGCATCCAGGACAAGGGTTTCCACGTGGACGCTCACAATAGTAAATCAGGACGGACAAAACCTCGTTGACGACTTTAAAATCGCGGTTGGAAAATAAAAGATGGAAGAAATAAAAACTTCAGTAAAGCCTGAATTTACAGATGTACAATTAAGGCAGCGCCGGGACCTCTTCCTGCGCTATTATGCCAACGCACAGGCTTATTTTTCCGCGCAAAATTATAAAGAGGCTTTCAAGGAAATACGCCATGCCGGAGAATATGACCCCTTAAATATGAAACTTGCGCAGCTGGCAATAGAAATATTTAAACGCACACAGAATGGCGACAACCTGATCGCTATTTGTGAAAAAATGGTTACTATCGAACCGGACAACATAGATTTACAGCTTGACCTTGCCCTGGGCCATTTTTTAATAGGCAATTATCCCGTAGTAATTGATTCCTGCACACATATTTTGACAAAGGACCTGAATGATTCACAGGAATTAACAACCATTGAACTGCTTGCGGACGCTTTACGCAAGAAAAACGAGTTTGAAAAAGCCAAAAACTATTATTTAAAAATTGTCGACCGTGTTGCAGGCATCCAGAGGATACTAATTAAGCTCACGGGCTGCTATTACAGGCTTGGAGACCATAAAAACGTGGTAGTTACGGCCGGCAGGCTCATTGAAATGGGGTACAACGATGAAAACATCGTAAATCTGTATAATTTTGCAGTAGAAAAGACCGAAAAGAACATAGGTAAATTATATAAGCCAAAAGGTTTCTTGCAGTCACTTTTCCGCAAGGGCTACGATCCTGTTTATGCGCATTTAATGAATTTAGAGCTAGAAAAGGAACAGGCAGAGCGCAGGGTTAATGTGGAACAACGCAAGAGGTACACTGACGCATTAACCGGCGCCAATAACCGCGCGTTCTTTGATGAAAGGCTTTTAAGTTATTTTACGCCGGACGGTAATGCTAAAAAAGCCGGGTTTGTATTTTGTTTTTTTGATATTGATAAATTCAAAACAATCAACGATGAATACGGCCACAAAATGGGCGATGTGGTTTTAATTGAATTTGCAAAGATAGGCAAAGATTTTTTTAAACAGGATTTGCCTGACGGAAGCAAACAGATAGAAACATGGTGCAGATACGGCGGGGAAGAGTTTGTTGCCTTATATTTTGGCAATAAAGCGGCTGCTTTTAAGAAGACGGAAGAATTCAGGCTTTATGTACAAAGTACATTGCATATAAAGGTCCAGAAAAGCCAGGGTAAGCCGGTCCGTATAATAACATGCAGCGGCGGGATTGCGGAATTTCCGGCAGAAGTCAAAGACTTTACCGAGGCCCACCAGCTGGCTGATAAAAGGCTGTATTATGCAAAAAATAACGGCAGGAATCAGATTGTAAAGGACGGTGACGGCTGGACAGCAGCATTACCAGCCGAGAATAAATAAACAGGAGGATAGTATGATGGATAACGATAAAAGATACTGTGATAAATGTGGCAGAGAGACAAATGGGGGAAATTTATGCGACGATTGTTTTGACAATGCATATGAAAAATACAGAGACAGCCTTCCAGGCGGTCCTGACGAACCTCATAATGACTGAAAAAATTAGCAGGAAATATGACCATGGACTGCGATAACCTAAAAACAGAAAACAAAACAGAAAGATTTTTAAACGGCACCATTGAAACATATTATTTCCCTTTTTGCCTGTTAAAAAAGGAAAGTGACCATTACGCCGCTAAAATGACAGAGGCCCTTCGGGAACAGGGTGTTGAAAAGGGAAATATGACAAATAGCCTGTGCCCTTTTGCCATGGCCTCAAGGATCGATCATCATAACTGCCCCTGGCATAATAAGGAATCTTTAAGATAGGGAGCCTATAAAAGCGAAAAACCCGCTCTTTCGAGCGGGCTTTCCGTGAGGGCTTTTACGCCCCACCACGTACTTATAATATACAAAGCTCTTTAAAATTTGTCAAGAAAAACCCTCTGATAATTGTTATCGGCAGAAAGGAGGGCCAAATGAGGAAACGTAGCGGTTTTTACCACGTTGACTCGGCGTATCGTGCTGGGAACCTTTACAAGGAATTTCTTGTAAGGGAACATGGCGCGATTGCTTTTAAAAAGAAAACTTTGCCTGTTCGCAGAGCAAATTTTCTTAAAAAGCTTAATACGCCAAGCACACCAAAAATGAGTTAATCCCT
>CAZMGF010000069.1:0-8296 GCA_964565765.1 uncultured Spirochaetia bacterium
TTTATTACTTTGTCATAAAGAGTGAATACAATGACGGAACAACGGACAACACAAAACCCGGGAAAATACTTCTTATTAATTAATCTGCGGCGCGTCTGACTGTTTTGATTAACAAATGATTAACAAAATGACTTGATAATAACAGGATTTGGGTTATAATGGTATGGTTAATAATAATGGCATGAATTTAACCGCCGGGGGTTTGATGAAAAAGAAAATTACCATTAAAGATATCGCGGAAAAAGCAAAACTTGCCAAGGGCACTGTTTCA
This sequence comes from uncultured Spirochaetia bacterium, assembly GCA_964565765.1. Lineage (GTDB taxonomy): Bacteria > Oederibacteriota > PGYV01 > PGYV01 > Palsa-1178 > Bog-1181. The sequence goes on from CAZMGF010000069.1 coordinate 272, forward strand.
ATGGCGTTAAACAACGACCCGCGGATATCTGCGGAAACACGGAAAAAAGTACAAAAAATAGCCCTGGAATCAAACTATTATCCCGACGAGTCGGCGAAAAAACTGGCCAGCGGCCGTACTGATTCGATTGCTTTTATAGCGCCGAGATTTACATCACCCTTCATTTCAAATATACTTTCATATGTGGAAATAAAGGCCTTTAAAACAGGAAAGTATGTGCACGGAATAACACCGTATTCCACCGCAAATGAAATAGCCATAAAGGAAGAACTCCTGCGTAAAATGGTATATGGCAGAAAAGCCGACGCTGTAGTTCTTTTTTCAATGAAGCCTACGCCTGAAATAGTCGAGGAATATAAAAACAATAAAATACCCCTTATACTTGTGGAAAATGAAATGAAGGGCTGCCATTCTATAGTGGTTGACAATGTAAACGGGACTTACAAAACAACCAAATACCTGATTTCAAAATACGGCAGAAACATCGGGTTTATTGTCGGAGAAATCGACCCACCCCTTGGCCGGGAAATACATTATGCTTCGCTCGAACGCATGAAAGGCTATAAAAAGGCGCTCAGCGAAGAATTAATAGAATTTGACAGCAATCTGGTTCAGTATGTCAGATTTTATTCCTATGACGAGGGGCGTGAATGCCTCATAAATTTCAGAAAAAAGAAGGTTAAACTGGATGCGGTTTTTTGCGCGGCCGGAGATATCCTGGCTATGGGAGTTATGGATCAGGCCATTAAAGAAGGGCTTAAGATACCGGAAGATCTTGCTGTTGCCGGTTATGACGATATTCAGGCGGCAAAGCTGTTAAATCCGTCACTTACAACCGTATGCCAGCCCTTTGAGGAAATAGGAAACACCATTTTTGACCTTGCCGTAAACTGCATAGAAGGCAAGGCGGACGCGGAAGAACATATAGTAATTGATCCCGAGTTAATAAAAAGGGCCAGCGCGTAAATGAAAAAGATAACCATCCGTGATGTGGCAAAATCCGCCAGGGTTTCTTACGTTACGGTTTCTAATGTCATAAACAACACGGGACGGATGTCTGAAAAGACAAAAATAAAGGTTCTCAAAGTAATTGAAAAATTAAACTTTTTTCCGGACCTGTCCGCACGCACCCTCGCAAGGGGGAAATCCGACGTAATAGCCTTTGTGAGTTCATATCTTTCTTCATCTTTTGTAATCGCGGTTCTCTCCGGAGCCGAGCGAAGGCTTTTTGAAATGAACAAATTTAAATACAACCTTGAACACTACGGCACAAGGGGAGCCACGGAGATAAAGGAAAACCTCTTAAAAAATATACTTTATGGAAAAAAAGCCGACGCTGTAATCATGCTTACAATTAAACCGGAGCCAAAACTTATGGCGGAATTCAAAGCCAGGGAAATACCGGTGATACTTATAGAGAACAAAGCCGCCGGGGCGCATACTGTAAGGATTGATAATTACAAAGGGGCCTATGCCGCCACTGAACACCTGATAAAAAGCGGCAGAAAAAAAATATTTTATTTAAGCGGGCCGCTGGGGCCCTCTGCTTATGACGAAGAGGAAAATCCCGTGGTAAAAGACAGGTTGAAGGGATACATGGACGCGCTGCATGAATACAACATTGAATACGACCCCAAGAAAGTTATGCAGGTGGTATATTTCAACCAGGAAGAGGGAATCAGGTCCATGGATATTATCAAAAAAGCCGCGCCGGACATTGACGCGATATTCGCCGGAGCAGGTGATATGGTGGCTCTCGGGGTAATGAAGCAGGCGGCCAAATACGGCATTAAAATACCTGATGATATAGCGCTTGTTGGTTATGATGATATTGAGGTTGCCGGCATAATGACGCCGTCCCTCACAACAGTAAGGCAGCCCATGGACGAGATGGGGAAAGTTGCCTTTGATATAGCGGTGAGGTCGCTGGAAAAAGAGCCGTTAAAGATACAAAATATAGTACTTCAGCCGCAACTGATTGTAAGGGATAGCGCATAAAGAATTACAAAACACCCTGCTAAAATCCCAATTGTTAAATTCACAGCTTATCCACATGTGCATAACAGGGGATTTCAACAGGTTTTGTAAATGTTATTAATATGCATGAAGCCAATTTAACGAGCCAATTCCAAAACCGTATTTAGATTCAGGCACCGATCCAAAACATTTAATTAAGCAATCCAGAAAGCGCCTGTTAAATCTGAGAAATAGTTTTGAGTTAAAGTTTAAGTTTAAGCGCATCTTTTGACCACTGATCGTTTTGGATGAGCCCCGAAAGAATATTCGTCCGAATAGAACAGGCATGCGATTGGGCCTTTCTTGTGGCGCCTACAGTTTACTTAGTTAACATAACATACATTATGCGAAGTTGATTTTCTTTAACGATTTCGCCGGGAATCGTTGACATTATACACAAAAACTTGTTTATTTAAGTAATAAACACGCGTAGTCAGCCGTTTATTGCAGAAAAAAACTATATAAAAACTAAACTTCATTGCTTTCCTTTTTTACTTTATTATAAATTAATCCAATAATGCCAGCAGCAATTAGGAACATACTTATAAATGTTGAGGTAGAAAACATAAAAATAGTGCCTCGTTCAGGATCTCCCCTGAATACTTCCATTATTGTCCTTATTACTCCATAATTCAGCAGGTAAAGATATAAAACATCGCCTTTTTTCTTTTTGCTGTTTAAATTGAACAAAATAAGTATGATAAAATTCACAAAATTCGCAGCTGATTCGTAAAGTTGTGTTGGAAGGTGCGGCAGGTTATCGCCTATTGATCTAAAAATTATGCCATGAACGTCTTCCCTGCCATAACAGCATCCGTTAAAAAAGCATCCAATTCTGGCGATTGAATGGGCCAGGGCAAGAAACGGGACAAGAATGTCGGAAATTTTCAATACCGGCAGCTTCTTTATATTCATCCATGTCAATGCCGCTATTGTGGCAAGTATAAATCCGCCATAATACACAAGCCCGCCTTTCCAGACCATCAAAATTTCAAGTGGATTATTAACATAATCTTTCCACCATATAGCCACATACAGGAGTCTTGCTCCAAGCAAACCAAACACTACGGATAACAGTCCAAGATCATAAATATAGTCTTTTTTTATCCCCTGTTTTTCCGCAAATAACGAGGCGCCATATATGCCGACAAAGAAAGCTGCAGCTACCATGACGCCGTAAGTTCTTATCTCCAAACCAAAAAGTCTGAATAATATGGGATGCATTTATATTCTCCGTTTTTTTTAATATTATATTTGATCTTTTGTCAAAATACGGTTCTTTCCTGTTTCTTTTGCGCGTATCAGGCGCTTATCGGCTATGCGGAAAACTGCGCGTTCCTTCTCATCCTTATATATCATTTCCGCCTCTGATCCGGCGGCGGTGCCGATGCTCACTGTAATTGAGGCATCTATACCGGCTTCCCGTCCGGCCTCTTTTTCTATATCTTCACGTATTTTGCCGCATAAAACTGAAAAAGATTCGGCGCTGCCTCCTGAAATAAACACAAACTCTTCCCCGCCATATCTGCACGCATCGTCATTATAGCGTTTTAAAATGTTTGAGACCGCTTTTATTACCCTGTCGCCTGCGTCATGGCCGTAAATCGTGTTGACATTTTTAAAATTGTCTATATCCATTATTGCCAGCATTGTTTCCTGGCACGATTCCAGTACCGGAGCAATCACATTCTTATAGAACCTGTAATTTTTCAGCCCGGTTTTCTCATCCACAAACATTTTAACAACGGACGTATCCTCAAAGTTTTCCATTAAAACTTTAAAATCCTTCAGTATTCCAAACTTATCAACAATCCGCCTGCTCTTTATTTTTTCTATCATTTCTTTGACCTTTTTTTCAGGCAAAAAGAATGTCTTTTCTATAAAATCAAATATAAATATGCTCATAACGAAAATAAAAATTATTGCCATAATCCCCAGTCTTTGCCAGGACCTGTAGATGCTTGTATTAATATAGGACATATCGTATATTACTTCAACGGCTCCAATTGTTGTGGTTCCGTATAATATAGGAATAATATATTTTAAAACCTCAAGCCCGTCGTCAGTGCCCTTTATAAATTCAGCCCGGGTTCCTTTTAAAATCCTTTTGACGTTTTCAGCATCCGTAATATTTGCGTTCTTGAATGAGCGGCTTTCGGTCATAACTTTACCGTTATAGTCATAGAAAATACAGCCCTGGGTTCTTTGTTTATCCTCAAAGCCGGCTATAAGCGCGCTTAATTTTTCAGTTCTGCCGTCCAGGATAAATATCCTCGCCGATATTTCAGCAACTTCCGCAACCGACCTTGCCCTTGCCTTAAGCTCGTCAAATAACCTCTTTTCCTCATATTTGGCCTGCATTGCTCCTACTATAATGAGTATGGTAAGTATTGCGGCCGTGACCAATAAAAAGATGCGCATTTTTACTCTCATAACAGCCTCCTATGGCGTTCAAATTGTATCGTTTCTTTTTTAACTGTAAATCTAAGGATTAAAAAGGCCGGGGATGGAATGATATATAGGGAGTCTCCTGCTGGAGAATTTGGGGGGGATCCCCGGCCCTTAATTTTGTAACTCTTTCTTAAATATCAATATTTCAAAGGCAACTCCTTTCGTGGCTCAGAATGTGCCTTATACGGAGGTGTGTCTTTTGCTTCCTGTTTTACGTCTTCTATCAAAGAGTCGTCAAACTCCTTTTTCACGCCTAGCTCCTGATTTACCGCTATCAGATCCGGATCGGTAATCTGGTCCCTGTTTGCCCTGAATAAAAGGGGCCATTCAAATGGATCTCCGTAAACAGAGCTTTTTGCGGATATTTTCCAGAGACTGTCCCCTTTTTTTACAAGATACTTCTGCTCTTTGTTTATCTTTTTACCGGTTGCCTGAATTGTTGCTTGCTTTTTAACAGGCTTTTGTTCGGACTGCGTTATTGCTGCTTCTTGTTTTACTTTTTGTGCAGAGGCACATCCGGCAAACAAAGCGGCGATTATTGATAAAATTATTAACATACAATTTTTAGCAATCATATTTGCACCTCCATAATTTTATATTTAATAATAGTTGCTAAATGTTAATCACTCTTCAAAAAAAATTAATCATTTTTAGGGGCCACGGAAACGCGCTCTGCGCTACGGAACGCATTTTACAGCGTCCAGCGCGTCCCCGTGGATATTGCCCTTGTTACTTTGCGGTCTTGGTAACTGCCGCCGCGGTTGTTGTTACCGGCTTTGCCGCTGTGTTCTTGACTTTTTTCTTCGCTTTCATTTTTTTTCCCGCCTTTGCTGTCTTGGTCGTCGAAGCAGGTACAACGGCAGATGTCTTTGTAACAGGCGCGGCGGCTGTTTCAGCTGCCAGTGCCATTGAAACCGATAACACAAATGCCATAAGAATCAAAACAACTTTCTTCATCCTAAAACCTCCAGTGTTTTTTTAGCGGGTATTTGTAAAGCGCAGTTTAACCGTAACGCGCCCCGCCCCAATTTACGCGTATTTACGGATTTGCATTTATTTTTTAAAATGGGATAATCCTTTTGCCGTTATTTTATATACATGTATATAAAAACAGGCATGCCTGTATATAAAACAGGATGTTATAAAGGGTATTATTCTATTTGCGGGTTTTGAGGATAAAAATAGTTGAAATGCATTTTATTCCGGCATATAAGTACGGTTTGGCGGCTATACTGCGGCTGAACGAATCAGGATGTCCGGAAAGGAAAGTTTCAAATGACACATCCTGGATACATTTTTTTGAACTTTCAAACGCCTGCGGCGAGAGTTTTTCGCCCCTGCTTATTGTTTCTTTGCCATTTTGTTCCTTGTTATAATTATATTGAAACAGATTTGCTGGCAGAACTGAAATTGCCGGTGATGTTCCTGAATTTTTCAGAAATGGATAATGACTGAATAATACATATGATTGAAGGTTTGAAGATATATTAACTGTTGTAATAATAAAAACAGCAAGAAAAAATGAGAGCCTTTTCATATGCATTCTCCTTTCTTTATCTTTCATTAATTAGACGAATCAGGACACGCTTTTGTTTACACTCATTCGTATTTCATAACAGTTGCTTTTCCTTCTTTACTGCTGTCTTCAAACGCAACGAACGGCACTCCGTTATAAACCTGCAGTTTAATGCTGGTTACAACACCTTCGGAAAAGCCTGTGCTGCCTACCGGTTCCCATTTACCGCCGCTATATTTCATCACAGTGGCTTTATTCAATCTGGACATGTCCCTGTACGCTACATAAGGCGTGCCGTTGTATATTTGCAGGGCTGTATACATAACATTACCCTCTGAAAAGCCACGTTTTCCGACATATTCCCATTTTTTTCCGTTAAATTTCATTACTGATGCTGGCCCAAAACTTCCATCCGAAAATGCAATATATGGAACGCCTTCATATATTTGTAACGAAACGAAATGAACCGGGCCCTCAGAAAATCCTTTTTCGCCAACATATTCCCAGCGGTTACCGTCAAATTTCATGACCGTTGCCTCATTTGAATTATTTACATCAGCAAATGAGACATATGGAATGCTGTTATAAATCTGAAGTTTTACCCTATTTGCCCTTCCGTCGGAAAATCCTGCTTTTCCCACGTCAACCCAGTCACTGCCGTTAAATTTCATCACTGTGGCCCGACCGTCATTTGCCCAGTCGGTATATGCCACATATGGTGTGCCGTTATTATCTGTCTGAATAGATGTATTCCAAATTTCGACTTTTGAAAATCCGTTCTTGCCGACTTTAACCCAATTATTTCCCTTGCATTTCATGACAGTTCCCATTGTGATGTTTTTTATATCTTTGTATGCCACATATGGCACGCCGTCATAAATACATATTGATGTATAATAGGCCGGTCCGCCTGAAAATCCGCGTTTGCCTGCATATACCCATTTGTTTTCATTATACGTCATTACTGACGCAGCCTGGTCTATTCCGTCAGAATATGAAATATACGGAACACCTTTGTAAACTTGAAATGACGGCCTTCCGGCGGCTCCTTCAGTAAAACCCGCCTGACCGACAAGTTTCCAGCCGGCGCCAGTAGAAGTTATTTTTGTGCCGGATTGGTTTTTGCCGCATCCTGATATAAATAAAATCATTGATGAAAGGATAAGCAAAGATATTATATTTTTTTTCAAAGCCAACTCCTTTTTTAAAATTAAGTATAGACTCAAAAAAATATTTTGTCAAGAACTTGGCTCATAAAATAAAAAAAACCGTATATATTAATAAGGATATATAAATTATCATTTCAAAAATATAAATTTTAATGACACTACGAACAAAATAACGCCGAATATTTTTTGCAAAATTTCGGGTCTAACCTGAACTGCAAACTTTGCCCCCAAAAAAGCTCCTATAATAAACGCAATCCCCATAATAACAGCAGCTCTGATATCAACAAACCCTGCTTTATAATAAGCATACGCCGCAAGTATTCCTATCGGTGGCACAAGCATTGCAAGTGTAGTTCCCTGCGCCGACTGCTGACTGAAACCAAATAAAATAATAAGCGCCGGAACAACAATTATTCCCCCTCCTATACCGATTAAACCACTTAACATGCCTGCTAATACTCCAAGTAATGCCAATCCTATTGCCTGCATGTAAAACCTCCCCATTGCTATCGAATTTTTATCCTTGATTTAATTTATTGCCACAAACTGGTTGACGTTTTCACACACGGATTTAATCAGCTCAATCTAATATTATTAATTATACTATAAATTTTCACAAGATATCAATCAGCTTCTAAAAAAACTTCTGAAAAGTCTCCTCGTTGGTCTGCAAGGCTTTAAAATAAACAATTTCTTTTGAGATGACAATATGTGTCAAGTGTCACAACCAACAAAAAGTCTTTTGTTTTTAAAGCTTTTTATCCTTCCTGCCTTATTTTGTAGCTGCGGGTGTAGGGATTGCATTGGATAGGCCAGATATTTCGCATAAAGTATTTTATGCGAAATTAGATTTATGTGTTTATTTGTATAATG
>CAZMGF010000070.1:0-3985 GCA_964565765.1 uncultured Spirochaetia bacterium
AGTTTAAGCTCGGTGGCGTCGGGATTTTTTGTACTCACATAACCCCATATGTTGCATATTTTATGTACGTGGGTATCAACACAGATGCCGGGCTTGTTGAATGCGACTGTTACCACAAGGTTGGCTGTTTTACGGCCCACCCCGGGGATGGTAAGCAATTCGTCCAATGAAGAGGGGACCTTCCCGTTATATTTATCCAAAATTATTTTTGTAATATTCAGCACATTTTTTGCTTTAACGTGGTAAAAACCTGTCTTGTAGACAATTTGCTCCATCTCTTTTAAAGGTATTTTTAGAACTTCTTCAGGGGTCGGCGCCCGCCTGTAAAGATCTTCGGACACTATTGATGTGGCCTCGTCTTTTGCCCTGAGCGACAGTATGCATGGAATGAGAACCCAGTAAGGATCATGCGTTTTGTAATGAAAACGCTCCAGAACCGGCGCGTCATATTTCTCCACGTACTTCTTGACAGCGGCCAAAACCGCGGCTATATTGCCTTTACTTATATTTTTTACAATCAAGCTTTATCGCCTGAAGGGGTGCCGGAAGGTTTGTATTTATCAATCCATTTACCCTGCCTGTAATATATCCAGCTCAAAAAAGCTCCCACATAAGCGCTGGTTGCCATGGCTATCCATATGCCAAGCTGGTGCAAACCTGTAAATTTGACAAGTGCGAATGTGATTCCGGCGCGGAATATTATAAGCGTTATGAAAGCAATGACGGTCAACGGCACAGTGTCGCCGGAGCCGCGGATGACACCCTGTAAGGCAAACAGCAGGGCAAACGCAAAATAGGTGGTGGAATCAATTCTCCAGTACCACCTGACCGTTTCCCATACTCCTGGATTGGTGGTAAATATGGCGGCTATTTTTCCGGGAATAAGGTTGACCGGAAGGTAAAATAACAGGGCTATCCCTATGGAAACAAAGACGGCGTTTCTGAGTATTTCCGGTATTTTTTCTTTTTTACCGGCGCCGAGGTGCTGCGCCACCATGGCGGAAACAGCCTCTCCCAGGGACATGGCGGGCATGAAAGAATACTGGTCAACCCTCATACCCAATCCGAATCCGGCTATTACGCCGGGGCCGAACATATTCACGAATGAGACTATGATAACGCCGCTTAAAGCGTTTATAACGAGCTGCACCGAGACCGGGGCGCCCATTGTAAACATTTTTTTCATAATGGCAAAATCAGGTTTATAATCCCATTTGAGCACATTAAGCATTGTATCTTTCTTTGCCATATATATGAAGGCAATTATAGCGGCCGTGGACTGGGAAATGACAGTTGCCAGAGCGGAGCCGGCTATTCCAAGGCCGTGAAAAAAGCCGGCACCGGTTATCAGAACCGGGGCCAGGATTATATTCAGTACAACCGATATTATCTGAAGGATAAACGGAGTCTTTGAGTCGCCCATCCCGCGGAGCACCCCTGAAAACCAGTTAAAAGAAAACATGAAAATCAGCCCGGAAAAAATTATTACAAGGAAAGTCCGGGCGTCTTTTTTAATTGCATCCGGTGTGTGAAGCAGCCCCAGAAGCTGGCTGGAAAAGAGGACGGCCAGTATGGAAATGGCCAGGCAAAGAACAAAGATTACCATGTATGAATTGACAAGTATTTTTTTGAGCAGTCCAAAATCTTTGCTGCCGTAAGCCTGGCCGACCATTATAACCGTAGCTATGGCTATTCCTATTATAAGGGCTATTATCAGGAACATAAGCGGGCCGACCGCGGAAATAGCAGCCAGCGCGTCAGCGCCTATCAGGCGGCCAACCCAGATGGCGTCAATTGAGTTAAATGTAGCCTGGAGCAGGTCGCCTATAATAATAGGGTAAGAATATATCAGCAGATTTTTAAGCAAATTGCCTTCGGTCAGATTTTTCATCAGTGCCTCTTTTGTCTGTGTAATTCTAAAGTAATATTTTAATACCGGGAATCTTTTTGGGCAACACATTTTTTATTTTAAATTGCAGAAATTACATTTTTCGACCGGAGGCAATGCAACGGCCGGTATTTAATTGCGCCATTTGGAACAACCGAAGTCCGCATGGTGAAACTTTTTATTGGCTGCGGGGTTTTTTGAGGTTGACATGGTTTTAAGGCTTCTGTATAATCAAACCCTATTTGACTAAACTTAAAGAGGTTATTTGAAAATGTTCAAGATAAATTTAGCCTCATTTGGAGACTTCGAGGAGTTTTCACTTGAGCTTAAAAAGGGCGATGCTGTTTTTGAGGGCATCGATTATGATGACAATTTAAGGATCGACCTGAGTGTTACCAAAGACGGGGTGGATTCGATAATAGTCAGCGGCACTGTCAAAGGGACCGTTAATATGACCTGCGGCAGGTGCCTTGACACAATAGCCCAGGCAATAGACGCCGAATTTACCTCGATATTCAAGGAAAAATCAGCCATTAACAGCGATGATGAAGTGACTGATGTGCATTCATATTCCAATAACGAGTTGGATCTGCAAGATTATTTCCGTGAAACAATTATGCTCGAATTGCCGCTTAAGCCTTTATGCTCCGTGGATTGCAGGGGCCTGTGCCCGGTTTGCGGCAAAAACAAGAACAGGGAAAAATGCGGTTGTTCCGCGGTTATTATAGACGCGGAAACATATAAGCCTTTTAAAGGGCTTGATTTACAATAATTAGGAGGTAAGGTAAATTGGCAAATCTAACAAGAAAGACTTCAAAGTCAAAATCAAGGAGCAGGAGAGCGGCAAATCAGAGGGTCAAGCAGAGCCTGAACCTCATTGAGTGCCCGAACTGTCATACCAAGAAGCTTCCGCACAGGGTCTGTGAGGCATGCGGGTTTTATGACGGAAAAGATATTTTGAATAAGGCACGAGACTAATTTAACAAGCGGACATAAATGGAAAACAATCTGCGAATAGTGCTTGATGCGATGGGCGGAGATAACGCGCCGAGCGTGGAAATAGACGGCGCGATCGAAGCTGTTAAAGAATACAGCGATATCACAGTTGTGCTTGTAGGCAAACTGGATAAGATTATGCCTTTGCTGAAGGAAAAAGCCCCGGCTGAACTGATGCCCCGCCTTGAAGTGGTGGACGCGGGCGAAGTGGTGCTAATGTCCGACCATCCGGCAGAGGCTTTTAAAACAAAAAAAGATTCTTCCATCGCCGTTTCCGCGGCGCTTCTCCGGGATAATAAAGCCGATGCCCTTGTTTCCGCGGGAAACACGGGGTCTGTGGTGGTTCATTCTCTATTAATAGTAGGCAGGATACCGGGCATTGCAAGGCCGGCAATCCTTATACCAATGCCTACCACAAAGGGCTACTGCGCGCTGCTTGACGCCGGCGGCAATGTCGACTGCAAGCCTTTCCACCTGGTTCAGTTTTCCATAATGGGATCCATCTACGCAAGGCATATACTGAAAATAGACAATCCCACGGTAGGCATGGTTTCAGTCGGCGAAGAAGAGGAAAAGGGCAATGAACTTACCGCCTCCACGAATGAACTCCTGAAAAAATCAGAGGTCAATTACAGGGGGCATGTCGAGGGCAAGGATATATTAAATCATCTGACAGATGTGGTGGTTTGCGACGGTTTTGTTGGAAATGTAATACTGAAATTCGGTGAGGGGCTGGGGGAATATTTTTTCAGCACCCTGAAAAAAGAGATTAAGGAAGGCTCAATTCTTTTAAAAATAGGAGCCATGTTCTTAAAGCCTATATTCAGCAGATTAAAGAAAAAATTCAGCTATGATGAATACGGCGGCGGCGTACTCATCGGCATAAAAAAACCCGTAATTATCACCCATGGAAGGGCGAACGCGAAGGCTATCAAAAATTCAATCCGAGTAGCGGCCGAATTTATAAAGGACCATGTTAACGAGGAAATAGAGGACAATATTAAAAAGCTCGGAGGAGAGAAGTGACAATAAAGGCGGGAATACTCGGGTGCGGTTACTATGTGCCCGAAAAAATAATGACAAATTTTGATATTGAAAAAA
>CAZMGF010000070.1:3995-8105 GCA_964565765.1 uncultured Spirochaetia bacterium
AATACAACCGACGAATGGATAAGGACAAGGACCGGTATTGAAGAAAGAAGGATCGCTGCGCCGGGTGAGACTACTTCCGATATGGCCGTAAAGGCGGCGGAAAATGTTTTTGCCAATTCCGGGATTAAAAAAGAGGAAATCGACCTTGTTATTATACCTACGATCTGTCCGGATTATGCCTGGCCGGCAACGTCATGCATGGCGGCCGCAAAACTGGGTTTAAAAGACGTGCCGGCTTTTGATGTTTCCGCGGCCTGTTCGGGTTTTATTTACGGATTGACTGTAGCCAGGGCAATGGTGGAATCGGGGCTTTATAAAAAGGTGCTGCTCATAGCGGCTGAGAAGTTTTCAACTTACCTTGATTGGACGGACAGGAATACCTGTGTGCTTATGGGCGACGGGGCGGGGGCCATGATAATCGGCCCCAGCGAAACAAGCAGCATAATGTCAACTTACATTAATTCTGACGGCAGCCATCCGGAATTTTTGAGCCAGCCGGGAGGCGGCTCGGTAATGCCGCTTTCCCAGGAAGTTCTGGATAAGAAACTCAATTTTATGCATATGAACGGAAAAGAGATATATGTCAACGCTGTTGAAAGGATGCCTGAGGCCCTTGATAAAGCGATGAAACTCGCGAATGTAACTGCAAATCAGGTTGATTTCATGATATTTCACCAGGCAAATATAAGGATAATACAGTACATAGCCAAAAAATTCAATGTACCTGAAGAAAAGAACATAATAAACATTCAGCGTTATGGCAATACATCGGCTGCGACCATACCTATAGCTTTTGCCGAAGCAATGGAATCCGGCAGGATTAAAAAAGGCAATATCGTGGCTTTTTCCGCATTTGGCGGCGGCCTGACATGGGGCGGAGCTGTAGTTAAAGTATAAAAACAATTAACAATTTACAATTAAGAATTAACAATAAAGGAGCCGCTTCGCGGCATTTTATTGATTGTAAATTGTTAATTATTAATTGTTAATTATTTTTAACGGAGGTTTCATGAGTATAGCACTTGTTTTTCCCGGGCAGGGAGCGCAGTATGTGGGCATGGGTTTTGATTTTTGCGAGGGCAATGAACGGGCCAACGCTATATTTGCCATGGCAGAATCGGAACTTAAGGGAAAGCTCCCGATAAGGCTCAAGGACGTTATGTTTATCGGCCCCGAGGAAGAGTTGAAAAAAACAGATTATACGCAGCCGGCTATTTTTACAATGAGCTGCGCCATATATGAGGCATTAAAGGATAGATTCGCCGGCAAAGTTGCTTATACCGCGGGACACAGCCTGGGTGAATACAGCGCGCTTTACGCGGCAGGAGCCTTTTCTTTTCAGGAAGGAATTAAACTTGTCAGCCGCAGGGGGGCGCTTATGCAGGAAGCATCCAACAACAGCAAAGGCTGTATGGCAGCCGTCCTGGGCCTTGATGACGCTAAAATAAAAGAATTGTGCGCGAAAGTTTCATCCGCTGGATATATGACGGCGGCAAATCTTAACTCGCCGGGCCAGATAGTTGTATCAGGAGATTTTGAGGCAATTGAAGCGGGAGAGTCTGCGGCGAAAGAATTAGGGGCAAAAAGGTATATTAAGCTTGCTGTTGCCGGAGCGTTCCATTCAAAGCTTATGCAAAGCGCGGCTGACGGGCTTAAATCTGTTATTGATTCATACGGCATTAAAGACGCTGCGATACCTGTTGTATCAAATTTTCTTGCCGGCGAGATAAAAAGCGCCCAGGATATCAAGAATGCACTTATAAACCAGATTACAGGCTCTGTCCGCTGGAGGGAATCGGTGGAGTATATGATATCAAAGGGTGTTGATACATTCGTGGAGATAGGGCCGGGCGCTGTCCTGTCGGGGTTGATAAAAAAGATTGACAAAAATATTAAAGTATTTAATATTGATAAAGTTTCGGATGTCGGAAAACTTGTACTGTAACTGAAAAAGGTTCAAACAAAACGGAGGGTATACAATATGGGATTAGTAAGCGGAAAAACGGCAATAGTAACCGGCGGAGCCCAGGGAATCGGCGAAGCTATTTCAATGGCTCTGGCTAAAGAAGGCGCGTCAATAGCTATAATTGATGTCAACCTTGAAAAAGCCCAGGCAACAGCTGATAACATAAGGAAACTCGGGGTCGAAGCAGAGGCTTTTAAGGCGGATGTATCCAACAATACAGAAGTCGGGGAAGTAGTGGACAAAATTCTTGACAGGTTTAAGAAAATTGATATACTTGTCAACAATGCCGGCGTAACGAGGGATAACCTGCTTATCAGGATGACCGAGCAGGAATGGGACCTTGTAATTGCCATTAATCTGAAAGGTACTTTTAACTTCACACAGAAGGTCGGCAGGATAATGATGAAACAAAGGGCAGGAGCCATTGTTAATATTTCATCAGTCATAGGATTGATGGGCAATGCCGGCCAGACCAATTATTCCGCTTCAAAAGCCGGGGTAATTGGAATTACTAAAAGTGTGGCAAAAGAGCTGGCCAGCCGCAATGTAAGGGTAAACGCGGTCTGCCCGGGATATATACAGACGGCCATGACAGACAAATTGACTGATGATGTTAAGGCAAAGATGCTTGAATTTATACCGGCCAAAACAATGGGCACACCGCAGGACGTCGCAAATGTTGTATTGTTCCTGGCGTCGGATATGTCAAATTATGTTACCGGAGAGACTATAAGAATAGATGGTGGAATGGCGATGTAATAGACCGTAGCTGAGGCAAGCTCCTTTAGGAGCGCAGCCGAAGCGTACGGGATATTATCCCCGATCCAGTCCCCGTTTTATGGGGACGAGAGGGATACTTCGAAATTTCGCTTTGTTTGCTCTTAATACAAACAGCACTTTTGTGCTGAGAAATATTTACAAAAAATGAAAGAAAACAAAAAGAAGGAAAAAAACCAGGAGGTAATTGCAACATGGCAGAGAAAACAGTAGAAGAAAGAGTGAAAGACGTAGTTGTGGCGCAGCTCGGAGTTGACCCGTCGGAAGCAAAACCCGAGGCGTCCTTTGTGGATGATCTTGGAGCGGATTCACTTGACACAGTAGAGCTCGTTATGGCTCTTGAGGAAGAATTTGGTCTTGAAATAGCTGATGAGGACGCCGAGAAGATCAAAACAGTAGGCGAAACCATTGAGTTCGTAAAATCAAAAATTTAATCAGCACATTTCAAATTCCAAATCAAGAGGTTTAGCATGAAGAAGAGAATCGTTATCACGGGCATGGGCGCAATAACGCCCGTTGGGAATAACGTCAATGATATGTGGACGGCTTTGCTGGAGGGAAAAAACGGCATAGGCCCGATTACCTATTTTGATGTATCCAAATATGAAACAAGGATCGCGGGTGAGATCAGGAATTTTGATCCAAACGAGGTCATGGAAAAGAAAGAAGTAAGGCGCACCCCGAAATTCATACAGTACGGGCTTAAAGTGGCAAAAGAGGCCCTGGAACAGTCCGGGCTGCTCGGCTATACCGGGCTTGATAAGGACAGAGTGGCTGTATTGCTTGGATCAGGCATCGGCGGTATTAATGTCACCGAAGAACAGCATTCGGTACTGCTTGAAAAAGGGCCGGGAAGGGTATCGCCTTTTCTCATAGCGATGCTTATTCCTAATATGGCCGCGGCATTTGTGGCCATGAAATACGGCTTCAGAGGGCCGAATATGTGCATAGTCACGGCCTGCGCCACGGGAACCCATTCCGTAGGCGAGGGAGCGAAGATTATACAGCGCGGCGACGCGGATGTATGCCTCTGCGGCGGCACTGAAGGCGCGATAACACCGCTAGGGCTGGCTGGTTTCCAGGCAGCCAGAAGCTTGTCTGTAAGGAACGATGATCCGGAACACGCCTCCAGGCCATTTGACAAGGACAGGGACGGCTTTGTTATGGCCGATGGAGCCGGCATGATGGTGCTTGAGTCGCTTGAGCACGCTCAGGCGCGCGGCGCGAAGATACTCGCTGAATATGCCGGATACGGCGCTTCCGATGATGCGTTCCATATGACGGCGCCCTCAGAGGACGGCGGAGGCGCGATTCTTTCCATGAAAAACGCCATTGCCGATGCCGGTATAACAATTGATGATATCAGT
>CAZMGF010000071.1:0-7366 GCA_964565765.1 uncultured Spirochaetia bacterium
GTAAGTTCGGATACTTTAAGGTCAATAACGTTTGTAAGCATAAATTTCTTGTATCTTCATCTTTATCAAGCACAATATCTTTTATATCTTCAGTATACTTTTGGGGATCTTGCTTAAAAGTTGTTATTAAAATACTAATAATTGTCATTTTTTGATAATTATTAAATACATTTTCAGACAACATTTTAACTATACTATCAATGCATTTATTATTAAAATTTTCATCCACGCTTATATTATTGGAAAATCCTATTGCATCAGCACTATACTTTTTTAACCATTCTACCATGAGTGGTATTGATTCAGCATCATGTTCTTCCGCCAATGACATTAATGCAACCCCTTGAATTGTTGACTTATAATAAAAAGGTATCGTTGCTAATTTAATTTTTTGTGCGTCTGATAACGGATTGTTTGCTGCATTCCTTAAAGCCGCAACAACCTCCTTGTCATGACTTAATTCAACAATTAATTTAGCAATAATTATTTTAACTTTCTCGTCGGAATCATTTCTCATATGCCTCAAAAGTGATGGAAGAACTTTCTTTATATCTGGTTTTAAATCGAATAAATCATAAACACATTGTTCTCTATCATCTAAATCATTTGTAATTTTTCCGCCATCTATACAATCCAATTCCCCCTGTATCTGCTGATTTTTTAAAGCAGTATTTTCAACAATATCATTATTAGAAATGGCAAAATTTGGCAAACAGATGATAAGTAAAATGCCCGCTAATAAAATAGACACATTTTTTTCATTTATTACTCTCTGTTTTTTTATAACAACCTTCCAATGTATCCATTGCATCCGTCTTGCCCCCCTACTTCTGCAGCACCAGTTCCAGCCTCGCCCCTACCCCCCGCGCTACTTTCGCCAGAGTGGCGACTTCCGCGTTTTTTTGCCCGCTCAATATCCTTGCCAGCACCTGATGGTCTATAGCCGATTTCTTTGCCAGAGCATAATTGGTTAAGTGTTTGCGGACCATCTCTTTTTTTATTTCTTCAATAAAATTAAACATAACTTCCTCGGAATTATACGCGTCCTGCGCCTTTTTATTCTTCATAAGTTTTTCAAAGAGTTTGTGATGTATATCCGGATCAGTTCCGACCTTATTATGCTGTGATTTTTTCATTTCAATTGTACCTCCCGGCTATGCCCGAACATTATCAAGGCTGTTTTCCTTACTTCAGCCCTGTCGTAATGCCTTCGTGTTTTTTTACCTTCTGCCTTTTCTATAAAGCCTTCAAGAAATACCGGCCTGTTATTGCGCCAGGTGAAAATAATCCTTATCTCTGTTTTCCAGAAGCTCGGCCTCAATTCCCACAGCCTGTTATATCCTTTTATCTTTTCAACCTGCGGCCTGTGCAGTGCCGGTCCTCTTTCTTCAAGCAGGTCTGAATATTTCTTTACAGCACCCTGTTGTTCCGGTGTAAGTTCATTTACAATGAATTCCGCCACAGGATATTTGCTGTTTTCATAATAATATTCAATCGGATACCTTAATATCCCCAAAATCTCCCCCCCCCGGGTAATTTCGCTCCCCCTAAATCACAATCTTATTATGCACTTAAAAGCCCATATAGTCAAGTTTATAAATTATCTCTTCCCCTCATAGCGCTCCATATTATTTGCCAGCTTTTTTACCAGCCTGTGTTTTTCCAGCAGCACCCTTTTTACCCCTTTATCCATATCAGGCTCTTCCCCGCCCACGACCCAGATATTTCCTGTTTTCAACCCTGAAATCTTATCCCTGAACTCTTTTTCAAGCTCCGGCGTCATTATATGGTCGTTTGTCCAGCACGGGTGCTTTGAATCAATATCCCCGGGAAAAGAAAACTCTGTTATATTTTTGCTGAATTTATAAAGGCGTAAATAATAATCCGTGGGGATTTTGCTTAGCCCCACAAAAATAACCGCATCCCCTTCTTTTACGCTCTGCGCAAGATATCCCGCCCTGTACCTGTCGCTTCTAATGTCAAAGTTTTTAGAGAAGGCGTAATTGTTTATGTATATATTTATGATAAATATCAGCAGCACAATCCAGAAGACAAGTTTACTTGCGTATTTCCAGGCAAAGCCCGATAGCAAAAGCACAAAAGGGACAAATGTAACAATGGTATACCTGCCCGCTATATATACCGGAACAATTTTTATTGATACAAGATAAGGAACAACAAGAATCACAACAAACAATAATAAAAGAAAGATGTTTTTATCCTCAAGAATAAATTTAAACGGCGAAAGGATTGCCTCTTTTATCGTTCCGGTTTGCCTTCTGTCGCGCAGGCGGAAAAGAAGGGCGGCAAAGGATGCCAGTATGACAAGCGCTATAACCGAAGCTGTTTTGCCGTAGAAAAAATCATCCACAGTAACCGTAAGTATTGACGGGCGCATGTTTACGATAAAATTCATGGAGCCGTTGGTGGACTGGCGGTATATCACTCCCCCCCATAGCAGGAAGAGCGGCAAAATCGAAGCCGCATATATGCCGGCGATATATTTCCACTCTTTCACCCTGAATAAAACGCAATATAAAAGCTGCCCCAAAATTACAAAAAGGAACCAGTAATGTGTAAATGATCCGAGTATGTTTACCGCCGCAAGCCATTCTGCTTTTTGAAGGGTTGTTTTTCCTGATAAAAACGTTTTGTAAAACATTATAATTGACCATATCTCAAGGAGTGAAACCATGGAGTACATGCGCGCGCTTGCTGAATGGCGGATTGCTATTGCCGATACAGCGTAAAGCGCCGCAGAAATGAGCCCTGCATGACGTTTGCCGTAAATGAGGCTTCCGGCGTAATATATGGATATTACAGCGACGAGATAAAAAAATATCGAAATCCCCCTGACCGCAGTTTCACTAATTCCAAAAACCTTCATCCATAATGATAATACAAGATAATATAGGGGCGGATGGTTGTCTTTTGATACTTCGGTGAGTATTCCGGAAAAACTTTTCAGCCCTATTTCAACGCTGCGCGCCTCGTCTATCCACAGCGATGATGACATTGTTTTAGCCGAAAAGGCGAGGCCCGAAAGGCAGATTAATACGAGGAGGAGTATTACAACGGCGGCGTGCCATGATTTTTTGTTGTTTTCCAAGACTTTCTCCCAAAGTTTACTGCTTCTTGTCCCCTTTTATTACAATTACCGTTTCCCCGTCCTTTGCCAGCCCCAGCTGTTCGCGCGCTGTTTTTTCAACATAATCCTTGTCCGCGTAAAGATCCTGCGCCTTGCGTGTAAGCTCGTCGTTTTTGTTCTTTAACTGCTCTATCTCCGCCTTAAGGGAATCCCTCTGGGCGCGCATGGAGAAATAATTATAACCATTCTTTAGAAGGGCCAGGACGCCGGCCGCAATGACGAGTGTGTAAACAACTTTTTTAAAATCAAGCCCCTTGCCTGCGGCAGTCAACCTGCGGGGCCTCCAGTTTGCCATTTACTTTACCTCCCACGGCCTGAAGAGATTTGACCAGCTTTTCTCTTCCCAGACGGATTTCAAATCCGGAAAGATATTGTGCTTTTCAAATAATATTATCGCCGCGTTAAGCTGGAGCAGGATTATGAACACAATGGAAAAAAACGGAAGAAGAAATACCGGGAAAAGGGATATGTAAACAAAGACGCCGGAGGCATGCGGCCCGGCGAACCCCATAATGAGCGGGTAAAAAAGCACAAGCAGAAACGCGATTACCGCGGCGATGCCAACCGAAGAAAAAGGCGCCGACAAAAACATTATGGCCGATTTTTTATATGAGGTAAAAATTCTTTTCTTCTCATCCATGACAAGAATCGGCATCATGTATATCTGTGTCAGCAGCAGGCATATGATTATCCATATTGCCAGCCCGCCGATTATTACAAGGGCCTTGTTTGCCATGTGCGACCTGTAAAAATTCATGCCCACATATACCGCCGCGGCCACACCCCCGTTTATCGCCATTATGGCCAGCCCGCGCAGCGAAAAAAGTTTGATCCCGTCAAATATTTCCGCGAACATGCCGTTGTGGTCCTCGCGCCTGATTATCTTCTGCCAGTAATACATAACTGCCGGAACAAGCAAGTGCCATAAAAGCGCGCCTGTTATTATTATCTGAAGATAGAGCCCTTTTTTCCACAATATAAGGACCAGGGCAAGGTACATTATAAAAAGGATTATATTGGTGAGCATTCCCTTGAAGAGGTTGTCGTAAAGCGCCCAGAAGGCCCGGGTGACAGTCCTGCCGAACATTTAGAAGAGTTTCTCCAGTTCCGGGATAGCTTTCTTAAGTTCGAGCCTTCCGCGGCCGAGGTTGCCGTCAAGGCTTAAGGCCAGCGTCACAAAATAACTGGTGCCGACGACCATCATTATCATGGTCGCCTTTTCGGTGGATATAAGAACTTCATTGGTTTTCCCGAGGCCGAAGCTTGTGGAAGCCTTCCTGGCGCTGGATATTATGGTGGAATATTCCGCGCCGGCCGCGGTAATATCAAAATCAGATTTTGCCGAGAACTGGTCTATGGCTATTCCGTCTTCGCCTATAACAGCCGCGCCTATGGCGCCGTCAACATTCTCTACAACCTTTTGAAGCAGGCTCTTAAAATCCATTTATACCTTTCTCCGCGCCCTATGAAAGCACGCTTTTTATGTTATCTATTACATCCTTAAGTATAAGCCTCATCTTGCCGACATTTATCTGCGAATTTCCTATCATGAACAAAACCCCTGTCATAACTTCTGTAAAAAGCAGCTGCCCTGATTCCGAAGATATCACAACCTGGTTCAGCTTGCCCTGGTTCATATTCCTTACCGACGCCTCTGTTTTTTCCACTATCGAGGCTATAATGTTGCCTATCTCGCCCGAATTTATCGATTTCGGCAGAACACTTGCAACAATTGTCCCGTTGCGCAGCAGGAAAAAACTTCCCACAACGCCTTCGACACCCGCCAGATCCATCAGGACCTGCTCAATAAGTTTCGCCTTCGCAGGCTCGACCTTAACAGTCTGCTGCGGCTCCGGCGCGTCTTCGCCGACGAACTCATCGGCTTCCGGCTTCGGGGCTTCTTTTTTCTGGGCCGCCGGCGCCGGCTTATCATCAGCCGCGTCGTCTTCGACGGCTTTTTTCATAACATCCATAACATCAAAAATATCTTCGGTCGTTATCTTGTCTTCGCCGCCTTCGTTTGAAGGCTCGCTGTTTTTCTGCTTTTGCTTCGCGAGTTTTTTATCCTGATACCCGTACACCGCGCGCAATTTTTCTTCAATTTCCAGATTGTTCGGATCCTGCTTTAATATTATCTCATATTTCTCGATTGCCTTGTCAAATTCCTCTTTTTCCGTAAAAAGCTCGGCGGCTTTTTTCAGGTTCGCGATTTTAAGCTTCACGTCGTCCTGCTTTGCCTCCGCTTTCGGCTCCGGAGAATTTACTGCCTGGGCCTTTGGCTGCGCCGGTTTAGGCGCTTCGGTTTTCTTCGGGGCCTCGTGCTTTGCTTCGGCCGCAGGGGCCTGTTTTGCCGAAAGCGCCTCTGTCAGTTTCTCCTGCGACTCGGTATCTTCAGGATTAAGCGAGAGCACCTTCTGGAACTGCTCCACCGCCTCCGCGTACATTTTTTTTTTGAGGTACACATTGCCGAGCATTGAATGGACCATTATGTTGTCCACATCGACAGCCTCGACTTTTTTCAGCTCATCAACGGCCTCATTGAGCATGTCTTTTTTCTCGTAAATCCTGCCAAGAACGACCCTTGCCGACATATAAGTCGGATGCTTTTCAAGCCCCTTTGTGCATACATCAATGGCTTCCTGAAGCAAACCGGCTTTTCTGTAAGCGTCCGCAAGCGGAACAAATATAAGAGAGTCGGGATTCTGCGTGAGCCTTTTTTTCAGTTCGTCAACTTCAGCCATGGCATCATTCGCCATTACAAAACGCCTCCTTATACCGCCTCTCTATAGCAAACCAATAACTTCTTTTTTTATAATAGAAAAAGGTACATTTTCAATCAATTTAACATGCCCTATTTTCTTTGTCAATATAAATCTTATTTTACCGTTTATAACTTTCTTGTCACTTAACAACCTTTTTAAAATATTGCCTGTTCTTACGTTCTTTAAAGGTTTAATCAAATTAAACGAATTAAATACTTTAATTTGCTCTAAAAGGACCTTTTCAGGGCATATTCCCAGATCATACGCTATTCTGGCCGCCGCAACCATTCCAAGAATGACACACTCTCCGTGTTTGTAGGCCCGGTACCCGCCTTCAGCTTCAATTGCGTGGCCAATTGTATGGCCGTAGTTGAGTTTTTCCCTTAAGCCAAGGGTCTCTTTTTCATCCTTTTCCACCACCGACACCTTGTCCCTTGCCGAAGAAGCAACCAGTCTTTCCATTGTTTTTTTGTCCTGCGAAAGAATGCGATCTTTATTGCTCTTTATAAAATAAAAGAGCTCCGGATCCATAATAATGCCGTGTTTTATCACCTCTGCGAGCCCGTTTAAAAACTCCTCCTTTGAAAGGGTTTTCAGGGTCAGCGTGTCCATAATTACAAGCGCCGGCTGATGGAAAGCTCCGGCCATATTTTTCCCTGCCGGAGTGTCGACCCCGGTTTTCCCGCCGATTGATGAATCTGTCATGGCAAGCAGGGTTGTGGGAACCTGCGCCACTTTTATCCCGCGCATATATGTGGCCGCGGCGAAGCCCGCCATGTCGCCTATCACGCCGCCGCCGAGCGCCACAAAACATGAGCTCCTGTCGAGCCTGTTTAATGCGGCCGCTGCGTATATTTTTGTTAAGGTATCAATGTTTTTGTATTTCTCCCCGTCCGGCACCAGGCACACAGAAACATTGAAATTTTTTGAAAGGGATTTTTTCAGCCGCGCGCCGTGCAGGGAGTAAACCTTTTTATTGCTGACAATCATGGCCGATTTTCCGGCAACCGCCTTTTTTATCATGGCGCCGGCGCCGGAAAGCAGCCCCGGCCCTATAAGAATATCATACGGCGCCGTCTTAAGGTTGAGCCTTACTTTAATCAAGATTTAATCCTCCGGCTTTTTCAATTATAATTTTTGTTATTTCCTGTACGCTGTTTTTATCCGTATCCACGGTAAACCCCGCGGCTTTTTTGTAAACGGGCATCCTTGAATTATAAAGTTTTTTTACCGAATCAAGGTTGTTCATATCAAAGAGGGGCCTGTCATCCCGCTTTTTTATGCGGTTAACTATTGTTCCAAGAGAAGCCTTCAGGTAGACCACGAGCCCTGCTTTTTTAAGGCGCCTGATGTTTTCAGGGCGTTTTATCACTCCTCCTCCGGTCGGGATAACGCTTTTTTCCAGCTTCGAAGCCCTTATAACTGTCTTTGACTCAAAATTCCTGAATGCTTCCTC
>CAZMGF010000072.1:0-7090 GCA_964565765.1 uncultured Spirochaetia bacterium
AATGGTGAATTTAACCGAGGCGCTGCTGCCTCCGCCCTAGAACCTGGCCTCCACGCTTAAACCGGGAAAATCCTTTGCCGCGCCGTCAGTGTCGAGCCTTATATAAAGATTTTGCGTATCAAAGCCGTAATAAAGCTTTTTAATTATCCTGGCGGTCTTGTGCATTGCCCCGCCTTCCTTTGAGAGGTCAATAACTCCGGCCCCTTTCCATTCATAAAAATGGGTGTTCACGCCGTCTATCGTTGGCGTAACAAACATAGTCGGCGGCACCTCAAAGGCAAGATCCGCCTTCGCAATTGGCACAAAGAGCTCGTCCGGAATTTTTTCGCCTGTGGCCTTATATATATTCATCAGGTGGAGCCTGTAAAGATTGTCAAACTCCGAGTCGTTTTTCGACGAATGGTCGTCGCCGTACCACCAGTTCCAGTCGCTGCCTTCGGCGATGTAAATTGATTCCCACGCTTTGGCCAGTTTCTCCTTTTCAGAGGCATGCGACGCCTGCCACTTCACAAGGTCGTCCCTCACCTTTTTCAAAAGTTTCCATGAGCGCCTGTCATCCTCGTGGCCTATCCATATATAAAAGTCGTGGTTGATCCAGGAACCCGGGTAGAGTTTTTCAAGCTTTACTGCGTTTGAAGAAAGTTTTTCAATGGCCCCGGATATTGTGGTGGATTCAAAATCATCATCAGCCGATATTGCGGTATAAAGTGCTTCAAGAAAATCCCTTCCGTCGTTGGCATAATATTCCCAGCAGTTTTCGCCGTCGAGTATTACATTTACCATGTAACCACCCTCGCCCAGGTGCTCTTTAATGTGATGCAGTTCTTTCATAAAATGGGCCGCTGCCTCGTTGGGCTTCCAGCTCTGGTATGAAAAACCTATAAGGTCGGAAAGATAGTGGTTCCTGAAAACCATTTTTACATCGCCGTGGGGCGTGGAATATGTGTAAGGTTTGTAAATGTCGTCTTTTCCCGGCTTTTCGCCGTTTAATTTAAGTGAATACCTGAGTATTTCCTCGTCTGTCGCGGCCCATTTTATTGAATTCGCCGCCAGGATGTCCATCACTTCAGGGCTCACAGAGCCCTCGGAGGGCCACATGCCGCGCGCCGGGACTCCGAATTTCTCCGCGGTATATTCCACGGCTTTTTTAACCTGGGCAAACGCGTCCTCGGGATGGGAAAAATTAAAATCAAGGGGCGGCATGTCCGGCATGCATTCCTTTGCTATGTCCGTATTATTTATAAGCGGCAGTATCGGGTGGTAAAACGGGGTCGTTGATATCTCTATTGCCCCATTTTCCTGCAGCTGCCTGTATTTCGGTATTATGAGCTTCATTATCTCAAGGTGGCTGTTCAGGACATATTGCTTTTCATCTTCGGAAAAGTTTTCCCCCTTATCCTTGAGCCTTTTTAATTCGGGAAACATTTTCAGAAAGAGCGGGTCTATCCAGGTAAGATTAAACCATACCTGAAGGTCGCGCATTTCTTCCGTCGTGAAGAGCCTGTGTATCTTTCTTATTTCGTCCGGGTTGGTGTTTTCTCCGCGCTTTTTAAGCAGATAGGCATAGCGCGGGTATACAAGAACCATGGTGTCCCAGTTTGCCATAAAGAAGTTGTAGAGAATGAAAACCCGTTCATCATCGTTCAATGCCGCGGCGTTTTTTTCAGACATTTCCTGGAAAATGTCCTTTACGCCGGAAAGGTATTCCTCTATCTGCAGCAGCAATGAAGGCACAAGATTGAAATTCTGCCTGATTTTCGGAAAATCGCCGAGTATGGCGGCCATGTCGTAATAGTCCTTTACGGCATGCAGCCTCACCCACGGCAGTATGAATTTGTTATTTTCTATATTCTTGTAATATGGCTGGTGCATGTGCCACGTGAACGTTATATACAGCGGCTGTTTCATTTGCTTCCCTCTTTTTCTTATTTAAAAACGTTTAATTATAGTATATGTCATCTCATTTTAACAGCGGCTTTTTTAGCGCGTTGTCAATTTTTACATATAACACAAGCTCTTTTCCCTCAACTATGGGCCTGTAATAGGGCAGCATTGACGCGAAAGTGAAAAGCGATTTTTTATAGATAATCATATAGTCAGGTTTTGAATAATAAACGTCCTTAAGTTCCGCGTTCACACCCGCCTCATCATAAAGGACGTTCCAGTCAAACATGCTTAAATAGCGGCCCGGCGCCCTGATGCCGGTCAAAAAATATACCTCGGGCTGGGCGAAATATACAAAAAGCGTCTGCCCGGGCTTTTTAATGGAATTAATCTTTTCCGCCATGAGCTTTGACTCGGCAAAACGCGGCGTATTAAACTGCGCCTTTGAAACATCAAGGGTGTTCATGAAATAATAGGGCCAGTTTAACGCGTAAGAAAGTATCAAAAACAGCGCCACCAGCGCGGCTGCCCGGGCAGCGCGTAACTTGTTCGCGGCCAGTCCCGCGCATATACAAAGCGGCGCGCAGGCGCAGATATAGCTGTGCGGCCATATGCCTTTCTGAAGTATTATGCCGGCGAGCGCGCCGGCGAGGATGATAAATGACATGTTAATCCCGTCCCTGTTATCCTCACTGCCAAATGCCGCGTAAACAGCCGCTATAATCAGTATGCCGTATTCAACAAGAAAGCGTGGTTCAATACGCGCCCCTATGGCTAATCCTGAGGCCATGTACCAGAAATTAAAGAGCACACAGCATTTTATAAAATCCCCCAGTATCCCGAATCGAGCCAGCCAGAGAGCCGCAATCACGAACGGAACAATAAAGCCCGTGATAAAACAGGCTATTTTCTTTACCGGATATTTTTTCAGCGCCATGTAAACAAGCGCCAGTATAAAAGCAGGTGCCGCAGATTCTTTTATCATCGAGGATATCGCCAGCATTAATCCCGACATGGCAAGCATCCGGAAATTTTCCTTTTCCCCTTTTGCAGCAAAAAATACCGCAAGCGCCAGCGGCAGGGATAAAAATGTTTCTGTGTTGGCGTTAATTCCCTGAAGCATTACGCTCCCCTGGCAGGCGGCGAAGAAGAGCGCGGCGGCGTATTTTGCCCGGCCGTCTTTTAAACGCGCAGCCGCGAAATATACGGCAATCAAAGCCGCGGCTGTGTAAAGAGCGGCAAAGAACCTTATGCCTCCGGCGTCGCTGCCGAAAAGGTTCATGGCAAGCTTGTAAATAAAATATATCCCCGGCGGTTTATGGTCAAAAATATCACGGTAGGGCAGATAATGGCGGTTCATGAAATTCGCTATGTAGGCGTAAACTCCCTCGTCGTTATCCAGAGGGAGCGATATAAAATGGAGCCTTAAATAGATTACAAGCGCGGCTAAGGCCGCAAGGAATAAAACAGGCAGTAAATTCCGGGGATTGACAGCGGGCCCGGCCGCTTCATGTGAAGAATCTTTCATATTATGAGTCCGCCTCTCTTTAAATGGCTGAAACGGCGCTACTGGCCGATTAGTTTCAAAAATTCCCCTTCGGTTATTATCTTTAACCCGAGTTTCACGGCCTTATCGTATTTGGAACCGGGCTCGCTGCCGGCCACCACATAACTTATGGTTTTATTAACCGTGGAGGATACCCTGCCGCCGAGAGCCTTCACGATATTGCCCGCCTCGCCGCGCGAATATTTCGACATCTCGCCGGTAAAAACGAAAATGGCGCCGTCAAGTATGTTTTTGGCGGCTTTCTTTTTCAGCCTTTTCATATTGACCCCGGCTTTTTTCAGCTTTTCAATCACTTCCCTGTTTTCCACGCCCTTAAAAAAATCAATTATATCGCCTGCCACAACATTGCCTATCTCATGTATTGAGGTAAGCTCTTCAAGAGCCGCTCCGGAGAGTTCATCCAGAGAATCATAATGCCCGGAGAGCACTTCCGCGGTCTGCCGCCCCACGTTCCTGATGCCAAGGGCGAATATAAGATTTTCAAGGTCCCTTTTTTTTGAACCCTCTATTTCATTGAGCAGATTATCGGCCGACTTCTGCCCCATCCTATCCATGTTGGCCACATCAAATATGGTGAGGCTGTAGAGGTCGCCGTAATCCTTTATCATCTTGTTCCTTAACATCTGCTCCACTACAGCCGGCCCCATTCCTTCTATATTCATGGCCTCCCTGCCGCCGAAATGTATAATCCTGCCCTCAAGCTGGGCCGGGCATTTTACATTGATGCAGCGGGTGGCTTTTTCCTCCGCCTCGCGCGCCACCTTTGCGCCGCAAACCGGGCATTTTAACGGCATTATAAATTTTATCTCCCCGCCGGTACGGGCGCCTTTGTCAACTCCCACCACCTCGGGGATTATTTCCCCCGCCTTTTCGACTATCACCATATCGCCTATCATTATTTCCTTGCGCGCTATTTCGTCCTCGTTATGAAGCGTCGCCCTTTTTACTATTGTGCCGGCAAGTTTTACCGGCTCAAGTTCGGCCACAGGCGTAAGCGAACCCACGCGGCCGACCTGAACCGTAATTGATTTCAGCCTGGTTCTTGCCTGCTCGGCCCTGAATTTATACGCGATGGCCCATCTCGGGCTTTTCGCGGTGTAGCCCAGTATTTCCTGCTTGTCGAATTCATCCACCTTTATGACCATTCCGTCCACGGCGTATGGAAGGCCGCGGCGCTTTTCCTCAAGCGAATCGCAATATTTTATAACAGCTTCCATATCGGAAAATTTTTTATAGCCGTCATTGACGGGAAAACCCAGTTCTTTAAGTTTTTCAAGGGCGCCGGACTGCCCGGCAATCCCGTATTTTTCCGCGTCAATGAGGGTGTAAATGAAAAGGCTCAGTTTTCTTGAGGCCACAGCCTTCGGGTCAAGCAGTTTAAGTGTGCCTGCCGCGGCGTTTCTCGGGTTTGCGAAGAGAGGCTCGCCGTTTTCTTCCTTTTCCGCGTTAATGGCCTCAAACTGTTTTTTTGAGAGATAAACCTCTCCACGCGCTTCCATATTGCTGAATTTATCATTCAAAATTTTTAATGGCAGCGACCTTATGGTCCTTATATTGTCGGTCGCGTCGTCCCCTTTTACGCCGTCGCCCCTGGTGGCGCCCGTTTTAAAGAGGCCGTCCTTGTAAATCACGGCCACGGCAAGGCCGTCAATTTTTATCTCAACGGTGTATGTTATTTTTTCCGATATTTTCCTGACACGCGCGTCAAACTCGCGCAGCTCGTCCGCGGAATATGTGTTATCCAGCGACATCATGGGGATTTTGTGGGTTACGCTTTTGAATTCTTTCAGCGGCTCTCCGCCGACCCTTTGTGTCGGGGAATCCGGGGTTTGAAGGCCGGGGTATGCGCCCTCAAGTTCAATAAGCTCCTTTAAAAGTTTATCAAACTCAAAATCGCTTATTTCCGGAGACGCGTCAACATAATATTTACGGTTATGGTATTCCAGGAGCCCGCGCAGCTTTTCCGCTTTGGATAATATTTTACCGGGGATCTTTGCCATATTGCCCCTTGTTTTTATTTGTTTTCCTCAAAAAACTCGTCTATATCCTTATCGCCGCATTTGCCGCTTTCCGGTTTGCCCTCGTTCTGCAGGCAGCGGTCGCATTTTTTCTCTATGGCCCTTATCTCGTCGTAAAGTTTTTCAATAACATTTTTGATAGGATCGGGCAGGTCGCCGTGCATGAGGTCAGACTCGGGTTTCTCGCCGCCGGTCCTTACCACAACTCCGGGCACGCCCACCACCGTGGAGCCGTCCGGCACATTGTGAATCACAACCGACCCGGCCCCTATCTTGCAGCTGTTGCCTATTGTGATATTGCCGAGTATCTTTGCGCCGGTGCCGACAACAATATCATTTCCAAGCGTGGGATGGCGCTTGCCCTTTTCCTTGCCGGTTCCGCCCAGGGTTACGCCCTGGTATAAAAGCACATTATCGCCTATTATTGTGGTCTCCCCGATCACAACACCCATGCCGTGGTCTATAAAAAACCTGCTGCCTATCTGCGCGCCGGGATGTATCTCAATTCCCGTAAAAAACCTTGAAAAAGCTGAAATCATCCTGGGAATAAAGGGTATTTTCATTTTATATAATGCGTGGGCCAGCCTGTGGTTAATCAGGGCGTGAAAACCGGGATACATGAATATAACCTCAAGCACCGACTTAGCGGCCGGGTCGCGTTCAAAGACAACCTTGATATCATCAACAATGGACATATTAACCTCCGGATTATTTTTCTGATATTATTATAACATCATTTCGCGGGGCGTTGCAATTTTAAATTGAGGGCTGCGAAGAAATGGCAGGCATGTTAGATAGGCAGCAAGCCGCCTCTCTAACATGTGACAAAAGATATGGCTGGCGGGACTTTTTGGAGGCCGGACGTCAACAATAAGGACTGTGTAAATATCGCAAAGGTAAAACTATAATAACAATTCCGGATTTTTCTTCCTGAATACCTCGAGTGTGTCCAGTTGACGGACGGCAGGAAGAAAGGCCTGCCAGCCATGTCCTGCCAAAGCCATGCGCCTTAGTTTTAGCCGCAAGCAGGCAGCGGCTCTACAAGAACTTTTTTACCAGATAAAATGAGCCGCCTATAAGTATAATGCCGTTATTTTTTATTTTTAACGCATGCTTTAGGGCTTCTTTGTTGTCCGGATAATAAAGCGGTTTTAAACCCTCTTTTCCCGCCTTGCGCGGCAGCTCGCCCCTCTCAAATCCCCTCTCATTTTCAATATCCGTCAGCACAAGTTTTATGTTTTTTCTCCCGGCTATAATCCCGAATATCGCCCCCACATCCTTATCCTTAAGCGCGGAAAAAAGATAAACTATTTTTCTTCCCGGGTAAACTGATATCAATGTATCCAGGGCCTCTTTTACAGCCGCCGGGTTGTGCGCGACGCTTAAATAATACCCTTTTTTATTCCGGGTCATCCTGCCCGGCAAAGCCGTGTTAAATACAGCTTCCTTTATTTTCCGCTCATCAAATACAAGCCCCTCTTCCCGCAAAACCTTCAGCGCCGCAAGTACCGTAGAAATGTTTTTTGCCTGAACCGGCTCTATCATTTTTGATTTGTAAATATTTTTATTTATCCTGACTTCAAGGCTTTTTTCACCCGCTGTTATCTTTTCCACAGGGCAT
>CAZMGF010000073.1:0-7042 GCA_964565765.1 uncultured Spirochaetia bacterium
AGTTGAAATGGCCAAGGAAAAACTTATAACAAAAGAATAAGCCATATTAAGGGTGGAGCCGGCCCAGCTGGATCAGCTTTTGCACCCTGTATTTGACCCGAAAGCCAAAAAGGAAGTTATAGCAAAGGGCATTAACGCGTCACCGGGGGCGGCATCGGGAAAGGCTGTTTTCACCGCGGACGAAGCGGTTGCATGGACAAAAGACAAGGGCGAAAAAGTAATCCTTGTCAGGCTCGAAACTTCGCCTGATGATATTCATGGAATGGACAGCGCGGTAGGAATCCTTACGGCGCGCGGCGGGGCCACATCGCACGCGGCAGTTGTTGCCAGGCAGATGGGTAAAGTCTGCGTAGCAGGATGCGAGGATCTTAAGGTTGACGAACATTCAAAGACAATGACTGTAAGGGGAACAGGCCTTGTTATAAAAGAAGGCGACTGGATATCGATTAACGGAACGACCGGCGAAGTAATGAACGGAAAAGTTCCTACAATGGAACCCAAGATGGAAGGCGAATTCGGCGAGTTTATGAAGTGGGTCGACGAAGTTAAGGTCATTAAAGTAAGGGCCAACGCGGATATTCCAAGGGACGCAAAGGTGGCCAGGCAGTACGGCGCTGAAGGAATAGGGCTCTGCAGGACGGAACATATGTTCTTCGCGGAAGACAGGCTTCCGTTCATGCAGGAAATGATACTGGCGAGTGACGAAGCAGGCAGGAGAAAGGCGCTTGAGAAGCTCCTTCCGATGCAGAGAAGCGACTTTTCCGGACTTTTTGAAACTATGGAAGGCTACGGCGTTACCATCAGGTTCCTGGATCCGCCGCTCCATGAATTCCTCCCGAAAAGGGAAGAGCTTATGGTGGAAGTTGCCAAAATGGAAGCCACAGGCAAATCGCAGATGTCAAATGACATGCTTAAGAAATCTCTTGAGCTTATCAAAGGCAGCGGCACGGACCTCGAAAAGGCAAAGATACTCCTCGCGCGCGTTGAGGAGCTTCATGAGTTCAACCCGATGCTCGGACACAGGGGATGCCGCCTCGGCATAACCTATCCGGAGATATCGGAAATGCAGACACGCGCCGTTATTGAGGCCGCCATTGAGCTTAACAAGACCGGAAAAAAGATTGTCCCGGAAATAATGATACCGCTTGTTGGAAATGTGAAAGAATTAAAGGACCAGAAGAATATAGTTGACGCGACGGCGCAGAAAGTCATGGCTGAAAAGGGAGTAAAGATTCCTTACCTTGTCGGTACAATGATTGAAGTGCCCAGAGCGGCGGTTACCGCCGATGAGATTGCCAAAGAAGCCGAGTTTTTCTCGTTCGGCACGAACGACCTCACCCAGACAACACTGGGCTTCTCACGCGACGACGCGGGCAAGTTTACAAAAGCCTACATTGACAAGAAGATTTTTGACGCGGATCCGTTCCAGACACTTGATCAGGTCGGCGTCGGCCAGCTTATAAAGATGGCCGTTTCCAAGGGGCGTTCAGTGAAACCCAAACTGAAAATAGGCATCTGCGGCGAACACGGCGGGGATCCGGCGTCGGTTGAATTCTGCGCGGGCGCGGGGCTTGATTACGTATCATGCTCGCCGTACAGGGTGCCGATAGCAAGGCTTGCGGCTGCCCACGCGGCGATTAAGACAAAGCTTGCCGGTAAAGGGAAGAAATCCAAAGAAAAAGATAAATAAGCATAGCATCGTCCGTTTTTCGGATGGTAAAGTAAGTTTGAAACAAGGCCGGGCCAAAAGCCCGGCCTTTGTTTTTTATAAGAAAAAAACTTACATAGAGGAGAAAATAGAGAGGAGAAAAAGCAAATCAATACACTTCCAGTAGAGCCGCGGCTTGCTGCGGCTAAGGTATGGCGGTATAGAGGCGGCTTGCTGCCTCCCAAAACAGGTGTTTTTCATTCAGGCGGGATTTATTTAGCGAGTATTATCTTCAGTGCCTCGAAATCCGGCTGGGAATAGGATTTAAAATCGACTGTGTATTTTATGCCGTTGGAGGCCGTAAGCTCAAATTTGCCGTCATACAGGGTCCCTGCGTGCTTTATAAGAATGGATTTAATCTCGGAAATTTTGAATTTTTTGTTGCCGGCTCTGGCGGTGTTTGAAATACCTTTTTTCCGCAGGACAAGGCCGTCCTTATACAGGTCAAGCTGGTCCTCAATACCGACCGCGGATTTTATCGGTTTTTCTTCCTCGAAGATTTCTTCTTCATTTTCTGACATGTTTCCTCCTGAATTTAAATATAATAATATAAATTAGCATAAAAGCTGGTTTAAATCAAGCCCGGCAGGGAGGCGTGGCAGAATTTCCTTGAATAAAACTTCTTCAGGGGTATAATTAATACAATAAATCAAGGAGAAGACAAATGACCGTAATTAACATAAAGGACATTACGCCGGCTGAACTGCGCGCCATTCAGGACCATAAATATTACATGTCCGAAAAAAAGGGAAAGGAAGTTACCATAGAGGACGCAATCGAGGACTTCCTGAAGTTGTATATGGACGAATGGCGCCTTGAAAAAATCAGGCGGGATAATATGGAACAGGTCGTTGAGATAAAGGATTATATCGCAAAAGGCGGGGAAATCGAGGACTGGGCTGAAAAATACGCGCCGGTGTGGCGGCAGGAAAGGGAATCGCTCCAGAAAAATGAGTTTTTGAGCCGCGTTGTAACTGTCAATATAGACCACGGCCTGCATGTAAGGCCCTCGGGAAAGCTCGTCCTGATATCGAAAAAATTTGACTGCGAGATTTATGTGTACAGGGAAGGAATGCAGCATTATAATTTTAAACTGCAGGGAAAGCCGTTTATGAACGTTAAATCGGTCCTGGCGGCGCTTGAACTTGTATCCATGTGTGTGGGCAAGGGCGAAGACCTTGAATTTATAGCTTACGGAAAGCAGGCTAAAGAAGCCCTGGACGCTATTGAAAAACTGGTTAAAAGCAGGACCGGCGACGTAGAGTTGTTGTGAGCATACTTTAAAATATAATACCATTCCTTGACTTTGTATTGCTAAAAAGGTATACTTAATTAGCAGGGCATGGTGATAAAATGATGACTACAGACAAGACCGGCGAAGAGCGCAGGAAGTATAAAAGAGTGAATTTAAACGTACCCGTTGAATATGAAATATTCCGGGCGCTTTCACAATCACTGGTAACCAAAGATAAGGCCATGAAATATGAGGCGCTTTGCGAAAATATAAGCGCGGGCGGCATTCAGTTGATATCGGATATTGATATGCAGCCGGAGCAGATATTAAAACTCAAAATACTTCATAGTGGAGAGCCCAGGATAAACGCTCACGCCACAGTAAGATGGTCGGCCTTTGACAAAAGGCTGGGCAAGTACAGGATAGGGCTCGAATTTTATTATTTAAAAGACGATTGCCGTAAATATATATTCAGCTTGACCGGCGAAAACCTCAACTAAAACAGCCGCAACGCATGCCCTTTTACCCTTGATAAAAACCAATACTGTTGTTATTATATTGTAATTTATTTTTAAGGAGGAATCTATGCTTACGGTAAAACTTGCGGGTTACAATGCTGATGCGGACATAATAGAAAACATTAAAAAGCACGGCTGGGACGGGGCTAATAACATATCGCCTGAAACAATTTCGGCGGCTTACGCCAGGATAAGCAGGGATCCCAGGCCGGTAACTGAGCTTCGCGCGGATTCGCTTGTGGAAGTTGACAAAGCCAGGAAATCAAATGAAAATATAGTTTTTAAGATGGGGCATCATTCTGTTGCCGAACACGCTTACCTTAATTTTGACATCCTTGGTTTATCCAGGCTCGCGGTAGAGTCCCTTGAAGAGGCAAGGCTCTGCGCTTATACGGAAAAGTCACAGCGCTATATAACCCTCGACGGTGATTATGTAAAACCGTATGAGTTCGGATCCGGCGAAATGGATATTTTCAGCGCGGCCGTGAAAAAACAGGTCGAAGCCTATAAAAAAATGTTCCCGGTGCTTTTTGAATACAGAAAAAAGCAGTATCCGGAACAATTAAAGACAAAATCAGGGGCAAACCTTCTGGAAGGCTGGGCAAAGGAAGACGCAAGATACGCGCTTGCCCTCGGCACGGAATGCCAGCTGGGCTTTTCAACAAATGCCAGGAACCTTGAATATATAATCAGGAAGCTTAAATATCATCCGCTCGCGGAGGTAAGGCAGCTCTCCTCCGAACTTTACGCCAAGGCGAAAGATATAGTGCCGTCGCTTGTTATTTTGTCCGACCCCCAGGCATTTAAAAAACAGTTCGGGATAGATGTCTCCGACGGAATCCTTAAAGATGGCAGGCAGAAGGCCTCAAAGGCGGCTTCAATGGCCCTTAAGGGGTTAAAAGGCGGGAAACCATCCAATGAGGCGGCTGTAAGCCTCTCCGGCGCCGCTTCTGACGCTGATATCAGGGTAATCGCGGCGATGATCGCCGGCAATTCGGAGAGGCCCTACAGGGACTGCCTGGCAGCAGCGAAGAAATTAGGGGCAAAAGGAAGGAAAAAATTCGCGGCTTCCATATTTAAAGGGTTAAACGAACATGACGCGCTTTACAGGGAATTTGAAGCGGTTAATTTTATATATGATATTGTTCTTTCTTCCTCGGCGTTCGCCCAGATGAAAAGGCACCGGATGATGTCGATATTCAAGCAGCCGTATGACATAAACCTCGGGTATACGACTCCGCCTTCAATTATGGAGACAAAGCAGCAGGATATATTCACCGGGGTCATGGATGACACGGAGAAAGCCTACAAAAAGATTTCAAAGATAAACAGGGAAGCGGCCGAATATGTCCTTACAAACGCGCACAGGCGCAGGATTATTGTAAACGCAAACTTAAGGGAACTTTATCATATCGCAAGGCTCCGGATGGACTGGCACGCGCAATGGGATATCCAGGACATTTCGGCGCAGATGGTAAAAGTAACGCAAAAAGCGGCTCCGCTGACGGCGGCGCTTGCCTGCGGCAAAGACAAGTTCGGCAGGGTTTACGCTGATTTTTTCAAAGGCAAATAAGCGCCGAATAAATTACAGCCATAAAACAATAACAGGAGAGAATCAATGACTTCAAAAAGGAAAAAGCTGACAGGCCTTGTTTCGTGGAAAAAATTAAAGAACAATTATAATAAAGTTAAAAAGGCTCACCTGAGGGATCTTTTTAAGAATGATCCGGCAAGAAGCGCGCGGTTCGCGATAGAGGCGCTCGGCGTATATTTTGATTACAGCAAACACAGGATAAATGATGATACTGTAAAAAACCTGGTAAATCTGGCCGTTGAGTCTGGATTGCGCGGAAAAATAGACGCGATGTTCAAAGGTGAAAAGATAAACACAACAGAGAACAGGGCTGTTTTGCATATAGCCCTGAGGACGCCGGGGGATAAATCTATTATGGTTGACGGAAAAGACGTGATTCCTGCGGTACATGAGGTCCTTGATAAAATGCAGGGTTTTGCTGATAAAATAAGAAAAGGCCTGTGGAACGGTTTTACAGGCAAAAAGATAAAAAATATAGTAAATATAGGCATTGGCGGCTCCGATCTGGGGCCCGTAATGGCTTATGAAGCGTTAAAAAGCTATTCCATGCGCGGTTTGACCTTCAGGTTCGTCTCCAACATTGATGACGCGGATTTTGCCGAGGCGGTTGGCGACTTAAACCCCGAGGAAACCCTTTTTATAGTATCTTCAAAAACATTCACCACCCTTGAAACAATGACAAACGCGCTTACTGCAAGGTCGTGGATAATAAAGGCGCTTAAAAGCGACGCGGCAGTGGCCAAACATTTTGCGGCAGTATCTACAAATGCGGAGGCGGTATCAAAATTCGGGATCGACACCGCGAACATGTTCGGCTTCTGGGACTGGGTGGGCGGCAGGTATTCCATGACATCGGCTATCGGACTTTCAAACATGATAGCATTCGGGCCGGAAAATTTCCGGTCAATGCTGGATGGTTTCCATCAGATGGATGAGCATTTCAGGACCGCCCCGTTTGAAAAAAATATTCCAGTTATAATGGGGCTTCTCGGGCTATGGTACACGGATTTTTTCGGGGCGGAAACCATGGCGGTGCTGCCGTATGAACAGTACTTAAAGAGATTTCCTGCTTATCTGCAGCAGATGACAATGGAAAGCAACGGCAAACAGGTTACAATTGACGGCAGGGCGGTTAATTACCAGACCGGCGCCATATACTGGGGAGAACCAGGCACAAACGGCCAGCATTCTTTTTACCAGCTGATTCATCAGGGAACCAAGCTTATTCCATGTGATTTTATAGCGTTCGCAAAATCAATAAACAAAATAGGAAGGCACCACGACCTTTTAATGGCAAATGTTTTCGCACAGGCGGAAGCGCTTGCGTTTGGAAAAACAGCGGCAGAAGTCAGGGCTGACGGAGCCCCGGAAAATCTTGTGGCCCACAAAACATTTGAAGGAAACAGGCCGTCATCAACTTTTTTACTGGAAAAATTGACCCCTAACACGCTTGGAAAACTAATCGCCATGTACGAACACAGTGTTTTTACCCAGGCTGCTGTATGGGATATTAATGCTTTTGACCAGTGGGGGGTACAGCTCGGAAAAGTTCTTGCTGAGAAAATTGTGCCTGAACTTGAGGCAAAGGATGAGCCTGTCCTTGGCCATGACCTTTCAACAAATACCCTTATTAAAAAATACAGGACGCTTAAATAGGGGATTTTCTACTTAAATACATCATATATTCAATGCTTTTTATTGTCATTTTTAATGACATGTAATTAATTACTTGACAAAATAACTAACAATGTGTAATATTAAAGTAGGAACAGTGGTCTCTGGTTGATTAAGAATTTATTCAATCTAATCAGGGCAGGGTGAATATGAAAAACGCAAAGGTTTTTGGCCGCGTAAGGGAAAATGACATCTATAAAAACCTGTTTGAATGCGGCTGCGGACATAAGGATTGGATAACTGAAAAAATGGATTCTGAAATAGTATATGAATGCCTGAATTGCGGGGAAAGATATATACTTTTAAAGGCCCCC
>CAZMGF010000074.1:0-6979 GCA_964565765.1 uncultured Spirochaetia bacterium
CCCGTCATAGCTTCCGCGGATGATACCATATGGAACAGGGTGTTTTTTGAGGATTTTGTTTCCATTTACGACATCACAGTACAGAACCCCGTTGAATCTTCCCTTGTCGCCGCCGGGTTTGCCGGCTCCACATATCTTATAATGAAAAACGACGCGTGGCTGGCCTCATTTATAACAAAAAACAGAAGTAAAGCAGCGGACAATTTTTACGATGTTTTTAACGATGCCGGCGACGGGCTTTACGTGCTCGCGGGTGACGCCATACTTTTCGCCATTGGCGGCGAAAAAGAAAGGCGGGCCGCGCAGAGGATAGTGGAAGGAATGGCTGTTTCAGGGACAATCGCCTATGCCGGCAAGGTTATATTCGGCAGGGAAAGGCCAAGCGCCGGCAACGGCCCTTATGAGTTCTCATTTTTCAATTTCGGCGACAATTCATACCCTTCGGGCCACACCACGGTCGCATTCATGTGGGCCACAATAATAGCTGATACATACTCTTCCGATAGTTACGGCATCTCATACATGGCATACCCGGCCGCGGCGCTATGCGGCGCGGCCAGGATATATAAGAACATGCACTGGCCAAGCGACGTGCTTGCGGGCGCTCTTATAGGTGTGGTTACAGGAAAGGCGGTATGCCTCTCCGACGTGGAGAACAGCCTTTCATACGACCCTTCCGTCAACGGGATAAAATACGCGGTAAAATTTTAAATATGGTGACACGGTGAAAAAAAAGATATTTTTTACCGCGCTGGCGTTTGTTATTTTCTTTTCTTTCTGCGCCGCTGAAGAACAGAAAAAATCAGACGACGAAGTAACCACAATATATGACCAGCCCACAACACTGGTTTACCCCTCTTTCTGGCACACTCCTTTCGGCATACACAAGGGAACCCCTTTTTACCTGAAGATGTTTCTGGGCGGCAGGACATATTTCGACGACCCGCAGGACCTTGCATGCACCAAACTGCTTATTGATTACGGCAAAATCAATAAGGACAAGGACGACTGGCAGCTCACGGTTTACGGGGTAAATTCCGGCAGGGGGGAAATAATATACAACTCATCCATGCATTCGCTGGCGGTTTTCGGAAGCCGCGGCTCAAATGACGGCGAACTCTTAAACCCCGTGGGTATAGCCTGCAACGAGTACGGCGATGTATATGTTGCGGATACCGGAAACAACAGGATAGCGAGATTTTTTAACAACGGTAAAAGAGTAAAGTTCATAAGAAATATAGGCGGTACCGGCCAGGAGCCGGGCAAATTAATGAAGCCGTCATATATAGCCCTTGATTCAGCCGGCAGGATATATGTTTCGGACACCGGCAACAACAGGATAGAGATTTTTTCAAGGTCGGGCGGTTATCTTTCAGTTATAGGCCAGGACCGTGGAGTTTTCAACCCCCAGGGGATATGTGTCTGCGACGACGCGGAAAGATACTCCGGGTTCAAGGACAATTTTATATATCTCATAGACGGCAACAACGACAGGCTCCAGAAATTTGACATGTCGGGAAACCTCGCACAGTCAATAAGGGTCAATGAAGTGCTGGGGAAAAACGTTTTTCTCACGACCCTGGAGCAGGATTTTTACGGCAACCTTTACATCGTGGACAAATTGAATTCAATGGTTTACAAGTTTACGCCTGATTTGAGGTTCATCACCGGGTTCGGAGGCTTCGGGACAAAAGATTATCAGTTTGAGAATCCCACGGGCATCGCCGTATACAAGCATTACGGCCAGATATTTGTTTCGGACAGGGAGTCGGCGCAGTATTTTTGGCTGGGCAGCGACGCCTCTGATTTTAATGTTTCACAGCTGAAAAATGACGCCGCGTGCAGGCTCCAGTTCGATTTCAAGCTCACGGAAAAAAGTTTCATTACAATACAGGTAGTTGATGCCGGAGGGAACACAGTTGAAGTCTGCCGCCAGATAGGGGCGGAGATGGGAAAAAATTCCGTTGACTGGGACGTCCCTGAAAAATTTAAAGCCATTATTAAACCAGGAGGGGTTTACAGCGTGCTCCTGAGGATAATGGCCACCTATTCCTCATATCCGCATATCGAAAAGGTCGTAAAATCGGCCATAACAATCCAGTAAAAACAGCATAAGACATATTTGTTAGTTACAACAAACTTTGTATAATACATATATTATATTCCATTTAATCCCATATAAATAAAGACAAAAACAAACGTGTTCCATATTGCGGCATTAAATGGTTTATTGTTATAGCTGAAAAACAGCTTAATAATATATAAAAATCTTGACTTTTTAAAGGATAATATATATACTTCACTATGAAATAAGGTCTGTTAAGCAACCTTTTTAACGTTTAATAACTTAAAAAGAGCCCTTGACAGGCTGCTTTTTTATTTCTGGGTAAATAGGACGGGCCCGCTTTTTAGCGGGACATTTTATAAAAGAAAGACGGGTGATTTTTAAATGACGGAAATTCTCATCAAAGAGAACGAGTCACTGGATGAGGCAATGAAGCGCTTCAAGAAAAAGGTCCAGGACGCGGGAATTTTGCAGGAAATGAAAAAAAGGGAATTTTATGAACCGCCTTCGGTAAAAAGGAAGCAGAAGATGTGGGCGGCGAGCAAGAAAAGAAAAAAAATCAAAAGAAGGCCGTAAAATGACATTACTCGAAAAAATCAACAGCGACTTAAAAGAGGCGATGAAGGCAAAGGCCCAGGTAAAAATGGACTGCCTGCGCCAGATCAAAACCGAGGTCATGAAAAAAGAAGTAGCCGGCAATAAGACCCTTTCCGACGACGAGGTTTTGGCTGTTATATCCTCGCTGACAAAATCGCATGTTGATTCAATCGAGAGTTTTAAAAAAGGCGGCAGGGAAGACCTTGTCCCCAAGGAAGAGCAGGAGCTTTCCATCTTAAAAGCCTACCTTCCCGAACAGCTGCCTGACGAAGAACTCAGAAAAATAGTCGGGGAGGCGGTACAAACTGCCGCCGCCTCGACTTTAAAAGAGATAGGAAAAGTAATGGCCATCGTAATGCCGAGGGTAAAGGGAAAGGCCGACGGCGCCAGGATAAATGCCATAGTAAAAGAATTTTTGAAATAAGCGGGGAAGCTTTTACGCCATTCAAATTTAAAAGGCTGAAACGTGATTTTTTCGCCGGCTCCACTGTAAAGGCGGCCCGCAAGCTGCTTGGAAAATACCTGGTACGCAATTATAAAGGGAAAATACTGGCTGCAAAAATTGTCGAGACCGAGGCATACACGGGCGGCAGGGATCCCGGGAGCCACGCCTATTCAGGCAGGACGCCGAGGAATGAAGTGATGTTTGGACCCCCGGGCTTCGCGTATGTTTACTTCTGTTACGGAAATCATTTCCTTTTGAATATTGTCACTGAAAAAGAGGGCGCTGCCGGAGCAATATTAATCAGGGCCGCCGAACCGGTTTCAGGGATAAAGACAATGATGAAACTGCGCGGATGCGGCGAATTACTTAAACTAACAAACGGCCCCGGAAAACTAACCCGGGCAATGGCCGTTGATAAAAGTTTCAACAGGGCCGATATGGCGGGCGGGGAAGAATTATACGCCGCCTCCGGCGGAGATGAAAAATTCACTGTTACAAAGGGTCCCAGGATAGGGATAAAAAAGGGGCTCGAATTCAACCGCAGGTTTTGTATCAAAGGCAGCAGGTTTTTGTCGGTTTAAAGAAAAAGCCCATATGGAGGTAATAATGAAAATCAGGGACTTATATGAAGCGGCTTATGAAATAGGAATGCAGATGGACCCCAGGGGCGCCTCCGCGGCGAAGGAATACCTCGCAACACAGAAAAAAAATCATGAAAAACTTTCCGATAAGGAAAAAAAATATTACGACACGGAGAATCTTGTAAACCCGTATTGCGATACAAGGATAAATTATGACTCCGGCCGCGCTATAAAGACTGTTATAGTCGGCATCGACATGGAAACCCCGGAAATACTGCTTACGGAGAGGCTCAATGAAAAAGGGGCTAAGATAGACGCTATCATAGCGCACCACCCGAGCGGCCTTGCTTCATCCGGGTTTACAGACGTTATGAGCATGCAGGCCGATATTTTCAACCTCTTCGGTGTTACCATTTCAACGGCTGAATCCATGCTGGGTAAAAGGATGAAAGAAGTCGGCGAGCGTTTTATGCCGGCAAACCACTTCAGGGCATCGGACGCGGCAAAGCTCCTTGATATTTCAATGATGAACATGCACACACCCACGGACAACTGCGTCGCTGTTTTCCTCCAGAAAAGGTTTGATAATGAAAAACCAAAAAGGGTGGGTGATGTCATGGACATGCTTTATGAGGAGCCTGAATACGCCGGCGCCGCAAAACGCAGCTCGCCCCCGGTAATTCTTGTGGGAGACTCTCAGCGCAGGGTCAATAAAATTTTTGTGGATATGACGGGCGGCACAGAAGGGCCAGCGGACATATATAAAAAGCTTGTTGATAAAGGGGTTGACACGGTGGTTGGTATGCACTTTTCCGGCGAGCACAAAAAAGCAATAGAAGAGGCGCAGATGAACGCGGTTATCGCCGGCCATATATCCTCGGATTCGCTCGGGATAAACATAATGCTGGACGCAATGATGAAAAAACTCGGCAGCTTTAAGGTTATAGAAGCCTCCGGGTTCACCAGGTTTTCAAGGACAAAGGCAAAAAAATAAGGATGAAAATAATAGTGGATGCAGACGCGCAGCCGGCAAAGGAAGCGATACTATCGGCGGCGAAAAAGCACTCCATTAAAACGGTTTTTGTAATGTCAAACGCGCATTACTCTGAAAAAAACAGAGAAGCGGACGAAGTCATACTTGTCGACAACAGAAAACAGGAAGCGGACATTAAAATAATGAATATAGCCGTAAAGGGCGACATAGCCGTGACCGGCGACACAGGCCTCGGACTTTTTCTCGCGGCAAAGGGCGTTATCGTTGTGAGCCCGCGGGGAAAAGTTTTAAGCGAAGATGAGCTTGTAACCAGAAACTCTGTTGCGGCGATAGAAAAAAAAAGCCTGCGCGCCAAAAAAGGAAAAGTAAAACTGCGCGGCCCCTCAAAATACACGCCCGAAGACAGGGCAAGGCTGGAAATGACAATAGAAAAAGTTATTTTAAATAACGGCGGGCTTTTGTGATATCGCCGGACAAGATAGAGCAGGTAAAGGGCGCCAGCGATATTATAGAAGTTATAGGCGGCTATGTTGCGCTGAAAAAGGCCGGGGCCAATTACAAGGCAAACTGCCCTTTTCACCAGGAAAAAACGCCGTCATTTGTCGTGAGCCCGGAAAAGCAGATTTACCGCTGCTTCGGCTGCGGAGAAGGCGGGAACGTATTTACGTTCCTGCAGCGCATTGAGAATTTATCCTTTGTCGAGTCCGTGAAATTCCTGGCCAAGCGTGCAGGCATAGAGGTGGACGAGGCAAGGTTTGGAAATGTAAATTACAGCGAAAAAGAAAAGCTGATATCAGCAAATAAAGAGGCCCTTGAATACTACAGGGAGATGTTCTTAAAAAGCGAAAAGGCGAAAAGCTACGCGGCGCAGAGGTTGATTGACGACGCCACGGCGGAGGATTTCAAGATAGGCTATTCGCCCTCCGAAGGCGGGCTCGCTTCCAGGTTAAAGTCAAAGGGATTTTCAGAGGACGAAATGCTAAAGTCCTGGCTGGCGGCAAAGGGCAATTACGGCCTTTACGATATTTTTCGCGACAGGCTGATGTTCCCGATACTCAACACATACGGCGAAGTAATAGCCTTCGGCGGAAGGGTCTTTGACGACTCCAACCCGAAATACATCAACTCAAGGGAAACTTCGGTTTATGTAAAGGGAAGGAACCTTTATAACCTTAACAACGCGAGGAAACACTCGGCCGGCGGAGATATGATAATAGTCGAAGGCTACATGGACTGCATAACGGTTTATGCGGCCGGGATAAAAAACACCGTGGCTACACTCGGTACGGCTATGACAACGGACCAGGCAAAACTTTTGAAAAGATACGCCGACCGCGCAATTATCATGTACGATATGGACGATGCCGGAAGGCAGGGCGCCATACGGGCCGGAGACAACCTTTTTACTGAAGGAATCGACGCCCTGGTGGTAAGCTTTGACGGAGTCAAGGATCCGGATGATTATATAAAGAAGAACGGCGTAGAGGCATTAAAGGACAGGATAAAGGCCGCCGCTCCGTTTTTGGAATACAGGATTGAATGGATGAAGAAGCAGGGGGATATCAAGAGCCCCTATTATAAGGAAAAGGTAATAAAGGAGCTGGCGGCTCTCGTTGAAAAAGCGGTCTCCGGCGTGGTTTCTGAAAGCGCGGTAAAACTTATTTCCGAGAAGCTGCAGGTTTCACGCGAAGTTGCCGCGAGATATTTCGGCGGCAGGCTTTCCGCCGTAAAACCGGACGAGCCGGGACACAGTTTTGAGGACACGCTGGCCCTGAAAAACAAAGGGGCCGACATGGCCGAGAAAATAATAATTGAAACGGCCCTTAAATATCTGGGCACAGAGGACCAGGATGTGGTTTTAAGGCACATCGCGGAACACAGGGAAAACCTGGGGCTGACATACGAGG
The DNA here is from genome assembly GCA_964565765.1 of uncultured Spirochaetia bacterium. Classification (GTDB taxonomy): domain Bacteria; phylum Oederibacteriota; class PGYV01; order PGYV01; family Palsa-1178; genus Bog-1181. The sequence goes on from CAZMGF010000074.1 coordinate 6,590, forward strand.
ATTTTAAAAACGGCATTTACAGCCGGCTAATGGAAAAGATAAAGTCGTATTTCAGGGCCGGAGAAAAAGATATACTCGCGAAGATTGAGATGGATTATGTTGACAACGCTGAAGTATCCTCGATATTGTCAGGAATGCTTGTGGAAAAACAGGAGATAAAGGGAAAAAAAGGGCACGTTGAGGACGCCATACAGATAGTATCGGACTGCTTTTTAAGGATACTCAAGGAGAAGTCAGCGGAGAAAATGGAAGAGGTCAAAGTAAAAATTACGGAAGCTGAAGCGGCAAAAGATATGGAAAAACTCACGGGGCTTTTAAAGGAAAAAGAGGGCCTGCAGAAAATATTAAAGCAAAGAGGTGGCGATATTGAGCAAGAATCTTAAGAGCCTT
>CAZMGF010000075.1:0-6791 GCA_964565765.1 uncultured Spirochaetia bacterium
CGCGTTTGCGTCCCCGGGCAATGCCGCGTTTGCGTCCCCGGGTAGTGCCGCGTTTGCGTCAGCAGAAGAAGGCATGCCGGTATCAGGAAGAATGGCCGCTCCCGGATCATCCGCGAGTATTATTATTGAAAATATTGCTATAAATGCGATTGCAATTGTTATAATTCTCTTCATTTTTTCCTCCGTATACCCTATTTTTCTTTTGAAATTGCTATATAAATAAAACCTGCGATTACCCCTGCTATTATTCCAATAAAGGCGTACTTCATGGCAAGATCATTGCGAAAATGGGAAAATGGTTTGCTTACAGCGCTGCCGATTACTCCCAGAATGTCATTATGTTGCACCCTGCCAGGAAAAAACTCACCGACAACTATGCCGCAAAGAGCGCCGACAACCGCAAGATAAACAGCAAGGCTGAATCTTTTCATTTACCCTCCGCGGCAGGAATGTAAGTCCATATAACAAAACCGCATAAAAACGATTATAACATGGTTAATTTTCCAGTCAATACCATAAAAACTGCAGGCGGGGCTTTCACATTCTACTTTCTCCTATCTACTTTCTGTAAATTTTTACCTTTTACTAAAAACTTCCAGTTGACAGCAGCACCAGCGTGCAGGCTTCCATATATAATATGCCGGCTTCTTCCGCCATTTTTTTCATGACTTCAGATTCGGAGCCGGGGTTGGATATTATCCTTTCTGGCCTTAAAGCGATTATTTCGCCGGCCATTTTCGTCACATGCTCCGGGCTCACATATAATGTTACAGTATGCACCTTTTCTTTAACCTCGGATAGTTTCCTGTAACATTTTACGCACTCTATTTCCTTCTGCCCCGGATTGACGGGAATCGCGTTATACCCCGCGCTGACAAGCGCCTTCATTGCCTTGTTTGAATACCTTTCGGGCTTCGGGCTCGCGCCCAGAACCACAACATTCCTGTTCTCCATTTAAAGCCTCTCAGAATTATAATAAACTACTTGTGCGGAAAAAATCCTCTGGATATGAAATAAAACGTCAGCGCCAGCGCCATTGTAAGTAATACCAGCAATATAACCATCACACACCCGTTAAGTTTGGGTTTTAGCGCCTCTGCGTCCGACAATTCCTTTGAGCCCTGCTTTGCGTCCCTTAATTTGGCGTATATCATAAAGCTTATTGAGTGGAAAAACGGCATAATCGCCGCGCCCGCAATATAAACAACAAGCATTACAACTGATACAAGCGGATCTTTTCCCATATTTTTTATGGCTTCCGGATTCTTCATCATCGGTGCGTAAAAATAGAAAAACGGCACGCCGACAGCGATAATTAAAGGAAGCATGGTCACAAAAACTCCCAGCGCGTAGAGCACGACTGTCCAGAAATATTTTTTTATAAGCGCCGCGCTCATTTTAAATGGGCTTATTGCCCTGTGATCCTCCACAATTACGGCTACCGGAACAAGGCTGTAAATAACGGAAAAATATATTCCCGGGATTATCAGAAGTATTGCGCCGAAAAAAGTAATAAGCGCCATAAGGAAGCTGTTTACCACATACGGCCATATTTTCCCCAGTGCAACACCGAAGCTGTCCTTAAATCCTGTTTCCTGTTTGTAATAAATTTTTGCCATTGCGGCGATTATGGCCACATTGGCCCACAATGACATGAAAAGGCCGCCCAGGGAAAGCGGTGCCGTGATAATTGCCAGGATTGGATAGGTATTTACCGGTATTACTCCGGCAAGCGCCTGCAGAGCCTGCCCGGAAAGCATAATTAAAAAAAACAGGCGGAAATTTTTAGCCGCAAAAGAAAAAGCTTCCCCGATGGTGCCCCATACCGGAACTTTCTTTCTTACCCATTCCTGTCCCGCTGTTGAAACTCCATTATTTGTGTCCATAGAATTACCCCTTTTCTCCTTTTAATTTAATACAACTGATGTGTAATAATAACATTAATAAGGGATTTATTCAAAGGCAAAGGATTTTAAATTATTTTTTGACGCTTGCGCGGGCAACGGAGGCGTAGTTTTCAACTTTTTTCAGGAGCTCGTACGGGTCGATGGGTTTAATCAGGTAATCGGCGGCGCCGGCCTGAATGCCTTTTTCAACCTCGGCGCTCTCTGTTTTTGCCGAAAGAATAACAACCGGTATATGCTTAAACCTTTCATCGGCTTTTATCCTTTTACAGGTATCAAGTCCGTTAATGCCGGGCATCATTACATCAAGCAGTATCACATCGGGCCTTGCCCCTTCATCGAGTTTTTTCAGGCACTCGCCGCCGGACGAGGCCTTTGTGGTCTTATGGTTGTGTATCTCAAAAATAATGGAATTGAGCCTTACAATATCCGCCTCATCGTCAACGACCATTACATGCATTTACGGCTCCTTGTTGTTGTAAATATCATTATATAATAATACCCTTTTATATCATGATATTATCGGCAATTCATGTTGAAATCTTAAATTTTGTATGCCGTTTTGTATAGCCACGCAGCTGTTTAGTATCTTTATCCTTATTTCCCGTAACCCACCGGATTGTTCATTATGGGTTCCTGTGCATCCTTAAGTTTTAAGGCAGCGCGCAGTTTCGCCGTATCCATTGTGGCGCGCGGCACTGTTACAAGGCCGGTCGCGGCGCAGAAAAGATTTATATTCTCGGAAATGACCCCGGCGTCTATCGCTGCCCATTTCACCTGCTCGCATTTATCCTTAACATTTATCTTTGTAAGGTCTGAAATAAGTATTATGACAGTGGCGGCGTTTTCAACTGTTTTCTGCGACATTGCGCAAAGTGGCCTGAAATCCCCTTCCGCTACCGGATTCAACACATTTTCTTTGGGATCATAAATATAAGTTCCCTCTTTCATCGCCACATAAAGGCTTATATCCTGCACGTCACGGTATGACGGGGCCGTCCTCATTGATTTTTCCGGCCTGTTGATTCCATCGGCGCACCAGAGAAGGTCGGAGAGATCCTTTAATTCAAGGGGTTTTCCCGTCCATTCGCGGCCTGAGGCCCTGACAGATATGGTTTTTGTCAGTGAATATCCCCTGTCCTTGTCGGGCGCGTTCAGTTTAATCGGCGCAAACCCGCCGGCAAACAGATTCATGCAAAAAACCGCAAGCAGCGATAAAATAACGGCAAAATGTTTCGTTTTCATTTGTTCCTCCTGATATTTTAATTTCATATTGATAATTGTACTGTTTTTATGGCCGCAGTCAATCTGTATTGATTAATGGACTTTAATTTACCGGTCAATGGGCGACATCATAGTTTCCAACTCATGCTATTATTTTAATCAGTTCATCAAACGCAACAATTTTCGCTCGCCTGCCCGTGCCTTTACGAACTTCAACCAAAATTTTATTTTTTGTAAGATCATTGATTACCCTCGCAGTGCTTGCCTGCGGTATTTTTGATACCTTTGAGAATTCCGCATTTGTAATCAACGGCATTTTAAATATGGTATCAATAATCCCCATGATATATTTTGTGTTTATAATTGCCGGCAGTTCCTCCTTAAGTTTCTTATAAAGAAGCATGATTTTTAGAACTTTGCTTGAATTTTTCAATGCTTGCGTGGTTATTGCTGTAAGAAAAAATTTTATCCACCCCGTCCAATCTTTATGGTCGGATATCGCTTTTAATCCGCTATAATACGTTTCTCTGTTTTGGTCAAAATACGCACTGATATAAAAATAAGGCTGGAATATCTTTTGATTTTCATACAAAAAAAGTGGTATCAGCAGTCTTCCAATCCTGCCATTGCCGTCATCAAAAGGGTGTATGATTTCAAATTGTGCATGCATAATTGCCGCCTGAACAAGCCGATCCCTTTCCGCAAAATGAAAATAGTTGATAAAATTATTCAGGCATTCATCCAACATCAGGGGATTCGGCGGTATATATGCGGCATATTCGATCCCCTCTCCCATTTTTCCAATATAATTCTGATCTTTTCTGAATTCGCCCGGCTTTTTTGTCTTTCCCCTGACACTCGTCAGTAAAATCCCGTGTATGTCCTTTATCATATTCAAATTAACCGGCTTTTCTTTCATCGACGTAACTGCATGATTCATTGCTTTTCTATAATTTAATATTTCTATTATATCTTCTTTCTTTTCCGTGGCCTCAATAGGATCCGCTTCATAGCGAAGGACATCTTCCAGTGTTGCCTGGGTGCCTTCAATTTTTGAAGATAATACGGCTTCCTGCGTTCTAAGTGGTGTAAGTAATAAGTCAGGATTATTAATCCCCATAAGCATGCCATTATATTCAGCCAAGTCTGTGTTTGCCTGGATTATTTTCTCTAAAAGACTATCCCAATTTATGCTATTTAAAGGCAGTTTTTCAGGTATATAAGGTTCCATTGCGCCTTCCTTTCTTTGTTATTATTTTGATATTAACAGCCAGTCTTGTTAATCAATTATATGCTTTTTTGATAAACAAATCAAGCTGTTATTTAATAACAATAATAATTCATATATTAAAGGGGATTTTGATCATCACTTGTTACCAACAAATCTCATTGTTTGTCAAATTAATTAAATTTGATAAACAAAGACAAAGTGTCTGTCAATTTTTTATCGGTTTGTCATCCGACTTTCTGGAAGCCAAAGCTAAACCACTTCCTTTTCCGCTTCGACGAGTGTATTTAGCACCGCCCACAGATAACTCCCGCTGCTCTTTAACCCCGCCTTTTCAAACTCTGACGGCCTTTGCACCGGCCACATATCGTATGCTTTTTTCAGGTCGTCAAGGTTTACATCCCATGAACTGCCGTGTATCAGCAGCGCGTTGCCGCCCTTTCTGTATTTGAATTTTTTCCCCATTTTGGTAATTATATCACGCCCCTCGAAATCTTCCACTTTTTTCATAAAATCCGCGAAGTTTTTTTCCGGCGACGCGCACGGGAAATATATTGTTTCGGGTTTTACAATATTTTCACTTTTATAATCCCTGATAACGGCCAGAAAGGCGTCCCCGTAGGCGTCCATCTTTGCTTCTCCTATACCCGGGATGCCCAGCATCTCCTCTTTTGTCCCCGGCTCTTTTTTAGCAAGCTGTGTAAGAATGGCGTCGCTGAATATCACGTATGATGGCACATCAAGTTCGTCAGCAAGTTGTCTGCGCTTTTTCTTGAGCACGGAAATGAGGCTGTCGCCTTTGGGCGCCTCATAAACCGATTTTTCAGGAACCGTGTATGCCGGCATATATGATTTGAATTTTTCAACCGGCCCGGATTTTATAATGTCACCAAGTTTATGTTCCCCGCATACATCGCACGGCCCTCCGCAATCCTCAACCCGCTCGCCAAAATATGATATGACCGCCCTGTGCCTGCATGCGGAAGATTCCGCAAGCCTGAAAAGTTCGATGGTCTTTTGCTGCATCAAGCGCGCCTGCTCCGGAGCCTGATTATCATTCATAAAACGCTGATAATTCATGACGTCGGCCCAGGAATAAAAGAGTATGCACCGGCTGTCCATGCCGTCGCGGCCCGCCCTGCCTATCTCCTGGTAGTAACTTTCGATTGTGCGTGGCATGTCGCAGTGGATTACAAACCGGACGTCGGGCTTGTTTATGCCCATGCCAAAAGCAATGGTGGCCACAACCACGTCCACATTGCCGCGGATGAATTCTTCCTGGTTATGCTTTCTTTCGTTATTGGTCATGCCGGCGTGATACGCCAACGCAGATATTTTTTTTGAACGCAAAAAAGCCACCATGCCGTCCACATTTCGCCTGGACCAGCAGTATATGATGCCGCTTTGTTCCTTGTTCTGGCGGATGAATTTAAGTATGGAGTCCCGCATGTTAACGCCCGCGCCTTTTTTCTGGAACGTAAGCAATAAGTTCGGCCTGAAGAACGACCCGCGGTATATCTCGGGTGTTTTCATTCCCAGCTGCTGGCATATGTCATCCATAACCTGCTTCGTTGCCGTGGCAGTAAGTGCAAGCACGGGAATATTGCCGAGCTGTGATTTTAAGCCTTTGAGCTTTCTGTAAGCGGGCCTGAAATCATGCCCCCACTGGCTGATGCAATGGGCCTCATCCACGACCACAAGGCTGATGTTGCAAGACCGGATGTAATTATGAAGCGACCCTTCCAGGGCCTCGGGCGCGAGGTAAACAAGCTCGTATTTCCCGGCCCTCAGATTATCAAGGCGCTTATCGCGTTCCTTGTCTGTTATGGTTGAATTAATGACAGTGGCCTTAAATCCAAAAGAGTGAAGCGAATCAACCTGATCCTTCATGAGTGAAATAAGGGGTGACAGCACAAGCACGGCCCCCTCCATCATGCGGGCGGGTATCTGGAATGTCATTGATTTCCCGGCGCCGGTGGGCATGATGCCGAGGCAATCCCGCCCGGAAAGCACGGCATTAATAACCTGCTCCTGCCCGGGCCGGAACTCCCTGTAGCCGAAAGTGTGGCGCAGTATGTCCAGAGGTGTAATGGTAATAAAGAGCCTCCTGTGTATAATTAATTTGATTGGATTATACGCTTTGTATACTTTGAAGTCAAGAGAAAATATTTTGTGATAAACCCATTGGTTTTAATGCTTGAACTGGCTTTAATGCCATGATTCGGGCCGCCACCATGAACAGCAAGGATTCATGGCAGGCACAGGCAGGCCCCTACTATAGCAGAACTTCACTGATTTAAAACCACAGGGAAACCTGACGGGGCTTATAAAACAAAAAGCCCCGTCAGGTTTCCCTGACGGGGCTTTTTAAAGTCCAGCGACGCCCTACTTTGGCTTGCAGCTACCCGCAAACTATCATCGGCGAAGAGAGGCTT
>CAZMGF010000076.1:0-2567 GCA_964565765.1 uncultured Spirochaetia bacterium
GATTTTTATTGATGTGAAAATTTATTACCTGGCTGTGCCTTAAACATCATTTACACCAAAAAAAATATAAAGAGGGTCGAAAAGCAAAAGGGATTCCAAAGGGTTTATAAACCCTTTGGACGGGGTACTAAAAAGGGGCAGGGGGCCCCTTTTGTCTTGAATCATTCTAAAGGTATGTTATTATACATATGCAGGTCCCAGCTCAGAGCGAAACAAAAAAGCCCCGGTGAGAAATTGCCGGGGCTTTTTGCTTTTTATGCAGTTAAAGCGTCCGCGGTCCTCGGAACGACTAGGTGCAGAGGAATATCATAAAAATACCTTAAAGGGCCCTGGATGTAGAGCGGCCGCCCCTGATTCTCCGGCCGCTCTTGCCTTTGTTCTGTTTTTGCGTTAGTGGCCGCGGCCCACAGGGTTGGGACCATTGTTTTTGCTGGGCTCAAGCTGAAAGCCCGCAGAACGGCACCTGGAACTATTGTGAAAGGTGCAACGCCCAAAAACAAAAATGCCTGGTAAAACTTATTCAACTGCCGGCCTTTTATCTTTTTGAAAAAACATTGCTTTTGCATGATTTTAAACACTTTAAGCAGCCTGTACATTCTTGCCTTTTTACAATGTGAATATGCCTGTGAAAAAACGGCCCCCTTACAGTTAAAACTCCTTTATCGCATACTTCTGCACAATCCCCGCATGCAGTACATTTGCGCGTGTTTAAAACTAAAAAATCTGTTGAGTGTCTGCCATGCATAAAGCTTTCCTCCTTTTATTTGTTGCTTCGCCATATTTAGGAAGACGTCAAAGGTGTGGTTTTATTGCGATAAATAAAACCTTTTATTATAAAAATCTAATCGGGAAATCATTTCCCGAGACATTTAAAGCCCTTATTTTCACTGCTTTTTACTGCTTTTGCACCGCGTTCTTTCCGTCTTTTGTTCTGTTCTGTTCTGTCTTTCCCTCTACTACTACTTACACTCTGACTTTCACCAAATATCACTGCCTTACAGCCAAAGGAAAAGTAAAGACCCAAACTATCACACTACTGTTTTTGGGAGAGTTTGGGTCTTTACGCATGACGGCGCGAAAAGGCAGGTTTTTATTATATTTGGTGAAAGTCAGAGTGTATCCGTGGTGTTACATAGGGAAATCATTTCCCGGCCCGTTTTTTTGCCTTGTTTTTCAGGCCTTTATGATAAACGCGAAGCGTTTTTTAAATTTTATCCTTCAGCTACTGTGTCAAGTCCTTTTGCCGGGTCATATGTCATCACGTGCCAATGCCTAAGGTCTGAATTATCAAATATTTCTGAATACCAGGGCGCGCGGGCCCTGGGCACTATATATATTACTTCGTGCTTTTTTAATTCGTCAAATGCCAGATAGTCTGACAGGTAGTCTTTGATTATTGCTTTCGTTTTCCTTGTCAGCTGGTACTCAACCAGGTACTTTCTTCCGTCTTTGTCCTCAAATGTAAAATCCGGCGTCTTAAACTTCTTTTTTGCCTTGTAATTTTCCCGCCGTAATTCATAATCTGTTTTATAATTCTTAAAGCCGTCAAAATTTTTGATGAAATAAACAAGTATGTCGGTAACCATAAGGTCGTGCTGCATGGCCTGTTGGTGGATTATGTATCGAACAACCTCAAATCCGGATTTTTTAAGGTACTGAATCCCTGAATAGGTTAAAAAATAGACTTTTTCCGGATGCGCGCCTGGATGAGAGTTGATTTCAGGCATGAGCCGCTGCATATGGCCCAGATATCCTTTTTTTTCAAGCGCCAGAAGGTACCTGCGCGCGTGTATATTTGTATTAAAATACATTTTTTCAACGTGGCGGATAAGAACTGCTTTTACACGCCATATAAAATACAGGATTTCGTTCATTCTTTTAACTTGCTGGATTTTATTCATTGATTACTCCGGTTTTTTATCGTCTTTTTCCTTTGAATCATTCGGTTCATCCTTAATGTCCTCTTTTAAAGCTTCTTTTAAATCATTTGGCGCTGTTTTTGTTATGTCTTTCAATGAAAACTTCTTTTTCATTGAAACTGTAGGTTCCTCTATAGCCGGTTCAATTGCGGGCGCCGCGGGCTTTGCTTTAACTGTGTGCCGGATATGTAATTTATGTCTTTTAACTTTGCTAAAATCAAATGGTGTAAAATCTACTTTCTTGATGATTTTTCCTTCCAGTGTTTCAAGTTTTATAAAACCCTCTTTTAGTTTTAAATATTTTATATGGTCCGGGTGAACAACAAATTGATTTGCGTCTTTAAATTGAAAACCGGCTTCCATTGTATTGCCATCCCGTATCGCAAAGCTCGACTGCTTGTTTGCAACTTCATCGGTTCCCCAGCTATTAACAAAATATTCAACAGTGGCCGGATCATCAATGTGCATGACTACCTTATTACGTGAATTAGAAAGAATTGAATTTTTTATACCCATCCCGCATGCTTCGAGATCCCCAAATGCCTGGTGTCCAAATATCAAACCAACGTTAGCTTCCCTGGCCTTATTGATAAGTTCCGGAAAATCCTGATAAATGACATTGTAAAACTCGTCCAGATATATAAAAAA
>CAZMGF010000076.1:2667-6650 GCA_964565765.1 uncultured Spirochaetia bacterium
AGTTTTTTTGTCAATTCCGGATCCTTTATCTTTTCCAGTAGAAATTTTGCATTTTCATCATCGCCCATTTTGGGGCAAATTGATTTAAAATACAGCGCGGGTTTGAGTGTTGCCTGATATAGGTCGTTAAAGGTTATTGTGCCGTATTGCTTTTTCAGAACCGCTATTGCCGCGCGTAAATACGCTTGCTGAGCCTTTTCATAGAACGGATCTCCGTTTTTTTCATAGTAAAGTGCAGACGCAACGCGGTTATAGATTTCATTTGCATTATCTCCAGCCAGCGGGTTATAGCTGTGCGATTTTGGGTCGCCCAGACAAAACCTGTAATAATCCATGTCGCGGTTTGATTTATTAGCCGTTACCGCTATTTCAACGTTTTCGTGCATGTTGGCCTTAATATCAAAAATAAAAACTCCTGCGCCGTTTTTTATGTCCTGATATATCCACGGATAAAAAACAAGCCAGGTTTTGCCTGAACCTGTGGCGCCTATGACCTGCGTGTGTGTAAACCTGTCTTTTGTTTTAAATACCAGGTTTGGTGTGATATAGATTGGAAAGTCCCCTATATTTTCATTACTTGCTTTAAATGCCTTGCGGTCCGTTTTGTTCTTTTGCGTTACGATCGGCTTTTTAAGAATAAAGTAAACATACCCCCCGACTGGTGCCAAAAGAATTATCCAATCCGGTATTGGCGACAAAAAATTTATTGAAGGTATATATCTGATTAATGATTTTATCCCCCAAAATATTGGCAGCATTAATATTGCCGCCAATACGTGTGACCCTTTTTTGTTTTGAAAGATTTGTGCGATTACATAGCACAAAAGGACAAAATCAACAGCATAAGCCAAAACTGTTATTACCGGTGATTCCGACAGGTGTAAATGCAGTAAAAAATAATCGCACAGGTAGTATGCAATACTTACGCATAATACAGTTATGTCTTGAATCATTTAGCTTCCTCTGCCTTTTCAATCTCGGCTATAATCTTTTTGAGTTCCTTTAAAATAACTTCTTTGTTCTTGATTGTGCCTGAAAGGCTGATTTTGATTATCCCTTTTTCTTTGTCAATAAGCACTGGCGGTTTTTCTGTGGCTTTCTTTATAATCTTTTTTGCTTCCTTTTTTGAATCCTTGCTTTCAAGTTTTGCAATTTCTTTGTTTAAGGCATCAGCAGGAAGCTTTATAAGCTGCGTTGCTCCAAAAAAATTCGTTTTCCCTTCTTTTACAAGATTTGTGAGTCTTTCGTTATCTCCTATTTGTTTGTAAAGGTTAATCGTTCGATAGTGCTTGTCCAGGCGTTCTGCAATGTCTTTGGATGACAGGCCGCGCGTTTCAAGTTTTTTGATATAGCAGAGCATGTCAAAAAACGAAAGCTGCGTGCGAATAAGGTTTTCAATTTCGCTTACTACATACGCTTCTTCGTCCTTAATGTTGTTGAATATAGCTTTAATGGTTTTTATATTAAGTTCTTTGCTGGCTCTCAGTCGGTTGAATCCGGCGATAACCTGATATTTACCCTCAACCGCGGGCGCCAGGCGCACAAATATGGGAACTTTAAGGCCGTGCTTTTGAATTGAGGATTTTAATGATTCAAAATCCTCTTTGCTTATTGATTCTGTGCGGATCTGGAAGGTAGTGTCGTCAAGTATGTCTTTTACCGGAATTTCCACTATCTGTCCGGCTGCTTTAAGGTCCTCTGTAATTTCAATCTTTTTCTTAACGTCAGGATGTTTTTCCAGCGTGTTTTCTATCTGTTTATCTATCTTTTTCTTCATGGCCTCTTTCATGTTCATATTTCAGCCTCCAGTTTTTTTATTATTTCTTTTTTAATATCCTGCATTGCAACTACAGCTTCTTCTTTATCAGAAAATAAAAGATCGACCGGCAAGCCGAATGTCGCGGCTTGCATTAGTTTTACAGTCGCTTTTACTCCGTTCTCAAACATCAGCTTTGAATCAAGGCTTTTTTCAAGGTTTGCTACATACATACTGCTCACAGAAGTGTCCGTAAACATATTCGTTAAAATGCCCAATATTTTTATATTGTGTTTCAATTCAGTTCGTACCGTTTCGGCTATTTTTAACAGGTTTGTTATTCCTGTAAATTCCGACCGTCCGGGCTTAAACGGAATGATAATATGATTTGACAGGCACAGGGCATTCCAGACAAATATTGAAAGCGATGGCGGATTGTCAATAAAAACAAAATCAAAGTCCTTTATTGTTTCTTTAAGGTTTCGGGCCAGCACTGTTTCGCCGGCGGGCTTGTCTTTTAATATGGTTTCAACATCCAGCAGCGTCATGCCCCCGGTTATGATTGATAAATTTTTCTCTGTGCGTTTTCTCAGTTCAAGACCTTCAAGTAGTGCGTTGAAATTGATTTTTCTAATATTTATTTCTTTTCCCAGGTACGCGTTCTTTATTTCAGCATCCTGCTCCTGGCTTAAAAGCTCCGAACAGTTGCCCTGCGGGTCGTTGTCAATGATAAGCACCCTGTAATTATCCGCGAACGCGCTCGCGAGATTTACAGACAGCGTTGATTTTCCCACCCCGCCTTTGTTGTTAAAAAAACTTATAACAACAGGCCTCTTAACTTTTTTATTCATTTATTTTTTCTCCTTGTCGGATTTTCTATTTTTCAAAAAATAATCTTCAAGAACAATCCTGACTAGCTGGGGAATTTTTCTTCGTTCTTCAATCGCTGTTTTTTCGATCGCAAGGTAGGTTTCTTCATTTACGCTGGCCCAGACACGGCCATGAAATTTTTTCTTTTTTTGTTCCGGCATGTTGCCCCCTTTCATTTTGTATTTTTCACAATTTTCACTTTTTGCACGTTTTACACATTTTACACAAAATATTTTTCCTGTCAATAATCTTTTTTATATATTATAATGTTTTTCGCGGTGCGGATCTTTGATCCCTGGTTCTTTGATAAAAAATGTGTAAAAAACGCTTTAAAGGCCTAAAAGCCGCCTTCAGGGTCAATTACCCCTTATTTAACTCAAAAAAACGCTCTACAGAGGCTCTCAGCCCTTAAATTGACCCCTTCTGCACTGTTATTAAAGGCGGTTTTTTTGTTCTTTTTAAAAATAAAAGATTGAAAATCTCGTAACGACTTATATCGTTTGATTTTAAGAGCTATAAATCATTAATACTTATTCGTAAGACTTAAGGTTTATTAATGGCATATTTTTATCAGTGAAAAAATGAAAAACGTGGGCAACTTATCAAATACTGTGAGCAACTTATCAAAATCTTTTTTCTTTAAATCCTTTATTTTTGAACATGGACGTGGGCAACTTATCAAATACCGTGGACAACTTATCAAAATCTTTTTTTCTATTAAATATCATATTTTATTATACTGCGTGGGCAACCTGTCAAAATCTTATATTCATGAAAAAGGCTTATTTCAATAGGGGCGTGGGCAACTTATCAAATTCTATATTCCTTTAAAAATTGCCTTATTTTATTATGGTGTGGGCAACTTATCAAATTCTTTAATGCTTAAAAAATCCCTTATTTTATTAAGAGTGTGGGCAACTTATCAAATTCTTTCCGGCTTAACCCTTTGTGGTGGAGTTTTTTCTCCGGCCCAATAGGTAGTGGAACAGGGCAGGGGGCGTGGGCAACTTATCAAAATCTTAAATCCTTTAATATCATAATGATAATAATGGAAAATACCGGAAAATACTGGAAGAAATGGGCTTTTGGGGCAGGGGACTGAACGCAAAATGACCGGATAGGGGACTAAAATATATAGTAAATAAAGCAAAATGGGGATTAGTGCACGCAGTACTACGGACTGAACCTCTCCGACTGGACACTCGGATTAGAATAAATTAGCCTGCTCCTGTAGTGCCAGACTGGGTGGTTTTGATATGACGGATGCCAGATAAATGTAAAAACAAGAATGATTCCCCCCCCAATTCAGGACAACCAACTTTAACAGGGCTTTCAGTAATCATTTATACTAAAAGCT
>CAZMGF010000077.1:0-6629 GCA_964565765.1 uncultured Spirochaetia bacterium
CAGGGCAATCCCGTGGTTATAAATGACACGTGGACCAATCCGAGCGATTCATGGAGTTATTACGCGCCGGGATCATATACCGACCCGATATTCGGGGAGATAGATTATACTGGAACAAACCCGTCCGCCACAATAACCTTCGCGAATGGATTCAACGCCAATACATGCTATGACTACATCTATTCCGTGGTTATGTACAGCGGCAACCCGACGTACTGCATAAACTGGTCAAACGCCGCCACATTAAATTACCTAGCCGCGCCCGTGGCAACGGCATCCGTGGGGTTAAGTGATTACTGCCCGCCGCCTCCGAGTTTTACCATAACAAAATCCGCAAGCACAACCACAATATCAGGGCCAAACCAGAATCTTACGTTTACCTTTCATATTTGCAACACGGGCGGTGCGGCGTGGAGCGGGACAATGACCCTATTTGACGATATGAGTTCCGCGCCCGGAGGCTCAGGCTCGTGGCAGTATGACGGGCCGTATTATACCGGGGCTCCTGCCACCGGAATAAATAACTACCAGACATCGGGCTCTGATAATGTGCACCGCACATATTCTATAGCTTTTCAGCCGCCCGGTTTTACCGGCTGCATTGACATACCGTACTACTGTAATTCTTCATGCTGCAATTACGGCTGCGGCCCATGGTATAATTCAGTGGCGATGAGTTATTACGCATCTCCGACGGTTGTATCGACCGTAAATATGGTAAATTTATGCAGCCCTTCATTTACACCCACATATACAAGGACGTTTACCCCGACAAACACGCCGACAACGGCCACAACGAAAACATTTACCCCGACGGCCACCCCGACTTTTACATATACAGCCACCCCGACTTTTACTTCCACATACACCCCGACCTTTACCAGAACGCCGTCGCCGACTTACACGCCGACATATACCTCGACCTATACTAAAACAGCCACGCCCACCAACACTTACACACCCACCTGTACGCCGACCTACACGCTCACCGACACTCCGACAGATACCACATCCCCGACATATACTTCCACGTTTACTCCGACTTACACAAGGACATATACGCCGACCTACACGCCGACTTACACACAGACCTATACAAGCACTTACACCCCGACAGTTACCTACACACCGACCTACACGCCCACTTACACTCAGACCTATACGCCGACTGACACCACCTCGCCAACATATACACCCACATACACCCCGACTTACACTAAAACATATACGCCGACGAATACTCCGACATATACAATGACATACACGGCAACCAGCACAACGTCGCCCACATTTACTCCGACGGACACCCCCACTTATACACAGACATATACGGCGACTTATACCCCGACAAATACGCCTTCGCCGACCAATACAGATACAAAAACGTCAACGCCGACCTTTACCGTGACGCCTACGGTGACCTTCACTTCGCAGGATACACCGACAAACACACCCACTGTTACACAGACATTCACCGTAACGCCGACATACACCAGAACTTACACGCCTTCCGCGACGCCGACATACACGGATACTTCCACATACACGCCGACCTATACAATGACATTGACTGCCACAAATACTTCGCTTGATACAATGACCGATACGCCGACCGTGACGCCGACATATACGGCTACGCCCACATACACCGCAACCTCCACATTTACATACACGCCGACTTATACCCCGACTTTTACCGAAACTTACACGTCAACACTCGGCTCGACTCCCACATTTACACAGACTTACACCCAGACCAATACATCCACATACACATCAACATACACTTCTACCCCGACTTATACCCCGACGTACACACAGACATCCACATATACAATGACCATGACGCCGACTTATACAAGCACTGTGACGCCCACGTATACCAATACGAGTGTAAATACATCCACGGATACGCCGACTTTTACGCCTTCATTTACAGCCTCGCCGACGCCTTCTGATACGCAAACTTACACCAGCACTTACACATATACCGCGACATACACGGCTACATATACTTATACGAACACGCCGTCATATACCGCGACAAACACCGATTCTCCGTCGCCGACGCCTTCGTATACGGGAACAGCCACTTACACCCCCACTTATACCCCTACTTACACATACAGCTCCACACAGACCTATACGTCAACATACACGCAGACATACACGCAGACGTATACGCGCACAAATACGCAGACGTATACGCAGACTTACACAAGCACCCCCACTTATACCCCCACTTATACGGTGACTGTATCTCCGACCTCCACCTGCACGCCTTCGGTTTCGCCGACGCCGGTGCCTTTCCCGTATGTGCTTGTAATAGGGGTATACAATACGGCCGGAGAAAAGGTATCCACAATCGGGAATTCACCCGTCTCAAATAATCTCGGCGCGATTAATATCACGGTAAACGGAGCGGCTTCAGCCGTATTTGACCCGGATGACGGCAGCGGCAGCCTGATGATAACCCTTCCGGGGGTTGACTCCGAGCTGCAGCCGGCAAACCCCCAGGGCGCCGTATTTCTGTGGAACGGCACGACCAGCGCCGGACAGCAGGTGTCCCCGGGAATTTATTATATAAAGTTCACAATGCAGGATGAATACGGAGCGGTGGTTACGGTGGTAAAAGAAATACAGGTAATCAGTTCCGCGTCATATACGAGAATTTCAATTTACAACAGCGCGGGCGAGCTTGTACAGAGGATAAACCTGCCGGCGGTTGTTTCATCGGCCATAAGCCTTGCGGTGGATGATGTTGTGACGGTGGGCAAAGGGGCACCGGCTGTGCAGATAGGGTACGCCGCCGGCGACACGGCCTCATGGGACGGAACAAACGCCGAAGGCGCGCTTGTGGGGTCGGGAATATACGAAATCAAGGTTGAAACTGTAAATGTGGACGGGGTAAATGTGGTGGTAAGCAAATCAATCACGGTGTTGAACGGCGGAAATGCCGGCGTAATAAGCAATGTGGAGATAATACCGAATCCCGATATAATTACCGATCCGTCAACCGCTGGAATGCAGATAAAGTGGCTTGCCTCGGGTACGGGAAAAGTGGACATACAGGTAAATAATCTTTCCGGCGAGCTTGTGGCCCATATAAATTCAACGCTTCAGTCAGGCTCGGCATCGTGGGACCTTCACACACAGAGCGGGCAGAACGCCGCCGGCGGGCTCTACATCATGATAATAAAAGCGGACTCTGACACGGGAGAAACAGGGATAAAGATAATGAAGGCGGTAGTTGTAAGAAAATAAGCGGTCTCTTTAATTATTTATTTGCCGGAACAGGGGTTTTTCCGGCGCCCGCCATTTTAACCGCTATGAGCGAAGCCAGATCAAAAACAAAGTGGAACGATATTGCCGCGTACAAACCCATGTATTGATAAGTGTAGCCTATGCCCGCGCTTATTAACAGCATTATAAGGCCGTAAAGCATTATCTTATAATTTCGGAAAGTGAAATAGCCGTGGAGCAGAATGAAAAGCAATGACACGGGCCATATGCCCCAGGCCCTCTGAAGGGCGCCGCGGAAAAGGAGCTCTTCGCATATTGCCGCTGTAAGCGATATAAATAACAGGTCAATTGTTTTAAGCGAATATTTTGTGACGAGCTCACCTGTCAGCTCCTTTACCGGCATAAAAAAAGCAGCTTTTGTCACAAGCAGTCCGCATAAAATTCCCAGAACCGCGCCGGCAGCCAGGCCGGCGGAAAGCTGCACCCAGACAGGGCTTACTTCATGCAATATTTTCGCGATGGAAACTTTTCCTATTATAAACAAAATAACCGCGCCGGCGGCAATTCCGGCTTCCAGCGCCGTATTCATCAAGTAAAGAAAGCCCCTGCTGTTCTTATCCATGTGCGCTCCTTGTTGTAAAGATTTGAACCATTATAAACTCCCGGGGGATAATGTCAAACTTAAATTTGCCGGGCTAAAATGGTATTATCTTCCTGAGGAAATAAACTTTTTTACCTGCGCCAGTGAAGGCGACTTTGTGACGCCCGGGCCCGTGGCGCAAACCATTGCCGCAAGGGCCGAGGCAAATTCAATTACTTTGTCATCGGCCATTTTGTCAAGCAGGCCGTATGCTATCCCGGCCCTGAAGGTGTCGCCAGCGCCGAGTGTATCAACGGCTTTTATTTTATAAGGGTAAAAAGTTTTCGACTTTTCGCCGCGCCTGCCATACATGACAGGTTTTGACCCGAAAGTAAATATGACGAGCCCGCCGCAGCTTTCCTGATACTTACTAAAAAGAGACGCAATATCCGCTCCGGGATATTCGCGGTGAATGAATTCCTTTGAAATGACCGCGGCTGTGGAGTTTTTCACCACGTAATTTTCAGGTTTTTCATCAAGGGTTATATATTGTTTATTGTGTCTAATACAAAGTTTTGCCGCTGTTTCAGAGCCATGCGGCATAAAAGGGTCAATGCAGGCAATCCGGCAGTTTTTGATATCTGATTCTTTGGGCTTTGACCATTTTATCCCGGTGGACCACAGCTTTCCAAACCAGCCAAAAACGGACCTGCCGTCATTGCTGACAAAAACAAGGTCCCGCGGCCCGCTGTAGTTTTTTTTCTTTTCAAGGGAAGCGGTATTAATCCCTTCTTTTTTGAAATATTCAACAACAGGCTGGTAAACGTCGTCACCGAGCCAGGTGCCGGCTATTTTTGTATTTAACCCGAGCCTGCTTAAAACAACAGCGGCGTTTGTGGCTTCGCCGCCGGGCAAAGAAATAAAAGATTCCACTTCTTTATATCCGTCGGCTTTGGGGAAACTGCCGGAAAGGGTATATATGGAGCTGAGCTCCACAAGGCCGTAACAGTAAACGTCAGTCATGATATTCTCCACATGTTGTTTTTATCGGGTTCATTATATCATAAACGCTCCCGCCCGCGGCCGGTTGCGTATTTTAACGGGCGGAAAATGATAATTGACAATTATATTCAACTATGATAAAAATATTAGTCTAACCGCTATCATATGATGAAGTTCCCTGGTAGCTCAGTTGGGATCAGGCCTTCGGCCTGATGAGATGAGAGGTAGATGGAACTTTGATAGTCCGGTTGCGCGCTTTGCGCGCAATTGCATCTTAGAGCATGTGGCTGTAAAAAGCCTGAAATAGTAACTGAGTATCAATGCAAATATATGTTCCCTGGTAGCTCAGTTGGTAGAGCATGTGGCTGTACACGCGGTGCGTAAGCGCCGAAATTAGCAGCCCTCGGCGGAAACGCTGAGGTGAAAAGCGAGTAAATTCAGGGAAACCCCTCCGGGGCAATCCTGAGCCAAGCCTTTATCATATATAAAGGAAGGTGCAGAGACTAGACACTCGCCGCCTAAAGCTTGAAAAAGCCATGGTGATGGTATAGTCCGACTCTCCAAGCAATTGGAGTCAGATCGTAACCACAGTGTCGCAGGTTCGAGTCCTGCCCGGGGAGCCATTTTATAAAAGAGCCGTTCTGCATAAAGCAGAACGGCTTTTTTAGTTTAAATACAAGCGTTTTATTGATTAGGGAACAGTGCGAGAGCACAAAATAAAGGATTTTAGCCTTTTTCATTAAAGAACACTTTTGATACGTGGAAATAAGGTCTTTTGATAGTTCGAGTGTATCAAGTAAAAGCTTGTATTTTTCCATATAACTGTTGTCCGTAGCCTCAAGCATGTCTAATTCGGTCTTTGTGGCATTTATTTCCTCGGATATTTTGATAACGGTCTTTTGGACTACCGTTTCAGATACCCCACTCAATCTTATAACTCTTTGCATTTCACTTTCCAATTTAGCTAACTGCGTTTTTTTTGCTTTAATAGAGTTGGCACGTTTTTTAAACCCTATTTTGTCCATGGAAAGGATGCAGTTTTTAATATAGGATTGGGTCAACTTGGGTATCTTAATGCTGTTTATTAACTTTTCAGCCTGTATAAGCAAATCCTCTTGACGGATGCTGTTTGAGCGATGATGAGTGCAACCGTAGTAAAAATATTCTGTAGACACGCTCAGCAAGGCGAATTCGCTTTTAAGTTGTTTAAAGTCGGCCAAAGTTGAGTTTGTAGGTTTGATAATTATTTAAATTCCAAAAATATCAATATCTTTCAATGGTATTATAGAATCCGGGCTAACAAACCATTTGATTAGTTTATTTTTAGTATCGAGCCAGTAAAAAAGCCCAGCGAAAGCTGGGCTTTTTTCATTTGCGCCAAACAGAACCCGAACTTTTAACTTGTTATTCGGAACAAGGCTTCAACACCCACTGTCCGGTTAGGATTCAAACCAAAGCCCCAATCGTACTTGCCGCATAATACGGACAAAGGTGATTTAATACAGGATATTACTTGATTCTAAACATATATGTACTATAATAAACACATGAAAAAACTTGATGAAGTAATAAGTAGTTTAAAAGAGCTTGAACCTGAACTGACGGACAAATACAAGGTGAAAAGCCTTGCTGTATTCGGCTCGTTCGCAAGTAATCAGCAGGTTGAAAACAGTGATATTGATATACTTGTCGAATTTTCAGAGCCTGTGGGTTTTGAGTTCTTCAGGCTGCAAAGATTTATTGAAGAAAAACTCGGGATAAAAGTAGACCTTGTAACAAAGGATGCCATAAAACCAGCAATAGA
>CAZMGF010000078.1:0-6615 GCA_964565765.1 uncultured Spirochaetia bacterium
CTTTGTTTCATTGCCGTTTTTGTCACTGCTAAATACCGAATAATAGTATACCCCGTTTGAGAATTCGTTCATAAGACCCTCACTTATGGCTCCCTTGTTTATACCGGCCGCTGTCGGATAAAGATTTTTTTCCAGAATCAGCCGGAATGCCCTTGTAAAAATTCTTATCTTCACCGTATCCGTCTGGTCGGACACATTATAAACAACATTCAAATCCCCCTTTGAAGGATTGTAAGGGTTGGGATAAACAATTTCCCTGGTTTCTATTTCCGTAGAAGTAAAAGTCGGTGTAACCGCAACTGTAATTGTCATTGTTAATGTCAGGGTAAAAGACGGCGTAATTGTTTTTGTCGGTATTATAATTATAGTATCTGTTGCCGTAATTTCCGGCGTCAGAGTTATTGTAACTGTAAAAGTCCGCGTATTTGCCGGGACAATTGTTTCCGTGCAGGTCTGTGTAATTGTTGCTGTTGCCGTATATGTAAATATAATTGTTTCTGTTACCGTCGGCGTTGCTGTAAATGACGGTGTGCTTACAGGTATCAGCGTTGAAGTTGCGGTATTTGTTTCTGTCGGAGTTGGTGTGTCGGTATATGAAGGAGTAGCAGTCGGCGGCGTGCCAGTGCATGATTCAGTTACGGTAGGCGGGACAGTATCAGTCTGCGATATTGTACACGTTGGAGTGTTTGTGGAAGTACAAGTCTGTGTTGCTGTATCTGTCGAAGTAGAAAAAGGGGTAACAGTCATGGTGTAAGTATATGTTACTGTCGCGCCCGTCGTCTGTGTACATGTATTTGTGGCCGAACTAGTGGCCGTTGTACCGGTTGTCGGTGTCGGTGAACAGGTCAAAGTCGGTGAAGGCGTAAATGAATTTGTCAAAGTGGCAGTAAAAGTCCGGGTTGCTGTTTGTGTTGAAGTACCGGTCGCAATTACAGTCATTGTCGGCGTTCCGCACGGAAGAAGGAATGAAAAATCATCAAGATAAATCGTCTGGTTTCCGGACTGGCTTCCTCCCGTAGTAATATTTAATTCCCAGAGTGACGTAAGATTCACACCGGTAAATGCCGAAAGGGGTATTTTAAGTTCCTGCCATGAAGTCGTCACGCCGCCTGCCAGGTAGTTTGTTACAGGTATGCTGTTTGAATTCGCTCCTGAAGAGTCAACAAGTGAAATTGACAATGTTGTTACAGTTCCGGAGCCTGATAAAAGCCACAAATCTATTGCTGTCGCAGATGATGCGTTATATATGCCCGATGAAGACGTGTTCCAGTTTGCCCAGTTATATCCCATACCCTGGTAATATCCATCAGACCAGACAAAATTTATATACATGCTGTGTCCGGATGAATGATACTGCGTTGTCACTTCGCTTACAGTGCCGCTTGTGCCTATATAACTGCCGCCCGAGGCCAGATTATAAGGCGTTTCTCCGGTATATATCCAGCCATTACACTGCAACGGCGTGCCGGTAAATGTCGGCGTTATAGTCGGTGTTCTGGTAACTGTCTGGGTAAATGTAACGGTTGGCGGTGTGCCTGTTGTTGTCGGGGTTGGTGTGCCTGCCGGCGCGCTGTCACAATATAGAGTTCCCCGGCCGTTCGTTCCGACATACATCCGTCCATATATATCCTGGTCCCCTCCACACCATGCCCCGTAACCATACTGGTGGTTGTTGTCATTGATCCTCACCCATGATGCCCCCGTTCCGTCGTCGCAGCGGTAAAAACCGTAGATGCCGCCTACGTTTCCTGTCAGATAAACAGCCGGATGGCTCTGCCCGGACGCGGCTTTACCGAAACCAACGGAGTTAGCGGATGAAACGTTTGAAATGGTTGCCTTTATCAGGCCATTGTTGGCAAAACGGTACAGGCCGTTTCCTGTGGCCACCCATACCTCTCCGGTCACTCCGAATACCGCGCGGGGAACGCCGCTCCCTGAAAAACTGTTGATTACACTGAAGTTGGCGCCTCCATCCAGACTGCGGTACAGGTTGCTTCCGTTGGTTGCAAAAATAATTGATGCATTGACCCTGTCCGCGGCCAGATCAGAACCAGAAGGCAGTCCGTTGCAGGTTGTCCAGCTGCCGCCGCTGTCGGTCGTATACGCCGGGTTACCATACCCGTTTTGGGGGCAGACAACAACGCTGGAACCGTCTTCTGCCACGGCACAGGAGCGCATCTGGTTGGATGTCCCGTAGCCCGGCGGTGCAACCACGCCCGGCGCCCAGGTCTGCCCGTTATCAGAGGAAAAAGCCGTATCCGACGCTACAGAACCGCTGCTTCCGACGCGGACCACGACATTGGTGTTGTTCTCGGCATAGTCAAGACAGTTCGTGTTCCCGAATGCCGGGTCACAGTATTTGTTCGGCGCCGGACTGTCGAGGTTTGTATAACGCATTCCGCTTATATCGCCAACGCAGCTAAAGAAAACCCCCGACTTGTATGACGGGCAAAGGAACAACACCGCCGTCTGCTCTATTCCATAGTCTGTAAAGGTCCATGTTATGCCCTGCGGCTGGGTCGGAGCCTGGACATTATTTGTTGACCAGATCCCGCCGCCGGTGGTGTAGATGGCATTGTTGGAATTGAAAGGGTCTATTTTTACGGAAGCTATTAACCATGCACCGCCGTTATAGGGGCTGCAAAACCTGGTCCATGGCGCGCCGTTGATGTCATAGTTTGGGTATGGCCCGGAATTCCAGTTGTTTTGCGTGTTTGCAATTACAGTCCAGGAATTGCCTCCGTTGGTTGTCTGGAAACACTTATCAGTGCCGCCCCACCAATCAATTGTCGATACGACCGCATGCTGGGCATTTTGGGCATCCACGCATATGCCGCTATAGCCGCCGGCGGTGGCCGGTGGGCCGCTTGACGGGGTCACACTGTTCCAGGCCAGTGTACTTATGTTTAGCTTCCATATCTGCCCGGTAGTGGGGCCGGAATTGTCATTGTTGTATACTATCCACAGATTCGAGTCGGACCCAAGCGAAGCCTGGGAGGTTGACATGCCGGACGGCCCGCCGGAAATCACGGACCAGTTGGCGCCGCCGTTTGTGGAACAGTAAATATTGCTGTTGCCCGAATTTAAAGCCATAACCCCGACATATATGTTATTGCAGCCCGATCCCGTGGCGCTGTTTGGATCAAAGATTACATAGCTTAGGCCGTGTCCCGAATCGCCGTTTACAGGAAAGGAGGTCACCTGGCTCCAGTTTGCGCCGGAGTTGGTGCTTTTCCAGAGGCCGCCGGACCGTGACCCGTAGTAAAGTATTGCAGTATTGTCCGGGTCCACCGCCAGCCGCTCTCCTGCGTAGTTTCCCGAATCGTTGCCGGCAATGATGACAGGCATAGGATATTGGACCCAACTGTTGCCCTGGTCAGACGAAACTATGAGGAAGCCGTTTGAATTATTATAGGATTGGCCGATTGCCGCATATACCAGGTTTGCGTTCTTGGGATCCGGCGCTATGCTCTCAACGCCGTAAAGGTTCCAGTCTCCAAGCCAGTCCGTCAGCGGCACCCAAACGCTGTTTGTGTTATCCCAGCGATAGGCCCCGCCCATATCGGTGCGCATATATATCAGCCCCTGCGTTAATTTGCTGTAGACGATATCCTGTATTGCGCCTCCTGCCGGCGTTACAACAGGTTTCCAGGTATATGCCGAAATATTTTGAATTATTAAAATAAATATTATTAATGCTGTTGTTTTCCTCAGAATAATTCTTTTTCTGTTTTCGTTGCTCATCCACGCCCCCTTTTAAACATATACTGAAAATGCGTTTGGATCAGTTAAAGCAATCATGTCTCCATAGTTTCACGTGCAACCGTTCACATTAGGGCTTTCCTGTGTCCGCCGTGCTTACGAAATCGATTTAGTATAAGCATATAAAATAAGTGCAAATATGTCAAGTTAAACTATGCTGATTTTCTTACAATAAATTCCGGTTCAATCAGGACGTGCTTGAATGATTTTAATTTACCTTCAATTGCGGCAACAGCCATATTGAAAACTTCGTCGCCAAGCTTTTCCATGGGCTGCCTGACCGTGGTCAACGGCGGGTTAAGGTATGCCGAGCTCATGGCATCATCAAATCCAATCACAGCAAGGTCTTCGGGTATTTTCATACCGTGTTTTTTTGCGTTTTCCATTACACCAAGCGCGGTCATATCGCCGGAAGCACAAAATATCGCATCGTATTTCGCTCTCTTTGCCCTGAATCTGTCAAATAACTTCATGCCTTCAGCTATGGAATAATCAGAAACAAGCTCCATATATTGGCTGTCTTTCTTTATTCCATAAAGTTTTAGCGCTTCGTCAAATCCTGCTTTTCTTTCCGCTGCCGCGTAGCTGTAGCCGTATTTCGACTCCATTTCCAGCCCGCCGCATATCAACCCTATCTTTTTTCTGCCGTTTTTTATAAGATATTCGGCCGCCATAAAACCGCCTTTGCGGTTGTCCAGGTTAACCGAGTGCGCGTTCTTCATGAAATTTTCAATCAATATTAAGGGTATCTTTGCTTCCTTGTATTTAAACAATATTTCCGGGTCGGGGTTCATGGCAAGGGCCACAATGGCCGAGACTTCCCTGCCGTAAAGTATTTTTCTGAATATTTCATCCAGAATTTTTCTGTCATAATTTGTGGAGTAAGGAATAATATTATGAACATATTTACCCGAGCCAAAGGTGTTTCTTTCAATGGCGCTGAGAATTTCCACGGTGAAATGTGAGGCAATCCTTCCCGACATAAATGCTATATTGTCATTTTTGCCTTTGCGCAGCATCTGCGCCGATCTGGAGGGGTAATAATTATTATCTTTGATAATCTTTTGTATCTTTACCCTTGTCTTTTCGGGAATGTCGTCATAATTGTTGATTGTCTTTGAAACCGTACTTTCGCTTACTCCCGCAAGCCTGGCTATATCCTTAATCATTAATTTTTTCATATAACTCCAGCAATATGATTTTATGGCTGCATGCTGGATTATAGAATAATCATGGGTAGATTTCAAGGCATTTGACGTTAATTACATTTAGAAAAACTTTTATTAAAAACCGCCGGAATTGTTCCTTCTAAAACATTCCTGAAATCGATATATATTGTAATGGGGATACATTGCTGTTTACATAAGCATAATCTACCCGCAAAAAGTACCATCTAATACCTGCGCCAAGGCTCAGTTCGGCGTCCTGGTTTAATGTGCCGGCCCCGGATATATACCCTTTTATGCCGCATCTGACGGCAATTATTTCATTCCAGGTAAACTCTCCCCCAAAATGATATTCACCGTTATATTCCGTATCATAGTCCGCCGCCATAATCATTCTGCTGGATAAATTTTTCAAAAATGCAAGCGGCAGGTCATATCCAATACCTGATTTAAGGTTGCATGCCACTCGTTCAACCCCTCCCGGAACATTTATTTCTGTATATGGATCCTGCATGTTAATACCCAGTGTCAGCCCTTTTAACTCTCCGAAAATTTCCCCGGGATTAATGAATAAAGCCGCGTCCGCGCCAAATCCATTGTAACCCTGCCCGGAACCGGTACCGGGGTACATGCCGAACAGGGCCTTCACGTTAATTCCGGCAGAGAGCCAGTTTGATATTTTCTTCGCGTATGCGGCATTAATGACATTATCAAGTGATTCTTCAGGCCCGCCGATTTGATTGCCTGACCCGTCCCTTATTATTATATCCGCAAAATGCTGTTCCAGATAACCAATTCCAAAAGTCCCGCTATTTTCGCCGGCATTATAAACCATATTCAGATATGTATAGTCGGCATTTATCCCTTCTGTTCCAAGGAGTTTAACGGATGAAACTTCAACGCCTTTTACATTTACAATTCCGGCCGGGTTCCAGTACATTGCCGAGGCATCATTTGCAATTGCAGCAAACGCGCCTCCCATTCCCAGCGCCCTTGCGCCGACTCCGATGGACAGCATATCCCCGGCATAATCAGAATCCGAGGATTTTATTGCGGCTGTAAATATCAGAACCATTAGCGAGGAAATTACAAGAATTTTTTTTACATAACCCAATTTTTATCCCCTGATGTTTTTTTTACAATCCAATATTATTCAGTTAGAGAGGGGAGCTTTAAGGGCTCCCCTCCCCTGCTCTGTTACCTTACTTCATCATTATTATCGTTGAATACCCGCTGCTTGCTCCGCCGTTGGACAGAAGCGATACTTTGAGTATATATGTCCCTGCGGCAAGATTTTGTCCTCCCGCGGTTTTTCCGTTCCAGGATACTGCATGTTCCCCCACCGATATTGACGACGGGTCATCCAGCATCTTCTGCCAGATCAGCCTTCCTGAAGCGGTATATATCGACAACTGTATTTTTCCTGAAACAGGTATTGAAACTGAATCCGTTGCCTCTGCAGCAAAAGCGTGAATTCCTGAAGCTGAAACCCCGGAAGTGGAAGGGGCGCTTACGCTGTATTTCAAAGTCGCTCCTGTGCTTGATGAAGCGGGGTTCGGATAACTAAGTACATTGGCCACCTGCGCTGTCTGGCTGGCTGTTGATGACGGTGCTGTTCCCCATACCAGTGAGCCGCTTATATAACCCGTTACTTTTCCCGCCGCTGTAAATGACGTATATGCGGCGA
>CAZMGF010000079.1:0-6610 GCA_964565765.1 uncultured Spirochaetia bacterium
TAAACTCAGGGAAATACTGCCTGAGAAATTCTGGATAAAAATAAATTACTGGCTCGTGCTGTTTGGACAAAACATATGCCTTTCAGTGTCGCCCTTTTGCTCAAAGTGTCCGGTTTTCGGATATTGCCCCAGGATAGGCGTAAAAACAAGCAGGTAAAAATCCGCTTATTGTTCCATGGGTTGGTCTTCTTCTCCGGCCTTAACGTCAGGCGCTACCTTATATTTTATCAGCTGCCTTGTTCCCTGGCTTTTGCTGTATTTTATCGCGCTGTAATAAATCTCGTTAGTCTTACGTTCCATACCCTGCCTGTCGATGTCAAATACCTCAAAATCACCCGTCTGAGTGTTTACAATCAGCACACTCCTGCCGTTGCCGTCATTTGACATGGAGCCCGTAAAGAAACCGTTGGCCACTACAACAGTGGGTTTTTTATCATCATCTTTTGACTTGTCTTTCGTACCCGCAAAAACAAAAACCGAAGCAATCAGCACGGCAAAGAGCAGGATCAAGGCCTTTTTCATTTTCAACCCTCCATAATTTTGATATATTTAACAGCTGTTCATTCCATTATTTTATAATCTTCCACCGTAAAAATCAGCGATTCCTCATCCCTCCATGTATTTATTGAAGGGAAAAATGCCGCTTCAATAAATACCCCGGGCCTGACGCGCGATACGTCGCCCTCTTTGTAACCGAAAAGTATAAAATTGTAAAATTTCCCGCCGCAGCTTGCGTAAAATTTCATGGTGTTTGATTTCATCAGTTTTACATCCCTGATTTCAATGCCGGCCATTGAAAAAACCGGTTTAGGGTTGCTCTCGCCCCATGGCTGAAGCATGTCAAACGCCTTTATGTCCTTGATTGTAACGGCTTCGGTTATAGGACAGTCTATGGTTATTACAGCCTCGAAATCCGCTTCTTTCATATTTTGCTTCAAATAAGAATTGACCGCTTCCCTGAATTTTTCAATATTTTCCTCCTTGAGCGTTATCCCGGCCGCCATTTTGTGGCCTCCGTATCTCTCAAGCCATATGTGGGCGGATTTTATCGCTTCAAATATATTTACCGCGGGAACGCTTCTTGCGCTTCCGTGAACAAATCCGTCATCTCCCTTTGAAAGAATAAATGACGGCCTGCAGAATTTTTTCTGTATTTTTGACGCGACCAGCCCGAGTATTCCCGCGTTCCATGCCGGGTCATAAAGCACTATAACAAAATCATTTTCCGGGTTAAAGCCGCCGTCCGCTTTTTTCAGGGCCTCTTCCTGCGTCCTGTTCATGAGCGCTTTGCGTTCTTCGTTCACCCCGTCAAGCTCACCCGCTATCCTGTCTGTTTCTTCCCTGACGCCGGATATAAAAAGCTCGACGGCTTTTTTAGCGTGTTCGAGCCTGCCGGCGGCGTTTATCCTGGGGCCGAGTATGAATCCCACATGAAAAGTCGACACCGTGGTTCCGGGTTTAATGCCGGAGACAGACTTGAGCGAAAGCAGGCCGGCGTTTTTTGTGGAGTCAATTTTTTTAAAACCCCGCCTGGCTATTATTCTGTTCTCGCGTGATAAAGGAACAATATCCGCTATGGTTCCGAGCGCCGCGAATTCAAGATAATCATCCTTTATATCTGCTTTAAATCTGTCCGCAAGCGCACAGATAAGTTTATACGCCACTCCGGCGCCGGAGAGTTCCCTGTCAGGATAAGTTTTTGAAAGCTTAGGGTTTATAATGGCCAGCGCCTTTTCAGGGGTCGAACCTTCTTCAGGAAGATGGTGGTCGGTTATTATTACATCTATTCCCTTTAACGAGCAGAAATCAACCTCTTTTTTTGCCGATATTCCGCAGTCAACAGTTATTATAAGGCCGGCGCCGCCGCTTATAATCTGCGTCAGGGCCTCAATATTCAGCCCGTATCCTTCATCCTGCCTGTGGGGTATATAATACTCGATTTTTCCGTATTTCAAATGTTCCCTGAAAAACAGATAAAGTTCAACTATAGAAGTGACCCCATCAACATCATAGTCCCCGTAAATCACAATCTTTTCACCTTTATTTACCGCCGCATCTATGCGGTCAACGGCTTTTTTCATATCTTCAAATAAATACGGGGAATTTAAAGGGGCTGAATCAATGCTGAAAATTTCCACAGCGGATTCAGGCGAATTAATACCGCGGTTTGCAAAAGCCTGTATCATAAAATCCGGCAGGTGCAGCCTGTCTTTTAGTTCCCGCCTGAGTCCGGCGTCCATATCCGCCGGTTTTCTGTAAATCCACTTCATAAACTCTCCTTATTATTTTAACTGTCAGGCGAATAACTTTTCCACAAATTCATCAGGGTCAAAGGCCGAAATCGCCTCCACGTTTTCCCCATATGTCATAAATTTCACCGGAAGTTTGAGTTCGCTCGTGATGCGAAGTATGCTTCCGCCTTTGGCCGATGAATCAAATTTTGTAAGAATAACACCCGTTAGTTTTATTGCCCCGTTGAATTCTTTTGCCTGGTTAAATGCGTTTTTGCCCGTGTTCGCGTCAATTACCAGAAGTGTGTCGATTTGCTCCTCCGGGTAATCTTTTAAAACAACTTTTTTTATTTTTTCGAGTTCCTGCATCAGGTTTGATTTGGTATGAAGCCTGCCGGCTGTGTCGATTATAAGCCTGTCACAGCCGCTCTTTTTTGCCTTTAATATTGAATCAAACACAACAGCAGCCGGGTCGCCGCCGTCTGATCCCCTTATAATCTGTGTTCCGGTCTTTTGCGCCCATGATTCAAGCTGTTCTATTGCGGCGGCCCTGAATGTATCGGCGGCCGCAAGAATGACTTTTTTCCCTTCATTTGAAAAAAGGTGCGCAAGTTTGGCCGCTGTTGTTGTTTTGCCTGCGCCGTTGATTCCGGCAAGTATTATAACTTTTTTTTCAGTATTTTCCCCGGCCGCTTTTCCCTGCAGTGATCCGGAAAATATACCCTTCAAAAGATTTTTTGCCCCTTCATAATCGGATATTTTATCCTTTTTGAGGGCTTCAAGAAGGCCCGAAATAATTTCAAGGTCAATGTCAGCCTCTATAAGGGTCTCCTCAAGATCATCAAGGTGTTCCTTTGCGGGCCCGGCGGAGAATATGCTTTTAAGTTTTTCAAGAAAAGTACGCGGTTTTATAAAACTATTTTTTTCCATTTTCCGGCTTTGCCGCGCCGTTTTCGCCGGCCGCGTCCGCCTCCTCTATTTCCTTTTTCTCCTCAGCCCTTTTTTCGCTTTCCTTTAACGCGGCCGACTTGCCGTCATTTGACAGAATATTTTTTATTTTGTCCCTGTCCTGCGCCAGCTTCACCGATATTATCTGGGATACTCCCGCCTTTTCCATTGAAACTCCGTAAAGCACATCCCCTATCTCCATGGTAAGCTTGTTGTGCGATATTATAATGAACTGCGTCTTTTTAAATGACTTTACCAGATTGGTAAACCTCGTGACATTAATATCATCCAGCGGAGCGTCGATTTCATCCATTACGCAAAAAGGAGAAGCTTTTGTAAGGAAAAGCGCGAATAAAAGCGATATTGCCGTGATGGCCTTTTCCCCGCCTGATAAAAGGGAAATATTCTGCAGTTTCTTTCCCGGAGGCCTCGCCAGAATGTCAATTCCCGACTCGAGTATATTGTCCCTGTCGGAGAGCAGTATGTCCGCTTCCCCGCCGTTAAACATTTTCTTAAAAACATCGGCAAATTTTATCCTTATAGCGTCGAAGGCATTTGTAAAAAGCTCCTGCGACTCTTCATTTGCTTTCCTGATTATTTTTTTCAGGTTTTCCCTTGCCGTTACAAGGTCGTCATACTGCATCTGGAGGTGCTCGTTTCTGTTTTTTAACTCGTTATATTCCTCTATGGCCACAAGATTTATAACCCCGAGCCTGTCAATCTTTTCCCTGAATTCCCCTATTTTAATCCCAAGCTCCTTATACTCGTCTTCACCCACTTCTGTGGAAAATATTTCATCTTCAGCCGGAGAAAGCTTAAATTCAATCTGAAGCTTTTCGCGTATGGACGCCACCTGCACTTCAAGCTCGTTTATCCTTATTTTTATTTCATATTGCTCGTCTTTCAGCCTGTCCCGTGTTTTTGACATCGCACGAATATTCTCTTCGGTAGTGTGCATCAGGGCCTTGTAGTCATCCAGCGACTTTTTGGATCCTTCAAGCGCGGCTTCATCGCCCGCCAGCGAGGCTTTTATTGCCTCTATCTGACCGGCCCCGGCGCGGCTCTCTTCCTGGGCCTGTATAACCTTCGCGTTAAGTTCGGCTATTTCGTTGTGGGTCGCCTGATATGCCGCCTCAACTTCCTGGAGCCTGGTTAGAAGCATTGACCTGTTATTTATCTCAAATTCATACTCGTTCTTTAACGTTACTATTTCAAGTTTTTTGTCATCAATAACAGATTTTTCCCTCGAAAGTTCATCTTCTTTCCTTGTTATTTCCGCTTTTATTGCCTCGCCCGCAGTTTTAATCCTGTCCATACCGGCAAGCATCCGGTTTTCCTCGGACAAAAAACCTTCTTTAACGGAAAGCAGGCCGTTTTTTTCAGTTTCAAGGGCGGCCTTTTCAGCGGCAACGCTTTTAAGGACAGCCTCGTGCCTTTCCCTGTCCTCTTTTTTCTGCTTAATACGTTCGTCGTCCTTGATCACCTCGACATACTGCGAATGGTAGGATACTGAAAGATTTTCAATCTCATGTTCAAGGGCGGCTATCGTATTTGTCTGGAATACCCTCTCTTCATTTAACGCGGCCGCTTTTCCGCGCGCGGTATCTATCTCAGCGGCAATTTCCTCTATTTCGCGTTCCCTTGACAGCAGCCCTTCACCCGACAATCCTTCGCCTTTGGTATAAATATTATAATTGGAAAGCAGCTCCCCGTTAAGGGTCAGTATAAAGTACTGTTCTTCTTTCCTGATATCGTTTATAACGGCCCGTGCTTTTTCAATATTTTCCGCCACAAAAATCCCCGCAAAAAGCAGCTTAATGGCCTCATTTTTTTCATCTGTTTCGACTTTATCAGGCAGATAGGCCAGTATGTTTTTATGCGCAATCCCGGTGCGCCATTTTCCAAGTATTGCCTCGCGTACCGGCCTCGCGCCGTCCGCTGTTATGAAAGAAATTTCGCCTTTTTCCATCTCGTAAAGGGAAAATATTTCTTCTATCAGCTTTTCATTCCTCACCAGAACCGTCTGCAGCAGACCTGCAAGGGTTTTTTCCACCGCACGCTCGTAGGGTTTTTCCACAGTAATAAGATTTGCGACCACATCAATAATGCCGTCTTTTGAGCCTTCGTCAAGCTGCTGCCTGTATTCTGTCAGAACTTTTCTTACTATCTCACCGTAACCTTCCATCCTGTCCTGCATCTGGGATAAGAAATTCCGCCTTGATTCAAGCCTGGATATGGATAACCCCATGTCTTTGGCCGCTTCTTCCACGGTTATAAGCGATGTTTTCTTCCTCATTTTTTCATTTAGCAGCGCTTCTTCCCTGCCTTTTATTCCCTTTATTTCCTCTTCCTTCAATATCCTGTTGTCGCTGATAAGCTGCATTTCCATTTCAGTCTGTTTGAGCTTATCACCGGCTTCGGACATGGCTGAATCAAGCTTTGATGCCTGCTCATCTATGTTCCTGCAGTTCACTTCGAGCTCAACTATCTTTGACTTCAGGGAATTTATCTCCTGGGCAAGGCCGTCCGCTTCCAGCGCGTTCGCGTCCCGGTCCCTGCGCGTATTTTCAAAAGCCGATGTGAAAGTTTCATATTCCGCGTTAAGCCCGGCAAGCTGCGCTTCGCGTTCTTTAATAATGGATTCCTTGCCTGTTATTGCTGAATTTTTTGCCTCAATATCAATTTTAACGGATTCAATTTTCCCCACATTCTCGACATTTTCCGCCTTGAGCGACTCTATTCTCTCAAGAAGCTCGCTGCTTCTTTCGGCGAGGTACTTAAGGCTGTCTTCAAGCCTTTTTATCTCTTCCTGTTTTATGACCCATTTTTCCCTTTTTTCGGCCATATCCCGTTCCATCTCAAGGCTCTTTAATTTCATTGAGTCAAAATCGCGCTCATGCGTGGAAAGCGATTCCTCTTCGGATGTTATCCGCGAGTCGATGCCTGTTTTCTTTTCTTCATAATCCCTTTTTTTGGACAGCCTGTCCTTTATATCTTTTTTATGTATGCGGATTTCCATATCGCTGCATTCGTTTTTCAGGACTTTGTACTGTTCCGCCTTTTTGGCCTGCCGCTCAAGCACGGAAGTCTGCCGTTTTACTTCCACAAGTATGTCGTTTATACGGAGCATATTTTGCTCCGTTGACTCGAGTTTTCTCAGGGCTTCGTCCCTTTTCTTTATATATTTTGTTATTCCTGCGGCTTCTTCGAATATTTCCCTTCTTTCAACCGGCTTGGCGTTGATTATCCTGTCCACTTCGCCCTGTGAAATTATGGAGTACGAATCCAGCCCAACGCCGGTGTCCATAAATGTCTCCACAATATCCTTGAGCCTTACGGGCTGGTCGTTTATATAATATTCGCTTTCGCCCGAGCGGTAAAGCCTGCGCGTTACTTTTACTTCGCTGTAATTGAGAGGTATGGTCTTATCC
>CAZMGF010000080.1:0-6520 GCA_964565765.1 uncultured Spirochaetia bacterium
TTTTGGCTTTCGGGTCAAATACAGGGTGCAAAAACTGATCCAGCTGGGCCGGCTCCACCCTTAATATGGCTTCTTCTTTTGTTATAAGTTTTTCCTTGGCCATTTCAACTGCCGCCCTTACAGCCGCCATACCTGTCCTTTTTCCTGAACGGGTCTGAAGCATGTAAAGTTTGCCTTTTTCTATCGTGAACTCAAAATCCTGCATGTCGCGGTAATGTTTCTCAAGCCTGGTGGTAATATCGCGGAGCTGTTTGAAAACCGCGGGCATATCCTTGCCAAGATTTGCTATCGGGTTCGGCGTTCTTACGCCGGCAACCACGTCCTCGCCCTGCGCGTTCAGAAGATACTCGCCATAGAATATTTTTTCGCCGG
This sequence comes from uncultured Spirochaetia bacterium, assembly GCA_964565765.1. Lineage (GTDB taxonomy): Bacteria > Oederibacteriota > PGYV01 > PGYV01 > Palsa-1178 > Bog-1181. Next base: position 373 of record CAZMGF010000080.1, read on the forward strand.
TTGCCGGGTTCCTTGTGAATCCCACGCCTGTGCCGGAGTCGTCACCCATATTACCGAATACCATTGCCTGGACATTTACGGCCGTGCCTATGGACTCGGGGATGCTGTTCTGCTTCCTGTAAAATATCGCCCTGTCGTTCATCCATGATTTAAATACGGCATCGCGGGCGCCCTTGAGCTGCTCAATAGGGTCCTGGGGAAAATCCTTGCCGAGTTTTTTCTTAACAAAAATCTTAAACTCGGAAACCATGTCCTTCATATCATCGGCGTTGAAATCAACGTCGTATTTGATCCCTTTTTTCTCTTTTCTCGCGTCAATTAAATGCTCAAATTCCTTTTTGGAAAGTTCCATAACAACATCCGCGTACATCTGTATAAACCTTCTGTAAGAATCCCACGCAAAACGCGGGTTGTTTGACTTTTTGATTACCGCCTGTACGGTAACGTCGTTGATGCCGAGGTTAAGGATGGTGTCCATCATTCCCGGCATTGAAAATTTCGCTCCCGATCTTACGGAAACAAGCAGCGGATTTACGCTGTCGCCAAATTTTTTGCCTTCAGCGTCCTCAAGCTTTTTGATGTACTGCATCATCTGATCGTCCAGACCCGCCGGTACTTTTTTGCCGTTTTCGTAGAAACCCGTGCAAACTTCAGTGGTGATTGTGAATCCCGGAGGCACGGGAATTCCCGCGTTCGTCATTTCCGCGAGCCCAGCTCCCTTGCCGCCTAACAGTGCTTTCATTTCGCCGTTTCCGTCAGCCTTGCCTTTGCCGAAGAAATAAATCATCTTCTTCGAAACTTTTGCCTTGGCCGCCGGCTTTTTTGCTTTCGCTTTCTTAGCCATGCTATTCCTCCTTGAGTATTATGAAAATGAATTAAATTGAAAAAATAACAAATGCTATCTTATCACAGCATATTATGAAATTCAAGACTTAAAATTGTAGTTTTTTACCTGTTTTTATTGATGAAAACCCTACATTTTTGCGGACTGGGTCTCACTTACCGGCGACGACGAGGCGTCTTTCCCGGAAATAACATCGTTTCCAGGAACAAATTTGTACAGTTCCAGCGTATATGCCTCTGTGTCCTGATATATCATTCCAAGGTTTACGCCGAACCACTGCTCTTCATGCTCCACTTTTCCGTCGCCCTTGTCTATGTCGCTTGTTATCCTGAAAACATGCTCTTTTTTGCCGGATAAGATTATATCCGCCTCTCCCAGGAAGGTGAATTTCGCCGTTGTTTTTCTCGATATCTTGAATAAATTAATAAGAAAAACCGTTCCTGTCGAAGATGATTGCCATGTATCCCCTGCTTTCATAGGAAATTTAATGTATTCTATTTCCGGGTCCAGGAGCACATCAAGGAAAATAAATCCAAAAACCGGAAACTTCAGGTTGCGGATATAGGCCCCTTCATCCGAGAACCTCACCACATTGCCTTTATTTTCAAGCGGCACATAATAATAATAGTAATCATTGCCGTTTATTGTTACCTTTGAATCAATCAGCCCCACTACATTATTTATATCCGCCGGCCTGTCTTTGTGCCTTATCCTGAAATACCACCTTGCCTTAAGATCGGTCGGTGAAAGGCATTTCCAGTCCTTCAGGGTTCCTGCGATGCTGGCGCAGTTGGTGGTGGCCGAAGCTGCCATTGTCCCGAAAGGCACATCAGCGGTAAATGTATTAACTATTGCCGCGGCTGTTGTTACAGGTGTTATTATTGCCGGTACATCCGCGGCTCTAAGTTCTCCAAAAAAAAGCGCCATTAAGGCGGCTATGACAAAAATCATTTTTTTCATTTATTTTTACCCTCAAATTATTTAATTACCTAATAGTTAGGTTGGCTAAATATATATCTCTTTTAAATAAAAGTCAAGTATTTTTTTAAAAAAAAAGACCGCTGTTTTAAACAGCGGCCTTTTTAAATTCTAAAAAATTAAAGGCTATATCAGCCTTTTTTTATTCTCTCTGTCAAGGCCGGAAGAATTTCATTTAAATCCCCTACAATTCCATATTTTGCCACGCCGAATATCGGCGCCTCCGGATCCTTGTTTATCGCCACGATTATATCTGAAGACTGCATTCCGGCAAGATGCTGCACGGATCCCGAAATGCCGCACGCAATGTAGAGCTTCGGAGATACTGTTTTTCCAGTTTGTCCGACCTGATGCGAATATGGTATCCAGCCTGAATCAACAGCCGCCCTTGATGCCCCTACTGCGCCGCCGAGCGCCTGCGCCAGTTCGCGGACGAGTTTAAAATTCTCCCCGCCGCCGATCCCCCTGCCGCCGGACACTATGATATCCGCCTCGGCTATATTAATCGTAGTTTCAACTTCTTCAATAAACTCAACGAACTGTGAACGCGCCTGGAGTGAATCCGCCTTTATCTGCGGTTTTATTATCTCACCTTTTCTTGATGGATCCTTTACGAGCGCTTTAAATACCTTATACCTGGCCGTGGACATCTGCGGCCTTCTCTCAGGGGTCATGATTTTTGCCATCAATGATCCGCCGAATGCCGGCCTTATCTGGAAAAGGTTCCTTTCGGCCATATCAAGTTCAAAGGCCGTGCAATCAGCCGTCAAGCCGGCGTTTAACAGTATAGACACCCTGGGAAAGAAAGCCCTGCCGACAGCGGTGGCTCCTGTAAGGATTATCTCCGGTTTATACTGCGACGCTATGTCAGCAAGGACATTCGCATATAGTTCGTCATTGAAATGGTCAAGCTTCGGATCATCCACAAGGTAAACCTTGTCCGCGCCTGCCGCGATAAGGTCCTGTGCCATTCCGGTGACACCGTTTCCAAGAAGCACCGCCGAGAGAGAGACCTTTAACTGGTCCGCAAGCTCCCTGCCCTTTCCGAGAAGTTCAAAGGCCACATTATGCATCTTACCGCGCCTCTGCTCTGCGAATATCCACACTCCGTTAAATTCTGATTTATTCAATTCAGCCATTTTTATCCACCCCTTACTTTATAAAGCCAAGCGTTTTCAGCTTGCCAAATAGATTTTCTGCCCTTGCTCCGGCATCGCCTTCGATAAGTTCAGCTTTGCCTGCTTCCCTTGTTGCGGACCAGCTTTTTGCCACCCTTGTAGGGGAATTTTTTACGCCCACCATCTTCTCATCGCCGTTTATATCGGCCAGGGTCAATACCTGCGGTTCATATTTTTTCGCCCGCATTTTACCCTTAAGCGACTCAAGCCTTGGTTCATTTATTTCCTTGACAACAGTTAGGGCTACAGGAAGCGATGACTTAACAACATCAATGCCGTCTTCCATCATTCTCTCCACCACGATCTCTTTGTCTGAAATTTCCCTTATCTTTTTGACCCATGTGAGCGAAGGCATTTTAAGATATTGCGCCGCTGACGGCCCCACCTGCGCCGTGTCGCCGTCAACCGCCTGTTTTCCAAAAAGCATAATATCACAGCCGAGTTTTTCAGCTGTTTTGGCAAGGGCATAGGACGTGGCCCATGTATCCGACCCTGCCAGGAGCCTGTCGCATAACAGAACCGCTTCATCGGCACCCATTCCAATCGCGACTTTGAGTATCTCTTTTGCCATCGGCGGCCCCATTGTTACCACAGTGACCGTGCCCCCGAGTTTTTCCTTGATCCTTAACGCTTCTTCAATGGCGTACATATCAAAGGGGTTCATTACCGTTCCCGCGGTCTCCCTTTTCAGTGTTCCTGTTTCCGGGTCGACTTTGATATTAGTCGTGTCAGGAACCTGCTTGATGCATACAACGATTTTCATACTAACCTCCTGATTAAAATAAAAAATTTAAATAACCGTTTATAAAGGCGGCCGGGTTTAAAAGCAAATACCTTTTAAACCCGGGTTATATATTTATTTTTTCTTTGTGGCCGATTCTTTAATAAGCTTTGCCGCTATCTCGTTCAACTGTATCTGGCTCGTCCCCTCATAAATCTGGGTTATCTTCGCGTCCCTCATCATCTTTTCAACAGGATATTCCTTCATGTAGCCATATCCGCCGAAAAGCTGTACCGCGTTCGTTGTGACCCTCATTGCCACTTCAGAGGCGTAATACTTTGCCATTGCCGATTCCTTGGCAAAATCAGTGGCTCCGGCGTCAACCGAACGGGCCACATTATAAAGAAGCGAGCGTGAAGCCTCAACTTCAACTGCCATATTTGCAAGTATGTGCTGAACGGCCTGGAACGATGATATTTTTGTTCCAAACTGTTCCCTCTGCCTTGTATAAGCGAGCGCCTCGTCAAGCGCGCCTGCCGCAATACCCAAGGCCTGGGCGGCCACTCCCGGCCTTGAATGGTTAAGTGTTCCCACCGCGTGGATGAACCCCATTCCTTCCCTGCCCCCGAGAAGATTCTCCGCCGGAACTTCGCAGTCCTGGAATATGAGCTCTGTCGTAGCGGATGCCCTGATGCCCATCTTGTTCTCTTTTTTGCCGAAAGTAAAACCTTTCCAGCCCTTTTCAACTATAAAGCACGAACAACCCCTTGTGCCTTTGTTTTTGTCGGTCATGGCGAAAACCGTGTATGTTTCGGCTTCGCTCCCGTTGGTTATCCACTGTTTTGTGCCATTTAATATATATTTATCCCCTTTTTTTACAGCGGTCGTCCTCATTGAGCCGGCGTCAGAACCCGCGTCAGCCTCGGTCAGCCCAAATGCGGCGAGCTTTTTCCCTGACGCGATATCCGGCAGATATTTTTTCTTTTGCTCGGGCGTGGCGCCTAGCAATATCGGGAATGTCCCGAGCGCCGTGGCCGCCATCGCGAGTGATATTCCACCGCAGACTTTTGACAATTCCTCGACTGAAAGCACCAGCTGCATTATTCCCTTTCCGCCGGATGCTGCGGGAGCCATTCCGCCGTATTCTTCGGGAATGTAGAGGCCGCAGAGGCCGAGGTCGGCCATTTCTTTTACTATATCCCAGGGGAAAATTCCTTCCTGGTCATAATGTTCCCTTACAGGTTTAATCTTTTTTTGCGCCAGTTCGCGGCATGTTTCCACTATCATCTTTTCTTCATCGGAAAGGAAATAATTCATTTGTCAGCCTCCTTGGCCAGGTTCTCGATTGCTTTTCTCGCCGCCATCTGTTCCGCTTCCTTGATTGTCTTCCCGTTGCCGGATCCCACGGCGGCGCCGTTAGTCAGTACATCCACATAAAATATCTTGTTGTGTTCCTTGCCTTCCGTCCTTGCCACCCTGTATTCCGGAAGGCCGGCGGAACCCGCCAGAAGCCTCATCTGAAGCTCCGACTTGTAATCGCCGAAATCCGTCCTGGACTTAAGGTCCTTGAATTCTTCCTTATAAATATTAAGGATGAATTTTTTCGCCTCACTGTAGCCTTTTAACAGGTAAATGGCGCCTATGACTGATTCCACTACATCCGAAATAATTTTTTTGTTCTTCTTTATATCACTTATTTTAAGGGCCGAACCAAGCCTCATCCTTTCGGCTACGAAATTTACGTCCCCTATTTTAAAAAGGACTTCCTTGCTTACAAGATAACCTTTTAATTTGGCGATGGTTCCCACATCGGTGCCCTTTACCTCATGATATAAAAAATCACTGACAACGGAACCCAGAATCGAGTCGCCCAGAAATTCAAGGCGCTCATAATGGCTCTCGCTGTTCGATTTATGGGTAAATGCCTGCGTTATCTCTTTTGATCCAAGTATCCCCAGTTTTCTGAGGCAGGAGAGGATATAACCCTCTTTTTTTACCTGAACTTCTTTATTATTATCGACCCGTTGTGGCCGCCGAATCCGAAAGAATTTGATAATGCGTAGTTTACCTCTAACGATCTTTTAGAATTAGGGACATAATCCAGGTCGCATCCCTCTCCGCCCTGAATATGGTTCTTTGTCATATGCACGGTGTTGTTTATGCACGAGAGCGCGCAAACTATCGCTTCCACCGCGCCTGTGCCGCCGAGCATGTGCCCGGTCATTGATTTTGTGGATGACATTGGTGTCTTATATGCCTTCTGGCCGAAAAGCGTCCTGACCGCAAGCGACTCCGTTTTGTCATTGAGCTCGGTGGATGTCCCGTGCGCGTTTATATAACTGATATCATCCGTTGTTATACCGGCGTCGGCACTGGCGTTTTTCATGGAAAGAATCGCGCCTCCGCCGTCCTCTGAGGGCGCCGTCA
>CAZMGF010000081.1:0-6356 GCA_964565765.1 uncultured Spirochaetia bacterium
TGATGTCAGGAGGATGCGTTGCTTTGGCCCATAAACAACATTTGACAAAAACTCCTATTCAGCTGTTTGGCGCGAACTGGCGGCCGAAAGTTTGTTATTCAATATTTCAAAATTGTTTCTTTCATTTTTTACCATATTATCCAGTACGCCGTTTATAAAACTTCCGGATTTCTCGTCGCCGAATCTCTTTGCAAGCTCAATTGCCTCGTTTATGGTTACTTTATAGGGTATGTCCGTCCTGAAAAACAGCTCTGATGCGCCGAGGCGGAGTATATTCCTGTCAATTGACAAAATCCTGTCATATTTCCAGTTTTTAAGGTATTTAGGTATGACTTCGTCAAGCACAGGAAGGTTTGTTATAACTGTCTGAACGAGCTCCCTTGCGAATTCTTTTGATTTATCCAGGAATTTTTCCTCCTGCCCGAGGTTCTGCGTTGAATATGTATCAATAAACTCATCTATCTCTGTCATCGGTTTTTCCGCGATATCTATCTGATAAAGGCTCTGAAGCGCTATTATCCTTCCGGCTCTTCTTATTCCCATTGTTTACCTTTTCAAAAATTTATTTTTAAATCCGGATATTTTGCCGGTTTAAATTTTTTCGATCAGATCGGTCATTTCAAGCACTGAAAGCGCCGAGTCAAAGCCTTTATTGCCGCTTTTTACTCCGGCCCTGTCTTTTGCCTGTTCAGCCGTATCGGCGGTAATGATGCCGAAACCCACCGGTATTCCGGTATTTATGCTTATAGATGCTATGCCTTTGGTTACCTCCGCGGCTATAAAATCAAAATGCGGCGTTTCTCCCCTTATAATAACTCCAAGCGCTATCATTCCGGAATACTTTTTCTTTTTCATAATGTTAGAAAGGGCGGTTGGAATCTCAAACGACCCCGGTGTCCAGTAAACGTCTATTGCTGATTCGGCCACACCGTGCCTCACCAGGCAGTCAATGGCGCCTGACAGAAGATTCTTGCCTATGGCTTCGTTAAATTTTGATATTACAATGCCGATTTTCTTTCCTTTGCCGATAAACGAACCTTTGATTTCCTTCATAATGCACCTCCATGGAAAATTCTGTCTGTTTTATATATCTTAACAACGATTAAAAAGAGTGTCAATTGCTAATTCCTGCGGTTTTTTTCAGCCGGTAATTCAGCCGTTGTTTTTGTATATAAATTTCTGTACGACAACGAGCATGTTAAAAACAATGGAGATGGCATTAGCTATAATAATCGGCATATCCTTCACCATCAGTCCGTATAAAAGCCACAAAAATGTACCAACTGTCAGCAACAGCGGCTGCCAGAGCGCAACATCAGCGACTTTTTTTGTGGTAAAACCTTTTATCATTTGCGGCATAAAGCCTATCGTAGTGAACAATCCGGCTGCGTATCCCATCATAGTAATAATTTTCACAGATTCTCCTTTTTTACCCTATAAATAAGGGTAAAATGCGGCTCTTCGGCCGTCGGGTATTAAATAATTTTGTCCTTCAGTTCTTTTAGCTTTAAAAGAGCTTCCACAGGCGTCATATCATTGACTTTGATATCTTTAAGGGCCTCTGTTATTTCATTATACTGAAATGAAAAAAGATCCGGCTGCTGCGGCTTACCCTGATTTCCTTCGGGCCGGCCTATCTTAGGAGCCCCGTCCTGACCGTAATTGGCTTTTTCCAGATCTTTCAATATTACGTTTGCCCTGCTTATTACCTCCGGCGGCAGACCCGCAAGCTGGGCAACATGTATCCCGTAACTCCGGTCGGTGGAACCCGGCACGATTTTACGCAGAAAAACTATCCTGTCTCCCCATTCCTTTACCTGAATGTGGTGGTTTTTAACCCCGCACAGCGATTCGCTTGTCTCGGTAAGTTCATAATAATGCGTGGCAAAAAGTGTCCTTGCCTTTATTTTATTATGTATATATTCAACAATGGACCACGCGATGGACACGCCGTCAAAAGTCGATGTGCCCCTGCCGATCTCGTCAAGTATTAATAATGACCTATTTGTGGCGTTGTTCATAATATTGGCGGCTTCTATCATCTCCACCATAAATGTTGACTGGCCGCGGGCCAGATGGTCCGAAGCCCCCACCCTGGTGAATATCCGGTCTATTATCCCGACTGACGCGGCTGACGCCGGGACAAAAGATCCTGCCTGGGCCATCACAACTATTACCGCTACCTGGCGCATATATGTTGATTTCCCGGCCATGTTCGGCCCCGTTATCACCATAATCATGTTGCCGTCGCAATCAAGTTCTGTGTCATTGGAAATAAATTCATTGAATCCCAGGTTTTTTTCCACGACCGGATGCCTGCCGTCTTTTATTACAAGGGTTTCCGACGTATTTATTTCCGGCCTGACATAATTATTATTAATAGCCGCGCACGACAGCGATACAAGGCAGTCCAGCCAGGCTATCAGTTTTGCGGTTTCCTGAAGTATGCCTATTCGGCCGGTAAGAATGCTCCGCACCCTGCAGAATACCTCATATTCAAGCTCTGTAAGCTTTTCCTGCGCCCCGAGCACCATGGCTTCGTGTTCCTTTAATTCCGGCGTTATAAAGCGCTCCGCGTTAACAAGCGTCTGCTTTCTTATGTAATCGCCGGGCACGGCTTTTAAATTTGCCTTTGAAATTTCTATATAATATCCAAAAACCGAGGTAAAACCGACTTTTAACGAAGAAATACCGCTTCTTTTCCTTTCCGATTCCTGCAGAGCCGCAATCCATTCCCTGCCGCCGGAACTGATATCTTTAAGGGCCTTAAGTTCTTTGTCATAACCGGCCTTAATTATTCCGCCGTCTTTTATTGATATAGGCGGCTCATCTACTATCGCCGAATCCAGAAGGTAATATATGGCGCTGACTGAATCAGCATCAAGTTTGAACCTGGCGTTGAGCGCCGGCGCCCCGCCTTCCGCGGTTAATTTGCCGAGTTTCAGCGCGAAAGATAGGGCCTTTTTTAATGATATAAGGTCCCTTGCATTTACAGTCTGGCTGCCGATTTTACCGGAAATTCTTTCAATATCGCTGATTTCGCGGAGTACTTCACGTATGTTTTCCCTGAGATCCGGGAAACTGATGAAAAGCTCTATGACATCCTGCCTTGCTTTTATGGCCTCAATATCAGTTAAAGGCGACTTGAGCCATTTTTTCAGTTCCCTTGAGCCCATTGCAGTGCCGGTAAAGTCAAGCACCGAAAACAGTGTGGAATTTTCCGCGCCGTATAACGAAGGCTCCACAATCTCAAGATTTTTGAGGCTGACGGCATCTATATAAAGAGAGTCGCGTGTTGAAATAAAAGAAAGTTTGTTTATATGATAAAGAACTGTTTTCTGGGTTTCGGAAAGATAGGCCAAAAGCGCGCCCGCGGCTGAAATCACAGCGGATTTTGATTCAATGCCGAAGCCTTCAAGGTTTAAAACCTTAAAATGCTCCTTAAGCCTGTCATAAGCCATATCCTTCTGAAAGTTCCATGATGGATATAAATTGATATAAATTTTAACGCTGCCCGACTTTATTCTGCTTATAAGAGACGGCCCGGCTGTTTTTTCCGCTGCAATCGAATCAGGCAGCAGCAGTTCCGCAGGCGCCGCTTTTTCAATTTCATCTATCACACTGTCATAGCCGCCTTTAACGGAAGATTCCATGCAGCCAAACTCGCCGGTGGTCAGGTCAACATAGGCAATTCCCGCAGTGTCCCCATCCGGAAATACCGACATAAGATAATTGTTGGATTTTCTGTCCAGTGATATGTCCTCAAGAACTGTTCCTGGCGATATGATTTTTATTATTTCCCTTTTTACTATTCCAACCGCATCTTTCGGATCCTCAACCTGCTCGCAGATTGCCACCTTATAACCCGCGGATATCAGCTTGTGGATGTATGAGTTCGCCGCATGGTACGGCACCCCGCACATCGGCATTTTTACCGCCCTGCCGTCGCCCGATGACCTGGACGTGAGCGCTATCTGCAGTATCCTGGAAGCCAGGACCGCGTCGTCCCCGAACATTTCATAAAAATCCCCCAGCCTGAAAAAAAGCACCGCGTCTCCGGCGGCTTTTTTTATATCAAGATACTGCTTCATCATTGGCGTAATATCAGCCATTATTTCTCCTGTACAATCGGTAGTTTTTTTTAATAATAAGGCGGGTTAATAAAAAAAATTCTTTAAAGGTCGTCCCCTGCTTCAGAGCGTTGTTTATCCAGTTTGCCGCCGATAATTTTAAGCCCTTTTTCCACATTTTTGCGCCACACAGTGTCCGGAAAAAGATCAAGAAGCGATATGTATATTTCCTTTGCCATGTCATACTCGCCTAGCTTGTAATGCGCCTTTCCCATGCCGTACAGGGCCTCTTCCTGAAAGCCATTGTTCATCTTCAGTATCTCTTTAAAGGCCGCTTTCGCCGATATAAAATCATTTTTTTCCATCATTGCCTGCGCCCGGTGAAGCAGCGAAAGGCTGTACAAAGTGGAATTGTCCGGTGATTTTATTACACGCTGATAAGCCTCAATTGCCCTGTCATAATCCTTTCTTTTTACAAGGATATCACCGGTGTAAATTGACGCCCAACTGTAGAACCATTTGTCGTCCGGATAATAACTCAATATTTTTCCTAAATATTTAAGGGCCTCGTCTTCCTGACCCGATTCGCGGTAGATAGCCGCGGTGTCAAATAGCGCTATCACGCAATATTTTCCGTCGGGGTAATTCTTGATATATAGATCATATGCCTTAACCGCGGAATCCTGCTGGTTTAAAAAACTCCTGATGCCTGCCGATGAAAAATAGGCCTCTTCGGTGAGCGGATTTTTTGGAAATTTGTCTATCAATGATTTGTATTCCGCCAGCGCGTCGTTGTATTTTTTCATTTTTTCATATATCCGCGCCGTCATAATGATGCACTTGGGATACCAATCAGAGTCGGGATAAAGCTGCTTTACATGAATAAGAAGTTTGATGGCCTCTTCGTATTTTCCGCTTTTCACAAGGTCATTGGCGTTTAAAAAAGGATCCTCAACGGCCCATAGGGCCGCGCCCATGCCGGTTGCGAAAATAACAGCTGCGGCAAATAATAATCTTTTAATTTTCATTAAACCTGTTCTCAATCTCTCTCTGGTTTTTTAATGCTTTAACGCGTTCCTCGGCCTGCTGTACGTATTTATCCTGCATGTAGTATTCGTAAATTACCCTTGAGTAAGCGTCCTTTGCGTTCTTATAATCACCCTCAAGCTTATAAGTGTCCCCGATATGCATGGCAGCCTGCGGGGCCCATTCCGTATCCTTAAACTTGAACTGTATGAGTTTGTATTCCTTTATTGAACTTTTAAATCTGTTGGTCTGGGCATAAAGCGCGGCAAGCTGAAAACGAGCCTGTATTTCAGACGATGAATTTGGATAATACTTTATGATATTTTTGTAAATAATCTCGACTTTTTTGAATTTTGCCTGCTTCATATAAATCTGCGCCATGTTAAAATAAGCCCTTATTGTGTCCAGTTTTGACGGCGCGCGCTGTATTATATCCTTGTATATTTCCATGCAAAAAGGCCATTTCTCCAGCCTGGAATAGCAGTTTGCCAGCCTGTATGCGGCTTCCTGCGACGTGTCTGCTTTGGGCCTCTCTGCCAGCACCTTTTGATACTGCACAATAGCCTTGTCGTATTGTTTTGAATATTCGTAAGCTTCTCCAAGATTGTATCTGATGTCATAAAGATTTTTTGCCGATGGATAATTGGTTATTATTCTCTCCCATATCTCCGCGGCTCCGTCATAATCTTCTATATCATAATATTTTTTTCCTTCGGCATATAGGTCCTTCACATCTTTTTCAATTTCTTCCCTTGTCTTGGCCTGTTCCTGAAGCTTGACTTCATCTGTCTGGTGCATCTGGTCGCTTTGAGGTATGGGTGTTGCGGTTGGCTGAAGTATCTCAGCCTTGGCGCCCGACGTGTTTCCCTGTTCCTGTACCATTCCGCCGGAACTTTCGCTCATTGCTCCGAGGTAATTATTTCCGCCTGAAGCCGCGTTGTTTTCCTGGGCTGCCGGCGTTGGTTCGCCGGAAAAAATATCCCCGACCGTGACGCTGCCTGGATCAACCGTCGTCTCGGCTACCGGGCCGCCATTATTGCTGTTGGCAAAAGCTTCCGCTTCATCCTGGCAGTAAGCATATACATATAAAAAAGCCAGAAAAATAAGGGCAAAATAAAATATTTTTTTCATTTTTCAAATTTGTAATTTTTTTCTGGTTTTCAAGACTCCAAGTATAAACCATCTACGAAGTACTTCACCCCTAACTTGATCATTCAATGTCCACATTTAACACAAAAGAACAAAAATAAAAGAAAAAAA
>CAZMGF010000082.1:0-6165 GCA_964565765.1 uncultured Spirochaetia bacterium
AAATAATATCATACATGGCGGCGGCAAACTTTGTATTCCTTAAATACAATACTATAATACCTCTTGCCGACCCGGTATTTATAATGCTCTTTTGTTATCTTTCCATAAGCACCTACAAGGTCGCCGTCGAGGAAAAAGAAAAGCACAAGATTAAGGATATTTTTTCCAGATATGTCTCACAGAACCTGGTTGAGGAGCTTTTGAACCAGGAGATAAAAATGGGCGGTGAGAAAAAAGAGATAACCGTATTATTTTCGGATATCCGCGGTTTTACCTCCATGTCGGAAAAAATGGAGCCGGAGGAGGTTGTTGGCATTTTAAATGAATACCTCTCGGAGATGACAGACGCCATATTCAAAAACAACGGCACTCTAGACAAATTCATAGGCGACGCGGTAATGGCCCTTTTCGGCACACCGAAATTTTATCCGGACCATCCGTTAAGGGCCGTAAAGACGGCTTTTATGATGAAAGAAAAACTGGAAAAATTGAACGCCAAATGGATCAGCCAGGGCAGGCACACTCTTAAAATAGGGATAGGCATCAATACTGGCGAGGCTGTCGCCGGCAATATGGGATCCCTCCAGAGGATGGAGTATACCGTTATCGGAGACACTGTAAACCTCGCTTCCAGGCTTGAATCGCTCAACAAGGAACTCGGCACTGAAATTATAATAAGCTCATCGACTTATGAAAAAGTTAAGGAACATGTTAAGGTAAAGCAATTTATAGGAATACATGTCAAGGGCAAGGAAGAGGACCTGACGGTTTATGAGGTTACGGGGCTTGTTTAACACAATAAAAAAAGAGGCGTTACTGCTTTTTTTTATCCTTTTGGGCGCTGCCGGTATTTACGCTGCCGGTGATTGCGCGCTTATTCTGTATTCAGGGGCAGAAGCTGAAAAAGCATCACTGACGGGCGGAGGCAGTCTTACGGCGCTTACGGGAACGGCCTATTCTGTCGATTGTTCAGGCGGTACGGCAACGGTAAAACTTTCAAAAGGCGGGGTATTCATAAAAGCCGGCGCGGAAGAACTTAAAGTAAAGGTTTCCGGCGCGGAAATCGGGGCAAAACAGTCGATTTTTTTTACCAACGGCTCTGTTATAGATGTTTACGGCGGCTATGTTACGGCGCTGCTGAAAAAAAAGAAAATAAGGATACCTGCCGGCGGCAGGTATGATATTTCTGCCATGAAACGCGCAGGTTTCCCGGAGAATCCTGAAAAATTTCCCGGAGACTGCCTTCAAAATGAAAAATATTCATCCTTCATCCAGTGCGCCATAAGCCCTGAATATTACGGGACGGCCCGGAATATTTTTTCAGGGATGGGTGCTATTTCGCGGGAGATTGGAAAGGTATATTTTTCCTTTGATACCAGCTCGCCGGTGAGGGATATTGACGTGACCATGACAGTAAAAACCGGCGGGGCCGCCGGGCTTGAACTCACAGGCGCGGCCAGGAACGCCGCAACAGGGGATTTAATAGGTTCAATTTCCTCTTACAGGAAAGTAAGCGGGACGGCTTCACCGCAGGAAATGCAGGCGCTGCTTGCGGATGCCGCCTCCCAGTTATCAGTTGAAATAGCCAATTATGACGCGGTGGTATCCGTATCCGGAGCCGTTATATTAGTGGAAGCTGAAGGTTTTGATAAAGGGGAATATGGCGAGCTAAACGCCCTCCTGGGAAGGCTCAAAGGAGTTATATCAATAAAATATGACGAATATTACGGTCAAAAGGCTGTTTATACCATAAAATACAGGGGGTTTGGCGCTGATATGGCAGAGGCTATAAAGGCGTTAAAACTCAAAAAATCTCATATTAATATCTGGAATTATTCAAAATTTGTAGTAAAATTAAATAACAAACAGGCTCAATTTTAAAGGTTAAAAACAGGGCTTAATTTGCCCCTTGGGATATTATCCCTATTTTGGCTATTAATTGGGATTTATTCCTGTTTTTTTGTGTATATATAATAAGGAAATAAAAGCGAGCATGGTGAAATTGGCAGACACACAGCCGTGCGCGAGGTAGTGACGAGCGCTACGGATGAGTGTCTGAAGAGCAGTAAATGTGAAGTTATATGCGAGCATGGTGAAATTGGCAGACACGCCAGACTTAGGATCTGGTGCCGCAAGGCGTGTGGGTTCAAGTCCCTCTGCTCGCACCAAAAATACCAAAAAGGGCCGCAAGCCCCTTACATCCTTAAGGAGGAACATTTAAATGAAGTGGGAAGTTAAAGACGAGAAAAACTGCAGGAAGGTAATAGACGTCGAGGTTGAAAAGGAAAGGGTAGAGGCTGTTTACAACAAGATATTCGCGTCATTTAAGGACAACGCGCGCATTGAAGGTTTTAGAAAAGGCAAGGCGCCGGAATCCATGATAAAAACCAAGTTTTCAAAGGACATTGAGGACGAGGTAATGAAAGAGATAGTCCCTGAAACATATAACGAGGTTATGAAAGAACTTGACCTGAAAATTGTCACCTACCCAATGCTTCAGGAAGTAAAACGCGACGGCGACGGCGTGAAATACAAAATACTAGTTGAAGTTAACCCGGTTTTTGACCTTAAGGATTATAAAAAGATAAGGATCGAGGATAAAAAATTAAAGGAAATAACAGAAGCGGATGTTAACAGGGAGCTTGACCGCGTCAGGCAGTATCGCGGCAAGCTTAAGGATTCCACGGCCGATAAGGTCAAAGAGGGCCACTATGTGACCATATCAATGGCCGGATTCCTTGACGGAAAAGCCGAGCCTTCAATGACAAGCGAATCGCAGTTTATAAAGGTCGGAGCCGGTACCATGATAAAGGACCTGGAAGACGGACTGGTCGGATTAAAACCGGGAGAGGAAAAGGATATTAATGTGAAGTTCCCGGCTGATTACCGCGAAAAAAGATTCGCCGGGGCGAAGGCTGTTTTCAAGGTAAATGTGAAATCCATTAAAGAACTGGAACTTCCCGAACTGACGGATGAGTTTGCAAAAGAGATAAGCGGAAAAGAAACGGCCGTAGAGCTTAAAAACCTGATAAAAGAAAACCTTATGAAACAGGCCATAGACGAGGTAAAAAACTTTAAGGTTGACCAGGTTATAGGAAAACTTATAGAAATGCACAATTTTGAGCTTCCCCAGGGGCTGGTTGAGGAGGAGATTAACAATATAGTTAACCGCTACCAGGGCAATTTAAATCAGCAGGGGCTCAATTTGAAGGCAGTCGGAATGACAATCGAGGATCTCAGGGCAAAATCGGTAAAACAGGCCGAGGCCAACCTGCGCATGATATATATTTTAAGGAAAATAGCCGAGGCGGAAAAAATAGAGGTAACGGATCCTGATGTGGAAGTCGAGATAAGAAAGATAGCCGAGGAAACAAATGATAACGCCGAAAATATGATTAAGCAGGCAAAGGCGCGCGGCAGCTGGGACGCTTTAAAGGCAAAGCTTCTAGAGGACAAGGTTGTTGAACACCTGGTAAGCGGCGCGTTAAAATAAATAAAAAATGACCGGAGGAAAAATATGAAGAACAAAGAGGACATCAGGATGAACCTGGTGCCGATGGTGGTCGAACAGAGCGACAGGGGCGAGAGGGCCTATGATATTTTTTCAAGGCTGCTAAAAGAGAGGATAATCTTTATCGGAACCCCCATCGACGACGATGTGGCAAACCTTATTATCGCGCAGCTGCTTTTTCTCGACGGCGAGGATTCCGGCAAGGATATTTCAATATATGTAAACAGTCCGGGGGGAGT
This sequence comes from uncultured Spirochaetia bacterium, assembly GCA_964565765.1. GTDB lineage: Bacteria > Oederibacteriota > PGYV01 > PGYV01 > Palsa-1178 > Bog-1181. The sequence goes on from CAZMGF010000082.1 coordinate 3,751, forward strand.
TGTAAGCGCGGGCCTGGCCATTTACGATACAATGCAGTATATTAAATCGCCGTGCACCACGATATGCGTGGGGCAGGCGGCAAGCATGGCGGCGCTGCTTTTGACAGCCGGGGCAAAGGGAAAACGTTATGCCCTGCCAAATTCGCGCGTGCTCATACACCAGCCGATGGGCGGGGCGCAGGGCCAGGCGTCTGATATTGAGATACACGCCAAAGAGATTTTAAAGCTGCGCGACCGGCTCAATAAAATACTTGTAAAACATACGGGCCAGGCTATCAAAAAGATAGAAAAAGACACCGACCGCGATTATTATATGAGCGCGGAAGAGGCGAAGGAATACGGCATAGTTGATGAAATAATCGAGACAAGAAAAACTCCGCCGAAGCAGTAAAGACAGATACCCGGGGAAGGTGAATTATGAATAAATGTTCTTTTTGCGGTAAAAAGGAAAAAGAGGCGGGAAAGCTCATTGTGGCCGAAGGCGCCGCGGTCTGCGAAAGCTGCATAAAGCTATTTGCGGCAATGGAAGGGGAAAAACCTTCCGTGGAAAAGCAGTCCAAACCGCTTCCCGCGCCCAAAGAGATAAAGGCTATACTTGATGATTACGTGGTATCCCAGGAGCGGGCCAAAAAGGTCCTGTCCGTGGCGGTATATAACCATTACAAAAGGATATCGGCAAATAATGACGACGGCATAGAGGTGCAGAAATCCAACATAATGCTTATGGGTCCGACCGGCTGCGGAAAAACCCTGCTTGCCGAAACTCTGGCGCGCATACTTCAGGTGCCATTTGCCATTTCAGACGCCACCACCCTTACCGAAGCCGGCTATGTGGGCGAGGACGTGGAAAACATACTGCTCAGGCTAATTGAAAATGCAAACTTTGACATTGAGGCCGCACAGCGGGGTATAGTTTATATTGACGAAATAGACAAAATATCAAAGAAATCGGAAAATGTTTCAATAACCAGGGATGTATCAGGCGAGGGTGTCCAGCAGGCACTCCTTAAACTGATTGAAGGCACAGTAGCAAACGTGCCGCCGAAGGGCGGGCGCAAGCACCCGTACCAGGAATATATAAAGATAAACACAAAGAACATCCTTTTTATCACGGGCGGCGCTTTTGTGGGGCTCGATAAAATTGTTAAAAAAAGGATGGAGAAAAAAAGTTTCGGCTACAGGAGCGGCGTTGAGACGGAGAAAATGTCGAAATATGAGATACTTTCCGAGACGCTTCCGGTGGACCTCATTAAATTCGGGATGATCCCGGAATTTGTGGGAAGGGTGCCGGTTATCGCGTCGCTGCAGGAACTTGACGCGAAGGATTTAATACATATACTTGAGGCGCCGAAGAACGCCATTATAAAGCAGTACGAGAAAATGCTCAGGATGGAGGGCGTGGAACTTAAATTTCTGGACGAAGCAAAGCAGGAAGTGGCCGGCCTGGCCGTTAAAAAGGAGATAGGCGCCAGGGGTTTAAGGGCGATAATTGAAAATATAATGACCGATATAATGTTCGAAGTGCCATCTTCAAAGGGTATAAAACAGGTTGTAATCGACAGCGGCATAGTCCTTGGAAAAAAGGACCCTCTGTCGGCGATAGTGAGAGAAAAATCGGCGTGAGGTGATATATGGCGGATGAACCAATAATACCGGAAAATCAGGATAATAAATCTTATAAAAAGACCAATAAAGTTCCATTGCTGGCATTGAGGGACCTTGTCATTTTTCCAAACATGGTAATACCCCTCTTTGTGGGAAGGGAAAAATCAATAAAGGCCCTTGAAGCGGCCATGGAGCGCGACCGGATAATTTTTCTTGTGGCCCAGAAGGACGCTAAAACAGACAACCCTTCAAAAGAAGAAATTTATAACACGGGCACACTCTCGGAGATACTTCAGATATTAAAACTTCCGGACGGGGCCATAAGGGTGCTGGTGGAGGGCCTCACAAGAATCAAGATAGGAACTTATACCCAGGAAGATCCGTTTTTTGAGGTAACCGTATCTGAAATAAACGAGGCGGATGTAAAAGACAAGGAAACAGAGGCGTTAATGCGCCTTGTAATGGAAGAATTTCAGAAGCATGTAAAAATGAACAAGAAGATACCGCCGGAAACCACAATGTCGGTGTCCGAAATAGACTCGGCAGGCAGGCTCGCGGACGTTATAGCGGCGCATATTTTTTTAAAGCATGAGGAAAAACAGGAACTGCTTGAGACCGAGGATCCGAAAAAAAGGCTCTCAAAAATGTCGGAGATACTTCAGCGGGAAAACGAAATTCTCGAGATAGAGCGCAAGATCCAGGTAAAGGTCAAGAGCCAGCTGGAAAAATCGCAGAAAGAATATTACCTTTCCGAACAGCTCAAGGCCATACAAAAACAGCTCGGGAAGGGCGACTCTTCATACAATGAAA
>CAZMGF010000083.1:0-5859 GCA_964565765.1 uncultured Spirochaetia bacterium
TAGAGGCTGTATAGCCCCTTATTTTAACTATTAATAGCATGATAAGGGGTACTTGACCCCCGGCTCAAAATAGAGCCTTTAACGGCTATTTTTGGAGTTTCAAGCCCAATAGGCTGTATAGCCGGCTATCCCCTACCCACCGCAGGTTGTATAAATTAATCAAAAAAGAGCAAAATATTTATTGACAAAATTCATAAAAGTTGTATAATTCAATTAGTTCATAAAAGTTGAATAATTCAATTTTGTTGAAAGGAGAATAGATGAGCGATAAAAAAGAAAGACTTCCAAAAGAAAAAATCTGGACCACGCTTGATCCTGACATTATTACACGCATCGATTTATTGGCCGTTGACGAGCGCCGAACGCGACCGGAGATGCTGAGAATTTTAATTACCGACCAGGTTGATCAATTATTCAAAAATAAAAAAGGAGTGAAACACAATGGTTAAATTTGAGAAGCCCATTACCATTTCCCTATTCAATAACAAAGGCGGTGTCGGGAAAACCGCAATAGCCTTAAACCTCGCGAGTAAATTATCCGATGATTACAAGGTACTGCTCGTAGACAATGACCGCCAGGCGAACGCCACCGGTATTTTATACGGCGAATTTCTTGAAAACCAGAACATCCAGTCTTTGTATCAGGAGGGCGAATATAAAATCTGTGAAGTTTACGGAGACAGAGAATCGGTCCTGGTCCCTTCAATAAATTCAGACGCGATTATACCCGCATATTTCAGAAAGTATTTTAATGAGATACTAAAAAAACACGAAGGCATTGAACGTGTTCCCAAAAAAGAGCTCTATCTCCTGCCCGGCTGCCCTGTGCTCGAGGAGATACGCTCGGTACTGGACGGCAAGATTGAAAGAGAAAAGATATTAAAGAAACATCTCGCGCTGATAAAGGATAACTTTGATTTCATCATTATAGACAACCCGCCCAGCACGGATGTTTTTTGCTACAACGGCCTCTACGCCTCGGATTTTGTCATAATCCCCTTCAAGCCAGGCGCACCTGAATACCAGGGCCTTGACAACCTGAGACGCATTATCACAAACATGCAAAAGGCCGGCGTTCATATTGACATCCTCGGCGTTGTTGTAAATATGTTCTCGGAAAGGACAAAAGCTGCAAAGCATTACGTAAGCAAGATTTATGATATTTTTGAGGAAGCAAAAATATTTGACGTAGTAATACCTCTTACCACGGATTATGTGAACGCATACATGGACAACCTGCCCATTGATCTTCATGCGGAATCCAAGCAGTCAAGCAAAGAGGCCTTTGAAGTATTAAAAGATGAAGTAATCGGAAAGCTCGCGGTCCTGATGGATACAAAAAAGAATAAAAAGGGGGAATAAAAAATGGCCACAAAAAAACTATCTGAATTAAGAAGGATGATGAAGGAAAAAGGAGCTGCACAGGAACAGGCTATCAAGGAGAGGCCGGTTTCAGCTGCTTTAACGGTCAAGGCAAAAGAAACCGCCCGTTTTTTCGGAGAACTTTTAAAATACAGGGAAACAGACAGCTCAATCATCAATTATGCCGATCTGGACCTTGAAGATACCACATACCAGATAAGAAAAGTAAAAGCCGACCTGACTGACCTTAAAGAAAAGATCAAGACCGACGGCCAAACAGAATCAATAAGCGTAAGGCCCTCCCCTACCAAGCCGGGCAAGTACCAGATTTTAACCGGCTTCAGCCGCGCGACTGTTTTAACAGACCTTAAAAAGTCTGTTGAGGCAAAAGTTTATAAAGCCGACATGCCGCATGACATGTGTGTCCAGATTGGAATCAATGAAAACATCGTTAAAAACGATTTACAGGTTATTGACATGGTAGGTATCGTTGAGGAATTAAGGTCAAAATTTTCAATAACACAGACAGCCTCAATAATCGGCAAGAAAGAAAGCGCCGTTAAGAACTACCAGAGGCTCAACCAGAATCCGATCGTGTTAAAAGCTTTGAACGAAGGCATGATAGGCGCGACCGCGGCCTTTGATTACTGCAAACTTGACGAGAAGGACCAGGTTAAAGCCATAGCAGCTGAGGCAGAACGGGTAAAATCGGCAAAAGACACGGAAAAGGGTCCGCACAAAACAGTTAAGAGGCCTGTTAAGCCGGTATTCACAATTGACAAAAAGAAAGGCAAGATATTCATAAGCTCAAGAACATATAATATAAACCAGGTAGAAGAGCTTATAAATGATTTTAAGGGATATCTTGAACAACTAAGGGCCATTCACAAATGATTCTAGACCTTGGTGCCCTTTTCGCAGCAATAGCCTTTTATTGTCTGGACCATATTTACCTTTCGGACCACTTCTTCCCTGCTGATTTCCTCTTCACAGGCTTTGCCAGCTGGAGGATTTTCTATTACATGACAAATGGCAGGGATAAAGCTAACCACGTTTCTTTCATTTCCAATTTTATAATCCTGATCGGGCCGCTGACATATCTTTTCACATTCGGTTTAAGCCTTGCACATTTTCCGCTTACACCGGAATATGTTTTTGTAATAATTCTTCTCATAACCGCTGTTGTTTTATTAAACAACCCCGGCGGTATGTTCTTCAACAAAGCCAAAGTATTGAAAGATTACAGCGTAAAGAAGAAAAAGACCAAACAGATTGAAAAATATTCAATCGTGCTCGGGGATAATAACGACATTTACATTCCCGGATCGCAAAGAACCCTTCACACGCAGGTTGTAGGCGGCACGGGATCGGGAAAGACACGGTATTTCTTCATGCCGGCCATTTTTCAGGACATTAAGAGCGGGGCAGGGCTCTTTATCCTGGACATTAAAAGCAATATGAAGGAAAAGATAGATATATTCGTTTCCGTTGCCGTAAGGGATTATGACCTTTACGTATTTAACCTCGGAGAGGAAGGCTCGGCAACATATAACCCGCTTGCCAATGGCACGGCGCAGGAAATAGCAAACAGGGTAATAGCGGCGCTTTATCCGTCAAACGAGCAGAGCAATGCCTATTACAAATCATACGGTGAAGAGTATTTAAAAACCCTTATTGCGCTTTTAAAGCACAAATACGAGATAATTACCTTTAAAAACCTTTATACGCTTACCGTGGACCACCATAAACTCAGGGCCCTGTGCAATATGTATCCTGAAACAGCGGAAGCAAAGTTTTTATTGAGCCTTATCAAAGATGATCCAAAGATTAAGAACAACCTTTCAGGGCTTTTGACCAAATTGAGCCAGTTTGCAAATCCGGCCTGGACAAAACAGATAAATACAATAAAGCCGGATATCAACATGGGCGAAATTCTCACAAAAAACAAAATTTTTTTATTTCAGGCCAATGCCATGAAATTGACCTCGGAATATAAGCCTATTTCAATACTTGCCATGCTTGATTTACAGACAGAAATATCAAAACGCTTTATTCAGAAGCCTGCAAAGCCTTTTTTTCTGTACCTGGATGAATTCTACAATATCCTTTATCCAGGCTTCGCGGATTTAATAAACAAGGCGCGCGAGGCTGAAATAGGTATTACTTTCGGACATCAGGCCGTGGGCGACCTTGTAAAAGACAATAACAAGGACCTTGCGAATATAATCCTCGGCAATTCAAGGCATAAAATCATTATGAATCTGAATGAAGTTGATGCCTCGGATTATTTTTCAAAGCTTTTTGGTACAAATCTCGTATTACGCAAAGTAAAGAGCCATGGCGCGGACGGGGCAGTAACAGGCATGACAGACAGGGAAGACAGGCTGTTTAAATTTGAGCCGGATATGTTAAAGACGCTGAAAATGCCTTCATATGATGACGACCATTCGGAAGCGGTTGTTTCGATCAATACATCCAGGGGCAGGGTTATTGAGGACATTTATTTAAATCCTGTTGAATACGACAAACTTGTCTATGCAAAACTGCAAAAGAGGCCCGGCGAGCAGTCACAATACATTGACAACAACCTTGATGAACTAGACGATGGGCCGGATTGCGCGGAATCAGGGGCGGCGGCTCCGGCAACGGAGCCGGACAAACCGACAGACTGCCTGGAAATAAGATTAGGCAGCCCTCAACCGGCGCCAAAGAAGAAAATGGGCGGCTTTTTATCATCAAGAAATATACGAAAAGAAATAAAGGGGGTATAACAAATCATGGCAAGGGGCATGAGCAAACAGGAAGTATCCCAGAGACAGGCGGACATCCTTTACAATCTCTATGAGAACAGGGTAATGACCCTGGAACAGTTCATAAACGTGGGATATTTCAAAAACATATCAACGGCAAAACATTATTTTATAAACCTTGAAAAGAAGGGGCTAATAAAATCAAAGTTTGCCATTATTGACAGCAGTAATTACAAGCCTTCAAAGGTATTGTATCTTTCATCGGCGGGCTTTATGACGCTCCTGGATAAAGGCAAGAAAACAGGGGATACAAACCTGCAGGCATTAAAAAAATATGCCCTTGCGTCAAGCGAAATGCAGTTAAGGCATGATATTCACGTTGTGGATATCATAATTGAGCTGGTAAACAGTGACAGGATAGATGATTACAGGACAGAGCTGTTTTTAAGGCGTGAAATGAACAGGACAAAAAAGCACTACCGGATTCCGGACTTTGAATTTACTGATAAAGCAGGGAAGAAATTCATTGTGGAACTGGAATTGAGCCAGAGGACCTTTAAACAACTGTGTAAGGCCATGGAAGACTATAAAACGTACTGGAAAGAGCGGGGTTTGATATTTGTTATAAACGAGGCGTGGATTAATAACTATATAAAAGCATTAGAACACGAGAATATAAAGCATTATGAAATATACTCATTAAAAGACAACAAACTGCAAAAAATCAAAGCATAAAACCCGACTGGTCAACGCTGACCAACTACCACCCATAATACCACAGATAGGTGGTATTTTAAGGCTTTTAAGGATATAAGAAAGATACTGTCAATATTAAAACACCTCCACTAACCCCCGCCGGGCTTCACAATCTCGCAAACCCTCTCTGGGGCAGTAAGCGAGATGGTTTGCGAGATTGTGGGCGGGGGGTTAGTGGAGGTTGGAATACAAGGAATAAAGGAAGTAATGTAGTGATTAGTTATGTAGTAAAAAGACAAGGACAAAACGGAGAGCGTAGGGCAGTGCTAAGATTAAAGGCGTAAAAAGCGGCAGGAGAAAGGGAGATTTGAAGAGTCCAACGGTTGGACTTTTTGGTTTGATTAGTATTTTAAAAGCAGTAAAGAATTTGATAAGTTGCCCACGCATTTTTATAATCAAAGAAAAACCTTTAAGTTTTTCCGGGCATTTTTGTTTTTGGGCGTTGCACTTCGCGGAGGATCCGCGTCGTGCCGTTCTGGGGGGCTTCCCCCTACGCTTTCCACTACGCTTTGCCGCTTCGTGGACGTCGCAAAAATCCATGTGTTGCATAGATTTTTATGATAATGCTCCAGAGACGCTTCAGGGGCGTTCGCAATATCCCTTTCACATGAATGTTTCAGGGATGTAATTATTATGCTCCTGCGCCTCAAGCCCTGCCTTTATCCATTCCGCTTTGCTCCATGGACCGTCAGGTCCCGACCCCATTAAAATGGGGCCCCGGCCACTAACGCAATAACAGAACAAAGGCAAGAGCGGCCGGAGAATCAAGGGCGGCCGCTCTACATCCAGGGTTCATATTTTTCGGGGCGTTTTTTGAGTACAAAAAAAGCTCCTTGAATACAACAAGGGGCGCCATGCCCCTTACAATCCCCTGGCCAAAGGGTATATAAACCCTTTGGAATCCCTTTTGCTTTTCAGGCCTCTTTATATTTTTGTTGTAAATGATGTTTAAGGCACAGCCAGGTAATAAATTTTCACATCAATAAAAATC
>CAZMGF010000084.1:0-2907 GCA_964565765.1 uncultured Spirochaetia bacterium
AACAAGATGCCTGTTGTTTCAGAAGCAAAAACGCGTTATGGCATAAGGAAAAAGTAATACCTTAGGTCATTCGTAGTCGACACGCGCTGATACCCACTGCCTGGCGGACCAACTTGAAAAAGTTATCCGCCAGAGCAGTACAATTTAAAGTTTTTGGCAACAAACTTATAAATAAGGGGATCTGTAATGACAATTGGGGATAAAATAAAAAAATTGAGAATGTTACAAAAACAATCACACAAATTACTCGATCAAATATATGATAAAAGGTCATTAAAGATAGAATCAGTAAAACAGGCTGTTGATTTTATTCAAACCCTTTCCCCAATTGACAAAGAAGTTGTTTATGTAATTTTTATGGACTCTAAACATGTCATTATAGACATTAAAAAAATAGATGACGGAATCGTTAATCAAGCGGTTGTATACCCTCGGGTTGTTATTCAGGAAGCCTTAAACATGGGAGCTGTATTTGTAATTTTAGTTCATAACCATCCTTCCGGGGACCCACAACCAAGTAATGAAGATATTGCAATAACCAAAAGATTGTTTTTAGCGTGTTTCCTTGTTGATATAAACCTCATTGATTCAATAATTCTTGGCAAGAAAAGGAAGCGCTTTTCATTCTTTGATTCAGGTTTAATAAATAAGTTTACAAAAATATTTATTAAAATGTTTAAGCGAAAAGTTAATTTTAAAAGAAAAAAGTAGCCTATTAACTTCCGTACTTCAAGCGGTTCTAAAAAATATCACAAATCATTAATAATTGTTGACTTTTTTTGTATCTGTATTAAAATGTAATACAATTGAATACATTAAGGAGGAAATATAATGCCAAAAACAGAACAGAAACGCGATGCAGCAATTCAAGCCAGGATACCCAAAGAACTTAAAGAAAAAGTTGTTAAATTCAATAACAGCAGGGAATATAAATATCTGTCGGAAAGTTCCCTTGTTTGCATGGCTCTGGAAGAATTTATAGACAAACACGAAAGCGAGATAAAAAGCAAAAAATGACAACGCCCTTGTTCATGAAAGTAGAAAAACCTAAAACAACTTTTTGGAAAACTGCCGGCATTTCAATTATTTTTATCATTGCCGGCGTAATTCTCGTTTTACTCGGAATACACAACTACAAAGTTAATCACGAAATCAATAAACAGGCTTCCGCAGCAGATACACAGGATAAAGAGCCAATTGATAGAGATTAAATTATTCAATGGATTTGAAGGGGTATAAATGAAGAAAGAACAAGAATACAAGATACCACGCCAGGACATTACAGATATCATGCTTGACGGGCCCGTAGACCCTATTAAGACCTATGGAAAAGCCGTAAGCGGCCGCAAAACTAATGCTAAGAAACCTGTCCGGAGATCGCCGGCAGCTAAAAAAGGGGGGAAATAATGGCTATGGAGAACATGTCGGATCTGGCAAAGAGCCTGCTCAATTCGGTAGCGGAAAAGGAAAAGAACAAACCGTTTGACTCAGAGCTGTCATATATCGTTGAACTTATAAAAAATTATGTTGGCGATGCTGACTGGAAGAAGAGTCAGAAGAATTACGAACAGCTATTGGCATTATATAAAGAACGAGGGAAACTGGAACAGTTAAAAACAATAATCGGCGATTGTAAAATGTCAAAGGCCAGGAACCGCGGGGCCTATATTAATTCCGCCATGAGAAACGGCCTGGGCATTGAAAAGAACAGTTCATCGGCCAAATCGAACGGGATGAAGCTCATTAATGCGAATTATGCCGAGGTAAACCCAGCCTGGGCGCTCGAGAGGCCTATTAAGGGCAAAAGGACCGTCATAATAAACAATGAGGACGGGAATTACACTGTAACCATACAGAACGTAAAGAACGACATAAACCCCGTCAAAAAGACCATGCAGCTCTATTATGAGGTTGAGCGCATATACGCGGACAAATCCTGTCCAAACAGCGCCATAATAGAAATATCCGCATCGGACCTATTAACCCGGCTTGGCTGGCCAGCATCCGGGCAGAGTTACGACGATCTCGAAGAACACCTTGAAACCCTGCTGAACACACAGATCCATTCGGACGGTGTATATAAGTACAAAGAAAAAGGGGTTATCAAGGAAATACCCAGGACAACAGCTTTTAATATGATCGCCGGCTATGATTTCTTTAACGAAAAAGACGCCACAAAGCCCATTAAGAAGATAAAAATATCGTTAAATCCAATCATGGCCATGAACGTTAAAGAAAATTACTATTTTCTGACTGCGGGCCCGGGCAAAAAGCTCACCGGCGCCGTTGAAATGTTTTTGTATGATTTTTTAATAAAGCGCAAAGGCAAGGACAAAAATCATACCCATTTGCTCGATATCAACGAAGTAGCCAATCACATAGGCATTTATACAACGGAAATACGCGAACGCAGAAGAAGCATTAAGGAAGCCTTGAAATCATTTGAAGAGAAAAAACTCATTAAATCATTTGAAATGGCAGACGGCTCACAGAATTTTAAAGTATATTTTTAGAATTACAAAAAACATTAAAAATAATGTTACATAAAGATTTTCCATCCAATCTTTTCGTATATGGTACCTTGAAAAGTACCAGTGCGCCCAATGCTGAGCAGAAATTTCTGCTTAAGAACTCCATTAAGATGGGAAACGGCTCTATTCCGGGCCGGTTATACCGAATTAATGACAATTATCCCGGTGCAGTCGTCATAAAAGGCTCTAAAGAGCGCGTACGCGGTGAAATTTACAATTTAAAACGCCCTACAGTGGTTCTAAAGCGTTTAGATATATATGAAGGCTGCAGTCCAAAAGATACAAAACCAACGGAATTCAAACGAGTCCTACAATCTGTTCAAATGGATAACAAAGAATTTGTATTTTGTTGGGTTTACTTATATAATAAGCCTGT
>CAZMGF010000084.1:3007-5857 GCA_964565765.1 uncultured Spirochaetia bacterium
GGTAAAGACAATTGGAACGAAGCGCCGGGTCTTTACATCCAGAGGTATAAGGATTTTCTAAACTATCGGGGTGGTTACACAAAACTACTGCACGTGCTTGACCTTTGTAAAAAAACGCAAAGGAAAGCCGATAAAACCGCAGCAGCCAAATACTTGAATAAATTATTAAGCTCATTTCTCACAATCCTTAAATCAGAAGGGTTTGAGAAAGAAAAATAGGAGGTTTTATGAAAAAATTATTTTTCCTTTTTCTCGTTTATTCCATATTTGCAACATTCACATATGCTGACGACAACTCATCGGTCCCAGTTCAAATAAGTGCTTCTACTATAACTGCGGAACCCGAGCCAGTAACATCACCTGCATTTTCGTTTCAAGGATTAACATGGGGTATGAGCCAAAACGAAGTAAAAAAGGTACTTGGTAACAAAAAAATAAAGATTGATAATTCAGCAATAATTACAAAAAAAGATAATATTTTAAATATGAATTGTAAGATTTCTTTATACTTTGAAAAAAATAAATTAAAAACAATTTTTATTGCTTTCGCTACCACATCACCTTATATTGATTTTGATAAATTAATAAAAACATTAGTTATTAAGTATGGCGAGCCTTTGTCTGTGGATCGTTCAATTATGTTTGCTACGTGGGGCAGTTCGCTACCAACAGGTATTATTTTAGATTATAATAAAAAAGCCAAGGTTCTGGTCTTAACCTATGACGAACCTTTAACCTCCGAAGAACAAAAGCAAAATGAAACAGAAGAAAATAACGAAAAACAAAAGGCACTCGAAAAATTGTAAATGTTTTACTGGGAAATCATTTCCCAACTCGCTTAAAACCCTTATTTTGTGCCGTTTTTGCTCTTTTCTGTTCTCTCTCTGGCACTTCCATCGACTTTTCAATAGCCTCTATCACTTCTTCCTCTGCAATATGTGCATACCTCATGGTACTTTGAATATGCTTATGCCTCAGGGCCTTTTGCAGTATCCCCAAATTGCCGGCAGTCTTTATAAGCCGTGCCGCGAAAGTATGCCGTAATGAGTGCGGGGAAAGGTCCTTTTGGATCCCGGCCATGCGTAAATACTTTTTCAACTGCAGCTGGACCATTCTCTCGGTCAGCCTGCTCTTTTGATTGGATTGAAATATAAAATCATTTTTTCCGAGCTTGTCCTTTATCGGTTCAAGGTAAGAGGAAAGTATCGGGGCCAGGCGTTCCCTCATATAAACCTTACCGGGGCCGGTTTTAGAATCCTTTATCATCAAAAAATCATCCCGGACATCGGATAATTTAAGATTTAGGACCTCGCTTACGCGCATGCCGGTAAAAATCATGACCGACAGCAGGGTATAATCCCGTTTAAATTTTGGTTTGCTCTGCAGGATCATAAAAAGCTTGTCCTGTTCGGCAGGTGTTAAAAACTCCGGTTCACCGACTGTAACGTTTTTCATTTTGGTGTTCATGAGCGTTTTTATCTGGCCTCTGGCCAGGAGAAAGGTCAAAAACTTGTGTATAGCGTTCTTTTTAAAATTTTGTGTCTGATTACGGCTATTAAATTTTGAAAGGAAGGAATCTACCGATTCCTGGGTAATTGCATTGACCCGGCCATTATGCGCGAGTAAAAACTGATTTACGGCCACCAGATAATTCTTAATGGTATTTTTACTTTTGCCTTCGGCCGCTAGTGCGGTAGTAAAGGGTTTGATTATATCGTTCATCTACAAACGCCGTCCTGACAAAGGGTTTTGCCGTCAACTTCAACTACATAATTGATAATTGGCTTGCCATCGTTAAGATCGTTCACAACGCCGAAGTTTTTCTCAATAATTTCAACTTTCTTATGATTTACAAAATTACTCGCAGCTGCTTCAGCTTCATCATGAGTTTTAAAAAATCTTGTAGCGCCGGCCATAAAAAGCCTCCAGGAGGACTATTTGCGGTATTTTAACGCTTTTAAGGCCGGATGTCAAAAAGATTCGTATAATTTATATTATACGAATGTTTGCATTTAAAGAGGATTGAGTGCGCAAATTTTATTTTTTAAGCAAAGTGAAGGTTTGTTTTGGATAATCAACCGTTAATATAAAATTTCCAAGAAAACTTTTTACTCCAAGAAGCGGGGTCCGAAGGTTCGGCATAAAATCAATAAGTACGTTTGAAACTACAAATCCATCTATTTTTATTTCAACGGTATGAGAATACGCTGTAGAAACACCGCTGCCAGTCCTGATTGGTGTAGGCTTGCCTTTTGTCAGATTGTGCCCAAGTAAATTGGCTAATTCAGAAGGCATTGCGCACTCATCGGCGCCTGTATCAATAAGTGCGAGAACAGATATTGATTTGCCAGTATGAGGGTTTTTTAATTCAATTTCAAGGCAGGGCCGAGAAATTTGTCCAGAAGCCAGTATTTTAAATGGTCTAGTAATTCGAAACATTAATAAATATGTACCGCGTTTTTTTCTGGAATATATATAAGTAATGGTTTTTCAACGCCATTTTTAACAGCCTTTTCCAGTGCTATTTTCATACTGTGCCCGCTTGCAATAACTTTAGTGTCATTAATGTTTTTTATCGCAACGTATTGACCGCTATATTTTTTTTGTTTTATTAAGACTTGCTGCATGTATTTTCTCCTTTGATTGTGCGTTACTACATATAATTATAATCTTCATATGTGTTTTGTCAACAGGACTTTTATGGTAGACATCCGATTGTTTTTTTTCAAATTTATTTTATCGCTATGTTTGTATATTTAATGTCCGCTATTTCTAATACTTTGGTATCTAATACATTGAAATAGTAAGTATATTTTTCTGTTATAAACTTATAAAATTGCGGGGCTATTC
>CAZMGF010000085.1:0-5369 GCA_964565765.1 uncultured Spirochaetia bacterium
GCTTTTATTTATTTATATGGACGGCGAAGAAAAGGAAAAAGTGCCTGAAAAAGGTGTTATAAGGGTCGTTATGCCGGACAGGTTCTTTGAGCTCTACAACTGGAAGGCTTAAGCCATAAAAAAAGCGGAGGGTTTATCCGATGAAAATACTGGTGATTGGTTCAGGCGGCCGTGAGCACGCCATAACATGGAGCGCGGCCCGGTCCAAAAAAGCTGAAAAAATATTCTGCGCGCCGGGCAATCCGGGCACTGCAGAGCTGGCCGAAAATGTTGACATAAAGGCGGATGATATAGAAGGGCTCTTAAAATTCGCCCTTGAAAATAAAATTGACCTGACAATTGTGGGCCCCGAGGTGCCGCTGGTGATGGGGATAGTTGACCTTTTTGCCGAAAACGGACTTAAGGCGTTCGGCCCGTCCGAGGACGGCGCCCAGATGGAAGGGAGCAAGGTATTTACCAAAAACCTCTTTAAAAAGTATAATATTCCCACCGCGGATTTCGGGGAATTTGATTCCAGCACGGCTGCGATAGCTTATATAAAGGCCAATAAGAAATATCCCATGGTTGTAAAGGCCGACGGATTGGCCGCGGGTAAAGGGGTCATAATAGCCAAAAACGAGCTTGAGGCAATAACGGCCGTGGCTGATATTATGACGCGTAAAATCTTTGGCGGCGCGGGCGACCGCGTTGTAATTGAGGAATTTTTAGAGGGCGAAGAAGCATCCATTCTGGCATTTACCGACGGAGAAACTGTGCTGCCGCTGCCGGCTTCCCAGGATCATAAAAGGATATTTGATGATGACAAAGGGCCGAATACGGGCGGCATGGGGGCATACGCGCCGGCGCCTGTTATTACACCGGAAATACTGAAAATTATCATGGACAAAATTCTTTATCCGACGGTTAAGGCCCTTAAAAGCGAGGGGATAATATACAAAGGAATTCTTTACGCGGGTATAATGATGACCGCATCAGGGCCAAAGGTACTGGAATATAATGTGCGCTTCGGCGACCCTGAAACACAGGCTGTCCTGCCGTTGCTGAAAACAGACCTTATTGATTTATGCATGGCTTCAATTGACGGGAAGCTAAAGGATATAAACCTTGAAATAGAGGACAGGGCGGCGATAAATGTGGTGCTTGCCTCAAAGGGATATCCGGGCGAATATGAAAAGGGAAAAGAGATTACAGGATTTGAAAAATTAAAGGATGTAAGGGATATAATTGTTTTTCACGCGGGAACCGCGTTGATAGCCGGGAAAATAGTCACGGCCGGCGGCAGGGTGCTTAATGTTACCGCGCTTGGCGGCGATATTAAGGACGCGGTTGAGAAGGTTTACAAATATGTGGACAGCATATCTTTTGAAGGGGTATACTATAGAAAAGATATCGGGAAAAGGGCAATAAGGAGGACTAAATGAAAGCAGCCATAGTAATGGGTTCGGACAGCGACCTTGCGATAATGAAGGAAACGGTTGAAACGCTGGATAAATTCGGCGTCGGCTCATTTGTGTCGATAACATCGGCGCACAGGACGCCCGATAAAGTTAAGGCATTTCTTGATGAGGCAAAAAATCAGGGATGTGAAGTCATAATTGCGGCGGCCGGAATGGCCGCGCACCTTGCCGGAGTGGTCGCCGCGCATACAACAATGCCGGTGATAGGCGTTCCCCTGCAGGCGGGTTCCCTGGACGGACTGGACGCGCTTTTTGCCACGGTACAGATGCCCGGCGGTATACCGGTGGCCACTATGGCAATAGGAAAGGCCGGAGCAGTTAATGCCGCAATATTCGCGGTGGAGATACTTGCTGTGAAATACCCGGAGCTAAAGGCAAAACTTGAGGAACAGAAAAAAGAGCTTGCTTCGGGCGTCGAGAAAAAGGATAAGGAACTGCGCGAAAAAGGGATCAAAAAATATATGGATGACCATAAAAAATAGAAATGGCAAAATCGGATATCCATAAAATCACGGCCCTGCTTAAAAAGGGCGGGGCGGCCATACTTCCGGCCGGGACAGTCTATGGGTTGTTCTGTTCTGCTTTATCAGAAGCAGGCGTAAAAAAGATATACAAAATCAAGGGGCGCTCCTTTGAAAAACCACTTCAGGTTTTTTTCGCCGATGTGGAAGATATAAAAGAATACGCCATAACAACCCCGGAGAAATGGAAGAAAATATTATCATACCTGCCGGGCCCGTATACAATAGTGTTAAAACTCAGAAAAAAACATCTTAATACATTTTCTTTCCTTAAAACCGGCACGTGCGGATTCAGGGTGGTTGATATCCGCATTATAAATGAAATAATTAATGAGCTTGGCGGACCGCTTGCCTCGACTTCGGCGAACATTTCAGGCGGGGCAACGCCTGTGAAATTCAGGGAAATATCCCCGGAAATACTTAAAATAGCGGGTTATAACCTTAAAAATGACTTATTGACAGGCGGAAAAGCCTCAAGTGTTATTGACATGACCGGGAAAAAAGAGAAAATTATAAGAAAATAAGGCCTAAAAATCCAAAAAAAATCTTGAAATAGAGGAAAAAATATTATATAGTCATACATCAGACTTATTGGCTACTAAATAACCGAAGGAGGAAGTAATAATGGCTAATAAAGCAAGTAAAGTAGCGGAGAATGTACCGGGAAAATTTTACGTGGACGACCAGTGCATAGCATGCGGGGTTTGCGAAGGCTCTGCCCCTGAAAATTACAAAATGAATGACGACGGATCGCACGCGTACGTTTACAAACAGCCGGCAAACGACGGGGAAATGGCGGCATCCAAGGACGCGATGAGCTCCTGCCCGACAAATTCCATCGGCGACGACGGAGAATAATAAGCGGTATTTGACCGTTATTTAAGACAAGGGCCCCTTAAGGCGGAAAGCTTTAAGGGGCCCTTTTTATTTTGAAATTAACCGGCCCCTCCTGAATAAAAATGAGGTATATAAAAAAATGTGTGATAATTTGTTTTTATCTATTAAAAATGATATAATATAAATATAATTGGGATGAAGTTATATAAAGGAGCCAAAAAATGAAAATCATGATTGTTGACGATGAACCCGAGATACTAAAACTGCTCAGAATAGCCTTTGATATGCATAAATATGAAGTGGTGGAGGCCAATTCCGGAGAAACATGCCTGAAAGCCCTTGAAACAGAGAAAAACATCGACCTGATACTGCTTGATATTTTAATGCCGGGAATGAGCGGCTATGATGTGTGCAAAAAAATAAAATCAGACAGCAGGGTTAAAAAAATCCCTGTTGTCATGTTCTCCGCACTGGCACATGAAACAAACATAAAACAGGGGTTTGACTCCGGCGCTGATGAGTATATTACAAAACCATTTGATCCTTATCTGCTGAAGGATAAAGTGGATGAGGTGCTGAAAAAATCGAAATAGATTAAAAAAAGGATATAAGCAAATTTGAAAATAAAAACACAATATTCCCGTTTTGTGGAATGGCTCCAATTGATTGGCCCGGGCTGGTCAGCCGCAATTTCACTTATTTTAGCCATTGTGGGCCAGATATATCTTTATATGATAAAAAATGTTCCAGTCGGACTCTTTTTTTTTATTGCGGCGGCGGTTTGCTTGATAATCGGCTCAAGAAGATCCGGTAAAGAATCCAGGGACAGTAAAAATATATTTGACATCAGTTTTAATCCTCCTTTAAAGATAGAAATTATTCTGCTTTTTTTTGTATTTCTAATCGCCGCGTTTATGCGCCTGTTTATGATTGATTCAATACCTTCCGGCTGTTTTTCTGATGAAGCCCTGAACGGACTTACGGCCATTGATATACTGAACGGAAAATCATTGCCGGTATATATCGGGCCGCAGGCTCCAAATAACGCAGCGGTTTTTATGTATTATATAGCTGTTATATTCAAAATATTCGGCATCGGAGCAACCCAGTTAAGGCTGACACCGGCATTTCTCGGCATTCTCACAATACCGGCATTTTACTTCCTGATCCGCTATATAGGCGGTGCAGTACCGGCGCTGACAGGCTCTTTTATACTGGCTTTAATGCGCTGGCATATTATTTTCAGCAGGATAGCATTCCACGCGGCTTTTGCGGTAATTGCTGTGATTTTTGTTTTATATTTTGCCTTAAGGGCCTTTTATTCGAGAAAAACGTATGATTTTATTTTTCTCGGCATTACTCTTTCGTTTTCCTTTTATACATATCAAAGTGCAAGGCTTTGTTTATTCATAATAATTGTTTTTATGTTATATATTTTCTTTTATGAAAGGAATTTTTACAGGAAAAATTTACGCAAGATTGTTCTTGCAGTCGCTGCCGCGGTGGTAGTGTTTGTGCCCCTGGGCATATATATTGCAAATCATTTTAACGCATTTTTTAGCCGACAGGCAGAAGTTTCTATAGTTAACAAGAACAATTATATTTTTAAGGACTCAATACAGCAGCAAACCTGGCGGTCACAAAAAACATGGTACAATATGCTTTTTTACAATATTCAAGCAGGGCTATTGATGTTTAATTATAAAGGGGACGCCAACGAACGCCACAATCTGCCGGGGCAGCCCGAACTTGATTTTTTTACCGGCATATTTGCTTTGATTGGTTTATTGTATGCGCTAACCCGGCTATCCAATCCCGTTTATTTTTTTCTTACTTCGTCATTTATTATATTTATGTGTGCCGGGTTTTTCACCATTGAGTCACCGCAGAGCCTAAGAACGGTTGTCGTAATACCATGTGTTGTTTTTTTTATGCTTGTTTTTATATTCAAATTTTTAAGTTGTTTCAAAACCAAAAAGCTCATTTTTATAGCGGCTTTGACCATATTTGTAATGTTGCTTCTTTCCGCATATAATAATTTTTACATTTATTTCAATAAACAGGCAAAAGATATTCGCTGCTCGGAAACTTTTACTCCTACAGAATACGCTGCGGGGATAAATGTAAAACAGGCGTTATTGTCGGGGAGGGTGGACACCAGCGTTTCTACTTATTTTACCCAGCAGCCTTCATTTAAATTTGCACTGGAGGGAGCTTCCGGCTACAATGATTTTTATTTGAATTCAGCGGTACCGGCAAGTCCGGCCGGTAATAATAAATCATTTATGTATCTTTTGCCTGTTGAATACCTGCCTTTGGTCAACTATCTGGATGAGCTTTATCCTCACGGAATTCTCACATATTATAACAACAAGATTAATGGAGTCCCGCAGTTTTTTTGTTATAGTATAACAGGGTACGATTTGAAAAATTTCAAAAAGAATCTTTCGAATAACGGCGTTGAAATGCAGTTATTTGCCTCACCAGGATTCAAGGAACCAATTATTTCACAGAGGATGCCGTTTATTCTTATAACCTGGTATGACTTTAAAAA
>CAZMGF010000086.1:0-5360 GCA_964565765.1 uncultured Spirochaetia bacterium
TTCGGCGTTTTTATTCGCGGCCGCTTTTTTAACACCGTACGTCTACCTCTTTATACGGGCGGGGGCCCATTTACCCGTTGATTTCAGTTTTATTTCAACCCCGGAAGGGGTAATTAATCATATACTGCGCAAAGTATATATAAGACAGCAGACCGAAGATTTTGATTTCGGCATATATCTCCTTAAATTTTCCGGCTATTTCGGGCAATACATAGAAAAATATAATATAGCCGCCCTTTTTGCGGTAATTGGCGCGGCGGCTTTCTTCAGGGAATCAAGGCAGACGGCGGTTTTTCTGATTTCATTTTTTGTATTAAACCTTATTGTGCTTGTGTTCGCGATGAATTCATCGGCGGGATTTGCCCTGAATTCAACCTCGGCAATATCGGCTTATGCCGGAAGGAATTTTTATCTTATCGGCGATATTATTCCAGCATTGCTGGCCGGATATGGAATTTTCCGGCTCACCGGCTTTTTAAATCTCAGATACTCAATCAGCAGGGGGTTCGTATTCGCGGTATTGTGCGTGCCTGTTGTTATAATGGTATTTGTCAATTTTGACATTAACAACCATTCAAGGTCGTTTTTTGCCTATGATCACGCTTTAAATATTGAAAAAACACTCAAACCGGGCGATGTCCTTATGGTAAGGGGCGATATGCCGCTTTTTAACATAGTATACGCCAAAACCTGCCTGAATAAATTTAGTGAAATAAGGGCATATGACCGTGACGCTATTTATCTGGACGGCTCGATTTTTCCGGCGCTGCTGGAGCGCGACGCGCAAAAAATTGACGCAATAGAAGCGGCCGTATGCACATCAAACGCGCAAAACTCCTATTTTACCGGAGCGAATGATTTCGGGGACAAAAAAATAAGTTCAATCCAGTACGGCATTATATACAAAATGGCGCAGCCTCCGGTTCCAAGAATAGGCACTTTTAAAATATCGGAGCTTTATTCGACCAGGGATTATTTTAATAATTCAAATAACGACCTTTATTACAGCGATGTCGCCGCCAGATATTTTATCATGGACGCAAGGTATGCCGCCCTGGCACGCGACACTGTGACGGCTGATAATTATGTAAAACTGGCTTTCAAAACAGCGCCTGCCGATCCTGAAATACTCAACCAGATTGCGATCACAGTTTTGTATTATATGGGTGATATAGAAGGGGCTATTGATTATATCCGCATGATTTATAATATGGACAAACATGATATGAACGCGGTTAAGATTCTGGCTGAATTGTTCAGGCAGAGGAACCCTGTAAGGGCGCTTGAGTGGCTGGATATTCTTTATAAAAACTCAAATGACCTTACTGAAAAGGCTGACATCCAGGCGGAAATAGATGCAATTAAAAATTCAGCCAGGTGACAAAAAAAACGCCGGCGTAAATAAACAGTTTATTGTGTCCTTGTTTTTCATCCTGGTTGTATTTGTTTATATTAAAACGGCCCCTCCCACAATTTATATAGGGGATGACGGCGAAACAGCAGCTTCCGCTTATTCTCTGGGGCTCGGGCACCCTCCGGGGTATCCGATTTATATGATGTTATCCAAGTTGTTCACAATGATACCGGCAGGCGACATTGCATACAGAATAAATATTCTTGCCTGCGTATGCGGCGGTTTATTTTTTATCACGGCTCTCATGTTATCCTCGGCAATTATAAAGGCGGTTTTCGGGGCCGAAGGGGCCGCGGCAACCCTGTTTTCTTCCGCAGCGGCGCTTTTTATCTCGCTTTCACAAATTTTCTGGTTTGAATCTTCCCACGCAAAAGGCGGCATATATATGTCCGCATATTGCGCGGCCGTTCTTGCGGTTTTTTTTGCCGTACGCTTCAGGCAAAACAGCGATAAGCGTTACGCGCGGATGGCATTTTTTCTGGCGGGATTCCTGCCGTTACTGCATCAGACAACAATCGCGGCCATGGCGGCTGTAATTCTTACGGTTATTTATAATAACAAAAGGCTGGCATTGCGCGATTACACGGCTTTTTCCGGGATTTTTCTGATATCATTGCTCACGCCGCTGCTATATTTAACGGTCAGAATGGCCGCCGAACCGTCGGTTCACTGGGCCGGTATTTCAACTCTCTCAGAAACAATAAATTATCTTTTAAGAAAGGCCTATTCTGAACAGGACGCGGCGCCCAGGACCCTGCAGGTGCTGGCGGCAAAGGTTTTTTATTCATCCAGAATGATGCTTTTATGGATCTCCGCCCTGATAATACCGGCAGTATCGGGATTTTACCTGCTTTACAGAAAAAAAATTGTTTTTTTCCGGTCCTTACTGCTGTTTTTCATAATTAACACCGCTGGAGTTATATTGTTTACCTCGGATTCTTTTTCGCCGGCGCTTATATATGTCAATCAGGGTTTTTATATTTTAAGCTGCGCCGCGTTATGCATGCCGGCCGCCGCGGGTTTTTACGGATATTATTTCATGTCCGGGCCAAAAATCAGGGTGTTTTTAATATGCGCCGCGCTAATATTGCCGGCAATACCGCTTGTCCTCAACTTTAGCGCGAATGATTCATCGCAAAGGTTTCTTGGATATGACCATCCTGTGAACATCTATAAGACGCTATCAGCCGGGGACACGCTTTTATGCGCGGCTGATACCCCGGCTTTTAATATTTTATACCTGAAACAGGCAATGGGATATTTTGACGGCATAAAATTATACGATCTTAACGCAAATCTTTTTGACATTAAACCCTATGAAGAAAAAAGGGATTCTTTGACGGAAAAAAACCTGATTGAAACAAACGCTGATATTGCCTCGGGAGCATCCGGCAGGGTTTTTTGCGCTGAATTTACGGCATATCCACAGAGGAACCTTTACCCGTCGCAAACCGGCATAATATACAGGCTTTCCGGGGACCGCATGGCGGCGCCGGGAACTTCCAGGATTATGGACCTTTACACATTAAGGGATTTTTACAATACAAAAAGAGCTGATATCTTTTACAGGGAAATAATCTCAAGGTATTTTCTGGCGGAAGCAAATTACTGCGCCCTGAAAAACGACGCAACCGGTTTTGAAAATTTAAGGTCGGTTGCGGAAAAAACAAGCCCGGATAATCCCGGAATAATTTCATCAATTGCCTCATCCTACTTTTTTTACATGCATGATGCAGGCAGGGCGGAAAAATATCTTGAACACTCCGTGGATATTGACCCGTATTATTACGCTTCCATGCGTCTGCTTGTGAAACTTTATACCATGGACGGCAGAAAGGATATGGCCGCAAAATGGTTCCAGATATATTCCGAAAGGGAGAATAACAGGAAAAAAATCGAGGAATTCAGGGAATCCCCGGGGATTTATAACTTGCAAAAATAATATTAAATTGATATTATATTGAAAATTTAACTCATCTCCGGAGGCTATTGTGGCGGAAAAAGAAACTCTGACCAGGCTTTACAAGGAACTTCTTAAAAAGCAGAAAAACGACCCCAGGTTTCAAATGAGCGACCCGCCAACATGCCTGTGCAGCGTTTACGGGACAAGGGAACAGCTTGATGAAGTCATAGAAGAGGCCAAAAAGGCCATTAAAGAGGAAAAAAATTATCCGGACGCTTATGTGGCGATGGCAAGGGTATACGCCACGCAGGGCCGCTTTAAGGACGCTGAAGCGGAACTTAAAAACGCCATTAATTTAAATCCTGATTTTTCCGACGCGAATTTCTGCCTGGGCGACATATACTGCCAGCTCGGCAGGTACGCAGAGGCGGAAACTTATATAAAAATGGTTACAGACAGGGACCCTCTTTTTGCCAGCGCTTATATTATTCTTGGAAGAACATTTTACAACAGGGAAATGCTTCCGGAAGCCGAGGCTGCTTTCAAAAAAGCAGTTTCATTAAAACCTTCATATGCCGACGCGCACCTGGGCCTGGGCGGCGTGTATGTCAGCGGAGGCAAATTCGCGGAATCAGCCGCAGAACATAAAAAAGCCCTGAAAATAAACCCGAAATACGCGGACGCGCACACGGGGCTGGGCTGGCTATATTATCTAATGAATGATTTTAAAAACGCAGAAAAAAGTTTTTTAAAGGCCGCGAGCCTGAAGCCCGAGGAAAAAGAAATCTATACGGGGCTGGGCTGGGTTTTTTACAAGCAGGGCAGGTTTGACGAGGCGGAAAATGAATTTTTAAAGGTGAAAGCGGTTGTAAGCGGCGATCTTGACGCTTATGTCGGGCTTGGATGGACCTACTACAGGATGTTCCTTCTCGGCGAAAGCCAGCTTGAAGCCTCTGAAAAAGAATTTAAAGCGGCGATAAAGCTTGACCCGAATTACGGCGACGCGCATGTCGGGCTGGGCTGGGTGCATTATCATCAGAACAACCTTGAAGAGGCTGAGAAAAGATTTCTTAAAGCCGTTGAACTGAATCCGGATTCCTCCGGAGTAAGGGTGGGCCTGGGCTGGGTGTATTATAAATGGGTGAGTATGAGAAAAGAGAGGCTCAAGGACGCGGAAAGGGAATTCAGGCGCGCGATAGAGCTTAATCCCGCCGACGCGGATCCTTACGTGGGTCTGGGCTGGGTAATGTTCCGCCAGGAAAAAAACAGGGAAGCAAAAATATATTTTAAGAAAGCCCGCGACCTGAATTCAGCCCTTGCTGACGCGCTTATTGGGCTTGCTACAGTTTATGAAAAAGAGGGAAGAAAGACAGAGGCCGCTGAAATATTTAAAAAAGCCAGGAAGATATCGCCCAAAGGGGCCTTTTAAACCGTCTTTCGGCGGATATTATCTTGTAACGTCCCTTAATATTTTTCTGGCATCAGTTTCTTTTTCGGACCCCGGCATCAGCTCAAGATATTTTTCCATGCAAAATTTGGCGCATGCCCTGTCGCCCCTTGCCGCGCATACCACGCCAAGATTGTAGTAAGTCTGGCCGAATCCCGGGTTCAGGTCCAGCGATTTTCTGTAGGCCTTTTCAGCATCCAAATAAAGTTTTTGCCCGAAATATATATTGCCGAGTAAAAAATATGACGATGCGGCCAGCGCCTTGTCGCAGCTTTCCAGCTTTTCCATCAAAGGCAGCGCTTTATCAATCCTGCCGATGCTGAGATAAAGCTCGATTAAGTTTGAGGCAAAAAGACCCGTCACAGGGGCCTTCTCAACCGCGATTATGTAATACTTTTCAGCATCGTCAAAATACTTCGGATCCTCGCTTTTTCCAAGATCCGTATAAATCCTTCCGAGGTTCCCCCAGTAATAGGAATTACCCGGATTGAGGTCAACCCCCTTTTTGTAAATATCAGCCGCTTTATGTAAAAGCTGCAGCTGCGTGTTTTTGTCCTGTGAGGACATGGCAAGCCTTTCATAGGCCATGGCCAGAT
>CAZMGF010000087.1:0-5320 GCA_964565765.1 uncultured Spirochaetia bacterium
TGGAGCTTGTGCTGGACATGAACAAGGCCCATTTCTTTGACTCCCAGACCGAAGCAGCTATAATTTAAAAGGAGGCCGTTACATGAAATTGAGCATTAAAGCAGTTTTAGCCGTTGCAGTTTTAGCGATGGCTTTTTCGACAGCAATCTCAGCTGATACGACACAGTTTGCAGGGGAGTCAATGGCAATAGGCGTCGGCGCAAGGCCGCTCGGTATGGGCGGTACATTCGCCGCCATAGCGGACGACGCTTCCACCTCATACTGGAACCCTGCGGGTATGACCAATATCCAGGGCGTTGAAGTCTCCAGCGTTAAGCTGACGAAGATTAACGACCTTGATACAGCGTATTCTTATGTCAACCTGGTATATAACACAGGATCCAACACAACCGGAGCGCCGGGGTACGGTGCTTTTGGATTGGGCTGGCTGCGCCAGGCGATATCGGGGATTACGTTAACCAACACACTCGGGCAGATAATAACCGATTCAACTGAAAATGCCGACAACGCGGTATATCTGGCTTACGCATATCCCTTTACAAAGGGGTTCTCGGCAGGCGCCACGGTAAAGATACTTCTTGGAGATTATCCGGCGCTTGTATATGACAGCGGCAGTCCCGATGGAGCATATTCTACCGTAAGCTACGCGGGATACGGGCTTGACCTCGGCCTTTACCTGAACGTTGGCGACGCTTTTAATCTGAAAGATTTGAAAGGATTGTCGTTTGGAGTGAATGCGCAGGATGTTATATCGGCGATAAACTGGAACGCGGTAGCCGGAGTATCCGCTGCAAGCACGGAAACAATAGGGGTTAACTTCAAACCGGGTGTTGCTTACAGGCTGCCAATACAGCAGTTTGAAATTATCGGCGCGGTTGACCTTGATACTGAATATCAGACAATAGTGCACGCGGGCGCCGAAATATGGTGGAACAAAATGATAGCTGTGCGCGGCGGTATAAAGAGCTGGGGCTCGATATCGAACGGCGCGGCGGGCGGAACTCTTTCACAGGCTCCGGACTGGTCAATGGGCGCTTCAATCAGGTGGTATTTTATAGGAGTGGATTATGCATATGACTACAATGAGCTCACACCGGTGCAGTATCTCTCAATAATCGGCAAATTTTAAATCATAAATAGTTGTTTTAATAAGCGGTACAAAAAATACCGCGGTTAAAGAAAAATTCTCGGCAGGCGGAAATAAATAAAATTTTCAAAGGATAGGGGAGAGATATCTCTCCTATCTTTTGCTGTTAAAATAGGAGGCAATAGATGAAATACGGATATTTTGACGACGCAAACAGGGAATATGTTATCACCAGGCCGGACACCCCCCTCCCGTGGATTAATTATCTTGGAGTGGACGTATATTGCGGCCTTATGTCCAACACAGCCGGCGGCTACAGCTTTTACCGCGACGCCGCGCAGAGAAGGCTGCTCAGATACAGGTATAATAATGTGCCCTCGGACAGGCCGGGGCGCTATATTTATTTAAGGGATAATAAAACAGAGGATTACTGGTCAGCTTCATGGCAGCCCACAAATAAGGACCTGAAGAAATATAAATACGAGTGCCGCCATGGACTCTCTTACACGAAAATAAAGGCTGAGTATGCAGGTATTGAAAGCGAGACATCATATTTTGTTCCTGTCGGCGAGGCCAATGAAATATGGCGCATCAAGGTAAAAAACAAAACGAACAGGCCCAGAAAGCTCTCACTTTTTACATACGTTGAATTCTGCCTCTGGGACGCGATGAACGACATGACGGATTACCAGTATAATCTTAATATAGGAAAGACCGAGTTTAAGAACAACGCCATGTACCACATGACCCTTTATAACATGCACAAGTCGAATTTTGCCTATTTCTGGTCGGATAAGAAAGTCGCAAGCTACGACGGCGTGCGCCAGGATTTTGTCGGGCCGTACAGGAGCGAGGGCAATCCTATCGCAGTAGAAAAAGGAAAATGCTCAAACAAGCTGGCCGTGGGTTGGGCGCCTTTCGGCGGGCTTCAGATAAACGTATCATTAAAACCCAAAGAAGAAAAAGAAGTTACCTTTGTCCTGGGATATTGCGACAGCATGGGCGAAGAGGAAAAAATATTCGCGAAATATTCCAAAAAAGGGGCCGTTGACGCGGCCATGCAGGAGCTGGCAAAATACTGGGAAAATAACCTTAACAAATACCAGGCGAAAACCCCGGACAAAAATATAAATTCAATGGTAAATATATGGAACCAGTACCAGTGCATGACGACTTTCAACTGGTCGCGGTCGGCCTCATATTATGAGGCGGGCGGCGAGCGCGGTATGGGTTTCAGGGATTCAAACCAGGACACACTCGGCTTTGCCCATCAGATACCCTCAAAAGTCAGGTCGAGGCTCGTGGATATCGCCTCGGTGCAGTTTCCCGAAGGGCGCGCCCACCACGGATATTCTCCGCTTACAAAAAAGGGGAGCCGCGAGGGATACGGCGACGACCATTTATGGCTGGTGCAGGCTGTGCACAATTATATCAGAGAATCCGGGGATATGAATTTTTTAAATGAGCATGTGCCCTTTAACGACGGGACAAAGGCAAAAATGTATGAGCACCTTCAGAAAGCCATCCAGTATTCATGGGACAACGTGGGCTGGAACGGGCTGCCAAAGGCCGGGTTTGCCGACTGGAACGACTGCCTGAATCTGTCAGGGCCGAAGGGCATGGGCGTATCGGTAATGATAGCCTGCCAGTTTGTGCTTGGCGCAAACCTTCTCTCCGAGCTTGCTGAAAAATCAGGAAGGGTTCTTGACGTTGATAAGTATAAAGAAATGGCTGTTGAAATGAAAAAAAGGATAAATGAAAAATGCTGGGACGGCGAGTGGTACATGAGGGCCTTTGACGACAACGGAAATGCCGTAGGCACAAGCAAATCAAAAGAGGGCAAAATATGGCTTGAATCAAACACCTGGGCGATTCTCTCGGGGGTTGCCGAGGGTGACAGGGCCATTACAACTCTTAATTCAATAAAGAAGAACCTTTACACAAAATACGGCATAGTGCTTTTTCAGCCGGCATTCACAGAATACCATCCTGAGCTGGGTTATGTTTCTGTATTCCCGGCGGGCCTGAAGGAAAACGCGGCGATATTCTGCCACACAAACCCGTGGGCAATGTGCGCGGAGGCCATGATGGGGCGCGGCGAGCAGGCTTTTGAGTACTGGGAAACAATAGCGCCGGCAGCCAATAACGACATTTCACAGATACACTGGACAGAGCCATATGTTTATTCGCAGATGATAGCGGGCCGCGACCACAAGGATTTCGGCCAGGCAAAGAACAGCTGGCTCACCGGCACGGCCGCGTGGAATTTTGTGGCGGCCTCGCAGTATATTCTCGGAATCAGGCCTGATTTTGACGGGCTCGTCATTGACCCGTGCGTACCGAAAAAATGGAAGGGTTTCTCCGTTAAAAGGGTATGGCGCGGAGTCACATACAATATCACGGTTAAAAATCCGGACGGCGTCAATAAGGGCGTCGCGGAATTAAAGGTGGACGGCAAAATAATAGCGGGCAACAAAGCTCCCGCATTCAAGGACAACAAAGAACACAGCGTCGAAGTTTTGATGGGCAAATAGGTCAAAAACCTTAATTCATTGGAGATAAATTGGCTAAAGCGGCGAAGGTAAAACCATTAAAGATTCTTATTGCGGCATCTGAAGTTGTTCCTTTCGCGAAGACCGGCGGGCTGGCTGACGTTACAGGCGCGCTCCCGAAGGCATTGCGGGCGCTTGGTCATGATGTCAGGGTGGTTATGCCGAAATACAAAAAGATAGATGACGCGAAATTTTCCGTGGTCGACACGGGAAAAGCCGTCAATGTCAACATCGCGCTTGTGGACCATGCCGGAGCCATAAAGGAAACAGTGATACCGGGGACAGACGTCCCTGTTTACATGATAGACAATACCGAGTTTTTTTACAGGGATGAGATATACCGCACTTCCACCGGCGAGTACTGGGATAACGCGGAGCGTTTTTTATTCTTCAGCAAGGCTGTCCTGGAAATGCTCAAAGAACTCGACTGGCAGCCGGATGTCATCAACTGCAACGACTGGCACACCGGCCTGATTCCGGTTTTCCTCAAGACCACATACGCGGCCGATCCGTTTTATTCATCCATTGCCACGGCATATTCCATACACAACATAGCCTATCAGGGTTTCTTTCCGAAGGAGCTTATCTCGCACGCCGGTCTGCCATGGGAAATATTCAACATGCACCAGCTGGAATTTTACGGCGGGATAAATTATATGAAGGGCGGGATAGTTTTTTCGGATGTGGTAAACACGGTTTCGCGCAGGTACAAGGAAGAGATAGAAACCACGGAATTCGGATGCAACCTTGACGGCGTCCTGCGCGAGCGCAGGGATGACCTTTATGGAATTTTGAACGGAATTGATTATGAGTTATGGGACCCGGCAACGGACAAAAGCCTGCCGGTCAATTATAATATAGATACTGTGGAAACAAAAGTTGAGGTAAAAAAGAAGCTGCTCGAGGCGCTCGGGTTGAAATATTACGAGAACGTTCCCGTAATAGGGCTGGTTTCGCGTTTTGACGACCAGAAAGGGCTGGATGTTGTCTCCAAAATAATGGAAGAGATGATGAGGCTCAACCTGCAGTTTGTTGTTCTTGGCACGGGGGAAGAGCGCTACCACGAGATGTTCAGGTACTGGGCGGGTATGTATCCGCAGAAATTATCAGCCTCGATAAAATTTGACAATAACCTGGCGCATATGATATATGCCGGGTCGGATATGTTTCTTATGCCTTCATATTTTGAGCCCTGCGGGCTGGGCCAGCTGATATCGCTGAAATACGGCACAGTGCCGGTTGTAAGGGAAACAGGGGGCCTGGCAGACACCGTAAAACGTTATAATTTTAAGGAGAAAAAGGGAAATGGCTTCTCGTATGAAGGCTATTACCCGACTGACCTCTACAACACGATCCGCATGGCAGTGGATACCTTTAAGAACCAGACAGTCTGGAAAAAGATACAAAACAACGGTATGAAAGAGGATTTTTCCTGGGAGCACTCGGCAGAGCGGTATATTGATTTATACAATAATGGCTTGCAAAAAAAATCAAAATAAGTATAATAGCTAATCTATTTCGCACTTGAACCCTGCAATGGATTTTAAGCATGGAAATGTAAAGAGGCGGCTTGCTGCCTCTCAAAAAACATAATGATTGAATACAAGAAAAGAGTTGAAAATAAGTGTCCCCATGGTCAAGAGGTTAAGACACCGCCCTTTCACGGCGGTATCGGGAGTTC
>CAZMGF010000088.1:0-5036 GCA_964565765.1 uncultured Spirochaetia bacterium
TAGAGTCCGCGAAAACAGCGCCGTTTTTTTCGGAAAAAAAGTTCATCCTGATAAAAAATTTCACAAAGTTCAAAAAAGACGGCATGTCACAGTTGTTGGATTTTTTGCCGCAAATACCTGAATTTACAACCATGGTGCTGACAACAACGGACGACGCCAAAGACATTCTGGGTATGGGGCTGCCTTCGAAAAATATAATCAATATTTCCGCTTCGCAGGCCGCCGACATGAAAAACTGGGCGGCCGGATATCTGAAGCCTCTTGGAAAATCAATAGACCCTGAAGTCCTGGAATATATAATAACTGAATCGAATTTTGAGCCTGCAATTGTAAAAAACGAACTGGATAAAATGATACTTATATCAGGCGATAAAAAGGATATTGCAATGGAGGATTTTTCAGCCATACGCGGGGTTGACAGGGGGTACGGCCTTGATGAACTAACCGAGGCCATAGTTGACAGGGACGAAGCCAGGTCCTTTGTAATCCTTGAAAAACTGCTGCCGGACAGCGCGCCGGAACAGCTTATGGGATTCATTTTTTACAGGATAAAGGCCCTGTACATATTGAGATTTTTTCTTGCCGGCGGGGAATTCAAAAAACTTTTCAGGTTTGTATATATAAAAGACATAGAAAAAGCCAGAGCGCAGGCTAAAAGTTTTGCAAGGGTGCCATATGTGGATATTCTGGCCATAATTAATGACGCTGACAGGGCCGTCAAACACTCATCCAGGGACAGGGCAGGGGCCATAATGATGGTCATGCTTTCAAGAATATTCTTGAGGCTCGGGAAGAAGTAAGAATAAAAATATAATAAAAAAAGGCGCTTTTAAAAGCGCCTTTTTTTATTATTACACCAGGGCGTCAGGTTTATTTTTTAACTGCGGTTTTCTTTGAGGCCCTTGCCTTATACCTGTCGCCTGTATTTTTCTTGAGTATGCCTGCCTGAACTGCCTTATCAACCGCGGAATAAACTTCCGGAAGCATTTTTTTTGCTTCTTCGGGATTCTGGGTCCTTATTTTTTTCAATATGTTACGGACGCGGGAAACCACAGATTTTCTCCTATCGGTCCGTTTCTGGGTCTTTCTTAAATCTTTGATTGAAGCTTTTAAATTCGGCATTCCTTTTAACCTCCAAAAGTTTTAAAAAAAACATAGATAAATTCTAATAAAATGCGGGGGTTTTGTCAATAGTTTTTAGCTGATTGTTGATGATTTCCGCTATTTTAAGGATTATCCGGTGAATATGCGCAATATTTTGCGCGATAAAACAGGGTTTTGCTCATCTTATAGTTTTAAACCATTTAAAATAAAGGATAAAATGGCGGCACGGTTGTTGCTAATTTAATATATATAATAAATAATGAATGAGGTTGAGCAGTGATAAAAACAGATAAAACAATTACTGAAGGGGGGCATATGAAGCAAATAATGGAAATTACAATCAGCCTTGCGTTTGACAGCACGATACTTGCCGGGGGGGCCAGCATTGCGCCGGATAAATTAGTAATTGATTATGACGTGAGGAATGTTTCGGGGCTTATCATGAGGGGTGAAAAACGGGAGCCGGCCGCATCAAATGCGGCCGGTAAACCCAGGGGTTGATGAGAAATGCAGGCCATAATCAATTATGACAAAGGGGTTTCAACGGCTGATGGCGCGCGCGAGGCGCCGGTTATGATTGTGAAATGGCTCGTTATTATGATGCCGTTCCTTTCAGCGGCAATAGCAGTTATTACAGCGAAATATAACGCCTATTTCAATACAGGCAATGACCGTACAGATGTATTGTTCATAATTGCAGAAGGGATGCTTTTCATGGCGTGGATTACCATGGCGGTAATATTTTTAAAAAAACACGCCTCACGGGAGAATAAAGCGCTGATTGTGTATTGTATATTTTTCTTCTCGGTTTTTTCATTGTTGTTCAATATTTTTTGCGAATTCACAGGAATAACGGCCGGATTATACATTAACCCGGCTGTATTCATTATTTACGCGCTGGCCGTCTTTGTGCTATTGCCAGGCAATACCCCCGACGCGAAATAATAAAAAACGGAAAACCATTCTTTTTTTAACCGATAAAAACAATTTACAATTTCCCGTTTAACGTTTACAATTGTTTGAAGTCAAAACATGGAGAATAATTGTGGCGTTAACAGCTTTTATCAAGGAAGAAATCAGGGGAATAGTAACGGAGCTTTTCGGAGTTGACGCTCCGGCGGGATCATTTGACGTTTCTGCAGTTCCCGAAAATCAGCCGGGGCATCTCGGGTCGAATATCGCCATGTCGCTGGCAAAGGCCCTGAAAAAACCGCCTTTTATTATCGGCGAAGCAATCAGCGGGCGGCTCAAATGCAGGGAATACGTTGAAGATTCAACAGTAATAAAACCCGGTTATACAAATATAACACTTAAGAATTCTTTTTATGTTTCCGAACTAAATAAGCTGCTTTCTTCCGATGCTTATTTCAGGAATAATTTTGGCGGAGGAAAAAAAGTTAATATTGAGTTTGTTTCCGCCAATCCTGTGGGGCCCTTAAATATTGTAAGCGGAAGGGCGGCCGCTTACGGCGACACCCTGGCTTCAATATACGCTTATTCCGGTTTTGTTGTTGAGAGGGAGACTTACGTTAATGATTTTGGAAGGCAGATGCACCTGTTCGCTCTGTCTCTTCTGGCAAGGTATCTGCAGCTTAACGGAGTAAACGCGCCACTGCCTGAAGAGGGCTACCAGGGTGAATATGTAGCGGATATTGCGGGGGCCATGGCCGCGGAAAAGGGGCCTGGTTTTTACACAGAGTCCGGAGGGGGAGAGGAGCTGGAAAAATCTCCCGTGTATAATGAGGTGAGGAAATTCGGGCTGAAATATGTGCTGGCTATGCAGAAGGCCACGCTTGAAAAATTCGGGGTAAAATTTGACACCTGGTTCTCGGAAGCTTCCCTGCATAAAAACGGCGATGTTGAAGAAGCTTTTAAAGCAATTGAAAGCAGGGGGCTGTTTTATGAAAAAGAGGACGCTGTCTGGTTTAAAACCACGGAGTTTGGCGATGATAAGGACAGGGTTGTCAGGAAAAAAGACGGCGATTTTACATATTTTGCAAGTGATATAGCTTATGTGCTCAATAAAATAAAACGCGGGTCGGATATGGTTGTAAACATTCTCGGCCCCGACCACCACGGGTATGTCAAAAGGCTTGAATCAATAATGCAGGGGCTCGGGTTTGAAAAAGAGCGCATTAAGGTCATAATACTGCAGCAGGTCAATCTTCTTGAGGGCGGGGAAAAAATGAAGATGTCAAAAAGGGCGGGAAATTTTGTTTCCCTTGATGAGCTTCTTGAAAGCGTAGGCCGTGACGCGGCGAGGTACTTTTTTATAATGAGGTCATTCACCTCACACCTTGATTTTGACCTTGAACTTGCAAGGGAAGCTTCGGATAAAAATCCGGTATTTTATGTGCAGTACGCATACGCAAGGCTGTGCAACATATTTGAGAAGGCAAAAGAGGAGGCAAAACCGGAAGAATATATTTCCGGCGTGGAATTTATAAAACTTGAAAAAGAGGAAAAGGAACTAATTCTCGCGATGCTTATGATACCGCAATATATACTGGAATCCGCCGAAAGGGACTCGCCAAACTGGCTGACGCAGGCCATACACGCGCTTGCTGGTTTTTTTCATACATTTTACGCAAAGCACAGGGTTGTTCAGGAGGACAGGCAATCGATGTTGAAGAGGCTCTATATACTTACCGCGTTAAAAAAGACATTCGAAATATGTTTTTCTATAATTGGAATCACTCCAAGGGAGAAAATGTAGAGGTTTTCATTATCTGATACCACGTGCAGTATTGTGGCACGAACCTTTTATCATATTTTGTTAATTTAAATCACGTGCTGTTAAGCAAATATATCCTTTGATTAACTGATTAACCAAAAAACCCAAAAACCTTCTAATTTCAATTTATTGTTTCACGTGAAACCGGCTAATTTTAACATTCATACAAGAAGTGTAAGTATCTTGTCATCACGCTAATCTTTGACAAACTGGAAATCTGTAGTAGTATTATAACTGTGGTTTAAAACGTTTGCATAAAGAAGTAACACGTTTGCATTGGGCGCATAAGATTGGGCCCTTTTTTTTGAATGATTTGATATAACGTTTAAATAAAAACAGTAAAAAAATGCGGGGGAACCGGATGACTTCACGCGAGAATGGGGGTTAGGAAAATGAAAAAAATGAAATTACTTGGATTTTTTTCGCTCCTATCCTTAGCTCTTTATTCATCTCTTTTTGCCGATCCTGCGATAATTTCTGTCTCTATGAACCCGCCAAATCCCGGTTATGGCGATGTTGTAGTTGTAAATGTCACCATGTGCGCCAGCATTTATAACAATACTTTTATAGATATAGCGGTCAGCTCGTCTCCCGGCAGGATAGTGCCTGGAACCGGCGGGCAGGTTTTTCTTGTGACGGGTACAAATACGAACGGAGTGGCCTATATAGACCAGCCGGTTATAAATGTTCCAAATCAGTTTGGCGCAAGTTTTTTACCGCAGCCGCCCGGCGGCACGATTGCCAACTGCCCGGATTGCGGCAGCGGCAGCAATGACGGCGAAATTGTGAACCAGACTTACACGCTTCACATTCCGGCCGCGAGTTATTTTACCGGCTGCAACATTCAAAACTTGTACCTGCAGGTCGGGGCAAGGTACTCAAATCTTGGCGTGGGTGACTGGGTTGGATTAACGGCTAATTGCGCGACCAGCGGCGCCACAGTAAGCTGGCCGATTCCCGTGCCGCCGCAGTCTTTTAATATATCAAAGAGATATGAAGGTGTGCTCCAGACAGCCGGCGACCTTATTCTTTTTTCAATTGATTACAATTACGCCAACGGCGCCGGTTTTAACGTTGTAGATTCGATACCGGGCGGCGGAAATTTTACGCTTGTATCATCCGGGCCGCAGACAATTCCTGGCGGAAGCGTTGTAGGCCCGGCGCCCGTCGCCACTTCCGGAACTTTTACCTGGTCGTT
>CAZMGF010000089.1:0-4990 GCA_964565765.1 uncultured Spirochaetia bacterium
ACGCCCTATTAGCGGGCATGAAGGACGGGCCAAAAGAGAAAGCCGGAAGTTCGGATGACGGGGCATCGGAAGATGAGATAGTTGATTCTTTCGCGGGCTCAAAGCCTGTTATTTCCAGGAAAAAAGGCAAGATAAAGATGTACGATTTCCGCAGGCCGGATAAATTCTCAAAGGATCAGATAAGGACCATTGAGATGATGCATGAAAGCTTTGCCCGTCATTTCGGGGCGGATCTTTCAGGGTATATCAGGACAATAGCGGAAGTCTCGGTTACATCGGTCAAACAGCTTACTTACAGCGAATATGTGGAAAAGATACCAAATCCCACATCAATAGCTGTATTTTCCCTCGAACCACTAAAGGGACTGGCTATTTTTGAGATAAATCCATCGATTATTTTTCCCATTATTGACAGGGTGCTCGGCGGACAGGGAGAAGCGATAGCAAAGCCAAGGGAGTTGACGGACCTTGAACAGGCGATTGTCGGAAAAATTATAGAAAAAGGATTCTTAAATCTTAAAGATTCCTGGCACCGCATCGTTGATTTTGACCCTGAGATTAAGGCAAGGGAAACCAACCCGCAGTTTGTACAGATAGTGGCGCCGAATGAAATGTGCCTTAACCTGAACTTTGAAATTAAAATAAAGGAACATGTGGGCGCGATGTCAATGTGCCTGCCTTATATGGTAATAGAGCCGGTTCTTTATAAGCTTTCCGCAAAGCAGTGGTTTACACTTTCAAAGGAAGAAATGTCAACCGAGACGCAGCAGATACTCGACGATAAAGTAAAGCACACATGGGTTCCTTTATATGTCAATCTCGGAGCG
The DNA here is from genome assembly GCA_964565765.1 of uncultured Spirochaetia bacterium. Classification (GTDB taxonomy): domain Bacteria; phylum Oederibacteriota; class PGYV01; order PGYV01; family Palsa-1178; genus Bog-1181. Next base: position 828 of record CAZMGF010000089.1, read on the forward strand.
GCAACACTTAAAATGAAGGATATTATCAGCCTGAAAAAAGGCGACATAATTAAGCTGGAAACAAACGCAAAAGACGACCTGCTTGTGACCATTGAGAACAAACCGATGTTTTACGGCAAGGTCGGCACAAAAGGCAAGAAAAAAGCCATTAAAATTACTTCGCTGATACAAAAAACAGATACTTCATATGAGAAAAAGTTTTCAACAAAGTTTAAATAAAAATCCGGAGGTGGTTAGCTTGGCCATGAATGACAACCAGAAAAATAACGCAACAGAGATATTAGGAAATTCGATTCCCAACGGGGAAAAGATGCTCTCGGAGCTGCTGGGCAAGCAGGTCTCCATTGCTATGAGTTCAATTGAAGAGGTTGATTCGGGCTCTATTGGTTCATTTATGCCGGGAAGCAACCTCGTTGTTCCTGTGGAACTCTCGGACAACATGGGAAATGCCATTATGGTTGTATCCCAGGAGCAGGCGGCAATAATGGCCGATTTGATGATAGGCCAGGACGGATCAAATCCGCCGGCCACACTTGAAGACCTGCATATGTCGGCTGTAACCGAGCTGGCAAACCAGGTTACTGACGCTGTTACATCATCGATAGGTTCACAAATCGGGGCTTCGTTGATGGCAAATCCGGCGGAAGTCAGCGTTATTGACCTTGACTCCGGCATTATCCCGGGAATTGACGGAAATGTTGTTATTATGACGGCTGATCTTACAATCGGCGAGTTTATGCCCGGCAAACTTTCATTTATTTTCGGAGGACGGATTGCGTCATCGCTAAAATCCGGACCCAAGGCCGCGGCGTCAAACGACGGTTTTGTCGGCGATATCACAACGGGTGGAGGAGCAAAAATGCAAAAAGCAGCGACAGCGCAGAATATTATGACATCGGAATTACAGGCCGAGAGGACAACGGGTAATGTTTATGACAGAAGCCTGGATATAGTGCTGGATGTTCCGCTTCAGGTTACAGTTGAACTGGGAAGGACTGAAAAACTTGTGCGTGATGTTCTTGAACTCACACCGGGATCGGTTGTCGAGCTTGATAAGCTCGCGGGAGAGCCGGTTGATATTCTTGTAAACCAGAAATATATAGCAAAGGGCGAAGTTGTTGTTATTGATGAGAACTTCGGAATAAGAATAACCGATATTGTAAGGCCGGCTGACAGGATTCCAAAGATATAAGATGAAAAAAGCCATATTTTTACTGCCATTGATTTTTTTTTTAGCCGGGGTGCCGGTATACGCCGCCGTAAATAACGCGGCGGCTCCGGCAAACACTACAGTAACCGCCCAGGACTTACCGTATTTATCCGGGGAGCTTAACGCGATTCAATCGCCCAAAGCGATACCCGGACCTTCTATATGGCAGACAATAATCACAATGCTTGCGTCGCTTTTGTTTATTATCGGATTGATTTATCTTGTGTCATTCGGGCTCAAGTTTTTTTATGTAAGGGCGTCGATTCCGATGAAAAATGAAAATATGATCAGGGTTCTTGCCAAGGAATATCTGGACAGTAAAAATATAATATATATTGTCGAATTTGATGAACGCATTATGCTTCTGTCAAGCGCGGGCGATAATCTGAATAAACTAATCGAGATTACAGACAAGGAATCAGTCGACAGGATTCGCAGCAACGCGGATGAATATATATCGCGTTACAGGCTTAAAAATGAAAATAAATTTGATGAACAGCTGAAGGCTTCATATCTTGCGCAGGGCAAGAAAATAGTCACTTCCGGAAATGAAATGATAAAAGGGCTGGCTGATAAATTCAAAAAAAAGGAAGGGAAATAAAATGTCAATAAGGCGCTGCAAAAGGTTTGTTGTGGCTTTTTCCGTGGCCATGATGTGTATGTTCGCCTTTTCCACTGTTTTCGCCGCGGAAATAACTATTCCAAAAGTCGGCATTGACATTACAAACGCAAAATCACCAAAAGATGTTGCTGCTACAATACAGATATTCCTGCTTTTAACTGTTTTAACGCTTGCTCCGGCCATTCTTATGCTTACCACTTCGTTTACAAGAATAGTCATCGTACTTGATTTCCTGCGGCAGGCGCTCGGCAGCCAGCAGATACCGCCCAACCAGGTGTTAATCGGGCTTGCTCTGTTTATGACTTTCTTTATTATGAGGCCTGTGGGGCAGGAGATTTATGATACCGCGTGGAAACCATATATTGACAACAAAACAACGCTTGAAACAGCGGTAAATGAAGGCATCAAACCGCTGCGTAAGTTCATGTTCAGGCAGACCAGGGAAAAGGACCTGGCTCTTTTTATATTCCTCTCAAAATCGCCGAGGCCGAAAAATCAGGCGGATGTTCCGACAACAGTTCTCATACCCGCGTTTATAATAAGCGAACTAAAGACAGCTTTTACAGTCGGGTTTCTTATATACATACCGTTTTTAATTATAGATATGGTCGTGGCCTCTACCCTGATGTCAATGGGTATGATGATGCTTCCGCCGGTCATGATATCGCTTCCATTTAAGCTTCTGCTTTTTATCCTAGTTGATGGTTGGCACCTGATAGCCAGGGCCCTTATCGTCAGCTTTTAGGGGGCTTAAGAATGTCGGTTGAATTTGTCACTAACTTTGGAAGGCAGGCGCTGCTGGTTACCCTGATATTATCGGCTCCGCTTCTGGGTTTTGCGCTGCTTGTCGGTGTTGTTATCTCAATATTCCAGGCCGTAACACAAATCCAGGAAATGACCCTGACTTTTGTGCCGAAAATAGTTGTTGTAATGATCGCTATTGTTGTCTTTGGGCCGTGGATGCTGCGTATTTTGATAAATTTTACATCCACGCTTTTTTTAAACTTGCCAGCATACATGAAGATGTAGTCCCATGGCGTATCCTGATATATTAAATCTTGCGCAGATTCAGCTTGAAATATTTCTTCTCGTTTTTCTCAGAATAGCTTCTCTTTTTATGACCGCTCCGATACTTGGAACCAATACCATACCGGTTATTACGAAAATCGGATTTGCTTTTCTGGTATCGTTTATTATTTATCCAATACTTGACCATAATATAATATTGCCAAGCAGCTCGCTTTCGTACGCGATTATAGCGGCAAGACAGGTGATAATGGGCGTCATTATAGGCTATGCGTCATATATCATTTTCGCGGCAATACAGCTTTCCGGGCAGATTATAGACCTCCAGATGGGCTTTGGAATTGTCAACGTTATCGACCCGATGTCCAACACACAGGTATCAATTATAGGACAGTTCCAGTTCATCCTTGGCATGCTGATTTTTATGTCAATAAACGGCCACCATGTACTTTTTCAGGCTATTTCCGATTCATTCAGGATTGTGCCGATTATCCACGTCGGATTCACGGAAATGACCGCGACAAAGCTTGCGGATCTTTTTTTTAACATGATAGTTATAGCCTTTAAAATAGCCGGGCCCGTAACGCTCGCGCTTTTTCTCACTAATGCGACCCTGGGGTTCATATCCAGAACCATACCGCAGATGAACGTATTTATGGTGGGGCTGCCGTTGAATATTTTTGTGGGTTTGATAGCTGTTATGATTTCACTTCCTGTAATAGTCAATATGTTCAGCACTCTTTTGACGGATATGTGGAACAATATTTATTATCTTATTTCAAGTATGAGGGTGTGATAAATGGCCGATCCGGGAAAAACCGAAAATGCCACGCCGAAGAAAAAAGAGGATGCCAAAAAAAAGGGCCAGGTGGTCCGCTCGATTGAAATTAACGCGGTATTGAATGTTCTGGTATCACTTGTTGTCCTGAAAATATCTGGCGATTATATAATGCACAACCTGAAGGAGCTTTCCGCTTATTACTGGGGAAACGTGACGCTGTTTAAGGGAAATATGGATGAAAATCTTGTGATGCCTTTTTTTATAAAACTTCTGGTAAAGTTTATAATGATAATGCTGCCGCTGCTTGCAAGTGTTTTTATTGTCGGGATACTTTCCAATGTCGCGCAGTTTGGATTTTTGATATCCTTTGAGTCGTTAAAACCTTCATTTGACAAAATCAATCCCGGCAAGGGCTTTAAACGCATTTTTTTCTCAAAAAGACTCATTTTTGAGCTGATTAAGGCGATTTTTAAAATAGTGATCATAATTTACATAGCCTACAGCACGGTAAAAAAAATATTGAA
>CAZMGF010000090.1:0-4972 GCA_964565765.1 uncultured Spirochaetia bacterium
CGGAACCCCAGAACCCGCCGTACATATTTTCCACCCTGAATGTCGCCTCGGCGTAAAGTTCTTTTGTGGCGTTCAGTGAAAATTTCAGGTCAAGATACTGCGTAATGGGCCTGTACCTGTCATCCGGCGCGTCCGCCGCCTGAAACTTTGAGCCGTATAAAAGCAAATCTGTCATATAGGCGTTGGATTCCCCGTCGATCCTCATTCCCATGAGGCCGAGAAGCTTTTCCTGCCTTTTTTCAATATCCTCTTTTTTCACCTTGAGATCGCCGATGGTCTCAAGAATGGAATCAAGTTTCTGCTGGGTTTTCATCATATCGGTCATATATGCCTTCACAAGGTTATAAAGCTTGTCAATCTGCGCCGCAAGCTCCGCGTCGGAGGCCTGGTTGGCCGCGGCCGGCGCGGGTTTGTTGGCCGCAAGGACATTATGAACGCCGTCGTTGATATATTCCACCACCTCTTCCCTTGAAAGGGAATCCTGGGTAAGCGGTTTTGTAATTACGCCGGAGTCAACAAGCGACTGTATATCCTTGTAGGTCCAGCTGTCCTTTCCAATATCCCCGGACGCTGCAACGATTACCGGTATGAGCATTACACCTAAAAATAAAGCGATTTTCCTGAGCATCAAAAATACCTCCGATTAAAAGAAGTTTGATATTTCAAATGAAAAATACCATCCGTCAAAATCCTGGGCGGATGAATTGTATTGTTTATAAGCCGAAGCAGGTTCCACGGGCGGATTGGTCGGGTCAACAACCGGTATATAATTCGGGCTGCTCGTGTCAACGCCCATAAACGAGCCGCCAAGATCCCTGTGGAAGAACCTTTTAACCCTGAGGTACAAAGATGTCCTCGGCGCGAAGTCATAGTCAAAACCCAGGCCGAAGCTGTTGTCAAAATAATTGACCGGCAGATTCGCGATATATGCCGTAAACGGCCCGTCGCCTTTATTTGTGGTCGTGTCCATCGCGTAAGTTACAAGGCTGTAATTGGTCGCCCATCTTTCGAGGCCGGCCTCGAACATGATATTTGTTTTCTTTGTCAGGTTATAAACAATAAATGCGTTCATAAGATTCTGCGAAAATAGCGTATTCGGGTCGTATGTCGGCATTATATCCGCGCCGGGCTGCAAAGTAACAAGCTCCCCGTAAAGATCAACGAAAAGGTTGTTTGATTGTATGCCCATGGACTGCAGCAGCTTGTGCAGGGCAAATTTTAATTCAATTGAAGCGTTGTCCTCATATTTCTGCGTGTCTCCCTGGTAATTCGGTGAATCCTCCACCCCGCCGCTTCCGCCGCTCATTAATGTTCCGTATATCATTGACGTGGGTATTACCTGCCCCCTGAGGTCATAATCCGAAACAATAAGTTCCTTGTTTGTGAGCCATTTGCTGGTAAACATGTATCTTAAGCCTGTTCCCTGCCCGAATACTTCAAAATTAGCAGGGCTGTTATAGGCGAAAAATCCATTGTCCCTTCCAGGTACGGGATAGCCGTACTGGCTGAAGAAAAGGTGCCAGTACATGGGTCCGGTGAGCCTGTTGCCAAAATCATAATGATCCACGTATATGTCGTCCGTGGTGGCGGTTAACTGCTCAGCCATTGAATAGTTCAGATTGATAAAGCCGAATGATTCCGGCATGGTTACATTTGCCGTGAGCTGGAGCCTGGCAAGGTTGTTGTAAATAAGGGTCGGGTCGCTCGCGTATGAGTCGTGCCTGATGCTGACGCCCGTTGTCTGGTTCGCTATAACCGGGTTGGAAGAACTCGCCGTTATGGTTCTGTCGTTTGTATCGACAACGGCCGACGCGTCCCCGATATAACCCGGGTCTATACTCGTAAATTTTGCCTCCAGGGTGAACGGCAGGATATTTTTTAATACCCCGTCAATGTAAAACGCGTTCCCGTCCTGATGGAACTTCGGGGGGAGATAATCCGGATTTTCAATCTGATCAAGATACTGGGAGAATGGTTTTGGCAGATAGCCGAAATGGTCGCACCTTTCAAATTCGCCGCCCAGTGAAAGATCGCCAAAATTAAGCTTCGCATCGCCGCCGGCTATTGTCTCGGACTGCAGATAGCCCTCTGGGCTGTAAGGAAAATTCGGCCCGGGAGTTGTCGGCGCCATTGTTTCTATTTCGGATTCTTCATTTGAAGTGTTAAAGAAATTAAGGGCCACATGGCTGTTGGAAAACCCCAGCGCGTCAAGCGGCTGGACAAACCTTCCGGCGTATTCATATAAATAATTTTTGTCATACTGGTCGTCAAAACCTTCGGCCTTGCCGGCCATTACTTTTATCCTGCCTCCGAATGGGAGATCCATATTGATGGCTTCGGCCCCCATAAAGCCGTGCATTGACCATATATCTCCGCGTTTAATAAAGGAATGGAGAAAGGCGTTTTCAAAGTGGCCCTTTGTGGTTTCCTCTGATGAATAAGGGTCGCGGTCAAAAAGCCCCGGCCTCTCGGATAATGTCGATTTTGCTATGAAAGGCGTTATATCCTCCCAGAAAAAGCCTGAATTAAACTGCCAGCCGTAGGCCTTTAGATTTATAGTGTATTTATCAAGGAACCTCTGCCCTGTGCCCCAGTATTCCGGAAGGGTCAGCTTGTTGGCTTCGTCGTGCGGCCTTTCAAAATTCAAGTTCAGGTTGAACATTACGTCAGGCGTAATAAGCCCCTGCGTCCAGAGCGACATGAAGGTGCCGCCCAGGGATGTCTGGTTTACCCTGCTGATGCCGTTTGAATTTACATTCTGCCATCTTACCTCGAGCTGTCCCATTACCGCGAACGGCGCTACTCCCCTGAATGTTGTCGCGGCAAAATCTTTTTCTATGTCGAACATGTCAACTTTTGCCGCGTCAATTGTCTCATCAAGAGCCTTCACGTCCGGTGATTTAAGCTGCTGTTCTATAAAGGCAAGTTTCTTTCTCATTTCAACTGTTTTGCCGTAAATCTCATATGCTTTTTTGAGATAAATAGCGTAATACTGTTTTATCTTCGCCGCCATCCCGGAAGAAACAGCCTGCTGGCCGGCCTGTACATATGAAGCCGCAGCCTCAACAATATATCCGGCCGCGTCATACTCTGTCATAGGGCTTATCCTTAACTGCTCGGCTGGCACGGATTTTATCATCCCGGCCCGGGCCATCTGGTAATAATCCTCATATACAGGATTGCTCTGGGGTATTATTAAATCTTCCGCGTTTTCGGCGTGTATTGGTATGATAGATAAAGACAGGAAAATAAATACAAGAATAGAATATGCCCTTTTCATGCGCTCTCCTTAAATTTTTTTGCTCTACCCTGAAAAAGTGTCATTATTATATCAAAGTCGTTTTTTTAGGTCAATCAGTTTTTATTAAAATTTCCTTATTATTTTAACGCTTTTCCGTTATTTTCGCCATTATCCTATAACGCCGCAAAAGGCCGCAGGGTTGCACTATTTTTTCCTGTTTTTTTGTTTTTTTCTCCTATCTCCTATCTACTTTATGTACGTCCTTGCTTTAAAAACAACAAGGGCCGCGTTTTCACGCGGCCCTTGTTTAATGCGATGTATCTTATTGTATCAGTATCTTTTCAATTGACGATTTTGCAGTGCTGCCGTCGGTTCCCGTAACTGTTATTACCAGATAGTAAACCCCACGCGCCAGACCTGCAAGGCTGTCGCCTGTAACTTTTGCCGAAGCGTAATATCCTGTACCCTGGAGCGTTGGGCTCGAATCCTCATAGTAACGCACGAGCCTGCCGGCTTTTGAATAAATCTTTATCTCCATCTTGGTTATAGTCTGCGAAACTTCAATGAATATTGTCCTGTCCTGCCCCGGGGTCGAATTCGGATTAGGACCTACAGCGCCTAGCGGCGTTCCGCCCGGCGTCGGCGTCATTATTTTAAAAATCGCCAATGTGGGGAAAGGCGTCGGCGTTGAAGTCGGAGTCGCAACTGAAAGGGCTATTGCAAACGGCCCGTTTGCCGCGGCAGGGCTCTGAACATCGTTTGCCGTCACATTGGTGCCTTCCGCCTGTGATGTGATCGCCGTTGTTCCAGCAGAAATTACTGAATAAACATACGTTAAACTGGTTGACTGACCCGAAGCAAGGCTTGCCATAACTACCGGCGTTGAAACAGGGCTCAATATGCTTGCAGAAACGCCCGTTGTAAAGTTCAACGACTGTATGTTCGTCAGATTTACACTTCCATTATTTGTAACCTGAACTGTTATTGTAACATATTGTCCCACAACAGCTGACGCCGGCGCCACAATAGATACTGAAAGCGAAGGATTGCTTGACATTGTCGCCGTAGGCACCTGTGTAAAAGTATTGGTAAATGTCGGCGTACTTGTGAATGTATTTGTCGGCCCCAATGGTGTGTTTGTGAATGTCGCTGTCGGCCCTGCCGGTGTGTTAGTGAATGTAGCTGTTGCGGCCACGGGCGTGTTTGTGGGCATTGCAGTAGGAGCCGCAGGGCAGCTCGGGCAGCCGTATATGACCACTTCGTCTATCCAGAAGTCAACAGGCGCGCTTGTCGCAGGCGCCACAGCGTTGAAGTTGCTCTGCCACTGTATCTGCGTCGCGTTCTTTAATACTGTTGTCAGCACTGCCGATGTTCCCCATCCCGCAGCCTGTGACATCAGCGCGAACGGTATTGTCAACTGTGTCCATGTAGCCGGCGCTGTGAAGATATATTCATAATCATTGTAGCCTGTAAGTGACGCTCCTGTTGTATCCGTATATGGTATCTTTACAAGGTATGAGCTTCCGTTGCCTTTCGTGTAGAACCTCATTCCTGTGCAGCCTGAGATGTCAAATGATGTATATGTCGGCGCTCCTGATGTGGCCGTGAACTGCGAACCCATTCCGACGCACGGATATGTCGTTCCCGCCACGCCTACTGTTCCCGTCACCCTCATGGCGTAATTGGTGCCGTTGGCCCCGCCAGCTGACGGTGTCAGAGAAGCTCCCACCG
>CAZMGF010000091.1:0-4924 GCA_964565765.1 uncultured Spirochaetia bacterium
GCTGCGCGCCAAAAACCGTCATCCCTGTCCATACCCAGAATCCGGAAGAATTCAAGAAAATGCACGGAAATGTCATATTGATGGAGAGAGGCAAGGCTGTAAAAATATGAAATCCACCATCGCCCTAATCTACGATTTTGACGGCACTTTGACCCCCGGTTCAATGCAGGAATACACAATTCTGCCGGAAATCGGCGTTAAACCTGATTCCTTCTGGAAAGAGGTCAACAGCGAGGTTAAAAGGACCGGCGCGGAGAGCGTAATGACCTATATGCGGTTAACCCTTAAAAAGGCCGCGGAGAAAAATATTCCGGTCACAGCGGAGAGCTTCCGCAGCCAGGCGGGTAAAATACGCTATTTTAAGGGTGTACCGACATTTTTTAGGGCCATAAACAGGTATTCAGCAAAGACAAACGGTAAATTAAACATATTAAAGCACTACATCATATCCGGCGGTTTAAAAGAAATTCTTGTGGGCACTTCCATCGCGAAGAATTTCAGCAACATCTTCGCCTGTGAATATTATTACGATGAATACGGTAAAGCCGTATTTCCTAAGGTCGTGGTAAACTCCACAATGAAGACACAGTATATATTCAGGATAAACAAGGGCAAAGAGGACCCATCAGAATCAATAAACGAGCATATGGACGAGAACAAGCGGCCGGTGCCGTTTAAAAACATGCTATATATAGGCGACGGAATGACAGACGTCCCCTCAATGACCGTTATAAAAAAGAACGGCGGCAGGGCTATCGCGGTTTACAAACCAAAAGACACCCGGGGCTATAGGACCTGCAAAGAGCTTTTAAAGGCCGGCAGGGTTGATTTCATCGCTGAAGCTGATTACAGGGAAGGCTCACAACTCGTTAAATATATTAAGCTTATAATCGATACCATGTCCGCGGAAATAAAATATTCCGAAGAACTCGCGGCGCATAAGGCAAAGAATTCAAGCCGCTAAAGAGTTTTTAATTAATTTTTGACCTGTTATTGTCATTTTATGACACTTTTCTGCCAAACCGTTTCCATAAATTCCCTTATTTACAACAACCCTCCTTTCGGCACGGCAATTGCTTATATATACCAGGCAGGACAATTCTATCCAATCCGGGGTGATATATGCAACTGGCGATATTAGAAGACGAAGAACCTCAATTTTTTACACAGGCTGACAAATATATCAATACCAGGGACCCTGCCGGTTTAAAAACATTTATTGAAGGGTACGGGTTATTTCATGAATGCCTGGATGATAACTGCATGTACAATCTTTTTGAATACTCCAACTGGCCGGGAAACGGGGATATTAAGCGGGCCCTTGAAAACAAACTAATATGGCTGCTTGGCAAGCGGCTGAGCATGGAAATGCTTCATTATATTCTTCAGCTCGCGATAATCATAGACAGCCCGCAAGCCATCAAGCTTATCGCGGAAAAACCATCATTTAAAAAAGAGCGCCGCGCCTTTACGGCCATGCTGACAATTGCCCTTGAAAAACGCGGGGGCATCATTAAAAAAGAATCCATAAAAATGCTTCTCAGCTACGGCGCGGCCGGGGTTTATTCCGTGTGCCTGAAGGAAATGATAGAAAGCGGCGGTTATGTAAACATAAGGTCATATGACCAGGATGTTGACGAAATGATAAACCCCATGACTTTCGCGGCGGCTACGGGCAATTACGCGGCCATACAGGGAATGCTCAATGATGGAAACAGCATTGCTTCCTATGATTCAAACAGCAGGACCGTGCTCGGCTGGGCCGCTTTTAATAACAACCCGGCCTGCGTAAAACTTCTTCTGAAAAACGGGGCAAAAACGGATAAAAAAGATTTTTATGGCAGGACCCCTCTGGACCTGGCGTATTTGACAAGCGCCAGGGAAGCGGCGACAAACTTTATCCAGACAGGCGGCAGTTTTTTGATACGCGAGCTTGCAAGGGCAATAAAGGAAGGCAAAGCTGACCAGCAGGCAAAAATAATTTCCACGCTTTCATCAAAGCTCATAATTGATACCGAGGCCATGAACACGCTCGTTGAAGCCGGCAGCCCTTATGACAATATCCTGAAGCCCCTATGCCGGCAGGAAGACGGGTATGGCATTACAAGGCAGGATTTGATATCAGCTGTGTTGAACTCAGCAAAAGTAAAAACAAGCCTTGAAGAACTCGCGGACAGCCATGAATTTTCGTTAAGGAACTTTTCTGACATTTCCGGTCAATTTTTGACAGCTGACTGAACCATAATACATTAATACCCATATTTTACGTTGAAATCTTTCCGGCACGCCTATTGCTATTTATAAGACAGGAACTTACAGAAAGTAGACAGGAGATAGTAGAAAAAAACTGGAGGACATTGCCATGGAAAAAATAACACCGGAAGAGTTCAAGGAAATTATCAGGGACTTTCACAAATTTGAAAATCCGCCGGCGGTGATGGTATTTGGCGAACCCGGGATAGGCAAAAGCTACGCGGCCGCTGAAATCGCCTGCGAGCTCGGCAGGAAGTACATACCGTTATCGCTGGGCAGGCTCGAGGCGTATGACATCAAGGGCATGCCGGACCTCTCCAAAGACTTCATGGAATGGAAACCGCCCATAATCTGGAGCGACATCATAAAGGAAAAGGGAAATGTGGTGCTGCACTTTGACGAATTCACCCTAGCTGATGAAAATGTACAGGGAGCGGTGCTTGACATTGTGCAGATGAAGAAGATAGACGACATAAAACTGCCGGATAAGACTGTCATAATAATATCAGGCAACATGGGGGGCGACGACGGCACCTTCGCGAAGATACTTACTTCCGCCCTTACGGGCGGCAGGGCCGCGATTTTCCAGATGAAAAAGCCCACTGTGGCGGAGTGGCTGGAGTACCAGAAGCCCTGCGCGATAATACACGAGTTTTTAAAAATCCAGGAAAAACAGCTATACCGCGGGCCGAATACAGCCGAACCCTTTTCCCCGTGGACATGCCCGCGCTCATGGTCGCTATTTGATTCGGTAATTAAAAAACTGAACCTGGACCCGCGCGCCGGCAAAAAGGAGCGCTCTAAATTTATAAAATACGGCAGGGCCCTTCTTTCAGAGGACACTATGAACTCTCTTTCTGATTTTGTGGACAACGCGCAGATTGATATAAAAAAGCTCCTTGAAGGCGACAAACTTACAATTGAGCGCTTTATGACCACCGACAGCTTCAGGCAGGCAGGGGTCATTAAAGAAGCGGCAAGGGCTGAGATAAAGCCCAAACAGGCCAAAAAAGAAGCGCTGCAGGGGCTCCTTGACCTTATTATAAAGCGCTCCATGTCCAGGGAGCTAATCGCGCTATTCGCGGAAGAGCTGGTAAAAACCGACCCTGAAACCCTTACAAAGCTCATGGTCAATGAGACGGCCCTTGATAAATGGGCGGACAAACTGACCTTTGAACTGAGGTAATTGTTTTTAACAGGATTGAAAAGGAGGATATTTTATGGAAATAAATATAAGGGATGATATAGGCAACGACGAGTTGATTCCCATAGACTATCTGCTTATCAACCATAAGCTCAGGCTTTTCGGCTCAATACTTGTTTTGTTTGAAAAATATGAAACGAAAACCGTTCCTACGGCCGCGGTCGGGGTAAAGGATGGCAGGGGGATTCTTTATTACAACAAAGAATTTATGGAGTCCATGGCCTATAATGAGCGGGTTTTTATCCTGATACACGAGGCCGCGCACCTCATAACCGAGACTTTTTCAAGGGAAGGCAGCAAAGACAAGCTTTTCTGGAACCTTGCCACAGACACCGTCATAAACGAGCTGATATTTTCCTGTTTCGGGATAAAGCCGCCAAAAAATGTCCTTATGAACAAGGCGTTGATGGAAATGGGCTTCAGTTATAACATCAATGAAAGGGATTTTCAGGGCAAGGCCGCCGAGGAAATTTACGGCTTTATGGTAAGCCAGATAGTAAAGGCTGAAATGAAGGAAGACGGGATTGTGGAGCTTACCCTGAAGAGCGGGAAAAAGTTCAGCTTCAGGCTTATCGGCGGCATACACGACAGCGGCGACATGGACCCGCTGATGAGGGAAAAAATCGGCGGCGTGCTGAAAGAATATTTAGAAGCGGGAACTGCAGCAGGGGACTTTTTGAAAAAATTATCGGCTTCCATGGTAAAGCATTTCCCATTCAGGGATATTTTAAAAAAGCAGTTTGATAAAAAGAATTTTGACTTTTCACGCAAGAACCGCAGGCTCAAGGCTGAAAATACTTTTTTTCCGAGGAGAAAGAATGAGGTATTCAAGGTTTACGCGGCGGTTGATGTTTCCGGCTCCTGCTACGATTTTACGGAAGATTTTCTGGGGTACATAACGGCCCTTCCCGAGTTTGAGGAAGTGGCCTTTTTTGACACGCAGATAGTGAGAACCGTAGTTAAAGGGGAAAAACTGCCGCCGGCCATGACAGGATACGGCGGCACGGATTTGAACCCTGTTATTAAAAGATGGAAGCAGATAGAAGAACGCAGCAGGGGGTTCAGGCTTAATTTTGTGTGCCTGACAGACGGTTACATAATGGAGCTCAAAGGATTGACCAAAACCCAGCCGCTGGTTCTAACCTGCGGGCTGGAAATACCCGGGTGCAAGAATATAAAGATAAAATAAGGCCGTGACAAATAATAGTGAAAGCAGCTGTAAAAAATGAACATACGCAGGGTTTTGATCAGGTCGTATTTAAGGCTTAAAAGGATTTTCCCGCGCAAAAGGTATTTTATAATGACAATCAGCAATAAGGCAAATATCCCGGCTGAAAGACCTTTAACGCCGGAAAAGGAGGCGCGCCGCATGTCTTTTCTTGAAAATGAATTTGTCAGCTCATACGAATCAGGGAATCTACAGGCGGCCAAAAAGCTCCTGTGCTTAAATATTAATTTAAACCAGGT
>CAZMGF010000092.1:0-4757 GCA_964565765.1 uncultured Spirochaetia bacterium
CTGAATTTTCCGCGGCATCTCTTATGGGAAAAACAGGAAAAATTTACTTTAAAAAAAATATGCCATATGCCGGGTCAGAAAGCCTGCCCATAGACACGGGTTTTGACAGGGAAAAAGGGCTTTGCGGACTGCTTATGCGCACCAAAAAACCCTATATATGCAATATAACCGAAGCGGATAAATATTTAAGCGGCGACAAAAAAGAAGCATATAAGATAAAAAACTTTTTATCCATACCGATACTTGCGAAAAATGAGGATTTTGTGGGGCTGTTCGAGGTTTACAACAAAAGCCGGCTGGAACCGTACAATGAAAACGATGTTGATTTACTGGCTATGCTCGGATCTTTTACCGCAATAGCCGTTGAAAGGTACAGGATGTCGGCTGAAATTGGAAAATTCGGGGAAGAACTGGAAAAACTGATTGAAGAAATTCTTAATACAGAAATGATGCTTAAAGATAACTGTAAAAAACTTACGGAAAGCCAGATGGAGCTGTCGTCATTAAACAACAGGATAAAAGAGGCCGCAGTTGTCGCGGAACTTCTGGGAAATGCAAAAGGAACGGAAGAAGGCGCGTTCAGGGATAAAATAGAAGAATTGAAGTATATATTAAGAAATCACGACGGATCAAAACAGGCCTGATAAGCAGGCAGTATGTTTTCAAATGAATACGCAAAAGAAAAGGCGCCCCTGTTTAACGGCGCCTTTTCCGCTGACAAGGAGATTAAATTGCTGAATATGTATTATAATCCGGAAGCTTTTAAGGAGCTTGCGGCGGGAAACATCAAGCCTATCCCGGATGATAAAAAATATTTCCGGCATGTAATTTTCCGCAATATACGCAATCTTATGATTGTGCAGCTGATTATCGCTTTTTTTATAATGCTTTCTGTCCTTGTTGGATTTTTTGCCGGGGAACTCAATGTCTTTACATCATGGACGGACTGGGCGCAGATGATAATTGTCCTGTGCCTCTTTATTTTTTATATAACAATCAGGCCGGCTGTGGAAGACGACATAAGCACGGCACATATTGTATTTATGTATTTAAACGCGCTCGCTATAATTTTTTACGGAACGGCTACATCCCTTTCTGCGCATGCGGCAGGAAGGCAGTCGGTTGAGTTTATTATAGGCCTTCTCATAACCGCAATATTTACAAGGCTTAAAAAGGGGCATCTGACAATGCTTTTTCTGGCCTCGGGGGCGGTTATGGCGGCGGGTTTTTTTATATTCAGGCCGGAGCACGGGGTTGACCTTGAAATGCTTGTCCTTAACAGCGCCGCAATTTTCATTTCAATTTATGCCTCGGGCGAAACCGGCAGGATGGAAAGGGAAAATTATTTTCAAAACATCACCCTTGAAAAGCAGCGGACTGCTTTAAGCGGAATCAATAATGAACTTGAGGTTATTATACGCTCACAGATGGAAACAATAATGAGAAGCGAAATGCTAAGCCGCTACCTGCCGATAGAACTGGTTGATAAAGTGTTGAGGGGGGAAGTGCCTGAAAAAAAGACGGAAAAACTTAAATTGACCGTTTTTTTTTCCGATATAAAGGATTTTACAAAAATGAGCGACACAATGGCCCCCGAGGAACTTGCGCGGCTCCTGAACGAATACATGGATGAAATGACAAAAATAGCCAGAAAGCACGGCGCAACACTGGACAAATTTGTGGGGGATTCCATAATGATATTTTTTGGCGCGCCTGAAAAAACCAGCGACAGGGGCCATGCGTTGCGCTGTGTGGAAATGGCAATTGAAATGCAAAAAAAAATGAAATGTTTACGGGAAAACTGGCGGACGAATGGAATTGAAAAGTCCTTTGAAATAAGGATCGGCATCAATACGGGAACCTGCATTGTGGGTAATTTTGGCTCCCCTGAAAGGTTATCATATACGGCTATTGGAAAACAGGTAAATATAGCGGCAAGGCTTGAGCAGGCATGCACACCGGGTTCAATACTTGTGAGCCACCCGGCATATGAGCTTATAAAAAACGATATCAAATGCGGCCCGCCCGCACGGTACATTCTTAAGGGGCTCTCCGAAGAGGTTTTGGCTTATATTCCGGAAATATATCATCAATAAAATGAATAAACTGCAAAAAAATTAACCAAATATTAACAAAAAACAGTCTGTAATTTAACCGCAATTATTGACAATTTATTTAAAGAAAATCAGATAGTTCGGATTTTTTTATGCTGAAACAAAATCAGTAAACAAACTTATGTTGTAAAAATTGTCATGCGGAGGAACAATGATAACGTTTTTTTTGATTACTTTAATAGCCCTTGCCCTTGCGTTTGATTTTTTAAATGGTTTTCATGATTCAGCCAACTCCATAGCCACTGTTGTTTCAACGCGCGTGTTGTCGCCGTCGCTTGCCGTACTCTGGGCGGCGTTCTTTAATTTTCTGGCCTTTTTCTTTTTCGGCCTGCATGTGGCAAACACAATAGGCAAGGGCATTATAGATATATCGATAGTCAGCGATAAGCTTATCCTGGCCGTCCTGACAGGGGCCTGTGTCTGGAACATAATTACATGGTATTTCGGGCTGCCGACAAGCTCGTCGCATGCCCTGATAGGCGGTATGATAGGCGCGGCTCTTGTAAAAACAGGCATTCACTCTCTTATGTGGGACGGCATCTTAAAGACCATAATTTTTATAGTAGTATCTCCGGTTGCCGGGTTTGTCCTTGGCAGAATATTCGCATTTATAATGTATAACGCCTTCCGTTTCAGCACACCTATGAAAGTTGACCATATTTTCAGGAAGGGGCAGCTGGTATCGGCGGCATTTTACAGCATGGGGCACGGCGGAAACGACGCGCAAAAAACCATGGGCATTATAACTTCATTATTGTATTCGGCCGGTATTCTTGGAGGGGATTTTAAAGTGCCGTTCTGGGTGGTAATGGCATGCTATGCTTCCATATCGTTCGGCACCATGTTTGGAGGGTGGCGCATAGTAAAAACCATGGGCCAAAAAGTGGCAAAATTAAAGCCCATTGACGGATTTTGCGCTGAAACCAGCGCCGCCATCAGCCTCTTTTTTGCGTCATCACTCGGCGTTCCTGTTTCAACAACACACACAATAACAGGGGCGATAATGGGTGTTGGCTCTTCCCGGAGGTTAAGCGCGGTCAGATGGGGGCTTGCCGGCAACATTGTCTGGGCATGGATTATAACCATTCCACTGGCGGCCGCAATTTCAGCAGTAACTTATGCAATAATAAAAATATCAGGTATTTAGCCAAATTATCTTGCAGTTTTGTACCATTGAATCCGGAGATGAAAATGCCGCCTGAGTTTAGAACCAAAAAACTGCTCTTTTTGGCAGCGTCAATTTCGGCAATTTTTTTTGCAGGATGTGTAATCAGATTTAATATGGCCAAGAATATGGACACCGGTGGTTTTAATGCAGTTGTTGATGTGGAATGCCGTGCGCAGAAAAACGACACACTCTGCGGGATGGCGGCGGCTGAAATGATTGCTGATTATTACGGCATGACATTAAATGCCGGTTTTGTAAAAAAGGTATCAAAGGAAGCCTCTGAAACAGGCGGAATAAAAGCGGCCGGTTTGATGGAATTGTTTGATTCATCCGGTTTTGACGCTGCGGTATTTCAGGGAAAACTTGACCGGTCATTTCAGGGAATTTACAGGAACCTTGATATTAAACGGCCCGTTATTGTTCTCTTGTGTGAAACGCCGGATTCAATAGGCCACTATGTTGTAATATACGGATACTATGCCGCAAAAGGACTGCTGGCAGTTATGGATCCGGCAAAATGTTCTTACATTGAAAAAAAGGAAGACTTTATTAGAGCGTGGGAAAAGGCCGGGCATCTTACCATACTGGCACTGCCTCACAATAATTAATTTGATTTATAAAATTTGCGTGATAATATTTGACTGTATTAATTAGATTCCGGGAGGTGTATATGAAAGGTATTGTATCGGTTTTCATGATATTTACACTTATTTTCATCCCGGTGCTTGCGTTCTCCACGCCGGCCCAGGAGCAAGAAATCAACTCCCTTAACAAACTTCCGGGGAGCAAAGCGCTTTTGAACCTGTCCGGGGGGCGGTGCTGGCAGACTTGCGCGGATGATGATTACGGACACCTGAACTGTGTAACTACCTGCGATGACACTCCCGGCCAGGCTCCAAGCGGCGGCGGTGAAGTTTCAATCGAAGGCCTTCTGCTATTAACACTTGTAACAGCCGGAATAGTCGTAATTGTATATTATATTGCAAACCAGCCGTCATAAAAAAGCAGTCTGTGGTATAAAAGCAGCTCGCACCAGGTAGAATCATCGCAAATGCAAAACAGATACTTTACATATTTTGTTTTCTTACATATTGAGCAGGACATATTATCATAAATATTTTTCAAACAAAAAAGGGGCCATGAATGTTTTTAAAAACAGGAAAATATACAATTGTATTTACCATACTTTCGGTTTTCCTCGGCGCCTCGCTTGTAATGTGGCTCATTACACGCAGGGTCTTTTTCCTTTTTGACCTCCCTTACATAGGGCTGGCCGTCACCCTTGGAATTGCAATTAATATTATTACCGGAAATAAATCAAATGGTGCGGGCCGCCGTGTTACACAGCTTATGGTAGGGCTATATTTCCTATTTTTCCTGAATCTTGTCATAAGGGTAAACATGCAGATAGAGGGGCTCCTGAGTTAATATTAAATGTTGTGTATGAGACCAAAGCGACGTATCCTATAATAAGT
>CAZMGF010000093.1:0-1182 GCA_964565765.1 uncultured Spirochaetia bacterium
ACCTCCCCATAAAAAGGACGTATAATAACTGCAAAGAACGCTATTTCCCCGGAAATTAACATATTTTCAGGGAAATATGATGTTTTAAAAGCAGTAGATAAAATACAATATAACAATATTAAAGTCAATTGAAATTTAAAGGCTATATATGGGAATAATTTTATCTCGTTTTTATTTTTGCACAATAAAAGCGTTTATTTTTGACCTCGTGGTCTTGCCGTTGACATCGGTATAAATAACCACATAATAATAAACGCCGTTGGCGAAATTACTTGTAATATCCGGCATCATAGTAAGATTCATTTTCGGATAAGTAAGCCCGGTTTCGAATTTTGTGTCCAGCACCTTTCTGAATGCCTTTGTATATACTATAACTTCAATCTGCGAAGCCGCCACAGGCACGCTCATCTCAACATTCATATATGTCGAGTTCTGGTTAAAATAAAGTATTGGCTTGAAAATTCCCGGAGTTAAGCCGGGAGTCGCCGTTAAAACCGGCGTCTGTGTGTCAGTGTAAGAAGGCGTGGGAGTGGCTGTAAATGTCCAGGTGGCCGTCGGCACTGCCGTTGCCGTATTTGCCTGTGTCCATGTATACGTAAATGTCGGAAGCGGCGTCGGTGTCTGTGTGTAAGAAAAGGTATAAGTGGGTGAAAATGTGTATGTCGAGGTCGGCGGCACAGCTGAAGGAGTGTATGTAAACGTGGCCGTATTGGCCAGCGTCGGAACCTGTGTTTCTGAAGATGTCTGTGTCACGGTCGGTGAAGGCAAAACAGCGGTGTTGGTGGCGCTCGGCGGCTGCGGCGTCGGGCTTTGAGTATTTACTGCCGTTGCCGTATTCTGCGCCGTTACCGTGAAAGTCGCGCTCGGCGCTATAGCAGTATTGGTTCCTGTAAATGTGGCTGTCGGGTTTAACGGCGTAACAGTTACCGTAGGTGTCGCCGAATTAGTAACAATATCAGTAGGAGTGAATGTCCCGGTCGCCGTAAATGACTCTGTGGAACTCATTGTAAAGGTCGGCGTAAGGCTGGAAACTGTTGATGTCAGCGTCACGGTAAAAGTCGGCGTGAAGGTCCTTGTGAACGACGGCGTCGCGCTCGGCACCGTTGATGTATAAGTGCCCGTAAAAGTCGGCGTGAAGGTCCTTGTGAACGACGGCGTCGCGCTCGGCACCGTTGATGTATA
>CAZMGF010000093.1:1282-4730 GCA_964565765.1 uncultured Spirochaetia bacterium
TCGGCGTGAAGGTCCTTGTGAACGACGGCGTCGCGCTCGGCACCGTTGATGTATACGTGCCCGTAAAGGTCGGCGTAAAGGTCCTTGTGAACGACGGCGTCGCGCTCGGCACCGTCTGTGTATAGGTCAATGTTGAGGTCAGCGTAAAAGTTTTTGTCGATGTCGGCGTGAATGTCTTTGTGGGTGTCCTTGTCAGCGTAAGTGTAAAAGTCGGCGTTGTGGCGCCGCATGTAACAGGCGTAATGGCCGCCAGCCAGTTTTTTACGGTAACTCCATGGCATGAGGTCGGGTCAAAGCTCCAGTCTGTTAAAAGAACCGGGCTCGCCGTTGTGTTAAAATCCCACGCCATCGCGTTAAAGACATAACTTTTACCGCCGGCTGCCGCCGTATTATTTCCGTTTATCCATGAAACAAGGTCCGTTTCAAAAGGGGTACAGCCGCTGCTGTCTTCGCTGCCGTCCGTGGCCGACCCGAATTCGCCGATGTCAACACAAAACCCGGCGTTAACAGCCGGCGCGACATACTGGTTCCACAGCGCAATTTTTGCGGCTTCGCTTGAGCCGCCTTTATTGTCATAAATGTGCGCCTCGTACATAATGCCGTCGCCCGACATTGTCCCGGCAGTATTCGTGTCCGTAATCGAGTTTGCCGATATTCCTGTCATGTCCCATGAATAGCTCAGCCCTCCTATTACAATGATATTTTTCGCGCCGGTATCACGGATGGTCTTTACAAGGGCCTGAAAACCGGGAGTGTGAAATCCCGAGACGCTCTGTCCGCCGCCTTTCCATATCGCCCATGTGTCGTTAATCGGCTCGTTATAAAGATCAAAGAAAACATTTGTATAGCCGGAATACGCAGTTGCCACCGCCTGCCAGAATGCGGTGCTGTTATCATCCGGCATGCTCTCCTGATTTACCGACGTTCCAAAAGAACCGGTTCCCGACCAGTGGAGATCTATTTCAACATAACAGCCCAGGCTTGTCGCCTCTGTCACCGCATTCATAATAAATTGCTGGTAAGCGCTTGCGCTTGCCGGGGTCCCGTGGGAATTGCCGTACCCGAACCAGAAATCCTGGCTCACCGGTATCCTTACAAAATTAGCATGCCACGTATTTACGGCGCCGGCCACAGACTGCTGTATATTTCCGGCATTTCCGTTAGGCGGCCCGTACCCTGCCGGGGACCATTCCAGTCCGTCTATGTCCACGCCCACAAGCCTAACCGGACAGCCGCCTGATATAGTTTCAAGCTGGTTTCCGACAACATGCAGTTCAGCCGGAGCCGCTATTAATAATATTGAAAATAATGTGAGTATTAAAATTATAAGGTTTAACGTTTTCAATTTTGAAAACATAAATAGTCTCCTTTTAAATAAGATACATAAGTTAGACTGCGTTAAACGTTAAAAAGTTTCGCTTTTTACATATTTTGTCATATATTCAAGGTTTCACGAAAGCCCTTTGTTTCACGCTCAAAATCATAGTTTCAAAAAAATATATCTCACAAAATAACAACATAATGAATTATTTTTTTTATGGAAACCTTTTTCTATTTTCAACCGTCTAATTTTTACACTTATATAAAGGAGGATTCATCCATGAAAAAGAAATTTTTAATGCTTGCTGTAGTTTCTCTCTTAACTTTTTTCTCTTCAAATAGTTTTGCCTGGGATCATTATGGTTACGCGTATCACGGCGGAAGGTGGCACACCCGCGGATGGTTCGGATTTGATTTTGTTGTAAATTGCCCGCCTGTAGGGGTTGTTATCGCGGACCTTCCTTTCGGTTATGCAAGGATAGTCTATGGCGGTATTCCATATTATTATTACGGCAACACTTATTTCACGGCATGCCCGGGCGGCTATATCGTGGTTCCCGCGCCCCAGCCCCAGGAAGACGCGGCTGCCGCCGAGGCGCCGGTTGCGGTTGAATCCGCGGATACTGTGACGGCAAAAGCAGTTAAAAACAGCGATCTTATAGTTGTCAATATTCCAAAAAAAGAAGGCGGGTTTATTCCCGTTAAGCTGACAAAACACGGCAATGGTTATATCGGGCCGCAGGGCGAGTTTTACGCCGGCCACCCTACTGTGGCGCAGCTTTCAGTTTTGTACGGGGAATAAATTTTTATAAACTTCTTCCTGCGGGAAATCGGGATGTTTTTAGCCCTGTTTTCCGATAGAGCGGCCGCGTTCCGCCGCCTTCAGCTCTTTTTTAACGGAGCTGAGAATATATTCCTCACCGGCATTTACCCTGCCCATAGGAACCTTCAATATTCCGGAAAGGGCGTGAGCGTCAGAGGCGGAATATTGCTCCATTGCCTTAATCAATATAAGCGCGCTGGTCATAGCGTCTTCTCCGGCATCATGGTGCTTAAACTTGCGGCCCAGAAACGCGCCAACAGTCTTTAACCTGTAGTTTTTAAGCCCCTGCCAGGCTTTCCGGGCTATTTCACATGTACAGATATATTCAAATCCCGGGATTGGAATATTATATAAGGTAAGCACATCTAAAAGCGCCGGCACATCAAAAGAGGTGTTATGCGCGGCCACCACACTGCCTTCGATAAATCCCTTTATCTCCGGATATAACGCGTCAAAACCGGGGGCCTCCCTGACCTTTTCCGCTGTTATCCCGTGAACCCTTATATTATCCCTGTTGAATTCGTCATATCCGAGTTTTGGTTTTATCAGGCTGTTCAAAGAATGAACCACGCGCCCCTCTTCGATAACGGCGACGCCTACGGCGCAAATGCTCCCCCAGAAAGGGTTCGCTGTTTCAAAATCAATGCATGTTATTTTCATTTCGCTCCATTACCCGGCATTATTTTCAGGCCAGCCATAATTTGATTCGCGGGCAATAGATATTATAATATGTATCGGTGCATATGACAATAAAATGATTTATAATTTAATCGTGCCTGCTTTTAAAACGAATATGTGCCGTTAACGGAAATTATCATACCGGAGAAGTCCACCGGCATGGTATCGTTGTTGGAATCTTTTAATACATCGCCTTTCTTTATCACAACAGTGCCGCTTTCGGAATAGTCCTCATTTGCCGTCATCTGCGAAACATTTGCCAGCCTGTATCCAATTGTAAGCCCGGCGGTTATGGAATCCGTTAATTTGTAGCCTCCGTTTACCGCGATGTCGGCGACAAAGGCGCCGCCGCTGTATGACGGATTTACTGAAAGCGTCGTGCCGAATTCCGTATTTATCTGATTCAAAGTGACACCGGCCGCTCCATAACCCAGATAAAGGTCGCCTGAAAGCGTTATTTTCTGGCCCTGAATAGGGTAATAATATGAGGCGCCTACAAGCACCGGAAACATAGAACCGCTGTAGTCAGCTTCTCCGGAATATGTCATTCCAAAAACAGAGCCTGAATAGGTGGTTTTTGCCGTTGGAACATCTATAAGTTCCATGCGCGGGCCCGCATAAAGCCCG
>CAZMGF010000094.1:0-4483 GCA_964565765.1 uncultured Spirochaetia bacterium
AGCATACCTTGCGGCTGAGTACCTGATAAATAAGGGCAGGAAAAAAATTGCTTATCTTGGCATGTCAAAAACCCCCGGAGAAACATGGCCCTCTATAATAGAAAGAGAGCAGGGTTATAAAAGGGCGCTCCTGGCAAAAAATATCGAGCTGAATGGCCGTCTTATAGCCACTGTTGACAATAATTACATAAATGAAGGCAGAGCCGTAATGCAGACTTTGCTTAAGTCAAACAAAGACATTGATTCTGTTTTCTGCGGCGCCGGCGACAACACGGCAATAGGAGCCATGAACGCGATAAAGCAGGCGGGACTCCGGGTGCCGCAGGACATAGCCGTGGTAGGCTACGACGACATCCCGGTAGCTTCAGCATTTACACCTTCATTAACAACTGTGAGACAGCCTGTGGAAAAAATGGGGAACGAAGCGTTTGTAATGGCGCTTGAAGCCATGCAGGGCAGGCTGAAGGAACAAAAGAATCTGGTTTTTGAGCCGGAGTTGATTGTAAGGGAGTCGGCGTAAAGGGGACGATGGGATTTGTCAGGTATCAAGTCAAGGCATGACACCAGATTTCACCAAAAATCAATTTGCAAGAATCGAGAGCGATTATTGAAATAATCCAATAATAACAAGAGGTATTATGGCGCAACATTCAAATCCAGAGGATTTTTTAACGGAGGTTTTAACAGAGTATATTTTTACTGCAAAAATGTGTTTAGATTTTAAAAAAGGAGATGACTGGTCTGTGGGAAAAGGGGATGTAATTGTATTTCCTACAGCGGCGTTGTTATTTATGATTGTAGATGCTATAGGATCGTGGTTTAGAGGAAATAAAAATTTCAAAATTGTTATTGATGGGGAAAACAGAAATATTATCAATTCGGGATTCCATCATTTTTATATATTTAATAGTGAATATTATAATCTTGATTTAACTGAAAAGCAAATTAAGATTATATATGATAATTACAGGTGTTTATTATTGCATAATGCCGTATTACCCCCAAGAAATTTTATTAATAGTGAAAGACTTGATAGGAAACCTTTTGATAACCTAATCATAGAGGGAAAAGAAACATATGGAGTTTTCTTAATACCTTTTTATAATAAGACTGTAAATGCTTTGAAAAAATTTATTAAGGAAATTGACAATGTGGTTCCAAGTAGTGATCAAAGGAAAATTCTGGATTTAAAGGCGATAATGAAATCTGATTAGGTGCCAAAAAAATAGTGTCAGGCCTTTACCTGATACTTGATTAAGGCAGGCGTCGGCATATTCTAAATTACTCTAAAATAAATCTGTAATAATTCTTGACTCGTCAGTATACAAAATGTATACTTATGTTGTTATTTATTATACAGTAAAATATGGGGGAAATATGAAAAAGAAGGTTAAGCCGGGTTATATAACGAATAATTATAGGAAACTTGTTGAAAGCATAGGCGGGATATATCGGGACGGAAAAAAGGCGGCTTACCAGGCAATTGATACAGCCATGGTATTGACGTACTGGAACATCGGCGGGAGATAGTTGAGTTTGAACAGAAGGGCAGCGAAAAGGCGGTTTATGGGGAAAATCTTCTTTCAAACCTGTCGAAAGACCTGAAATAAAGACTTGGAAAAGGATTCAGCAAAAGTAATATTTATTTTATGAGGCAGTTTTACCTGAAAAAGAAGATTTTCCAGACAGTGTCTGGAAAATTGAGCTGGAGCCATTATGTGGAGTTGCTTGCGGTTTCGGACGATCTCGAAAGAAGTTTTTATGAAAAACAGTGCATAAATGAGGGCTGGTCAATAAGGGAACTAAAGAGGAATAAGGATACCGCGCTATTTCACAGGCTGGCGCTGAGCAGGGATAAAAAGGGCATATTGAAACTGGCGGCAAAAGGACATGTTCCCGGAAAGATACAGGACGCAATAAAAGAACCGTATGTCCTGGAGTTCTTAAAGTTACCGGAAGCCAGCCTAAAAAACGAAAAACATCTCGAGCAAAAAATAATCGATAACCTGCAGATGTTTTTGATGGAGCTTGGAAAGGGATTCGCCTTTGTCGGCAGGCAGTACAGGATAACTCTTAATAATGAGTATTTTTTTGTCGACCTTGTTTTTTACCACAGGATACTGAAGTGTTTTGTGCTAATAGATCTGAAAATCAACAAGGTAAAACATCAGGATATAGGCCAGATGAACATGTACCTGAATTACTTTAAAGCCGAGGAAAACACAAAAGGCGATGGAGAGCCAATAGGCATAATACTGGCGGCGGAAAAGGACGACATAACGGTAAAATACGCAACGGGCGGGATATCAAACAAACTTTTTGTTTCTAAATACAAGTTGTACCTGCCAGATAGGAAAGTGCTGGAGGATAAGGTGAGGGAGATAATCGCGCACGGTGCGACCACATTCAAATACAAATCCGAGAAATAAAATGCCTTTATTTTAAGGCTTTTATGGAATATAAGCATTTTTTTTAAAAAAATTCTTGACAAATGAATGAGGTGGGGATATATTTGTATTGTAAATATGAACGTTCATATATTAATATATAGGCAGAAAAGCGTTTAAATAAAAAATAATATGAACGTTCATAAAAGAGAACAAAGGTTGTAAGAAAAATAACGGAGGATAAGGAATGAAAATAAAAAATTTAAAAGGGGAGTGGAAAATGAAAAAGATCAGTCTGTTTTTGTTTTTGCTTTTGTCACTTGTTGTGCCTGTCATGTACGCAGGGACCTGTACTGTTGATGCCACTATCACGAACCAGTACATCCACTGTATTGGCGCGTCCAGCGCTTGGAGCAGCATCGGCAGCATGGGAACGGCTTTATTCGCCGACGATAATGTGAACGGCCACCTCGGGCTCTCTTCGCTCAGGGCAAGGATAGACCCGACCAACAACTTTTCATCCGAAGTGAGCACCTTAAAGCAGGCCATTACGGTCAACCCGAATGTTCTTTGCTGGGCCACTGAGTGGTCCCCGCCCGCTCAATACAAAGCCAACGATAACGTGGACGGCGGCGCAAGCAACGATACATTTTTAGGAGCCGAATCAGGAACGCCAAACAGCTCCGACACGGGCCTGGCAAGTTACCAGGTTTCTTTTATACAGTATTGTAAGAACCAGGGAGTTAACCTTTACGCCCTTTCGATACAGAACGAACCCAATTTTAATCCTACTTACGAAGCCTGTCTCTGGTCAGCCGGACAGTTTGCCGTTTACGCCCAGGCTTTCCACAGCGCTCTTGCCAGCGCCGGCCTTTCGACAAAGATCATGATGCCGGAACCAGATAATACTTCCGGTATGAACCTGGCGGCAACCGCCATGGATAACGCCACAACGGCTTCTTACGTCGGCATAATCGGCACACATCTTTACGGCACGCCCAATCCGGGCACGCTGGCCTCTTTCGGCTACACACAGGTGACTAACCAGGAATACTGGGAGACCGAAATGTCCGGCAATACGACCGATATGCCGGGCGCGTTGCAGGAAGCGGGCTGGATACAGGCGAGCCTGGTCGACGCCGGTATGAACGCTTTTCATTACTGGTGGCTCACGGACCTTATAAGCAACAACAGCTTTACCATAAAGGCTTATGTCCTGGGTAATTACAGCAAGTTCATCCGCCCGGGATATTACCGCATGGGAGCGACCGAGTCACCGACATCCGGAATTTCGGTGAGCGCGTTCAAAGACACCAACACCACCTCGCCGTCTAAAATTGTTTTTGTGGCCATAAACAATAACAGCTCGGCAACGAGCCAGACTTTCAGCCTGAACGGCCTTAATGTCACTTCCGTAACGCCGTGGATCACAGATTCCAGCAATAACCTGGTGGCGCTCTCTGCAGTTGCCGTCTCAGGCAACAGTTTCACTTATTCGCTGCCTGCATCCAGCGTTGTTTCATTTGTGGGAACAAATAACGGCGCAGTAACCGCCACCAACACGCCGGTGCCGGCCACAAACACACCGGTGCCTCCGACAAATACATTCACCAACACATTTACAAAGACAAACACACCTGTGCCGCCGACGAATACATTTACAAATACTTTTACAAAAACGAATACACCGGTACCGCCGACAAATACATTTACAAGTACTCTTACACCTACAAATACATTTACAAAAACAAATACACCGGTTCCGACAAACACTTCGACAAGCATTGTGCAGCCTACAAATACGCAGATAATTCCCACAGCTATTCCTACAACACCTGTACCCACAAATACACCAATAATACCAACAGTAACAACTACTATTCCGGCTCCAACGAATACGCCGATAATACCAACAGCAACACCTACAACGCCTGTTCCTACAAACACACCAATAATACCGACAGCAACACCCACGACGCCGGTTCCTACAAACACACCAATAATACCGACGGCAACACCGACAACACCGGTGCCGACAAATACACCGATAGTGCCGACGGCAACACCGACAGCACCAATGAGTTCCGGGGCGCTGA
>CAZMGF010000095.1:0-4455 GCA_964565765.1 uncultured Spirochaetia bacterium
AAATATTTTTTTCATTTATATCTCCTTTTTCGAGGTATAAAATAGACTATCACAGAGGCTTGAGAGATTCAAGTCAAAATTCAAAAGTCAAAACCAATAATTACAACTTGTTTCGTTTCACTTATCTACCTTTAAAGTTGTACTTTTTGGTTTTGCATTTTAACTTTTAAATTTAAATTAGTACCTCCACCCTGCATTCTTTTTTATTCTGCCCGGGAATTATATGTGATTCCAGCCTTTTTCCGTCGACTTCAATCCCCTTTACGCCCCTTGAAACTTCAATGTTATACAGGCATCCTCTCCAGCGCCTTTTAACGCTGAAGCCGGGCCATGACGAAGGAATCCTTGGCAGAATCGCAAGCCCGTCAAGGGTCGGCCTTATGCCGAGTATATACTGGGTTGCCGCCACATACATCCAGGAAGCCGTGCCGGTTAGCCAAGAATTGGAGCCCTCACCTTTGTTAAGCGCGTCATTGGAGCATATGGTCTGGCAAAAAACATAAGGTTCGGTCTTTAAAATTTCAGCGTTTTCGTTCCCCTTTAAAGGCAGTATGTTTTTGTAATATTCAAAAGCGTTATCCGGCCTGTTCATCAGGCACTCCGCGACTATTGCCCACGCGTTTGCGTGCGCGAATATGCCGTTTTCTTTCCTTCCGGTGTTGTATCTCGAAATCAGGCCGTAGGTCTGGTCATAATGCTCAAAAGGCGGCCATAATTTCTTTATGCCTTCAGCTGACGCAAGGTATTGTCTGACGGAATCCATGCATTGCTTGGCGCGCTCATAGGGCGCGGCGCCGGATATCACGGACCATACCTGGGAATTGAGGAATATTTTCGCCCGCTCGCTGTTATGTGAGCCTATTGTTTCACTGCCAAAGCCCCTTATATACCAGTCTCCGTCCCAGCCTTTATTGTTCATCACCGCGGTCATTTTATCCGCGCGTTCTCCAAATGACTTTACATCCCCTGCTTTTCCGGTTTTTTGGGCCATCTGTGAAAGAAGCCGCAGCGCGTGCACATAAAGGCCGGCCGTAACCATGGACTCGGGTTTTTCCGCTTCCATCCACAGGTGCAGCGTGTCGTTCCAGTCTGCAGTGAGTATCAAAGGCAGTCCGTTGGGGCCTTTCATGCGCTCGGTATAATTAACGGCGTCAATAAGGTGCTGGTAAACAGAGGCTCTCTTTTTTGAATCAGCGTAGCCGCATTCCACCTTTAACAAATCAAAATCTCCGGTCTCGGCTATATATGCGTATACCATCTGAATCAGCCACAAATGGTCGTCGGAAAATCCCTTCAGGTCGCCCTTGCCGCCGTTTGGAAAAAACTGATGGTAAGTGTCTCCTGTCTCAAACTGGCACGTGGAAAAAATCTGCAGGATCCTCTCTTTTGCCCTTTCCGGCATCTGAATGTCTATTGCGAGTGTGTCCTGGCAGGAATCCCTTGTCCCCATTCCGCGCCCCTCGCCGTTCTCATAAAAAGATATATAACGCGACCAGTCAAACGTTGTCTTGCACTGGTACTGGTTCCATATATTTACAATCGTGTCAAAATCTTTGTCGGGTGTTTTTATTTCAAGCTTATCCATGTAATCTTTCCACTCCCGCTTAATGCCCGCGAAAGCCGCGTCGACATTCGGGTCCATTGAGTAAAAATCCCTTATCCGGGCCGCTTCCTGCGGGTCCTCCGCGTATCCAAGGATTACGGTTATTGATTTTTCTTCTCCGGCCGCCAGTTCAACTTCGGTTCTTAACGCCGCGCAGCCGTTGCCGCCGCGTAATATGGAATTTGAAAGTGTTTTTGCTTCCACACCGGAAGGGTTTGTTTCCGATTTATACATGCCGATAAACCTGTCACGGACGCATTCATAATCAAAAACCCTGCTGTTCATCCCCATAAAAGCCAGCCCGGGCCTGTCGCCTATGTAATTTTTATTTGCCTGCATGTCAAAGGCCGGGTGCGGCTCGATAAAATCATAAAGAACCATTCCGTTGTCATATGAGCCTTTTGTAAGATGGAGCGACCACTGGATGTTCCTGGATTCAGGCTCGCACCACATTGTGAATTCTGAATAGGAATAAACCGAGAATTTTTTTGCGCCGTCCGTGTTGTTCCTGATTTTCAACCGCCATATTTCGCAGTCGTGGCCGGCGGGGACGAAATAAAGGGCCTCTGTGGCTATTTTGCCGAGCTCCTGGGAAATTATTGTATAACCCTGCCCGTGGCGGCACCCGTATGAATCGGGTTTTTTCATAACAGGCTGCCAGGTCGGCGAGAAAAATTCCCCGGTTTCATTATCTTTGATATAAAAATACCTGCCGGGCCTGTCAACCGGCACATTATTGTAGCGGTATTTCGTAATGCGCCTGTCCCTGGGATCCTTATGAAAAGAAAATCCCCCCGCGGCCTGGCTTATAATGCCGCAATATCCGCGCTGGTTCGAAATATAATTTATCCATGGCGTTGGCGTGTCCGGCCTTGTAATAATGTATTCATTTCCGTCGGCGGAAAAATTTCCGTATTTCACAGATAATGCCTCCTTATTTGCCTCGTTTTTATTCTGAACGGTTTATATTATATCAAAAAACAGCTGTCAGTGAATCTTTTTTAAGGAAAATTCCCGGGGTAAAAGACTTGACTACACCGCCTTTTGATTTTATACTTAAACCCCGGAAAAGAAACTTTAAATAAAAATCAACCTTTAAAGGGGCAAAAATGTCAAAAGAAACACGTAAAAGCCAGCAGTCAAACGCCGCGATAAAACAGGATCCGGTAATCATGGTTTGCGATACACTAATATTCATACTCCTTCTTATTACAATCATTTCCATTCCCCTTTATTTTAATATCAATTCATTCGACCAGTTTGAAATGCCGAAATTAACGCTTTTACGCATTCTGACCTGCGCCATGCTGGCGCTGTGGGCCGTAAAATCGGCTAAACAGGGGGTTTTTGAGTTTACCCCGACTCCGCTGGACATTCCCCTGCTTTTATGGACCATTATGAATATCGTAACCACCTTTACAAGCTTTGCCCCCCAGCTGTCATTCCGCGGAGAATACGAAAATTTCGCGGGGTCGCTTTCAAACATAAATTATGTAATTATTTTTTTTATAGCATCACAGAATATAAGAACAAAAAAAGAGATTGTAACAATAGCATACACAGTGCTCGCCACAGGAATTCTTATGACCATATATTCTATTTGCCAGTTCTTCGGCCTTGACTTTGTAAACTGGAATGAAGGCTCGATGATTAAAGGGCGGTATTTCGCTTCCATGGGAAATCCAAATTTTCTCGGCGCCCTGCTGACAATGATGATTCCATTCGGCATATCCTTCGCTATAGACGGATATGGCGGAAGAAATGATGAATATATATTTAAATTCGGTTTTTTTAAGATAAGCAAACCCGTTTTTGCCGTTTTAAATATTATAATTCTCATATTTATGTATCTGGCGCTGCTCGGCACCCAGAGCCGGGGGCCTATGCTGGCTTTTTTTGCCTCTCTTTTCTTTTATTTCGTTTTATTGTTTGTTTATTTAAATTCAGCATATATAAAAGCGGGGAAAAATATTTCAGCTGAAAATTCCGGAACCCCATCCGGTTACCTGCCGTTTCTTGCGGCGGCGGCCAGGAAAAATTATAAAATTATAATCTTTGTTTTTGCAGCCGCGGTAATTGCGGCTGTATTGAGTTTCACCGTGGGAAAAGACGCGACAAACAGGCTTTCAAATTCTATTGCGCACCCGAAAGAATCCTTCGCGACTTCAAGGCTGCATATCTGGGTGCCCGCAATGAGGATTATAAAGGATAACCCCATGCTTGGTACGGGCGTGGATACTTTCAAGAGCATTTTCCCAAAATATGAGGGTACTAATTTTGCCCAGATTGACGGGGCCAATGTTTCATCAAGGACGGCGCACAACGAACCGCTGAATATCGCGGCCACAATGGGGCTTCCCACCCTGGGCATTTACATTCTTCTGATATGCGCGTACTGCGTTATGAGTTACAGGACATTTATACGCACTCCCGAAGGGCCTTTAAAACTGGTTTCTTACGCGGCCTTCGCCGGCGTAATCGCCTATATTGTCCAGAATTTCGTCTCATTCGGGGTGGCTGCGATAAACACCTATCTTTATATATTTTTTGCGCTGCACGCCGTGCTGTACGCGCAGTTTTATAATACAAAGACAAAATATTTCCGTTTGTATAAATCCGGGTCGCCTTATGAATGGATAATAAAATATTCGGTTATAACAGTTTCTGTATTTGCCGCGATATTCCTGGGTTACAGGGCCTATATGATGTTTTCAGCCGATGTGCATTATAACAGGGGAAAAATATACGGCGGCGTTTACAACAAATGGAATGAGGCCATAAGCGAGCATATCAAATCGGTTGAGGAAGAGCCAAACGAAGTAAAATATTATGTTTATCTGGCCCTGGCCTAT
>CAZMGF010000096.1:0-4368 GCA_964565765.1 uncultured Spirochaetia bacterium
CATATGACATAACCGTTATAAGGTCATATATGCTACTGCTCTGTGAAAAAACCGCTGCCCGTCTGCGTGAATACAAAATGAAAGGCAGGACAGTCTCCATGGCCGTAAGGTTCGGGGATTTTGACATGTACGCAAGCAGGGATACCCTGAAGCATTATTTCAATTCCGGCGTGGATATTTTTAACCTTGCAATGAGTATATTTGAAAAGGTGTTGCCGCTGCAAAAACCAGTGCGCCTGCTTGGCGTGAGCATTTCCAACCTGGCAGCAGAGGATAATCAGAAGTATCTTTTTAATGACTTTGAAAAAAAGTCAAGGCTGCTGGAGGTAATGGATAATATAAACAAAAAATATGGCGACTTCACTTTGCGTCCAACCTCTTTGATTACCGCAGAAAAATATGGCATACTGGGACGGTGCGGAATAATGAGCACAAGGTTAATAAAATAATTTTACAGAAAAGCAGAAAAACCCGGGGGAAATAAAGTGGGAACAATACGCATAGGAACATCAGGCTTTTCCATGCCAGACTGGCGCGGAGGGGTAATATATCCGAAAGGATTGCCGCAGAGGGAAGAGCTTGTCTATTACCAGAATGAGCTTGGCTTTGACACCCTTGAGGTCAATTCCACATATTACGCGCTCATAAGTGAAAAATCAGCCATGGCAATGGAGAAAAAGACAGGAAAAAACTTTGAATTTGTTGTAAAGGGATATAGGGGCTTCACACACGATCCTTTTGACAGCAGACTGGGGGATAAAAAACCTTCCATTGGCCGTGCCCTTGAAGATATAGACAAATTTAAGATATCAATAAGGCCCTTCATAGAGGCGGGAAAGCTCGGCGCAGTTCTATTGCAGTATCCGGTATTTTTTTATCCGTCAAAAGAATCAATGGATTATATATGGCAGAGTAAGGAAAAGTTATGCGACATACCGGTAATAATAGAATTCAGGAACAGCGGCTGGGCAAAGCCGGATACTTTTGAATTCCTGAAAAGCGCGGGTCTTGGATATTGCGCCGTGGATGAACCGCAGCTGCCGCGTTTAATGCCGTTTATTAATGAAGTTACATCAGATATTGGCTACCTGCGCCTGCACGGAAGGAACAAAAACTGGTTTAACGCGCCGGTATCTGAAAGATATGATTATCTGTATAGTGAAGAGGAATTGAATTCCTTTATTCCAAATATGAAAGTCATGGCCGAGAAGTCAAAGAAGATGTACATATTATTCAACAATTGCCATACAGGCTCGGCAGTAAGAAACGCTCAGCGTACAAAACAGCTTCTGCTGTTGTAATTTGAAAATAAAAACAAAGTAATAGAATGTATCCAGTTGTACTTTGTACACTGGACTTGAGTGCTGTAATATTTTGTTTTGACTAGTAGTTTTAAACAAAATAACATCATCAAGGAGGTTCTTATGACCAAAATTGATAACGGCAACATTCAGGATGGCAGATACTACCCGGATTTTGACAACGAGCTTTCTTACGATGAAAAGGTTGAAATTTCCAAGGCCATGCACAATCAAAACTTTAAAACCCTTGAAGAGGAATGGAATTTCAGGAACGGCTTTGTGGCTTTCAAGAAATTTGCGCTTATAAACATTCAAAAGATGATTTATACTCATCACACGAATTAAATATGCCCGTATTTTTATTATTGACACTGTTACTATTTATGTTACACTTGTAACTAAGTTAGTTACAAGGAGAAAATATGATATTTAAAGATTCGCTGTTCAAGGCGCTTTCAACGCGCGTCAAAGTAAGGATAATACGCCATTTCCTGTCCGGGCCGCCCAAAATGAGCGAGCGGGAGATAGCAAAAGAGCTTAAAATATCCCATATGTCCGTAAATAGGGCGGTTAATGAGCTTCAGGCCATAAACTTCCTGAGGGCCTCGCGTGTTGGAAAGGTAAATTTATGGGAAATAAATGAATCAAGTTTTTCATACATTACCATAAAGAGCATGCTTAACGGTTTTTCCGAGGCCGTAAATCCAATACTATCGCTCAAAAATACAATTGTAAGAGAGTTAAAAGGCTATAAGGTTAAGAAGGCATTGCTTTATGGATCAGTGGCAAAGGCAACGGAAGAGCCGGGAAGCGACCTGGACTTATTCATTATTACCGGTTCTGAAAGCGATAAAGCCGCGCTAAAGCAGGCAGTAGAGAAACTTGAAAAAAAATGTCTGGAATATTATGGCAACCCACTCTCTCCGTATATCCTGACAACCAAGGAATATGAAGAGAGAAAAAATCTTCCTGTTATAAAACAGGCTGAGGCAGGATTGCTCCTTATTGGAAAAGAAGGATAAAATGACAAACCGCATTAAAACAACAGAGGTCAGCAGGACAGCTTATGTTACATTCTTGGAAAAAGCGGAACAATTTCTAAAAGTCGCGAATACAGCATTTGAATCAGGAGATTATAACGCGTCTGCCGCAAACGCAGTTCACGCATGCATATCCGCTTCGGATGCTTTATGCGCCAGGCATCTGGGGAAACGCGCGGCCGGCGAAAAGCACTCAGATGCCGTAAATCTTATTAAAACCATCCGTGATGAAGATGAGTTTACAAATAATGCGGTCCGGTTTGGAAGGGTATTGGCGATCAAGAGTCTTGCGGAATATGAAGACAGGCTTGTTTTTAAGAATGACGCTGATACGGTTTTGAAAAATGCCGTTAAATTTTTGGACTTTGCAAAAAAAAATCTTCCAAAAGACAAATAAATTGAGACTTTAAAGCCGGTACAAAAGACAGCGGATTTATGAAAATTGAAGATTAACTCTTTTTCGAGGTCCTTATGCCCAACTCAATATTTGTAAAAAAAGAGCTGTTTCCCAAGATTTTGGACATCGAACAGATCGTTCTGGCCGCCATGGCGCCTCAGAATGCAGAAGAAGCCGCTAAGAAAGGCAAAAAACCGCCTGTCTTTGAATTAGGCATGATTTTGGATACTTATCCCAATGATATCGTTGTCACGACCGAAAACGTTGATTCTGATGCCGACAAGCCTGTAAAAGACGCTCTGGAGAAGGCCTTTTTTGGGAAGTTGATTGAAATTACATGAAAAGCTGATAAAATAAAAAATCCCGGCAGCTACCAACTACCGGGATTCTCAGAGGCACACTTGACCTCGTAACGTAATAATAATATACCAGTTTTTTCTTATAATTTCAATAACTCAAAATTTGGAGCATAAGAATCAGATATTTCGGTTAAAAGGATTAACTTTTACATGAATTTTAACTTGTTTTAATGTTCATAATTTCCGTTCTGTAACAACTAAACCAATAAAATCGAACCTTTTTACCATTTTCTTGACTTTTATTCATATTATGCTATATTGTTCATGTAAGACAATATGTAAGACAAATAAAGGAGGAAACTCATCATGATTGCAGAGCGCAGAGAAATATCAAAAACTTTCAGGACAACACCGTCAATAGCTGAGAGCATTAAAATGGCAGTAAATAGTAATATATCAGAAAGTGATATCATAAACTTAGCGCTTGGAGAATATCTGACCAATTTTAAAGAAAAAAGCAAAACGTCAAAAGATATCGCTGATTTTAAATATGCCACTTATGAATATCATAGAAAAAAAACCCTTGAATTATTAAATTCAATTAACAAAAATAGTGAAACTATCTCAACGCCAAAACAGGTTGCGGAATATTTTAAAACTTTGATGCCGCCGGATAAAGAAAATGTTTTTGTTTTGTACCTTTCGCCCAGAAATCATATTTTGAAAGTACAAATAGCAGGGGAAGGAAGCCAGAAAACAGTAAGTATGGATACAACCACTGTAATTAAAAATGCATTGGAGCTTGATCCCTGCCATGTCATACACATACACAACCATCCTGGCGGTGTTGCAGAGCCAAGCCCTATGGACATACTCACAACAAGAAATGCATATTTTACTTATGCATGCAGTGGCATTATGTTTTCTGACGAAATAATCTTGGACGATAAAAACAATTATTATTCCTTTGTTGACCATGGCTATTTCAAGCTTTTTAAAAAAGAACTTAATAAGCAATATATTGACGCAAAGAAAAAGTGGTATAAATAGAAAAACCCGCGTTTTCACGCGGGCTTTTCTTGAAGTTCCATTTCGTAGTCGACATTTATAGTTTACAGCTAAAAATAAATATGTCAATATATTTTGGGGTCAGCAGCATCTACGAAAGGAGGTTCCTATGACTTACTATCCTTACGGGCGTAAGTCAGCGCGTTACAATTTGCCTTCTTGGTTCAACCCGAGAATGGCGAAACGTAATCTGAAAACAAAGACATCGAACAAGATGCCTGTTGTTTCAGAAGCAAAAACGCGTTATGGCATAAGGAAAAAGT
>CAZMGF010000097.1:0-4355 GCA_964565765.1 uncultured Spirochaetia bacterium
CACTACGTTACCGTACTTTTTTCCTACATTTTTTAGGACTACTCTTGCCATCTTAATACCCTCCTGAATGGGTTTTGGAAAAATTTTGTTAAGTTAAACAGTGATACGATAATATCACAATTCGGTATTTTTAACAACAATAAAAAGGTTAAAACTCCATAATAAAATCATAAATTATCTTGAATTTAGATTCAAAATGCCATAAAATTATTGATATTCAATTTTTTTTACACATAACTATTGCGAGGTGTTTTAAAGTGGCCAAAAAGCCTTTTGTTTTCACCCTGTCAGTCATTATTCTCACAGCCTTTATCGCCGCAGGCGCGCTTATCGGTATTTTCATAGCTTATATGCAGGAAGTCCCCGAAGTCGCGGACCTTAAAAATTATAAGCCCAATATGTCCACCGCCCTTTACGACCAGAAAGGCAACATGATATCCCAGCTCTATGATGAACAGCGCACAGTGGTAAAACTTTCCGACGTGCCCGTCAACCTTCAAAACGCCATAATCGCCAAGGAGGACCCCCGTTTTTTTCAGCACGGCGGATTTGATGTTAAGGGCATATTCAGGGCGGCCATAACAAACGCCATTCATATGAAAATAGTGGAAGGCGCCTCCACAATCACCCAGCAGCTCGCGAGAAACCTCTTTTTGAACAGGGAAAAAACATTCACACGAAAAATAAAAGAGGCGGTTCTTGCGCTCCAGATAGAAAGGTTTTATACAAAAAAAGAGATACTTGAGCTGTATTGCAACCAGATATATTTCGGTAACGGCGCGCACGGCGTCGAGGCCGCTTCACGCACATACTTCGGCAAGCACGTGTATGAGCTTACACTGCAGGAATGCGCCATGCTTGCCGCGCTTCCCCAGGCCCCTTCGCAGTTCAACCCGTACAATCATCCGGACATTGCCCTGGAAAAACGCAATATAGTCCTTGATAAGATGGCAGAGCGCGGTTTTATAACCGACGCGGAGCGCGACCACACAAAGGCGCTTCCGATAGAGCTCAACAAACTCGAGGTTAAAAACGCCCCCTATTTTGTGGAATATGTCAGGCAGCAGCTTGAATCTACCTACGGTTCGTCGATAATTTACAAGGGCGGCTTACGGGTGGACACAACCCTGAATTCAGTTCTCCAGAACACCGCGCAGGAAATATTTAATTACAGGATAAAGGACCTTCAGGACAGGATAGAAAGGAACAAAGGGCGCAAGCTCGACGCTCCGCTGCAGGGCGCAATGCTCGCCATGGACCCGAAAACAGGCGAGATTCTTATAATGATAGGCGGGGTTGACTTCTCCAAATCGGAATTTAACCGCGCCACACAGGCCTTAAGGCAGACAGGCTCATCTTTTAAACCCATAGTATACGCTTCCGCAATCGCGAGTGGGTTCAGGGTTTCGGACGTTATAATGGATTCTCCAATAGTTTTCAGAAACCAGGACGGATCTGACTGGAAGCCGGAAAATTTCTCGGGCAAGTTCGGCGGCCCCATGATACTTTTAAACGGAATCACCTATTCAAAAAACGTTGTAACAGTAAAACTGCTTAATAAAATAGGGGTCGGCACGGTCAAAAAATACGCCAGGGCCATGGGTATTACGAGTCCCCTGGCAAACGACCTTACGCTCGGCCTTGGTTCCTCTTCCCTTTCGCTGCTGGAGATGGTAACGGCTTTCTCGGCCCTTGCCAACGGCGGGAGCCGCGTTGAGCCCCTTTCTATACTCTCTGTAAAGGATTCCAACGGCAAGGATCTTGAGGTAAATACCCCGAAACTTGAACAGGTAATTCCCGACACAACCGCCTATATAATGACTTATATGCTTGAA
Source organism: uncultured Spirochaetia bacterium (assembly GCA_964565765.1). GTDB lineage: Bacteria > Oederibacteriota > PGYV01 > PGYV01 > Palsa-1178 > Bog-1181. The sequence goes on from CAZMGF010000097.1 coordinate 1,836, forward strand.
AATGTCATAAACCGCGGCACCGGCAGGACCATCAGGAATATGGGCTTTACGGGCCCCTGCGCCGGCAAGACAGGCACAACAAACGACTTTACAGACGCGTGGTTCATCGGATATACGCCGGATATTGTGCTGGGTATATGGATAGGTTTTGATAACAAGCAGACAATGGGAAAAGGAATGGTCGGAGGCTCTATCGCCGCTCCAATCTGGGCCGAGTTCATGCTTAACGGCTTCTCCTCCACAGGCAAGGATTTCCCGGTGCCGGATAATATAACATTCAAAAAGATATGCGTAAAATCCGGAATGCTCGCCACGCCGGCGTGCACAGAGGCAAATACCGTTGACGCGCCGTTCGTCGAAGGCACCCAGCCCTTAAAACCATGCACTTACCATTCAACAGTGAGCACATCAAACTTCCTTAACGAAGATATCGAATCCTCTTCCGCCATTTCAGACGACTGGGATGAGGAAGAAGCGGGAACGTCGGTCAAAACAAATGATGTAAAGAAAAAGAAAGCTGTCGATGACGCCGCTGACGAGGAAAATGTGCGTGAGATAAAGCAAAAAGACACCGGCAAAGCGGCGAAAACAACCGCGAAACCCGCTCCGGTTAAAAATTCAGTTCCGGCAAAAAGCACCGCGCCGGCCGCGACGCCGCAGCCTAAATCCGGTGACGATGACAGCGGATACGGCGGATTCTAGGGCTTGCTTAAAGGTTGTTTTGTGACTCGAGCATTACGGCCCTGTAGGCGTTATTATATTTTTCCATAATCCCCTCCTCATAGAAGCTGTAATAACCCTTTCCCTGTGTCCCGATTATTATATGATCCACCATAAAAAGGTCGCATTCTTTGGATGAAAATACCATTTTTTTTGTAATTTTCATATCATTTTCAGAAGGTGACGGGTCGCCGCTTGGATGATTGTGAATAAGTATGAAGCTTAAGGCCCCGGCCTTTATGGCCCTCCCTATTATTTCCCTGGGATAAAGCAGCGACTGCGTCAGCGTCCCCTCGCATATCCTGACAAGCGATTTTATGGAATTTTTTGCGTCAAGAAAAACACAATACACGGCTTCGTTTGCCATATTAGAGCACGCAGACTTGAAATATTCAATCACACCGCGCTGGGTTGAGACGCTGAATTTTTTATCCAGAAAATCATCTTTATGATATTCGTCAAGAAATCCCCTTACAATTGCGAAAAATAACTTTGTTTCCTTTCCAACCCCGTTTATATTTTCTTTTTCAACTGTTTCAAATATTTTTCTGAAATTTCCCGAAGACAATGAATAAATTTCCTTTGACTGCTCTTTTACATCCCTTCCCTTTATGGAATATAAAAGGAGCAGTTCAATTATTTCGCACCTTGTGGTTTTATTTCCGGTAAAACGCTCCTTGAGCCTCTTTATGTGTCCGATTCCGTAATGGTTCTCCATTTGCACGCCTCCATAATGGCAGAGTAAGCGATTTAAAACCTTTATTTTGGGTGCGGATGGATAGGCTATACATTTAAAAGGGCGGGCACGAATTTAAATTCGTGCCCGCCCTTTATATCAATAAAAAATATTTTTAGAAGAGGAAAAGAATTGCTATGGCTCCCGCGAATAAAGTAGCGAGCAGCAGCGGGTGAACGCCCATCTGCTGGCTGATCCTTGCTTCCCCGCCCTCGCCGCTGCCTATTTTGGCCAGAACGCTTCTTACGCCCGGGTCATTGGGATTGAGCTGAAGGGATTTTTCATACGCCGCTTTTGCGTTTGGCATATCGCCTTTATAATAATAAGCCGTTCCCATATATTTGTAAGCCTGCGCCGAAGGAGCCACATTAGCCGAAGCCTGATAATACTTTATGGCCATATCAAACTGCCTGGCTTTAAGATATTTGTGTCCCGTAACAAGATACTGCGCCGCCGGGCCCGAGCCACCCGCAGCCTGCGCCCCTGCTCCGCCGCCGAGTTTGGCTATCATTGCTTTGGCCGCCGTGTTGGAAGGATTTAATTTCAGCGCGTACTGGAAATTCCTAAGCGCGCTCGCGTTGTCGCTCTTATAGAAATAAGCCACTCCCATAAAGTAATAGGCTTCGGTTGAGGCGCTTTGTTTGATAGACTGATTGTAATACGCAATCGCGTTATCATACTGTTTCGCCTTTAAATACTTATTACCGTAGTCGAGGTACTGTTTGGCCTGCTGGGGTGTGGCTGAAAGAAAACCAGCCATGACAAAAAAAGCGAGAAAAGCTAAAACCAAAATTTTTGAAACTTTCATCACCGCACACTCCTTGTTAAAAAATTTATTTGAATTTTATATATAAGTCCTGATAATTTAAGGCATCGCTGGAAGAGCGTCTCCCGGCGTCATTCCAATATCACCGCCCGGTAATCCCGGCGCTGCCGCTCCAGGGTCTGAAGGCAAGCCCGGATCTCCTGGCGCTGCCGCTCCAGGATCAGCCGGCAAGCCCATGTCTCCTCCGGGTAACGCAGGCTCTCCGCCCGGCGTTGCTCCCATATCGCTTCCGGGTAAC
>CAZMGF010000098.1:0-4296 GCA_964565765.1 uncultured Spirochaetia bacterium
TACCTTCCACCCCGGGAACGCCGTCCTGTATAGTTCCGGGTTCTGCGTATGTATCGGCACAATAACCCCGGGCTTCACAGCCTCCACCAGTTGCCGCAGGGTCCTCACATCCGCATGGCCAGAAGAATGAATGTGAATAACTTTTGCCCCGCAGCCCTCCCAGAAACTACTGCTTTGCTTCAGGTACCCGCTCCAGATGGACCATATGAGTTTTGGCTTTTTCAGGAGAGGCTGGAACTTATTTCTTATCGCATACCGGTCAGTTATGACATACTTCTCCGGAGAGGCTTTTATCTCATCGTATGTAACCTTCGCGGTTTTGTATTTAAAAAGCTGCCCGGTTTTTGCAATGGCGTTTGTGTGGGCGTTTGGGGCAAAATAAACTTTTATATTTTTTCCCCAGTTGAACTTCGGGACAGAGACAGGGGTTTTATCCAGGACAGCCGCTACATAGGGGTCAATGACTATGGTTTTTCCTGTTTTCCTGCATGCCTTAAATATTGATACAAACCTGTCAATGTTCTGTGAAGCGTAGGCTATAAAAGTATAGCCGGAATGTTCCTTCCCCAGTTCCCGGGCAATCTCCTCCATGCACTCTTTCTCCGTGACATTTTCCCGCTCCTGGCCGGAAATCAGGGTTCCTTCCAGCAGCAGTATATCTGTCGGCTCCTGATATGTCCGGCAAAACTTCTGAAACAATGCCCCCTTGTTCCCGCTGGCGCGGAAATCCCCGGAATAAAAGATAGCCTTACCGTCAGCCTTTATAAGGAAGGCCATGGCGTCAAAAGCCGAGTGGTCTACGGTGTAAGGGGTAATTTCAAAATTTCCAATCGTGAAAGTTTTTTTGTCCTCTATTACATTAAATCTTTTCATATCTGTCTTTACATGGTCAAGCATCTGGGATAAAGCGATCAAATCCCGCGTGCCCTTGCTGGAATATACGGGAATATCCCCGTTAGATAAAGCCAGGAGCCCATAGTGGTCAGAATGAGCGTGGCTGACAAGGATGACGGAAACAAGGGGCGCGGCGTAGAGCCCGGGTTCTTTAGGGAGAGCGGTACTTAACTGACGCTTGTCAAAAGGTTCCTTGTCAGGGCCATAAAGTGGCATGCCGATGTCGATGATTATAGCGGTGGTGCCTGATGTTATTTTAACACAGCTGCCGCCGATTTCCGAAGAGCCGCGGAGGATAGAAAAATTCATTTATCTAAAAGCTCTATTGATTCAGTAACTACATATTCAATATGTTTCAGTTCAATATTTTCATCGTCAGCTATTTTCATGTACTTTTTCTTTTCTCCATTTATTTTTTTTATTTGTTGTGGGCTGAGTTTGCCATGCAAAAAAGCGACGGCTACTATTTTCGGTGATTTTAATGAATATCCCAGAAATTTCTTCCATCCAGAATCCCTTAACAACCTTCTGATCTGCATTGCATAAACCAAAGATTGGAAAATAGCGTGTTCATCACTGTCCTTCTTTAATTCCCATACCTCAAGTGTGCTGCTGCGTCCTCTTCCTTTGCGTATTAAAATATCAACATGTCCAACCTTTTTGAGTTTATTTTCGGAAGATCCAATTGGTAGTGGAAATTGAAAAAAATATTTTCCACCTAATAAAATTGGTATTTTATTTTTGAAAAATAATTTTTTATTTGCTCGTTTCGTTAATTCCTTATAAAAAAACATTTCAATTTTATGTTCTTCCGAATGAATGTTTTTTATATTTAGTTTTTGAACTAAATTTAGAAACTCGTTCCAAGATAAACCTTGTCTTTTTTTTGAAATAATCTTAGCGCTTGTTAACGATATGTTAACGCTATTATTTTTATACTTCATTTTTGCCACTTGCTCGCCAAAATACCTTATCGACAACGTATTAGCATTGTTTTTATTAGCATAAATAATCAAATTATTGTTATTATTTCTATATGGTTGTTTTGCTGATAATTTATCATTTAAAGACTTGAGTTCGTCAAGCCACTTATTTGTTTTTGATTCGTTCTCCTTAATTCTGTTTTCTATTTCCGAAATCAGATTTTTATTCATTACCCACCTCCATTTGCATTGATAGGTTAAAAAATATACGAGGATTTTATTTAATTGCAACTTCCGTTTTGTATATCAATCTATCTAACAATGGTGAGCCTGCCGAAATATTACCGGTTATCCTGAGCTTGCCGAAGGATCAAGCATCAACTCAGGCGCCGACCCCGGAATTCCTTAAATCTCTTTATTATATTACACCCGCTATCAATTTATAACACTTTCCATTTATTTCAAATACCCCGCCTAAACTGAGGCAAATCACAGGATTTTTTATAACAACTGTACCAGGGCTGGTATATAGTGAATTAAAATGTGGGTCAGTTATTCTCAATTTATAATTGACACCATTATAAATAAATATTCCATAAAGCTTCTTTGACTTTTTTCCGTTGTATTCCTTTTCTTCGGTGGAAACCGTCATTTCATCAAGACTTATCAAATAAAGGGACCGTTGTATTCCGGCCTTGATTATTTCCTGTGGTGTTATGGAATCCTGTCCTTTTGAATCTTTTGTATCCCATAAATTCGCCGGCGAATCCAAATATGGCTGTATATCCGTTTTGCTAATTGCTGTTTTTTTTGCCCACGTTTTACTATTCAATGCGTAATTTTCAGACTGGTGGTGAACAGGCAGGGATTTGCCTATTTCTATTTCTACAATATCCAGCAGATTAAATCCGGCGGTTTGATCAGCAGGTACTGGCCCTGCCGCAGTAACAGGCCGTATCCATTTCTTAGTCTTTAAATCCTTACCCGCAACGCATATTCCGCCTTCACGCCATGACAAAGCAAATAAAACAATATCCTTTTTCACAATCCACCCCTTATAAGTGAACTATTCTAACCCCTTTTAACGTGTTTGCTATATACTCAGCCGCCAGGCGGCGGTGGCATTTATCAGCTGTGTTTTCACTGCACAACAAGCAGGCTCGATCAAATATGTCCGCGTCTTTATCGTTTAGCGGCATTCTTTCCAGCAGCAGCAGATTATATTTTATTTCATACCCCAGCCAGTCCAATTTTTTTGCCTGATAAAGGTCCAGCATTCCCTTAGTGGGCGCGAATTCCGGCATATACACATATTCAATACCGGCATTTTTAAGAAAATATTCAATGTCCGGAGTTTTAGCAAAGCCGGATAGCTGAGATTTATTATTGAGACGAATATCTATAAGTTTTTTTATGCCGTTTTGTTTCAAAGTTTCAAAAAACTGCTCAGCTGTCTTTTTTGTAAACCCTATGGTGAAAAGTGTCATATATCAACCTCATTTACAAATGCCACTTTATTTTCCAGAATTTTATATCCTTCCTCTATTTCCTCTTCTTTTGTTTTAAACATATTTGGAACTTTGTTGAGAAAACCCGCCTCGAGTACACTATTATCAACAACGCTTCCGTCTTCAAGCACATGTTTTACCTGAACACCTTCTTTTTTTAAAGCATAAGATACCAGAGAAAATCTGTGGCACTCAATTGGATCCTTTTCCGAACACATCAAAACTATCTTATATCCTTTTTCCATGCCTATTTTGAGTCTTTCTATTCCCTTTTTAAAAGTATCCAGCTCTCGTACTTTTTCAAAATTAACACGCCCGTCCGCTTCCAACACCTGCGGTTCTTTATGCCTTGCGCCAAGTTCTTCGCCCATAAATATATAGTTTATTTTAACCGCTGAAAGTGATGTTTTTAAGGTTTCTTTATTGTATTGGGGATTATATTTACTGTAAGGTGAGCTGCGCACATCTACCAGGGTGTCTATGCCTGTGTTTTTTAAAAGATTGATGAAGTTTTCTATTGTATGTGTCGAGTGCCCGATTGTAAATAGCTGCATTTAATCCCCTTTGTTAATATCAATATAATATTACAATATATTGTAAATCCGGTCATTAAATGTGTCAACATGACTTTAATTTTAATATTTCAAGGCTCCGCTCACGCTCTGAACTTTAAAACCTTATGAACCTATTATGGCGGGCCTGCCAAAGGGTTAGGTCTCAAATCAGGCTCTGACACTACCATCACTTTCCTTTTGTCAGGAAACTGCTAAAGGGTTATATAGAACTTCCAGACCGACACTGCCCCATTTATATATGAATTATATTTACTTTACTAATTCTCAAAGCAAGAAATTCATTTAAACTACTATTTTTCCATCCTGCTCTTAAAAAACTTATCCGTCTCTTTATCCATAAAATACACATAACACCCTTTCATCCGAGTTAATATTAAATGTTGTGTATGAGACCAA
>CAZMGF010000099.1:0-4275 GCA_964565765.1 uncultured Spirochaetia bacterium
CGCGCTGATATCCTCGTTTTTTTCCGAAATATCAAATGTTTCCATTGAAGAATCGTCCACTTTGCCCGCCAAAAACGTCTCAAAAAGTTCCTTTATAAACTCGCCGCGGAAAAACTCCTCATCCCCGGCAAGGATATAAAAGCTTTCAAGTTTTTTTGTTTTAATAAAGCCCTCGGCCAAATCAACACCTCAGATTAAATTTTTTGGACATCTCCGAACTTATTGGTTTTGACTTTTAACTTTTTACTTTGAAATCTAATCTTTCATTTCAAAAAAAGTAACTGACGCGAGTTCTCCGTTGATATATAAGTCGATATGGTATAGCCCCTGTTCGTCAAGGAGCCTTTCCTGGCCGTTATCCTTTTCTATCGCTGTTATACCGGAATAATTCGCAAATATGTACGGAATGTACTTTTTACCGTCAACCAGCACTTCTTTTTTTGATGATGATTTGTCCCATGACATTACTTTTTCACATATAACTTTTCCGGAGGGGGAGATCCATTTATTTTCAAATACATAATTATTCTCATCCCTGTATTTGGATCCTCCGGAATAAAATTCATACGGGTTTACAAACAGGTACTGCCTTGATTTTGCCGTGGACATTTCTCCGCCCGAGGGAAACAGGAAATAGGCCCAGTACTGCACCACCTTATGCTGCGCCCTGTAGAACCAGTTCGTGGTATCCGCCGGGTAATCATTTATCAGGCCGGTACATGTTGTTATATGCCCGCTTAAAAATCCCTGATGTTCGGCGGTAAATGCAGGCGCGGAAAACGCGAGAAGAACCGCCGCCAGCGCAAGCCATCTTTTTACGGTATTACCAGCCATTGACTACCCTTCTGAATATCCTGCCCGAGAGCGTGTCAAGCACGCGCTGACGCGCTATTTCTTCGGTCTCAGCCGGCATGCCCATGTTGTTTACCACATAGTATGTCGTCTGCTCCCAGAGGTTTTCTTCCGACCATATCTGCCTCTGGTTTTTTACATCAAAGAAATAAATGGATATCGCGATTTTTAGCAGATACTGCTGGGGAATATTATTTACATCATGCACTATATCCATTTTTATATACTGGTCTATTGATACTTTTAAAACGGCGTCGGCATTCAATTCATCCGTAATAGTGAGCTTTCCGTCCGCTATAAACTGGTCTATGACTTTCTGCGTCAGATACTGTTCAATATTGTACGTGGATGTTTTATTGACAAAAACAGGAACCGCTATTTTTGTTATGTAAGACGGCAGTGAAACCTGGGGCGTATAGCTGGTGCACGAAGCGAAGGCAAGCAATAACACAAGAGCGGCGGTAAGGGAAATAAGTCTTTTCATGTTATCCTCCAAATTTTATTTTATTTTCTTTACAGGTGCTATTTTACCACAATATTGAGAAGTTTATTAACAACAAATATCTTTTTTACGACCTCTTTATTGTTGATCCATTCCTGTACCTTTGGGGAGGCAAACGCGGCTTTTTCCGCCTCTTCCCTGGTCAGGTTCAGCGCCAGCTGCAGTTTGTCCCTTATTTTTCCGGATACCTGCACTACAAATTCAACCGAATCCTCCACTATCATTGTCTCATCATATGAGGGCCATGCCGCGGTAAAAATTGACGGCGCCCCGCCGAGCATTTCCCACAACTCCTCGCAAAAGTGGGGCGTAAGCGGCGCCATCAAAAGCGCCATGGTTGAAGCTGTAAATTTGAACAGTTCAAGGTCATTGCTGTTTTTAACATCAAATTCGTATGGTGAGAATTCGTTAAAAAGTTCCATCAGGGCGGCAACGGCTGTGTTGAACTGCTGTTCCCTGCCTATGTCATTCGTGACTTTTTTAATTGTCTGGTGCGCCTTGCGCGCAAGTTTCCTGCCTGCGGGAGAAAGGGCGCTTTTGTCAAATTCCCCCTTTGTTTTTACCGCGTATGAAGCCAGCGGCGATATCTTACGCCAGACCCTGTTTAAGAACCTGTTCGCGCCTTCAACCCCGTCGTCGCTCCATTCAAGATCCATGGGAGGAGGAGACGCAAAAAGCATGAAGAGCCTTGCCGTGTCAGAACCATATTTTTCAAGAAGGTCGTCCGGCGAGACTGTATTGCCCTTTGATTTTGACATTTTAAACCCGTCCTTTACAACCATGCCCTGTGTAAGAAGCTTTGTAAACGGCTCGCTTATTTTTATAAGGCCGAGATCCCTCATAACGTATGTAAAGAACCTGGCATATATGAGGTGCATACAGGCGTGCTCGGGCCCTCCGATATACTGGTCCACAGGAAGCTGCTCTTCGGCTGCTTTACGGCCTATGGGAAGCTCCCTGTTTTTTGAATCGCAATAACGCATAAAGTACCAGGAGGAATCAACAAAAGTATCCATTGTGTCAGTTTCCCTGCGCGCGGCCCCGCCGCACACGGGACATTTGGTATTTATAAAGGTTTTGGAAGTTTCCAGCGGGTTTCCTTTCCCGGTAAATTCAATATCAAGCGGTAGTTTCACAGGAAGTTTTTCCGTCTTTTCCATTACTATACCGCATTTATCGCAGTAAACTGCCGGGATAGGGGTTCCCCAGTAACGCTGGCGCGAAAGGAGCCAGTCCTTGAGCCTGTAATTGACCTCTATTTTTCCGGTCTTATTTTCCTCCATCCAGCGCGAAATTCTGCCTTTTGCGGTTTCGTTGTCTAATCCGTCAAACGGCCCGGAATTTACAAGCACACCGGCGTCCTCGTAAGCGCCTTTCATACCGGATAATTCCAGCATTTTATCTTTTGGATTAATAACAATAATCATCGGCAGACCATAACGCTTTGCGAAGAGAAAATCCCTTTCATCATGGGTTGGAACGGCCATTATCGCGCCGGTGCCGTAATCAGTTAATACATAATTTCCTATCCATATGGGTATTCTGGCCCCGTTGACCGGATTAATGGCGTGGGCGCCTGTCGCCACGCCCTCTTTTTCCATGTTGAGCAGCGTGTCGACGGTAACATCGCTTTTTTTCACCTTTTCCTGGAACGCCTCAATCTCATTCAACTTTTCAGTACTGCAGTTTTTCTTTAGTTTTTCAATTAATGGATGCTGCGCCGCAAGCACAACATATGTGGCTCCGAAAATAGTATCCGGCCTGGTTGTAAAAACAGGCAGTTCCAATCCGGATGCTTCTTCCCTGAAGAAAATCTTTACGCCTTCGCTTCTGCCGATCCAGTTTTTCTGCATCAATTTCACGCGCTCGGGCCAGTCTATTTTATCATGTCCGTCAAGAAGCTCCTGGCTGTAAGCGGTAGTTTTAAAGAACCACTGGGTCAGCTCTTTTTGCTCCACCGCGGTTTCGCATCTCCAGCATTTTCCCTCATGCACCTGTTCGTTTGCCAGAACGGTGCCGCAGTCCGGGCACCAGTTTACCGCGGTTGCCTTCCTGTAAGCCAGCCCTTTTTCAAAAAATTTTATAAACAGCCACTGGTTCCACCTGTAATATTCCTCGTCGCAGGTGGCGAATTCCCTCTCCCAGTCATATGACATTCCCAGCCTTTTAAACTGCCCCCTGGCATGTTCTATGTTTTTCTTTGTCCACTCAGCCGGATGCACCCTGTTTTTTATCGCGGCATTTTCAGCAGGCAGCCCGAAAGCGTCATATCCCATAGGGTGAATTACATCATACCCGCACATCCTGTTATACTGCGCTATGACATCGCCTATGGTATAGACACGGACATGCCCCATGTGAAGGTATCCCGAAGGATATGGAAACATCTCCAGCACATAGTACTTTTTCCCGGCACCCTTTGCCCTGAAGGTTTTATTTTCTTCCCAGTATTTTTGCCATTTTTCCTCAACGGCCCTGTGTGGGTAATGTTCAGCCATACTTCCTCCGCAATATTTGTTTTATAAAAATTCCGCGCGTATTTATTTTTATTGAATCTTTTCAGTTGCCGGAGTTTCAATTTTAAGCCTGTTAATCCTGCGTTCGTCTGATTTAACCACCGTAAATACTATATCTCCCATTTTTATTGACTCACCCTGCCTCGGGACATGGCCAAAGAGTTCTGTCACAAAACCGCCAATTGTTGAAACCGAATCCTGCTCCGGTATGCCAAGTTTTACAGGGGGCGCGTTCAGCTTGCTTAATTCCATACCGCCCTTGACCACAAAGCACCCGCCTCCGCAGTCCTCTATTTCCTTTTCATCGGTATCATACTCATCCTGTATCTCGCCGACAATCTCCTCAAGGATATCCTCAAGCGAAATTATCCCGGCGGTGCCGCCGAATTCATCCAGGACAATTGC
>CAZMGF010000100.1:0-4160 GCA_964565765.1 uncultured Spirochaetia bacterium
CCCTGCCAGGCATCAGGGCCCTGACCTTTTTTAACACGTCAAACAGAAAAGGGATGTTCTTTTCGTGTCCTATTCTTCCCATAAAAAGAAACAGCACCGTATCAAGCGGTATGTTGTTTTTCTTTCTGAAATCATTTCCGTTGAAGGTCTTGAATTTTTCTATTTTTATACCGGTCGGATTTACCTCAACAGGCGGTTTTACCTTATACGATACTAAAAGCTCCTGCATCTGTGATGAAGGCGTAATGTTCAGGTTCATCTTATCGCAATACCATTTTGAAAAGACCTTCGAAAACCACTTTGCGAAAGTCCTGGGAAGAAATTTGATGTAATGTTCAATGTATGATTCGAACATCGTGTGATAAGTGTGTACAATCGGGCAGTTCATCTGTTTTGCCCACTTCACAGCCTCTATGCCGAGCGCAAAAGGCGTCTGTGTGTGAATGATATCAAAATTATGGCCGATTATCTTCTCTTTAATGACCTTGCGTCCTTCCGCAGAACCCGGAAAAGCCAGGCTGTCCTCGGGGTCAAAAAATAACGGCGACGCCTTTATTCTGATTACATACTGTTCGTTCCCGGCATCCTTAAAATCTTTCTGGCCCGCGGGATATTCCGGCGCCACTATCATTACTTCGTGCCCCATTTTCCTGTACTCATTGGCGAAAGTATCTATTGAAGCGACCACTCCGTTAACCCTCGGCCTGTATGTGTCCGTTACTATCGCGATTTTCATTTACGCCTCCCTTAAGTTTGATTCAAAGCTATTTATTTTGCCTTATGCTTCTCTTCCGTGATTTTTTCCCAGGCATCGCGCGCCAGGTTCTCTATATTGGGGAAATTTCCAATCTGATCGTGTTTTACCACCCTGGAAAACCAGTTCACCGCTTCATTATAATTTCCCTGGACCCTGTATAACTCTCCGATCAGGTAAATAATGCCGGGTTCGCCGATTTTTTCAGGAATATGGCTCCCTTTTTCAAATGTCTTGATGTAATACTCCAGGGCCATTTTCTGGTACTCAAGGTCTTTTTCGCTATTACCCAGTTCCCTGTACATCCAGGCTATATGCATGTATAAACCCGAGATTGTCAGCGGATCCTCGGGTTTAAAATGTTTCGCAAAGGATATTGCCAGAAGGTGCTTTTTCACCGATGTTTCGACATCAATTTCTTTGCCCTCGGGAAATTTTACATTTTTTCCGGTTTCTTTTATGGCCCTGGCAATTTTCAATATTTCAGGGTGATATTCAAGGGTCTTCTCGTCAAACTCGTCATTCCTTGCGCTGTAATTGCACTGCGAGCATGTTGTAACAGCGTAGAGTATCGGATTTATATTCTCATAAACTTTGTGAAAATCAGGATCACTTGATTTTACCTTAAGCGCGGACGGTTTTACCCTGGGAGTTTTAAATACAGCGTCGCACGCCGGGCATTTTACTTCCTTGAGCCACACGGGTTCTGTCATTGCCGCTCCTTAAAGATTTTCATTTTTTATATGGCCTTATTTCAGTACGGCCGCTATACGGTCCAGCCCTTTGTTAATATTTTCCATTGATGTCGCGTATGACATCCTGAAATGATTGTCCGAGCCGAACGCAATGCCCGGAACGACGGCCACCTTTGCCTCATTTAATAGTATATCCGCAAGTTCAAGCGATCCGTTTATTATTTTTCCGTTTATCTTCCTGCCCTTAAAAACGCTGAAATTAGGAAAAACATAAAAAGCGCCTTCCGGCTCCACTGCTGTGAGCCCGGAAATCGCCCTTACGCGCTCCAGGATATGTTTCCTTCTTCTGTCAAACTCTTCCACCATGGCCAGAATTACGCTCTCCGGGGTCCTTAAAGCCTCGATTGCGGCCAGCTGTGTCATTGTGGCCGGGTTGGATGTAGAATGTGACTGCAGATTGTCTATGGCGGATATTATTTCCCTGTCATCAGCGGCCAGATAGCCTATTCTCCATCCGGTCATTGCATAAGCCTTTGAAACTCCGTTTACTGTGACTGTCCTGGCCTTTACTTCCTTTGAAAACGAAGCGACTGAAATATGTTTTTTTCCGTTGTAAATAAGCTTTTCGTATATCTCGTCCGATACAATAAGTATATTATTCTGCAGCGCAATCTCCGCGATTTTTTTAAGGGAAGCTTCGGATAAAACCGCGCCCGTAGGGTTTGACGGCGAATTAATTAGTATAGCCTTTGTCTTTTTGCCTATTTTTGATTTTAACAGGTCAAAATCTATCTCAAAATTTCTTTTCTCATCAAGCTCCACAAAAACCGGTATGCCGTCCGCTATTTTTACCTGCTCTTCATATGACACCCAGTAAGGCGAAAAAATTATAACCTCATCACCCGGATTTAAAATTGCCATAAAAACATTATATAATGAATGCTTGGCGCCGCATGAAATAATCACGTCTGCCGGCTTGTATTCAAGGCCGTTGTCCCTTTTAAATTTTTCGGCAACAGAGGTTTTCAGTTCAATCATGCCGGAGGCTGGCGTGTACCTCGTCTTATTGGCCTTTATCGCGTTAATGCCGGCTTCTTTTATATTTTCCGGAGTGTTAAAATCAGGCTCCCCGGCCCCGAAACCCACAAGATCAATTCCCTCTTTTATCATCTGTTTTGCCTTAGCGTCTATCGCAAGGGTCAGGGACGGCGCTACTTTCTTTAATCTGTCGGCAATCATACCAGCCTCCGTAATTAAATTTTTTATTGTTGACGCTAAAACCTTACCATTTTTTTAATTTTTTTCATGCGCCTGTCTATATCGCGGCGGGAAAGGTTTTTCAGCCTGTCTACGGAAAAATCCTCGACCGTGAATGACGCCACTGTGTTGCCGTAGGCTATTGCCTTTTTAAGGGCGGACACATCCGTCTTGTTCTCCTTTGAAAGATAACCGATAAATGCCCCGCCGAATGAATCTCCCGCGCCGGTCGGATCAACTACGTTTTCCACCGGGAATGAAGGCAGGGAAAAATAGGTGTTCGCGGCTGCGAGCGCCGCGCCGTGTTCGCCCTTTTTTATAATGACATACCTGGGTCCCAATGCCTGTATTTCCCTGGCCCCCTGCAGTATATTGTCCTTTCCGGTAAAAAGCTTTATCTCCTCGTCGTTTAATACCACGCAGTCGACTTTGGAAAAAACCTCTGTCAATTTTTCTTTCTTTATGGATATCCACAGGTTCATTGTATCAACCATTGAGAACTTAAGTTTCTGCATTGAATTTAATACCTTAAGCTGCAGTTCGGGGTCTATGTTTGCAAGAAAAAGGTACGGTACATATTTGAAAGATTCCGGAAGTTCCGGATTGAATGTTTCAAATACATTAAGCTCGGTTTTTATGGTATCCCTTGTTTTCATATCGGTATTATAGCGGCCTTCCCAGAAAAATGACTTTCCCGCTGTTTTTTTAACGCCTTTAACATCTATTTTATGGTCCTTTAAAACTTTAAAGCTTTCTTCTGTAAAATCATCCCCGACAACACCCACTATATGGGTTCTGTCGAAATATGACGACGCAATAGAGGCGTAAACGCACGCACCGCCCAGAACCCGCTCACGGCTGGCCGTGGGCGTATGTATTGTATCAAAAGCCATTGAGCCTACTATGACTACAGGCATATAATCCTCCAAAATTGCTTTATTGCGGATATATTATAATTATTTTTGTTACAGAATTTTAACATTTATACCATTAAAATCAAGGATTTAATATAAGAGTATTCCAAATACAGGCCGTTTTATTGAAAAAAACGCTTAAAAGCTGTCTTCTTCATTCATATATTTTTCCACTGTGTGCAAAATTTCATGTACCAGCTGTATGCCGGAGTCGTCCATTTTTCGCGCATTTTTGATGGCTTTGTTCAGCATAAGTTCTACCGGTGTCCCTTTTACATCATCAATAACATCCAGCACGGAAACCACCTTCAAAAGCCCTTTTTTCCAGTTTGCTGGCGAATCATCCCTGCGCTGAATTTCATAATGCATATAATTTGAAACATATATGGAATTCCATGTGCTTATAACTTCCAGAAAATCATTTCTATTCAACAGCGCACACTCCATTTAATACTTCTCCTTAAAGTTTCAGTTCTTATAATTATAGCAAACAAATAATAGCTGTCAAGAGCAATAGTATATCAACTTGTACATACACGG
>CAZMGF010000101.1:0-4144 GCA_964565765.1 uncultured Spirochaetia bacterium
CTCGTCATCCTTCCACGAAAGAACACCGTTCCAGGATGACGAGAAGTCATCCAGCACCTAAAACAAAAACGTGCTGGATGCCTGCAATCGTAATATATTTTTATCTGTTTTTATTTTGAACCAAACACGTCCTGTTCTATTCTAAGTGGCTCTTCGTATTGCCTTGGTTCTTATTGATAACAATAATAAATTAAAGTTAATATATATGAAGAATGAATCAACAATTACTATTAACTATATATATATTAGACGACACGAGAATGAAAAATTAGAAAATAAATGAAAAAATCTTTTTATACAAACAACGACCCACATTAACCCCATTATCGAGGACGGTAAAGCCCCAAGAAAGCCGTAACATAGGAGTCTGATACCCCGCCCGCTAAGCTCGCAGACATCTCCTACACTGGTTCTATCCAGCCCGCAGAGTGCTTAACCTCGCAGGCAACTGGCTTGTTACGCCAGCCTATCCGCACCGCCCACATAGAAAAACATATTTTAAATTGTTTTCTTGCTACGATTGTTTTAAACAGCATCATTTTTCTCACCCCTCACCCGATGTGTAACCAATGCAATATAATGCAACCGAACCCCGTCTGCGTCATCGTAGTAGGGGTCGCAGAGTAACACCACAACCCAAACTTTAGTAATAGAGCGAATTGCATTAACATCAGTAGGTGCTTCTACCACAAGAGGAACTACAAGCTTCAAAGTAGGTGAGGAGGGCTTTTTCCCTTCCTCAGTTCTTAATTCATTTAATTCTTGATTAATTACTTCTTTATTACCGTTTGGTTTCCGAGGTATGGTGCTTTGGTTTCCGAGGGTGGGTGCTTCGGATTCCGAGGTAACGTGCTTCGGATTCCGAACCCTCGATTTGCTATTTTTATTCTTATACTTTTTCTATATAGCTTGCTTACTGGTGAAATAAATGGTTCTATCAATTGATATGTCGTAGGTGAGGTGTGACCCGTGTATACCGTTAAAAAAACATATTTTAAATTGTTTTCTTGCTACGATTGTTTAAACAACATCATTTTTTTCCTCATCCCCGATTGTGTGACCAAGGCAACGCCGCCGACCCATCAGCGTAAATGTCGTAAGATAGATACAAAAGAAACAAGTGAGTGGCCGCTGTATGGTTATGATTTCTTTCTTGACTTTATTTTTGTCGCCGCTTATTCTCTCCAACCAGCAACCAAAACGAGGTAGGTAAGCCTATGAGCGAGAAGGCAGTTCTGTATGTCAGGGTCAGCAGTGAAGAGCAAGAGACAAACACATCTCTAGACAGCCAGGAAAAAACTGGCAGACAATATGCAGAGATGAACGGATTGGATGTCGTAAAGTTGTGGCGTGGACCTGAAAGTGCCTGGCGAAATGACACTAAGGATGACGGCGACCGTATCCGTAAGAACTTTAATGATATGTTGGATTATGTTGCAGAGAATAAAATCAAACACTTGATATTTGACGTCCCTGACCGCATGACACGCAACGAGGATGATAAGATACGCATCAGAAAACTTATTAAGCATGACGGCATTACTGTCCACTTCGCACGCACAAACAAAAAACTCCACAAGCATTCTGACAGCGATGAGTTCTTTATGTTCGGCATTGAGGTTCTAATGGCAGAAAAATATTCAGCTGACCTTTCCAAACGCATACGCAAAGGAATGGATGCCACGGTTGAGAAAGGTATGTTCCCGGCAATTGCACCACTCGGCTACTTGAACAATCCTATAACTAAAATCCTTGACGTTGACCCTGTGCGAGCTCCTCTTGTAATGTTGGCTTTTGAATTGAAAGCTAAGAGCAAGACCGTGGATGAGATTGTTGAGATACTCTACCAGAAAGGTTTGAGGTCTCGAAAGTTAGGTACAAAGTTCCCTGGCAATATGAAGGTTGTTAGTTCACGGATGCACAAGTTGTTGCGTGACCCATTCTACTACGGCGAGTTTCACTGGAACGGTGGCTTCTACAAAGGGGCTCACAAACCTCTGGTCACAAAAGAACTCTGGCAGAAAGCACAGGACGCTTTTAATTACAGAACACAAACTCCAAAGACTGCGAACTTTCCTTATAACGGATTGGTAAGGTGCGGTATTTGTGGTTGTGCAATTATTGGCGGGGCTTATAAGAAGAAACGGTATCAATACTACCGATGTTCTTTCGGCAGGGGACGGCACGAAAACGCCCAGTATCTTAAACCTGAAACACTCTCTGGTTTATTTGAGAAGCATCTTTCGGATTTATATCTACCTGATGAAGCATTTGCGGTTATTAAGAAACACTTAGAGAAAGATACAGACACCAGCCTTCAATCTAAGACTGAAATGCTTTTGCGTCTTGAAGCCGATAAGAAAAAGCTGTCTGATAGAGTGAGTAAACTATATGATGACAAGTTGGATGGCTCAATTAGTGAAGGGTTCTGGCGACAAAAGAATGCAGAGTATCAATTGCTTATAGGGGACATTGAAAAGCAGATAGAGGGTTTTCAGCCTTCTAAACCCTTTCATCTCGCAGAAGGACTGTTTATCATTGAACTCGTGAAAGATATTGTATCCATTTATCTTTCTCTCTCTGAAGAAAAAAAAGGCGGGTTTCTGCGATTTTTATCATTGAACTCTCTCTTACACGCAGAAACCCTTGAAATCAAATTGAAAAATCCATTTAACATATTCATAAATAGTAAAAAAAAATTTTGGTGGAGGCGGCGGGAGTTGAACCCGCGTCCAGACCTGTTTCGATAAAGGCTGCTACATGCTTATTCCGGTTTTTGGTTTCGCGCCGCGGGCTTCACCGGACAGAATCACACGGCACTACTCTCCCTTGGTCTTAGCGGCGTCGTAAGGAGTCCACGGCGCCGAGCGGCCTGTTGTTGGTCCCCTTCTATATCCCACAGGCAAAAGAAGTAGAAGAGGTGCAGCTTAGGCTGCTAAAGCGTAATTGTTCGCTGTTACGTTGTCCACGTTTTTACAGTGGCATGGGCACTGGCATGCTCCTTTAACCTACGCGAGACCTGTCGAAGCCGGTCGCCCCCACGGAGGTTAATTGAAGTCTTAATTAAGTTTACTTATATAACCGGAGTTTTGCAAGGGATAAATAACGGATGTGATTGCAGTAATTAGAAAAAAGAGCAAAACGGACCTTAATAATTTGTAAAATACTGATACATATCAAAATCAAACTTGTCCGTGCCGCGCGCGTGTGATATAGTAGTTTATCGGTAACCCAAAATCAGGAGGCTTTATGAATATCCGGGATATAGCAAAGCTTGCGGGCGTGACGCATACCACTGTTTCAAAAATATTAAACAACAAGGGAAGCATATCAGAGGAAACCAAAAAGAAGGTCCTTGCAATAATTAAAAAAAACAATTTCTATCCCAGCGAGGCTGCGCGGCGCACTTCTCTGGGCCGCGGCGGCGAGATTGCCTTTGTCAGTTCCAGATACGCCTCGCCGTTTATTTCCATGGTACTGGACGGCGTCGAACAAAGCTCTTATGGAACGGGCAAGTATGAAAAAATGCTTTCAACATACTCAACCCGCGGTTCAAGCGAAATAAAAGACGAAACATTCATGAAAATAGCCGCCGGGAAACTGGCCGACGCCGTTATAGTCCTGGCGCTTAAGCCAAATGAAGACGCAATGAAAGAATTCAAAAAGGCGGGGATCCCTGTAATACTGCTTGAAAGCAAAATGAAAGGCGCCTCTTTTATAACTGTTGACAATGTATCGGGGGCTTATGACGCTGTATCATACCTGGCGGGCACGGGAAGAAAACATATAGCGATAATACGGGGCGTTACCGGCAATGAAGAGGTGGGGCCTGTGCCCCATGACAGGGAAAAAGGCTACAAAAAGGCTTTGTCCGTAGCCGGGCTTGAACCCGATAAGCGCCTGCTGGAAGAGGTAATAGATTATACATTTGATGAAGGTAAAACAGCGCTTGATAATTTAATGGGCAGAAATAAGAAATTGGATTCTATTTTCTGCGCTGCCGGCGATATGTGCGCGCTTGGCATCATGCAGAGGGCGCATGAAATAGGTATAAAAATACCGCAGGATATTTCAATAATAGGCTTTGATGACATACCGGCGGCGGCGCTGGTAAAGCCGGGCCTTGCCACGGTAAAACAGCCGG
>CAZMGF010000102.1:0-3764 GCA_964565765.1 uncultured Spirochaetia bacterium
GATGTCAGGAGGATGCGTTGCTTTGGCCCATAAACAACATTTGACAAAAACTCCCTCTGGACAGTAGAACGCGGTAGGTGTTTTTTACAAGCGATGTAAAACTATCTTTTGCCCTTTTCAACGGGCTGTCAAAGGAGCGTTCAGAATGACCTTCCCATGAACCTTTATCAAAATTATAGACCAAATCATTGCCAAATATAACCCCTGCGTAATCAAATTCAAAACCCTGGGCAGTGTAGATGCAGCCGACCTGGCCGAAGCCGCCTTTGTCATATGCCCATAGCGGAGCCTTTGGAATGCCTTTAGCCAGTTTTTTAGCGTCGTTTTTGGCGTTCCATGGCCTTTTATAGCCGCCTATAACGACATCATTGACCAGATTGCCATCTTCGTCCGGCATGGACCATTCCCAACAATATCCCGCGGTCATCCTGGCTGAATAGCCTTCCTTGTCCCTGGCCATAAGAAGTTTTTCAATTTCTTCAGGGCTTTCACAAACCCTAAAATCAAAATCCTGATTCTTTTCCCAGAGAATATTCGGGCTTTTTTCGATCTCAAGGGTATTGGTAATCCATCCTATAAAAGCCTCGGATCCGGCACACCTGAACTGAATACCCAGATTAAATTCGCTGACTTCTTTGGTGAATTTAGGGGCATGTTCCTTGATATATGCGCTTTTGCCAATTTCATTTGGCCGCACAGACTGGTTGTCGTCTACAAAAAATACTGACACCCTGGACGAACCCATGAGTTCTTCTATCTGGAGTTTATTGGATTTTTTGCTTGCCGGCGTGAATCTGGTATTGCTTGTCTTCCACATTCGATGGGCCTCATCGCAAATAAGGACGTCTATTTCATCTGTCTGGGCCTGCATGTAACTGCTGAAGTACTTAAATTGCGGTACTGCCCTTTTACCTAAGGCTTCATGCATTGTAGAAGTAAAGGCTCTGGAGCCTGTAGCGTAATGAGCATTATAACCCTGCCTGAGCAGGTCTGCCATGAGGTTTATGGCTATGACAGATTTTCCCGTCCCCGGCCCGCCATTGACTATGAGAACGCTCTTTTTACCCTGCTTTAACCCTTTTTCGGCGCAGGAAAATACCTTATCATAAACCACCAGCTGTTCGTCTAATAAAACATATTCGCTTTTGCTTTTTATAACTTCTGCCACATGATCCATAAGCTTTTTACTCGGCCTAAATTTGCTCTTTTCTACCCTTTCCAAAATCTCCATACCCCTGCCATTATTTAACCTGCTTTTAAGGTAATCAGAAAGTTTATCGACGTCATCCATTGTAAATAAAGGGTATTTATCTATTGCATCTTTGAATTTATCATCAAAAATTACATCACTTTTATCATATGGGTAATTATGCAGATACGCGCATGAACTAAGATTAACCGGCCCTGGTTCTTCATAAAAAGCAGTATGCGTATCCTCCAGATACATATTGTATTGCCCCACCTGAACAGACGGATGCAATACCTCTCTATTTCCGCCGCCTACATAAGTAATTATCTCGTTTTTCGAATCTGAACGGCTGCATTTTTCCCACTGTTTTGAGTTCTATCGTCAGCGCAGGCGGCGTTGTCCGGATAGCGAGGCTCGCAGTCAATAGAGGCCCCTCCGAGAATACCGCAAAAAATGTCATAGTTGACCCTGTAAAGATTTCTTGCCTGGAATGTCACGCCGGATTTTTCCTGATAAATCCCAAACCCGTACGCTTCCATGGAGGTCAGCCGGAGCCCGCTGCTGATGATCTTTTTCACGCTGTGATAATTCATATAGCAATATGCCCACCCCTTGTAATTCATCTTTTCTTTTATAATCATATTGCCCGCAAAATCAACCGAGCGGCTTATTGCAAAAGCTTTTATTTTTTTATTGCCGTTGAGTTCAAAATAAATATCCATATTGCGTCCGTTTTTTATAAAGCAGTAGCTGTTTGAAGTGTTTTCATCGCATCCTGTAAAAGGCATGTCAACGCAGCGGTTGATATATTCTTTTAACCTGTTTATGCCGCCGTTAAGATAGAATACTTCCATTATCCTGTGCCATGTTTTTCCTACAAGGGGCAGATACCTGTAAAACACAAAACGTGTCTTTTTATCCGAGATTTTGATTATTTTTATCTCGTCCGGCCATGCTGATGTTTCTCTTGAGATAAAGAGCGGGTTAACCGCCGCTATTGAATTCCAAAAAACTATCCCCTGGGGCTTTATTATTGTCTTTCTGCCATCAGGCGTTTTATCCACTTCATAAACACCTGCTTCCGGATAAAAAGCCGGGTCCGTAAAACTTACCCTCATATCCTCATCCACATAAATTCCCCTGTAGTAAGTGGCTTCTTTTTTCATGTTATTCACCGTCCTTTACCGCGTATTCGTTGGCAGCGTACCTCTTCGCGCCAATGAAGTGGGCCCTCCAGAACCTGTTTTCAAATGTGGCCAGTTTTACCACGCTCCCGGGCTTCGGCGAATGCACAAACTTTCCGTTGCCCACATATATCCCTGTGTGCGTCGGCGTTACCTTTACATACTCTGAAATCCTGTTCTCCAGGTACCCCAGCCCGTAGATATCGTTTTCAAAGACCTGGAAGAATACCAGGTCGCCTTTTTGCAGCCCTTCAAATTCAACCGTACCGCCCGAGCTGAACTGATCAAAAGCGGTGCGCGGTATTTTTATGCCGTGCTTTAAATAGATGTAATACGCCAGCCCGGAGCAGTCAAAACCCGTTTCCGGCGATTCCCCGCCGCTTGCGTACGGGATGCCAATCATGGCCAGCGCGTCTTTCGCGATTACCGCCTTAAGGCTTTCGTCAGCCCTGTCACCGCCGTCAGCCTCTACCGGCCCGGCCTCAATATAACCTCCGTCTTCAGGGGCATCACCCATGGCTTGCAGCGGGCAAATATTGATGCCTGCCGCGATTGTTAAAATTGTCATTGTCACTGCCCTGTAAAGGATGTTTATGATTGTGTTTTTCACAAAATCCCTCCTTTTATTGCCATGTTTATGCCCTGCTATATATATAATGAAAAAATTATCTGTTTTTTTGTCCAATACCTCCTTATTTTTAATGGTTTTCTGAAAGTTCAATTATTTACTCTCTCTAAAAAAGCGTTAGTTAAGAAAGATGCCCCACAGGCTGTCCCTGCGGGCCCATCCTCCGGCGGTGGTGGGGAAAAAATGTAACCCGGCGCTCCGCCTGCCTTTTAGGCAACTACAACGCTTTTTGTTTTATGGTGCGCTTCTTTGTGCCGGGTCCTGCTCCCACCTCTGACGCGGCCCCTTTCGGCCGCCTTTTAAAGAACGCGCCGTACATAGTATGTTAAAGCGAGAAGCGTGCCACGATTTTTGGGTGTTGTTATTTATGGGGTTTATTAGAATATGGGTAAAGCAGGTTATCAAAAATTGACAAACGTATAGAAAAATTTGATATGCAGGTTCTTTAAATTTTGCCCTTGTTTTTTAAAATCTCCACCAGGATCTTTTTGACACCTGCGGTATCGTTAATATTTGCCGCCTCAGTAAGGCTGTTATAAAGAAAGCCTTTTTTTGTGATTTTAAAGAATTCCACCAGCCCCGCTATCATTTCCGGATATACTGATGTGGTCCCTTTCATTATTCTTTTATATGCTTCTTCACACAAACAGCTGAATATTTCAGGCTCACTTTTTTCATAAAATAATGTCAGTCTGTGGGAAAATGAGTTGTATTCATCTATAATCATGCCCTTTTCAAGCAAAAACTTTGTAAGCTTTATGTC
>CAZMGF010000103.1:0-3734 GCA_964565765.1 uncultured Spirochaetia bacterium
CGCCCAACGCCGCCATTAGCGGGACAAACCTCTTTAACGCGCTCATTTTGACCCCTTTATATTATTATCCAAGTATTAAAACTTCCCCGATTTTTCCTAGCTTTTCAGCACCATCTTTACTTTTTACTATAACTATATATATCATAAAATTATCCACACTTCTACATGTAAAACCGGGTTTCAGGAAGGTAAAAATAAAAAAAACACCGCAGAAATTTTCCCCGCGGTGTCTGATTAACTTTTTATTTTGCCTTTACTGCGGCAACAGTTTTTTTGGAACCTGCTTTTCTTTTTGCCGCCTGGCGCGCCTTTGCCTGCGCCCTTAAAACTCTTTTCGGAGTCAGATAACTCATTCTTTACCCCCTTTTCTTCACAAGTGTCCCGTACGATTACATATGTCTTATATATGGGCACTTATCTTATAACATATATAAAGAGGTTTAACACTTATATTATTTTTAATTTATTATTAAAGCAAAATTAAAATTTCAATGGCCGCGCGGCCATATATTACTTTGACGCTGCTGATGTCACCGGCTGCGGCGAAACAGCGGGCGTTACGGAGCGCGGCGACGCGGTTGCTGTTACCGGTTGTGGTATTAAAACATCAATCTGTTTTTTTAGGCCGTCCAGCGTGAATCTATCCCTTCCAATCTGGTCCTCAATTGGTGAAATCTGGTCAAGCAGAGCCTGAACATCAGAAGCTTCCGGCCTCGGCGTCGGTTTAGCGTCCGCTCCGGACGAATCTGCCGGTGCCTTTGCCTGCATTTCAGACGGTTTTTCCGGTTGAAGCGCCTTTATTTCCTCTTTTTTTGCCTTTATCTGTTCTTCGATGACTTTTGCCAGGTCAAATTCCGCATTTTTATGCGCATCCTCAAGCCTGCCGTACAAAGGCAATATATCCTGATAAATGGGTATTACCTGCGCCGCAAGATTTATCTTCTGGTTCAAATCGCTGATTTTTATCTGGTCGTTTCTTCTTTGCGCGTCCGCCAGTTTTAAGGCCATTTCCCTATTTTTCATGTCCAGTAAGCCCATGCGTTTTTGGATTTTAAGAATTGAAATCTGGTCCTTTAATACATATTCCTGCGAATAAAGAGAGTTAAGCTCGTCATTTACAGACTTAATGCGGCTGTTCAAATTGTCAACCTGCGCCTGAACTGATACATTTACCGGAGCGGCCTGGCTGTCTGCCATCAAAACAAAAGCGGAACATAAAGTAAAAAATAAAATCACCGCAAAAACAGCGTGTGTTTTAACTGTCATATTTCTCCTTTAACTTTTTATCCGCTAAGTTTCCAGGTACGGATATTTTATTCAATTAGCACATAAAAATTAGACGTTTTCCAGCCCGTGATTGTTCGTAATATTCCATAAAAAATATTTTCATTGATTTTAGTCTAATTTAGGATAGAATTAGTAATGTGATTTTATGTTGGTCTTTTAAGACTAATGTCGTATAAAATATAAGGCGGGGCCGTGAAAAATAAAATTTTATCTCTTTTTCTTGCAGCAATTGTATTTTCTCTTATTACTTCTTCATGCTCCAGGCACACCCCGGTCACACCCATGCCCGCGGCCACCCCGATAACCTACACATATTTTGACGCGGACAACAGCAATATAGCGTATTATGGCAGATGGGATTTTACCGACCCTAAAAATCCCGCCGCCGACTGGGGGCCGGTATATATAAAAGTTAATTTTCAGGGGCCCGGAATATCGGTAAAATTCAATGATCCAAATAATAATTTTCAATACAGCATCGACAATGGTAATTTTAAAACAGTGGCCGGAAATGCGGCGCTGGAATATGACCTTGCGGAAGGGTTGGCCGATACAACCCACCAGCTTTTATTCGTAAGGCGTTCGGAATGCGATTTCGGCACCACCATTTTTCAGGGTGTCGGCCTTGCCCAGGGCATGCAGCTTCTCCCGGTTTCACAGCCGCCTTCGCACAGGATAGAATTCATAGGTGATTCTATTTCCTGCGGATACGGCGACGAGGATACTGCAGGAGCGGGCAACACAAGGTCCGATGAAAACGGCTACATGGCATTCGGGCCGCAGACGGCCAGATTATTCGGCGCCGACTGGCATGTAATCGCCGAGTCCGGCATTGGTGTTGTAAAGAACGACGGAGAAACCGTTATCGGCACAGAGCTGCATATTCAGGACCTTTATGTAAGGACTGTTTCAAGCGAAACAATTTCCTGGAATTTCTCATCCTGGGTGCCCGACGCGGTGGTTGTTGAAGCAGGCGCCAATGATTTTATAGACGGGGCCCCTTTCCCCACCCAGGCGCAGTTCGAGGCCGCATACGGCAGTCTCCTTGATTTTATAAGGTCCAAGTATCCAAACGCCTATATTTTCTGCCTGAGTTATTATCCGGACAACAACTGCCCTCAATATATAAGCGACGCTGTAAGCGCGAGGTCCGCGGACACAAAAATTATTTTTGTTGACGCAGTATCCACGCCGTGGCTGCTTCCGCTTCCGGGCAACTACATAAGCGACGGTGTGCATCCCACTGTAGCCGGGCAGACCATAGTTGCCGGCGAACTTCATAATTTTATGGAAAATTACCTGCACTGGTAGCCGACGCAGGCGCGGTTTGTCTAAGTTCTGTTTGTTCGGCTGTTCGGTTATCGGCTTTACTAAAAATCATGGCCGCCCGATTTTGACACAATAATCAACTGATTTTCTGCTGCCCAGGCATTATTTTTCAAACAAATTATTGAACAATTTGGAAATCAGGTATCAGGCCTTGACCTGATACCTGATAAATCTCCGGCTTCTACCACCCATCACCAAGTTTCAGGCAAAGGCCTGACACCTTTTTGTTTTATCCAAACTTTTGAAAATTTTGGATTCAGTTCTATTGCTTTATTGCAGTCAGCAAGTGCACTATTATTATCTACAGCAGCCTCTGCCCTGCCACGATAAGCGTAAGCTTCTGCGTTTTTGGGGTCAAGGGATATTGCCTTGTCAAAGTCCTTGATTGCCTCATCACATTTCTTCGCATCAAAGGCGGTTTTGCCGTCTGTTAAGTACTTATCCGCGTCGGATGGATATATGGCAGGTGCATAGAAAAAGTAAGTTTAAAAGATTCCGCATAGGGCCTCCTGTATTATTTTGACCACCAAATATTCTGCATCGAAACGCCACCGATGCCTCCCATTACCCACATTTTATTATCAAGAACAAAGCTTGCCTGTGAATATCTTGGCTGAAAAGCAGCACTTGAAGTAACTAACTTCCAGTTTTTTCCATCATTTGAACACCACACATCATTTTTGCAACCGTCTTTATCCAAACCACCAATAACCCACATTTCATCATCATAAACCACACTTTTATGATATGCTCTTTTAGAAAAAGCAGCGTTTTCAGTAGCCCGGATCCATTGTATACCATCTGACGAATACCAAACATCATTTAATACATATAATTCATTTAATTCCCCCTTCTGATTTCCTCGCAGGTACATTATACACACCTTATGAGCCATATGTCAAATTGTAATGGGAAAAGGGGGGACTTGATGTCTTTGCGTTAGTGGCCGCGGAGCGCAGAACGGCACGTACGTTGAACGGACGGGCTGGAACAATATAATCAATAACGTGACGTCCATGAAACAACCAAGTGAAATGGACAACGCCAAAAAAAATGTTTTATATCAAAATTCTTTCAGATTGCTTTCTGCTAATAATTGTTTAATATCCTTTTTCATC
>CAZMGF010000104.1:0-3707 GCA_964565765.1 uncultured Spirochaetia bacterium
ACCGCGACACAGGTGCCGACGAACACTTACACAAGCACGGCGACAAATACGCCGACAGACACCGCGACACAGGTGCCGACGAACACTTACACAAGCACGGCGACAAATACGCCGATACCAACGGCCACAATGAGTGTTTTCAAGATCATGACGCCGACGCCGGGCGGAACGCCGCTGGGCGCAATCGGGCCGAACCCGAACGCGACGCCGGGACAGGACAGGACAATATTCCTGCAGGTATCGCAGACCATAACCAAGATGGAGATAAAGATTTATTCAAAAGCGGGCAGGCTCATACGCTACTATGAGGATCCGAA
Source organism: uncultured Spirochaetia bacterium (assembly GCA_964565765.1). Classification (GTDB taxonomy): domain Bacteria; phylum Oederibacteriota; class PGYV01; order PGYV01; family Palsa-1178; genus Bog-1181. The sequence goes on from CAZMGF010000104.1 coordinate 318, forward strand.
CCCGGCGCAAAATGCGTCAGGTTATTATGTTTCGACAAAAGTAACAGGCGAAAGCCTTGCTGGGCTGGCGCGAGGGGTTTACTACCTGGTGATAACCGTGACGGGCACCAACGGCGGAACCGCAAAATCATCAATTGAAAAGATGCTGATGCAATAAAATAAAGAGTTGTAAAAAAGGGCCGCGTGAAAACGCGGCCCTTTTTTGTTTGTAAAGCAAAGACGTACAGATAGGAGAGGTAAGCATGCTTAACCGGTCTATTTGTACGATGAACCGGTATTATGCTGTTTTCCGATGAAAAACAGGGGTTTTACGTTAAAATCACCCTTGGAAATATGCCATAAATTAGGATTGACTTTTTTCCACACTTAAAATATACTTTCAATACTAAATTTTAATATTTTTAGCGAAACCTTTTTACACTATTTTTGTCATATTTAACGCAGCGCTTATTATAGGCAATTTATATGGCGCTTTATGACAGGAAGTTTACAAAAAACTTTTTTCAGGAGGATACGACATGAATTCAGTCAAAAAGCTCTCAATTTTTCTGGTAATCATTTTATCATTTTTCGCCTCAAGCGCCCTTTACGCGGCGCTGGCGCTTCCCACAAGGGTGACTTATCCCCACGGGATTATGGAAACCACGGATTACGGAAGCGACCTGCTCAACAAGTATAATACGTGGGTCTCCGACTTTATCGTCAATTCCGGCTGTAATATTACAGACGGAACGACCCAGGTCAGGGTGCAGTATAAGGAAAGCGGAGACGATACCAGGTCGGAAGGCATCGGGTACGCCATGATTTTAGCCGTATATTTTAACGACGAAGCAAACTTTGATAAATTATATAATTACAAGGCCTTAAACAACGACGCCAACCAGCTTATGAAATGGCATGAATTAACAGGCGGCGGAACAGCGGACAACAATTCAGCGACAGACGCCGACGAAGACATAGCATTCGCCCTTATGCAGGCTGACAAAAGATGGGGCGGATCGGGCTCACTTTCATTATCATATAACACACTTGCACAGGACCAGATAAACAGGGTGGGCAATTATGATATTAACGGAAGCGGCCAGTTAAAGAACGGCGACAACTACGACACCGACGAATATCCCTCCTATTACAGGCCGGCATGGTACCCGCTCTTTGACGCTTATGTAAGCGGAACAAAATTCACTGCCTTAAACACGGTCTGCAACGGACACCTTGCCTCGGGCAGGAACTCAGCAAACGGCCTTGTGGATGAAACACTCAGCCACGCGGGCGCTAACGACGGCTCAAACACATACGGATACAACTCATGCAGGCTGCCGCTCTGGTACGGCATTGACGAAGTATGGAACGGCGACAACGCCGGAGCCACAGAGACATCAGAAATTGGAGCCTTCTTCGCCGGGATAACAGCCGTGAATGTTGGCGACGGATACAGCGTAAGCAACGGCTCGAAAACCAGCTCCAACCACAACGGCGCTTTTGTCGGGCCGGCGGGCGTGGGCATAATGGGAACTTCCAACTCAGCTGAAATAAATGATTTCTACACAAATGAAGCAGGCTCCTGCTTTAACGCGGATGCAGGCACTTCATTCTTTGATACAACCCTCGGGCTCATGTCACTGCTCGTTATGGACGGATATTTCCCGCCGACATTTTCGGGCGCACCGACGGCCACAAACACACCCAGCGGCCCGACGGCCACTCCGACTAATACAGTCGCGGGCGGGCCGACACCTGTCAACACGGTTCCGGGCGGCGGATGCAACTTTGACGATATGGAAAATGATTCAAACGCCAATTACTACGGCGGCTACTGGTACTCGTACCTGGGTGGAACACCGGCGACAGTATGGCCGGCGGTCGGAGCAAACCTGACACCGTCAGCAGGCGGGGCCAACGGCACCAATTACGCGATGAGGGTGACAGGAACAGTAGGCGTGGCTGGAACGACATATCCGTGCGTCGGAATGGGGTCACAGTTCACGGCCACATCAGGAGCGCCTACATATACATCATTTGACATATCAAGCTGCACAGGAATGAGGTTCTACACGAAAGGCAACGGAAGCTCATACCTTGTAAAGATACCATATACGGATACAACAGGAGCGTCACTGACCGGATATAATGATTATGAATATGTCTTCACAGCGCCGACAACATGGACGCAGCTTACAATACCGTTCGCGCTTATGTCACAGGCTGCGGGCTGGGGAACATCGGCAGTGCTCGCGACGGTTCTTGCAAATGCTACGCAGATACAGTGGCAGAGCAACTTCAACGCTGTGGCGCCGGCAACAAGCGCGCCAGTTGATTTCTGGATAGACGAAGTGGCCATATACGGCTGCCCGAGCTGCCCTGCTCAGCCGACGCCTTTCCCGACGGCGACAAACACGCCGGGCGGGCCGACAAATACAAACACACCCGTACCTACAGCGACAAATACGCCGCTGCCGCCGACAGCGACAAACACGCCGGGCGGGCCTACAAATACAAATACTCCAATACCAACAGCCACAAATACACCTGTCGCGGTAGCGACGAACACGCCGATGGGCGGAGGGTGTAACTTCGACGATATGGAAAATGACACAAATGAGAATTACTACGGCGGCTACTGGTACTCGTACCTCGGCGGAACGCCGGCGACAGTATGGCCGGCGGTGGGAGCTTCTCTGACACCGTCAGCTGGCGGGGCCAACGGCACCAATTACGCGATGAGGGTGACGGGAACAGTAGGCGTGGCTGGAACGACATATCCGTGCGTCGGAATGGGGTCACAGTTCACGGCCACATCAGGAGCGCCTACATATACATCATTTGACATATCAAGCTGCACAGGAATGAGGTTCTACACGAAAGGCAACGGAAGCTCATACCTTGTAAAGATACCATATACGGATACAACAGGAGCGTCACTTACAGGCTACAATGATTATGAATATATCTTCACAGCGCCGGCTACATGGACACAGTTGACAATACCGTTCGCGCTGATGTCACAGGCTGCGGGATGGGGAACATCGGCAGTGCTGACAACAGTATTAAAGAACGCGACGCAGATACAGTGGCAGAGCAACTTCAACGCTGTGGCGCCGGCAACAAGCGCGCCTGTTGACTTCTGGATAGACGAAGTGGTCATATACGGCTGCGCAAGCTGCCCTGCACTGCCTACAGCAGTTCCGACGGCAACAAATACACCGGCTGCGGCAACGGCGACATTTACTAATACGCCGGTAGCGGCAACAGCCACAAACACGCCGGTCGGGCCGACATCAACTTTTACAAATACACCTGTCGGGCCGACAAGCACAAACACACCTGTAGCGACAGCGACAAACACAACAGTAGTTGTAGCGACGAACACGCCGATGGGCGGAGGGTGTA
>CAZMGF010000105.1:0-3524 GCA_964565765.1 uncultured Spirochaetia bacterium
CGCAAAAGTTAAAATTCAAAACCAAAAATTTCAAGTTATAATTTGATAAATTGATTAATATTTTATTTCTCTCTCGTTTCACTTCTTGGTTTTGAATTTTAACTTTTGACTTTAAAAAGTGGCGGAGAGAGAGGGGTTCGAACCCTCGGAACCTTTCAGTTCACACGCTTTCCAGGCGTGCGCCTTCGACCACTCGGCCATCTCTCCACGCTGCAAAGAAGGCTAAAGCCTGGTTTTGCCTTAATGCCTTTGCTTTTGACGCGTGGAATATAATAATTGCGAACTATAAAATAGTCAATATAAATAATAATATTACTGGGGCAAATCGTCCTTTTTTGAGGCAGCCAGCAGTTTTGTGTATTTTGTAAGAAGGTCCTCATATTTCTCTATAATATCAAGATGCTGCTCCATCCTTTTCTTTTCAGCATGTTCCTTTATAAGATACCTGAAAAATTCCGATGTGTTTTTACCCTCTTTTTTTGATAATTCTTCGGCCATGTTCTTTTCATCCTTGCTTACGCGGATAAGTATCTTCTTTTCCTTGCGGTTGCGTCCTTTTTCTCTCATTTAGCCCCCCTTCGAGTCCATAGTTTTTAGTCAAGTAAACCTGTAAGTATAATATACCCTATAAGTCATAAAAAGTCAAATACTTGACAAAAAAATTGACGTGGCCGTGGATGGAAAAACCACTTTTTGGTTTTGAGTTTTGATTTTTTAATTCAAATAAAAAAGCGGCAGTTTCCTGCCGCGTTTTTATTTGAATGGTGGAGCAGATCGGGATCGAACCGACGGCCTCGGCGTTGCGAACGCCGCGCTCTCCCAACTGAGCTACTGCCCCATATTTGCCGGGTTTTTAATGGAACTAGATTTTACATAATAACCCCCCTAAAATCAAGATAAATTTAACTTTCATTATGTCATATTTCAGATTATAATATCCAAACAACCAATTTAAGGAGGCTCTTATGGAACATATTAAAGGTAAAAAAATGGGGGAGGTCTTCCTCTATACTTTAAGCACATGCATATGGTGCAAAAAAACAAAGGCCCTTTTAAAGGAACTCGGCGTGGATTTCACATACGAGGACGTGGACCTTCTTGAAGGCGAAGAGTCAGAAAAAACCGAAAATGAAATGGAAAAATACACGGATAACCCCTCGTTCCCGCTTATAATAATAAACGGAAAGTTTTTTCACAGCGGTTTCGATGAGGCCATCATGAGAAAAAGGTTTGGAAAATGAAGGACCGAATTGTCATTCCTGCGGAAGATACGGATAAATTATACGCGAAGCTGAAAACCGAAGCCTCGTCCGGCGGATATAATTTAAACCCTGATGTTGAATTCACAAAAGGGCTCGTTGAGTCGCTTTTAATAAATGAAAAACGCTACGGCTACTGGAACTGCCCGTGCCGGCTCTCATCAAACGACAAGCAAAAAGATCTTGATATAATCTGCCCTTGCGATTACCGGGACGCCGATGTCGCTGAATTCGGCGCCTGTTACTGCGCCCTGTATGTTTCAAAGGATGTCATGACAGGAACTCTAAAGGCGCATTCGATACCCGAGCGCAGGCCGCCTGTGCAACTGAGGGAAAAAGAGCAGAAAAAAGCTGTAGAAGCTTTTTCCAGCCTGTCACTGCCTGTATGGCGCTGTAAGGTCTGCGGATACCTGTGCGCAAGGGAAAACCCGCCGGATACCTGCCCTGTGTGCAAGGCAAACAGGGAACGGTTCGAAAGGTTTATATAAATCTTCCTGAATAAAATTCCGGAGAAACCATGCATTCTGCGATTAATTTAATATACCTGCTGCTTACAAATGACATTACACTTGTCTGCCTCTTTGCCGCAACAGCCGTATATTTCACCCTCATATTTTATAAAAACAATTTAAAAAACCGGGCCGCATGTTTTTTTTCCGTAATATCGCTCGGCGCAGTTATATTCTGGCTTGCAATAGATATCTTCCCCGGGGTAAACCCCGCTTTACTGGCGCTTTACACAGCCTCGGGCGCCGGGCTGGCCTTTTACGTCTTGCATAAAAGGGATAATTTATTTATCGGCGGGAAAGAAAACGCTGATTTTGGAAAACTGGCGGCGCTGCTTGCCGTCCTTTATGCCGCGCTGGTTCTAAAAACAGCGTGGCTCGGGGATGATTCATTTATAACATTCAGAACAGTTGACAATTTTATTCACGGTTACGGCCTGACATGGAACGTTGAAGAGAGGATTCAGGCGTACACTAACACCCTGTGGATGTTCGCTGTTTCAGCCATTTATTTTGTCACAGGCTCTATTTTTATCAGTTCAATGGCGCTGAGCACTGTCTTCATGTGGCTGGCCCTTTACTGCCTTAAAAAATCTTCTGCCGGAAAAGCCGGTTTCATAGTCGTTTTTTTCGCGCTGATAATGTCAAAAGCATTTATCGATTACTCCACATCAGGGCTCGAAAACCCGCTTACTTTCTGTTTGCTTGGATTCTTCTACATGCTATATTTTAAACCGGGCCGGCAAGAAAACAGGATCTTCATGCTGTCGCTTACAACATCATTAATATTCCTTAACAAACCCGATACTATTCTTCTTGTGGCTTTCCCGCTTGCATATGAACTTGTATCAAAAAAACGAAAAGCCGTCATTCCGGCTTTTCTGGGTTTTATCCCGGTTGCGGCTTGGGAAATCTTTTCCATTATTTATTACGGGTTCCCGCTTCCGAACACCTTTTACGCCAAACTGTTCGCCGGAGTGCCTTCAATATCTGTATTAATACAGGGGCTTAAATATGCGGGAAATTCCCTTGCTATGGATCCTCTGACGCTTTGCCTGGCACTGTCGGGAGCGGCAGCGGGTTTTTGCAAAGGCAGTGAGGCCGCAAAAAAAAGGCTCTTTTCACTAGGTATCATAGCCTACATATTATATGTAATAAAAGCCGGCGGTGATTTTATGAGCGGCAGGTTCTTCACTCCGGCTGAATTCTGCGGCGCCCTGCTTCTGGCCGGCGCTGGTTTTGACAGGGTGAAAAATTCATGGGCCGCCGCCTTTGCCGCCATCTTTTTTCTGGGTTTTATATCGCCCTATTACTCGGCTTCCAGGGCCTTTACCCCGGAAAAATATTTTTACGGCAAATTTTCAAATGTGACGGATGAAAGGCAGTTCTATTTTCTGGATGACTATGGGATCAAAAGCGTGCTTTCGGAAGTAATCAGGCGTGGCAACACAACGCTGGATTTTGCCGGATTTGCCCTTGACGGCCTGCGCCTTAAAGAATATGCCGGAGGCAAAAGGACGGTTTCAAACGCCGTAGCCGCCGGAATGAGAAGCTTCTTCGCCGGCCCGAGTTCTTATGTAATAGATGACGCCGCGCTTGCCGACGCTTTCCTGGCAAGGATCCCTTTTGACGGCACACGCTGGAGGCCGGGCCATGTCAGCCGATTGAAGGTTGACGGTTATAGTGAATCATTGATACAGGGAACAAATCTTATAAAAAATCCAAGATACGCCCGTCTTTTTGACATGATTAATCTTGT
>CAZMGF010000106.1:0-3437 GCA_964565765.1 uncultured Spirochaetia bacterium
AAATAATAAGCGGTTAAAATAAAAAACCCCGGGACATCCCCGGGGTTTTTTATTTTATTACCTGCCATTCGCCTTTATGGTATAATATTTTTATGATAAAAAGGGTGCTCTCAAAGGGCGTACAAATTAAATTTGTCGTTATGGGCAAATTCAGAATTCAGGCAATAATATTATGCGCAATCATTTTATCATTTATGTCCTCAGGATGCCTTTTTATACGCCCCTTAATTCCGTCAGCCCGCCTTGTACAGCCGGGCAATCTGTATTATTCGTTTTCATACGAAATCAGCCAGTTTACTTCGGAGTATTCAACATCATTTACAACCCCAAACACCGTAATTTCCATGCAGGATTATAACCTGGATTTTGGGCTTTGCACGCGCCTTTACAACACACCATCCGAAATTGGTTTTTATAGCGTTGGTTATGGAACGTATGCACTGGATTATAAATACGCATTTTCGGATCCGGCACGCGATTGGCTTTTAAGCGCTTTAAATGTGACCCTTGATATCAGCACCCAGGAAAATCTCCGCGCAGGAGGCTCCGCAGGCATGGATTTTAATTGGGTGTTAAACAAGGACCTTCCTTTTGATTTTGTAACCGCGGCCTACTACCAGTATTTTAATATGGATTCCCTGCAGGGGCCGGATGACAGCTCTTATTTTCCAACCAATGCGCGCCCGTATCCCCAGGCCCTGTTTTTTTACGCCGGATTTGAACTGGGCGCCATAAAATCCTGCCCGGTATCAGTTGGCGCCGGTTATATGCTTTACCTTGGAAAACCAGAAAACGCGACCCTTGATTTTAATTATAATCCCGTATTTTTAATGGCGTCGATAAAGTGCGGCCTGCTCAGCCTGCCCGACAAAAAAACGCCTTCCAATGCGGTCACAACTGACGTTAAGGCGGATTTTTACGCGTCAACAGCATCAAAATTAATGCAGGACGGGTCATATAAGGACGCCTCACAAACTCTTTTAAACGGCCTTGACAGGTATCCTGACGACTACGAACTTAACCTTATTATGGGCAACTGCAGTTTAAAACTGAACGATAAAAAGCTTTCATATTTTTATCTGAAAAAAGCCCTGGCGGCCAGGCCGGACGACGCGCAGCTTTTATCGCAGACCGCAAAACTGGAACAGGAGCTGTTGAATGGCAAATAGATTATGGCGCTGTGTTCTTATAATGACACTGTTTTCGGGGGGTGTTTTTGCCGGTTTTTTTGACGAAGCTCCTTCAGGAGGACTTGGAGAAAAAGGGCAGTTTTATACGGATCTCGGAGCCTATTCTTCATCAAATATAGGCAGTGTGCTGCTCGGCATGCACACAGATTTTGGCACGGGCCTTGCTGATTTGAGCGTATTTTATGATTTATATTCAGCCTCTTCATCCCTTAAATTCGGATTTTTACAGGATTCCGGCCTGCCCTCAGCTTTTAATATACGTGTCACAAAATATCTGTCGCAGCCAGGCTGGGCTTATTGCCCCGGTATATCCTTAAATCTTCCTTTCTTTTTCAAAAATTCCAATTTTACCATTTCGTCCTCTTTAAGATATTCCACTGTAGATTTTACGGGAGTCAGCGGCGAAAATACATATTATTTAAACCAGGGATTGTCAGGTTATTTTTATGCGGGTGCGGAAGCAGCCACTTCTTCAGACAGGCCGGCAATAATTCACATAGGCATAGCGGCAGCCGCCATTCCGCGCGCCAATACAACCGAAATACATTACGCTTTAATTGTCTCGTCGGATTACGGCCTGTTGCATTTTACACCCGATAAAACACCCGCGCAAACGCAAATAAAAGAGGGCGATGCTGCCGGTAAATTTCAATACATGGACATGGCCAAAAAGGAATCAAAGGCAGGCAATTTCGGCAGGGCATTGCAGTCTCTTATTGAAGGTCTTCGCGCATATCCAGGGGACCTTGAGCTTACACTGCTGGCCGCCGGGACATTTTCGGATTCCGGCGACATGATAATGGCCGCGCAGTATTATAAAAAAGCCCTTGAAATTTCACCTGGCAATAAAGAAGCAATGGACGGATTAAAAAATAATCAAAAAGGGGCGAACAAATGAAAAAAATTTCCCTGTTGCTTCTCGTATTCCCCTTGTTATTTACAGGCTGCGCGTCGATGGACATTTACAAGTTCAGGGACAATTCACGAAAAGTTTTCAAGTTCAACATCCAGGACCCTGGCAAGTCCACGGGAGCGGAAAACAAGATTAACGTAATGGACATTTCCGTGGCTGTTCTGCCATTTGTGGACAACAGGGATATAAACACAATGACCCACGCCACCTCCATTCCGCTCGCTATTTTGGCCGCCAAGACACTTTCCGTGGACGCGGAAAAATATGGCATATTCAAAAAAACAGTGATGCCGCCGGCCTCTTTTTACGACGGCAAATCCTTGACCATTGACGCGGATACTTTCGGGGCCATTACCAAAACATGCGGAACAAAGGGAGTTATTTGGGGAGTTATAGACACTATGGATTTTAAAATGGAACCTTCAAACGAATTCGGAAAATTTAATCTCATCCTGACGATAACAGGCAATATTAAAATGATGCTAAAACCCGGAATAACGGCCTATTATCATGATTTTTCCAAAACCCAGACATATTCATTTGCAAATTCAGGAATGTTTTCCTATTCTTACGATGATTTTGACAAATTAAGCCCGCAGATTCTTATGTTTATGGACTGGGTTATGAAATCAGAACTGGACAATATGGTTGCCAATTCAGCGGATATTCTTTCAGGTAAAAACATTGACTCAGCAGAACTTCCTGCTGATGTTATCACCTATCCAGTTTATAAGGTATATTCCATGAAAGAGGTAAATAACATTACCACGGGGTTTAGCATGCTAGACGAGCTTGTGGGGATTGCATGCGGATTAATTGCCGGATATGCAGTTTCATATGGCAGCGACGATCTTTCAACTGGTTTTTTTGCGCTTTTTGTTGTATATCCGATAGGAATGGTGTCCGGTATGCTAATAACACATGCCATCACGAATCAAATGATGGAGGATGCGCTGGATAAGACAGCATTTTACGCACAGGCGCCGCCTTTTCCTGATATTAAAAACAGAAAAGATATAGTTTTCTCCACAACGCTGTTTACTTCAAAATTTTAAATATCAGCATAGAACTTTTGAATTTCCGCCACGGTATTTCCGCCGGGGCGGCAAAAATCCGGGAACACACCATAATATTGGTTTGACTTGACCCGGCATTAATTATATTCTATCATATATATCAGGGATGCAGCGCGGGTTAGGGCATTTATCAATAAGAAGGTGGAGCAATGAATAATTTTCGGGGCAAAACGGCAATTTTTCTTCTTTTGATTTTAATTTTTCCCGTCATAGCTTCCGCGGATGATACCATATGGAACAGGGTGTTTTTTGAGGATT
>CAZMGF010000107.1:0-3358 GCA_964565765.1 uncultured Spirochaetia bacterium
GCTTTATCGCGTTCATGGCTCCTATGGCCGTATTGTCTCCCGCGCCGCAGAAAACAGCGTCAATGTCCTTATTTGACTTAAGCAAAGTCTGCATGACTGCGCGGCCTTCATTTATATAATTATTGTCCACCGTAACCATAAGACGGTCATCTAACGCTAGATTTTTTGCCGTAAACGCCTTTTTAAACCCCTGCTCTCTTTCTATTATAGAGGGCCATGTTTCTCCGGGAGTTTTGGACATACCCATATAAGCAATTTTTTTCCTGCCCTTATTTATCAGGTACTCAGCCGCAAGGTATGCTCCTTTTTCGTTGTCGCATTTTACGCTGTAACATCCCTTCATAGTTGCGTCTATGAGAACCACCGGTATGCCGTTCTTTTTCAACTCCAGCATGTTTTCCGCACCGGGTTTAATTCCCAGCATTATTATGGCGTCCGCTTTTCTGTTGTGTATTATTGAGTCTATTATCTGCTTTTTAAATTCCTCTTCTCCCCTTGTGGAGTACGGTATGAGGTCGTAGTTCGATGAAAGTCCGGCCAGGTGCACGCCGTCCTCGATTTCCCTCAGGATGTTCATGCCGAATACAGAGGTGAACCTCGTGCTTATAAATGCTATTGAGTCTGCTTTTCCGCCCACCAGGGCCCTTGCAGCCTTGTTTGGCTTGTAATTGAGTTTGACGATGGCCTTTAATACCTTTTCTTTGGTCGCGGGCGCCACTTTATCCACGCCGTTTACCACAAAGGAAACTGTATTATAGGAGACTCCCGCTATTTTTGCCACGTCCTTTATCGTTGCCATTTATTTTTCCCTTTTTCCAGTATTTTTTACACGTACTATAAAAGTATTCCTGTTGCGGCCGTTGATTCTTTTGTATTCCACCCCGTCGCATAACGCCAGTATCGTCTTTATCCCCATTTTCCCGCCGAGCCCTTTTTTAAGCCTGCGGGAAGTGTCCGGTATTTTTTGTTCCTTCATATTAAAGTGCGGCCCTTTATCCAGGGCCGTTATTTTAGCCTCCGGATATTTAAGTTCCAGCTTCAGCGCAACCTTCCCGGCCTTTTTGGCGTATGCGTGCCTTATCAGGTTTTCGCAGTGCTCGGTTACCGATACTGTAAGCGCTGATATTTTTTTTCGCGGGAAACCCGTGTTTTTCATATTGCCGCCTATGAATCTTCTTATCAGCCCGAGATTGTCCTCTGCCGCGTCCACTTTAATCTCGGCGCTTTTCATTTCAGCTATTTTTGGCATAGCTCTTCACGGCCTCTTTCACTGTTTCATGGCTTTCTATCACCCCGTCCACGCCCACAAGCGAGTAGACTCTTTTAGCGTCGGCCCGCATGGCGGCAAGCTTTAAGTCGCCGCCTGACGCGCGTAACTGCCTGAATTCGTTTAAAAATGCGGTCCAGCCCGCGGAACTTATGAATTCAAGATCTTTTAAGTCCAGCACATATTTCTTCGGGCCGTACTTGCCGGTTATCTCTTTGAACCCCAGGCTGAAAGCCGCGACCGACGAGGAATCCAGCTCGCCGGATAGTTCCACTATGATTATTTCACCGTCTTCATTCTCCCTGATCTCAAATGCCATTTTTAACCTCCACCTGAGCGTTCCTTCCTATCGACAGGACCGCGATATCGTCGCTTTGTTCCTGGCCGCCGGTAAATATTTCAACATCACCAAGCAGCCCGTCCACTATTGAACGGCATGTTTTGCCACCGTTTTTTTGCAAAGACCGCACTGCTCTTTCCATGCCAAACCTGCCGCCGGCCACGGCCCTTGCCTCGCTTATGCCGTCTGTAAAAAGCAAAAACTTATCGCCCTGTTCCGCCTTCAGCGTAATCTTTTCCAGCCTTGACCCGAACTCTTTTCCGCTTAAAATTCCTATGGCAGCGCCTTTGGGGCAGTATGATTCGACTGCGGCTGTAGATTTCCTGTAAACCAGTATTTCATGGTGCCCGGCGGAAGCCATCTCGACGGAACCGCTGCTGGTGTCAAGCACCGCGTAAAAAACCGTTGCGAACATCCCGCCCCCTACTTTCGCAAGAAGGCCTTCGTTGAGTTTTGTCAGCACTGTTACAGGGTCCGGATTTGCAACGGCTTCCATGTTTAAAATGCCGCTGAGCATGGTCATTATCAGCGCAGCCGGTATGCCTTTGCCCGAGACATCAGCCATAACGATCCCGAACCTGCCGCCTGAAAGCGGTATCACGTCGTAGTAATCACCGCCGATTTCCTTTGCCGGTTTGTAAAAAGCGGCAACTTCGTATTTTTTCATGTCAGGAAACGACTTTGGAAGCAGGGAGTCCTGTATCTTCCACGCTATTTCAAGCTCTTTTTCCAGGGCCAGCCTTTCGATCTCGGCTTTCTGCGCTTTTTGCAAATCCCCGGTCATGCTATTGAAGGCTTCAGCCAGCAACCCGAGTTCATTCGTGTTCTTTATGCTGATCTTATGGTTCAAATCCCCCATGCCCGCTATCCTTGCGCCTTCCGCAAGCGCGTGGATCGGTTTTGTGAACGCCGCGCTCAGTAAAAAAGCGCCTAGCACGCTTAAAACCACGGCTATAACAGCCACAAGGATTATATCAAAGTAAGTCCTCTTCAGGGCGTTTGTTATAAGATCATATGAAAGGCCCACATATACGGTGGCTATTTTTGCTTTATGCTTGGCGACCACAGCCGCGGTAAACTCTATGATTTTTTCGCCGGACGCCGTTTCATATACGGTATTTTTCCCCGCGGTGGTATAAAGCAGCCTGCCGGGCGGCGTGTAGGCAGTCTTTACCCTCGTCATGTCGTTATGCGCGAGTATTTTGCCGTTTGAGGCGGCGACCATCGCGTACCTGACGCCGTTGTTCTGCATTGCTTCTTTCAATATTTTCGCGGACTCGAGCTCGTATTTCATAAGTATGAAATCCGCTATATTGTTCGCTATGTTCCTCGTCATGCTTAAGCCCCGCAGTTCCATCTCATTTGTGAGGCTTTTTTTCTGTATATTGAGCACCATAAAACTCATGACGGCGGTAACAGCCAGGGTAAGGGACAAAATAACCGCCATTATTTCAAATTTTATGCCCGTGTGTTTTTTCATTCTATTCCCCGCCTGGAAAGTTCTTCAATTTCGGCCTGGGCCTTCTTTAAGTCCCTGAGCGTTTTTACGTCTTCCGGGTCTATTGCCAGGACCTTTTTCCAGATCTCTATCGCGCCTTTTAAGTCGCCTGAAGTGTAACTGTTAACCGCTATATAATACATCCTGTCAGCCATTTCCTTCTGCTCCCTGGACACTTGCGGCCTTTTGGGGACGGAGTCCATGTCTTTCATTGCCGTCAAAATAAGCGATTTAATCGCTTTGTTCCCGGGCC
>CAZMGF010000108.1:0-3253 GCA_964565765.1 uncultured Spirochaetia bacterium
CTCCTCCTTGGAAAAATAAATATTTTCAAAACTTATTTTACTATTTTACTATTTTACCTTAAAAAGTCAAGGTGTTTTATGGTTTTCACCCTTTTGCGGCGTATACGGCCGCGAGCTGCCCGCAAGCGGCGGCGATATCGGCCCCTTTTTCTTTCCTTATAAATGCCATTATATTACGTGTGGTAAAAAATTCCTGAAAAACCAGCGCTGTTTCGCGTTCAGGCTTGTAAAACTCTTTATCCTTAACGCTGTTATAGGGTATTATATTGAGCTTATATTTGACACCTTTCATGACCTGGTAAAGTGCCTCGGCGTCCTTTAAAGAATCATTAACCCCGGAAAAAAGGGGATATTCAAACATCAAGGGTTCCTCGTGCTGCTTTGAAAAATAACGGCACATTTTGGCTATTTCCACGAGCGGGTACTTTTTGTTCATAGGCACCAGCCTTCCCCTTACCGCGTCATCCGCGGAAATTATGGATACAGCCAGCTTGAATTTATAATCGTTGTCCGCGATTTCCTTCATGACCGGAAGTATTCCTATCGTTGAAACAGTTATCCTGGCGCGCGAAAAGTGATACCCTTTTTCATCGTTAAGTATGGCTATGGCTTTTTTTACATTCTCCCAGTTTAAAAGCGGCTCGCCCATTCCCATAAAGACAAGGTTTGTTATATTTAATCCGGTTTCACCGGAGGCGTAAATAAACTGGTTTAATATTTCCCCGCATGTCAGATCCCTTTTAAAACCGAGAGTGGCCGTGGCGCAAAACCCGCAGTTACAGGCGCAGCCGACCTGGGACGAGATGCACAGGGTGTTGCGTTCCTTGTCCGGTATGAGGACGCTCTCAATTTTTTCGCCGTCGCCGAGTTCAAAAAGGAATTTCACGGTCGAGTCCGCCTTTGAAACGGCCCTTGCCGCGACTTTTAATTTCGAAATAAAATAATCCTTTTTTAATATTTCTTTATGCTTCTCCGGCAGCCCCTTGATCGAATCAATGGAATGGGCCCCCTTGTATATTCCCTCAAATATCTGGTCCCCGCGGTATTTTTCAAAACCCAGCGAGGCGGTAATGTCCTTTATTTCCTGGCGCATAAAACTTTTCAGATCGAGCATTTATTTCTCCATTCAAAGCGCTTTGAGTTAATTGTTGATGATAAGATTATAAACGGTTATAATACCATCCGTCAAACGATATGTTTTTAATTCACGCGCAGGGCGGAGGTTGTTTTTGTCAAATTTTGACTGTGTTGTTATAGGCGGCGGCCATGCCGGCATTGAAGCCTGCCTGGCGTGCGCAAGAATGGGGCTCAAAACATCCCTTTTTACAATGAGCGCCGCAAAAATAGGCGAGATGTCCTGCAACCCCGCCATTGGCGGCCTTGCAAAGGGGCAGCTTGTGCGCGAAATTGACGCCCTTGGCGGCGAAATGGCAAAAGCCGCGGACAAAACATGCATCCAGTTCAAGGTGTTAAATTCCAAAAAAGGGCCGGCTGTGCGCGGGTTGCGCGCCCAGGCCGATAAAAAAGAATACAGAGCTTATATGCTCGGGGTTATCTCATCACACCCGGACATTACTATTATAGAAGCCACGGTGGATGAAATTACCACGGATAACGGCGCCGTGTCAGGGGTAAAAACTTCAACAGGCGAAAGCCACGCCGCAAAAGCCGTTATCATAACAACAGGAACATTCCTGCGCGCAAAAATATTCATCGGCCTCTCGTCTCAGGACGGCGGAAGGCTGGGCGACCCGAGCGCGGATAAATTATCCCTTTCCCTTGAAAGACTCGGGTTAAAACTTGGCCGCTTAAAGACCGGTACAAATCCCAGGGTGGACAAGTCATCACTTGATTTTAAAAAATTCATAGAACAGCCCGGTGATGTTACACCAACCCCCTTTTCATTTTCCACTTCAAAAATATCCATTGAGCAGGCAATGTGCTGGCTGGCAAACACCAACGAAGAAACCCATCGTGTGATACGGGAAAACCTTGACCGCTCCCCTTTATACAGCAAAGAGCACAGGATGATTTTCGGACTTGGCCCCAGGTACTGCCCTTCAATAGAAGATAAGGTAATAAAATTTCCGGATAAAAAATCTCATCAGGTGTTTATTGAGCCTGAAGATAGGGACTCACCGGAGCTTTACCTTAACGGCCTCTCAACATCGCTGCCCCTGGATGTCCAGTACTCATATTTAAGGACGATACCGGGGTTTGAAAATGTAAAAATATTAAAACCCGGCTACGGCATTGAATATGACTATTCCCCGCCGGTCCAGTTAAACTCGGCGCTTGAATCAAAACTTGTGCCCGGGCTTTACCTTGCCGGCCAGATTAACGGCACTTCGGGTTACGAAGAAGCCGCGGCGCAGGGGCTCCTTGCCGGTATTAACGCGGCGCTGAAGATAACGGGCGAACCCCCGCTTGTTCTCTCAAGGGATGAATCTTATATAGGTGTCATGATAGACGACCTGATTACAAACGAACTGAAAGAGCCATACAGGCTCTTTTCATCGCGTGCGGAGCACAGGCTGCTGCTGAGAAACGACAACGCGGATATCCGGCTGGCGCAATACGGCCATAAAGCCGGGCTTGTGTCAGCCGAAAAAATTGCGGAAATAGAAAGGAAAAAAGAATTCGCCGCCGCGGAGTATGAAAGGCTGGGTAAAATACACATCCAACCGGTTGCCGAAGTAAATGAAAAATTGTCATCCATTGGCACGACGCCGGTTACATCGGAGCATTCCCTGCTTTCAATATTAAAAAGGCCGGAAGTTTCCTACGAAAACCTTAAATGTTTTACGGAAATAAACACTTCAGTTCCCGGCCATTTTACCGAATACCTTGACGCTGAAGTGATGTATGAGGGTTATATAAAAAGGTCACGGTACGAGATTGAATCGCTTGTAAAACTCGCCGGAAAGGAAATCCCGGCTGATTTTGATTACAAAAAATACCACGGCCTGTCAAATGAAGCGGTACAGAAGCTTTCGCTGATACGCCCGGCCACAGTGGGCCAGGCCTCAAGAATACTGGGTATTACTCCCGCGGATATAAACGTGCTTCTTATAATGCTGAGAAAACACGGCAACGACAGGGAAAAATAGCGTAAATAAAGGGTTTTTTAAAAGGCTTGACACCTCACTTTCTTTTCTATATAATAAGCTTCGTTTTTAAAAGCTCTTTAAATTTTAACTTGGCCGGGATGGCGAAATTGGTAGACGCAGAGGACTTAAAATCCTCCGGAGCT
>CAZMGF010000109.1:0-3211 GCA_964565765.1 uncultured Spirochaetia bacterium
AAACCATCATGTCATAAAACCTGACTAAACTCTATCCTTCGCTGACTTTGAACATTGTGCGTAGTCATGGGTCTATGATATATCACGGTTACGCACCGCAAAAGCAAAATATTTATAATATTATAAAATATGCTGCAATATTCTTTGGCCTGATCAATGCGGGAATTATATTAAACCTTAGGATCTCTATATCTAATGGAATTTCATCAGGATTTCTTGCTAAGATGCTGAACCCGATTATGGACATGAATAAAGACCTGGAAGCAGAGTCATATAAACTGCTGAAGTTTATGGCTGTTATTTATAATTCAATTGCAACAAACGGACTGGTAATATTTTTGTTGAACGGAATTAAAGAGGATGCCTATCCATTTATTATAGTGGCATTAATTTTATTGATATTTGTGATGCCGACAGAGGGGTTAATGGATAAGCTGGCACAGATGAGACAGAACAGCCCGGTAAAGCTGCCGAAATAGTTGTATTGGATTGGATTTTGAGGTGTTAATTATGCTGGTCCATAAAGTAATAAGATGGAGGATATTATGCCGCCTCGCAAGTCAAGAACTGTTACTTTTCTGCTTTGCCTTTTCTTTGGAGCGCTTGGTGTACACAGATTTTATGTGGGTAAAGTATGGACCGGAGTTTTATACCTCCTGACAGGAGGGTTATTTGCAATAGGCGCAATTATAGACTTAATAAGAATCGGCCTTGGATTTTTTACTGATTCGGATAAGCAAAGCCTGTCGGCATGGACACCATTTGGATGTATCGTTGCAATTATTGGACTTTTGATCGCCTCAGGATCCGGAGTTTTAATATTACTCGCAACACTATTGAAAAGATGAAAGGATAACAATGCCTATAAAGGGAGCGGATACTGTAAGGAAACTTATATATTACCAGTATGCCAAGCATATTGCCCGCGGCATTCTCCACGTACATGATACCCGGGAGGCTGAAAAACATTTCGGCCTTATAATGTCTAAATTCAAGGAACTGGAAAACGGCACAATCCACTGGTCGGATATAACAAGGGAAGACAAACAGTTTACCCAGTCGGAAAAAGAGTGCATTTATTGCGGTAAAAGCGAGGACCTCTCCTGGGAACACATAGTCCCGAAAAGCCTGCACATCAACGACCGCTGCCCAACATGCCCGAAAATAATAGAGATTCACAACCTTGTCTGGGCATGCAGGAGCTGCAATTCGGCCAAGGGGAAGACAGGGCTTTATAAATATTATAAGAGGATATCGAAAGAGAATGAGAATTACTTCGATATTATCCCGTCGCTGCTGGAAAAAAAGTATCTAAAGACTATTTATTACTGCCACGAATGCGCAGGGACGATAGATAAGACAATTAATCCGAAGGATGAGGATAGTTATTTGGAGTTGGATTTTGAGGTTTGATTTGCCGGGTTTAGCGGAGGAATAAAAATACTGTGCTTGTTAAAGGACATGCAGGGGATGACTAGGGTCAGAAATCATGACCCGATTCTAAATCTTGTTAAAACAGGTGCTTGCGATGAAAATATCCTTCATGTCCCAGAAGAACGCAGAAGCGCTGCGGCCTGACAACACAATGGCGCTAATATCAATCGTTGCCCCTACAGTCACACGCAACCCACAGCCGGGATGGGGCGCCCGAATAGACATGGTATTTAATGATATTACCCATATTGATCCGGAAGATGACAGATATAAGGGCTATATACTCTTTAACGAAGAAATGGCAAAGGAAATGGCGCTTTTTATAAAGAACCTTCCATCTCAAATTACTCATATTGTTGTGCATTGCCTTGCCGGCGTTTCAAGGTCGGCCGCGGTGGCAAAGGTGCTGTGTGAGTATTACAAGCAGGAATTTACATATGATTATCCCTACTTCAATATGCTTGTTTATACCCTTTTTAAGGAAGCTGTAGCGAAGTATTGTAATTTCGCGTTTAAATCCAACGCCGAACTGGCTCTTGATTGTTTTGAGCAGGGCAATAAAAGCCTTGAAGGCAAGCATTATTTAACGGCTATTCAATATTATGATATGGCAGTTAAATACAACCCGGGCCTGTCGCAGGCATATTTTGCCAGGGGCGTGTGTAAATTTTTAAAGGAAGGATATGAACAGGCAATAATTGATTTTGACAGAGTAATTGAAATAAAACCAGGGACAAATTTTATATATCTCTGGCGTGGTAAGGCAAGAAAGATTATAGGCGATGATAAAGGCGCGGCGGAAGACCTTGCTGTCGGGTTAAAAACGGACCCTGAAAATAACGCCAGATATGATTTTAAAGGGATAATAATGGGGGATCAGTTGCCGCCCCGTGAGTAAGCATTGATAATGGCAGTATTGAAGAGTATAATATATTATATAACTGATTTTAGGAGGGAACACAATGGAAAATGACGCCTGGATGAGCATTAATTACCGGTTGAATGAAGAAAATAATATATATATTCCGCATTATACAGAACACATAAACCAGGGCATTGAAAAACTCGCGCTGAAAGATTTTGGCGGCGCGATAGATATTTTCAGCAGGGCAATACATATATTCCCCAAATATGAACTGGCCTATATTTTGAGGGGAAACGCGAAGTTTGAATCGCTCGCCCATGAAGCGGCCGCGGAAGATTATCACATGGCGCTTACACTTAATCCTTATAATATACACACGAAAAAAATGCTCTTAATTGCCATCTACACAATCAATTTCCATAAAGGTGAAGGCGCTGTTGCCGAAAAATTCCGCCGTTTAATCCGGATTTATGATAACAAAATGGAATATTTTGATCTTATAACCGGGGATTCAGCCGCAGATACATATAATGCGCTTACGCCTTTAAATCTCCCGATAGAATGGCGCATAACAATAAAGTCTTTAATAACAGAAGAAAACGGCCCGTATAAATACGCGAATAAATATTGCGTGTAATTAAAGAAACCCGGTATTGTAGTGGGCAAATTTGAAAAATATTAAGTCATAAATACGGTTCGGTAAATAAAGGTAAAAAGAAGATGGGCAAATGACGGGAAGTTATTTCAGCTTACGAATAAGAAAGCGCGTAAATTAAAATATATCAAAGTTTGACTATTTATAAACTGTAATAGATTTGGCACGCTTTGTCTTAAAGACAGATTGATTTAAAGCGATAGTATCTAATGAGTATTGAATCGCGGAGGTATTTATGAATAAAAATTTTAATAATA
>CAZMGF010000110.1:0-2896 GCA_964565765.1 uncultured Spirochaetia bacterium
TAATCATTACGACTGATTTTCCTTCTATAAGGGCGTATTTAGCCGCAAGTTTGGCTATCGTGGTGGTTTTGCCGACTCCGGTCGGGCCGATGAAAGCAACCACTTTTGATGTGCCCGGCGTTGTTTTAATCGGGCCGGATACCTGGACCATATTTGAAAGGTAATCATAAAGGTATTGTTCAATAAAAACTTTGTTGTTTATCTGTGTGTCCGTAAGCTGTGAATTGATATTTTGAAGGGTGCGGTAAACAAGATTTTCCTCAACTCCGTTGTCTATCAGCATTTTCTGTATCCTGCCGATTCCGCTTTTTAACGCCGGGCCGGCCGAACCTGATGTGCCCATATTATCCCGCACCGGCCTTAATGAACCGCTTAACGATACTTTACCTTCTGATAGTTCCCTGGCGAGTGTGTCATTTTTTAAACTTATGTCCTCCACCCTGTTATAAACCTGTACCATAGGCTCCAGCCTGGGCTGCGCCGCTATGCGCGGGCTTTGCTGCTGCGGTGATGACTGGCTCTTGTATTGCGGCTGCATTGCCGGGGGCTGCGGCGCGGGTTTTTCATAGGGTATCTGCTGGGTTTGCTTCGGGCGGTCGATGTTTATATCTATTCCAGCCGTAACTTCCGTAGTTTCTCTTCCGAAGAGGCCGAAAATTCCGCCCCTTTTATATTTTTTTGTATGTAATATAACAGCTTCGGGCCCGAAGTCCCTCTTTATTTTAGCAAGCGCTTCCTGGAGAGTCTCCGCCTCGAATTTTTTTATTCTCATAGATCAACTTTCACCGTCCCGACGGATCTTACTTCAATTTTAGGAAGTATTTCGTTGTACGATAATACCGCCATATTGGGGAGTATCTTTTCTACTATTTTTCTCACATAACTTCTTATCATCGGTGAGCATAAAATTACCGGTTCATAATCAGTCCCTGCGTTCTTGCGGAACTCGGCAATCAGGCTTCCATAAATTGACTGAATAATCTTCGGTTCAAGCCCCACAACTCCCGGCCTATCCGAAGCCCTGATGGCGTCCACCATTTTTTGTTCAAGCCCGGAATCAATAGTGATGACGTGCATTATTCCGTTCTTTGTGTATTTGCTGGTAAACTGCCTGGCCAGCCCCTGCCTGACAAATTCTGTCAGCAGGTCGGTTTCTTTTGTTGTCTTGGCGTAATCAGCCAGAATTTCAAATATGGAAACAAGGTCCCTGATAGAGACTTTCTCACGCAGCAGGTTCTGAAGCACTTTCTGAACCTCTCCAAGTGTGAGCATCCCAGGAATGAGTTCATCAACCACAGCTGGGTTTGATTTGCGTATAGTGTCGACAAGCTTATGGACATCCTGGCGGGTTAAAAGCTCGTCAGAATGCGCCTTTATTACCTCTGAAATCTGCGTTGACATGACAGAAGGAACATCAACAACCGTATAACCTTTCATTTCGGCTTTTTTCTTTTCCTCTTCTTTTATCCATTTTGCCGGAAGGTTAAAAGCAGGGTCTTTTCCCGCAATACCTTCAAGATCCGAGCCGTCAAATCCGGGTTTCATTGCCAGATAATAACCTATTTCAACTTTTCCGTTTGAAACCTCAACACCTTTTATTTTGATTGAATAAGCGTTTGAGTTAAGCTGCATGTTATCTCTTATGCGGATTGGCGGTACTACAAGCCCAAAATCAAGGGCAATCTGTTTCCTGAGCATTGTTACACGGTCAAGAAGGTCGCCTCCCTGCGCCGGATCAACAAGCGGTATCAGGGCAAAGCCTATTTCAAGCTCCATTGTATCAACCTGAATCAGCGGAAGCACGTTCTCAGGCTCTCTTTTGGCGTCATCTTTGTCTTTTTTGGAGGCTATGGCGTCATTCTCGGCTTTAGCCGCGATATTAAGGGTATACGACAGGATCCACGCGCCTATTGCAAGAACAAAAAATATTATTTTTACTATAACAGCCGGAAAAACTATCGCCATAAGAAAAAGAACAACGCCCACTATACTGATTGCGCGCGGCTGCTGAAGCATCTCTCCCGCGAAATCCTGGCCGAGATTCGCCTCTGACGCGGCCCTTGTTACTATGATGCCGGTGCCGACCGATAAAAGCAGCGCCGGTATCTGCGTAACCAGCCCCTCGCCGATAGTTAGGACTGTATACGTTATTGCCGCTGTTCTTATATCAAATCCGTGGAACATTATGCCGATAAAAAAACCGGCAACTATATTTATAATGACAATTACTATGGCCGCTATCGCGTCGCCCCTTACAAATTTTGAGGCTCCATCCATGGCGCCGTAGAAATCAGCCTCTTTTTCTATCTGCCGCCTTCTTCCCCTTGCCTGTTCGTCCGTTATCAATCCCGCGTTCAAATCCGCGTCTATGGCCATCTGTTTTCCGGGCATCGCGTCCAGGGTAAACCTGGCTGCGACTTCAGCCACTCTCTGCGCGCCCGATGTAATAACGACAAACTGTATGACTATAATTATTGTAAAAATAACTAGTCCGACAACCAGCCCGCTTAAGTCCTGTGAACCCACCACAAAATTACCGAAAGTTTCAATCACTCTTCCGGCCTCTGCTTTGCTTAAAATCAGCCTTGTCGCAGAAATATTCAGCGCAAGCCTGAAAACAGTTGTAATTAACAGCAGCGTCGGAAATGTTGAGAAATGAAGCGGCTCATTTGTATACAGAGTGACTAAAAGCACCATTAAAGCAAGGGCAATATTGATGGAAAGCAGAATATCAAGCAAAAGCGTGGGTATAGGTATTACTATCATAAGTACAACCGCTATAATCGCAATGACAATAATAAGGTCGGTAGACCTTCTCATTGCCGGTCCAAACCCCGCCGTCTGGTTCATGGTCTTAGTGGCCATTAACTTCTACCTCCAATTTCCGGGTAAGGTA
>CAZMGF010000111.1:0-2785 GCA_964565765.1 uncultured Spirochaetia bacterium
TCATTGGCTTTTAAGCCTTAGCGTACGATTTTGTCCGAATCCTCAGGCAACCCCTGAATCAATTTCAATTCCTGAAAAATCCAACGCGCCCAATCTTCCTGACGACATAAAAAATTTTATGAGTTCCAATAAAGATAAAGATATATATATATCCAATTTTTCAAATAAAGATTTATTTAGTTACCGCAATATCCCTGTGGGAATAAAGAACAAAATATTGACAGGCAGGGAACAATTCGGGGGTGATCCATATTTACCCTATAAATTATATTCCTACAGGGGGATCTTCGAAAACAGGATTAAATATGATGATTTTTCTAAAATGCTGGTGCTGTCAACTTATGAAAAGTGCCTTGCTTTACTCGGGGATAATTTTGCCAATAAAGGCGATTTTGGCCGGGCTTTATTCTTTTACAACCACGCATACCTTTTCTTTAAAGATGAAAGGCTGGCAACAAACATAGCCATCTGTTACTTACAAAATAGAAACGCCGTCAAAAGCGAGGAATACCTTAATGAAGCAATAAGGCTTAATCCTGAATTTTTTACAGCCTATTATTATAAGGCTGCTGTTTCATATATATTATTAAAGGACCCGGTCAGGACCAGAGAAAACTTATTAAAAGTACTTGAACTTGATAAAAACAACGGGGAAGCAAAAAGTCTGTTGAATAAATTAAACGTAAGCAACCAATAAAGTTTTCATGCGCTCTTTTAGAGGACTGGTAAGGGAATCTGATATTTCCAGCCTTTCTTATTTCCTCCCAAAGCAAAACCCAAACTTTCACCTTGCCGGGGCGGGTTAATGTGTTAAGATAACTTTTGATAAGAACCGGAAATATATGGATTGAATAGCATAAACTTCAGGAGGGAAAGATGGCTGTCAACGCTGGAAACAGGAGCGCCGATGAAATACTTGAATGGATAAACAAACATATGGTCCGGCTGGGACAGTCGGCATTCAGGATAATAACTTCCTCTGGAGAAGTCATTTACATTGACACTTTCAGGGATGCCGGGGAAATGCCAAAGGCCGATTATTACTTTGCCACCCACAATCACAGGGATCATTTTAATCCTAAACTGGCTTTGAAGTTAAAAAAGGATACAACCCATATTGTAGTGCCTGAATCAATAAAAAAATCAGGTGCTGATAAAGGCGTGTCCACGGATACAATGGCTCCGGGTGAATCAAAGCAAATCGGGAACCTTGAAGTCAGGGCAATGCCGTCGTATAATCCAAAAAAAATAATGCACCCCAAAAATAAAGGTTATCTGGGTTATATTATTACAGTGGACAATCTTCAAATATATCACGCGGGTGATACTGACCAGATACCTGAAATGGAAGGATTGAAACCTGATATCGCCATGCTTCCTGTCGGCGGGGGGCCTACAATGGGCTGGAAGGAAGCTGTTAAACTTGCGGATGCCATGAAACCCGTGGTTGTTGTTCCCATGCACTATGGCATGCTGCCGTTTACAAAAAAGGCAGCCTTAAATTTCTCTATGAACTGGAAGGGTGTTACAAAGATTTTGTAAATCAATAAGCTGTAAAATTCATCATGGCCGCTTCCTTTTTATAACTACACATGCCGGAGAGAATATTATTGACAATATTATTAAGTGATACTATACTGGTATCAGTTAGTAAGGAGAAGATATGAAACTTATAAACAAGAACACTGATTACGCAGTCAGGGCAATAATGGAACTTGCCGGCGGCGGGGATTTTTTTATGTCCGCAAAGGAAATATCTGAAAAACAGAAGATACCTTATCAATTCTTAAGGCGGGTACTGGCTCCTTTGATAAAAAACGGGATAATAAAGTCAAAGGAAGGCGCGGGCGGCGGGGTTAAACTCGCGATTGGCCCGGATAAAATCAGGATAATTGACCTGATAAAAATATATCACGGTAATTTTCAGATTTCTGAATGCATGTTCAGGGGCAGCCCGTGCCTGAACAGGGATGACTGCGTTTTAAGAGAGGAAATAACAGGAATAGAAAAAGGGCTTATTTCAAAATTTGAAAAGATTACAATACAAAAATTATTAAAAAAATCGGGGAGGTAGAGATGGGAATGTTCTGTTATCAGTGCCAGGAAACAGCAAAGAATACGGGGTGTACGGTAAAAGGCGTGTGCGGGAAAAATGATTCCACGGCAAACCTGCATGACCTTCTGATATTCCTTCTTCAGGGAATATCAATTTTTGCGGAGAAGATACCGGGACTTGAAAAAAAATACGGAATATTTATTTATCAGGCGCTCTTTGCAACTATTACAAACGCCAATTTTGACGATGAGAAGATTGAAAAACTTATAGGCAGGGCGCTGATTGTCAGGGAAGAACTCAAATCAAGGTAGACCTTAAGCCCGGCAGCTTTGCCTGATTGCGCGGTATGGACAGGCCGCACAATTGAAGAATTTAGGGCAAAAGCGTCGGGAGTGGGAATATTAAGCTACAGCGCCAATGACGACATCAGGTCCTTGAAATCACTCATCCTTTACGGCCTGAAGGGTATTGCCGCTTATGCCGAACATGCGGCCGTACTCGGTTATTATGACGATGAAATTACAGCCTTTATGATAAAGGCGCTTGCTTCGGTTCCAAAAGAACTCTCCGCAGATGAACTTACGGCCATGGTCATAAAGACAGGGGAAACAGCTGTTAAAACAATGGCGCTTCTGGACAGAGCCAATACCGAAACTTACGGCAAGCCGGAAATAACAAAAACAATACAAAAAGGAAACAGAGGTTTTAAAACATAAAAAAGACATACAA
>CAZMGF010000112.1:0-2480 GCA_964565765.1 uncultured Spirochaetia bacterium
GTTGAATAAATATCTTCCATGGCATAACTGAATTTATGATAACAGAAACAGACGTTGTCTGCGTAAATATTGCAGAACAACATAAATAAAATTACCGGTAAAAGGAATTTTCTGATAACACGGAACATACTCAACGGCACCTCGGTTTTATAGGTAAACAAACTTGTATTATTTTAAGTATTTGCCGGAAAATAGCAAGTATAATGTTTGTTTTATCGCATGGGGTCGGGAAATATTGGTTTCAAAAGCTGTAACCAAAACAAAAACAAATGAACGGCCCGGAGTGTTTTTATAACAAACAGACTCTATATAAACCCCTTGTTGAATTACACAGATAAATTTCATCCGCTTCCAGCAGGTCTTTTTTATATAACAGTTTTTCCTTGAACTTATCCGGTTCGCTATTAAGCAGGTGTTCCCTGTATATTCCGGGTAAAAGGCCGCATTTTAACGGCGGCGTATAATAAATATCTTTTTTCTTTAAAAATATATTGGAAATACAACCTTCGGTAATTTCATTATTTTCATTCATGAAGATATAATCCGCAATCCCTTTTTTCGAAGCTTTACGGAACGCCTCGTTATACATTGCCCGGCGGCTGGTTTTATGGCTCAAAAATATATCCGCAGAATTGGTTCTCCTGCCAAAAACAGCAATGGTGGGTGTTTTGAAAGGAAAGCGCGTTATTCCAGAACGCTCCGTGTCGGCGTTTCCGTTTTTGTCCACCAGCAAGCGGATCCTATAATATCCTTTTCTTATTTGACGAACCGCTTCTTTTAATTTTTTTCGTATGAATTTTTCCCTGAAAGGAATATTAAAAAAAATCGCGGATTTTTTAAGCCTGAGCAAATGGCTTTTATAAAACCGGTATCCGTTTTTGCCGTTGTAAAGCATTGTTTCAATTAAACGAAAATCCGTCCCCGTGGAACTGACAAATCCGGCCTTGCCCAGGCATTCTTTATATTCATCCTTTGCGGTGGAATTATGCACCACGCCGCTTCCTGTTCCGAAAACGCCTTTACCCGAATCCAAATCAATAGATGCCGTCCGGATCGGGACGTTAAAAACCGCCCTGCCATCCGGAGACATGAACCCAATTGCGCCTGTATAAACGCCGCGCGCGCCGGCTTCCATATCGTGGATTACTTCCATCGCCCTGATTTTAGGAGCTCCTGTTACCGAACCGCACGGGAACAGCGCTGAAAATATTTCATGTAAATCCACTCCTTTTTTGAGCCTGCCTTTGATTGTGGAAGTCATCTGCCACAACGTTTCATATTCTTCGGTTTCAAAAAGTTTTGGAACTTTGATGCTGTTTAATTCGCATATCTTTCCGAGGTCGTTCCTGATAAGGTCCACTATCATAACATTTTCAGCAATGGTTTTTTTGTCCTTGATAAAATTTGCAAGGCCATTCCTTGGCGCAGGCTTTAAAAGCGTCCCTTTCATCGGTTTCATGGTTATATTGTTGTTGGTTTTTTTGAAAAACAGTTCCGGCGACAGGGAAAGTAAAACCCTGTTTTTATCACGCACGAACGCCGAATATCCCGCCGATTGTTTTTCGGTCAAATCGGCAAAGTAGGCCGCGGCGCTGCCCCTGAAATTAAAATTTAAATTGAAACAATAATTTATTTGATATACTTCCCCTTCTTTTATCAGCCCCTTAATCTTTGAAATATTGCGACAATATGTGCGCCCGGACAATTCCGGGGTCGTTGCGGCAGACATGTACGTTCCGGTTTTGTGCCTTTTATCAAAACGGAAATTATTAAAAACATGCCGGTGTTTGAAAACCCACAATTTGCCGGGAGGAAAATCCGCCTGCCGTAAGAACGGCGTTAGTTTTTTCTCAAAACAATAACCAAGTTCATAAGAAAAATATCCGGCTATAAAATATCCTCTTTTTAAAAAATCATTGATTTTTTTAAAAAAATTCGGTATTTCATCCCTGCTTTTGCATTCTATTGAGCCGGCAGGATCTACAAACAAATAACTGCGGCGTGTTTTATCTCCCGCGGATGTGTGAAAGAATAATCCGTCGCCACCGGCTTCAAAAAAATTCCCGAGCAATAATTTGTTTTTGTTGTTCATTACGGTTGTTTTTATAACATAAAAAAAAGATAAAATCAACATCGCAAGTCGATGGGTTTTTGACGGCCTGCCAATAAATCAACTATATCCTCTTTAGCGCAGCTTTTCTTTAACCATTTCAAACAGTTTTTGGGCATTTTGAATAAGTGTTTCCGCTTCTTTTGGTTTGACGCTTCTTTCTTCGTATTCAGCCATATTTTTCATACGCAGTATCTTCATGATTCTGTCCCCTAACGCTTTTGCCTCGTCGTGTTTTATGCCCTTTATGGTTTTTATCAGTTCGGCGACTTCCTCGTGTTTTTCTCCAGTATGTCTGCATTCAAGAAAATATACGCATAGCGCGTCAGCGGATGATATTCCGCAATGCACGGAATCTATTGCCGAAAGG
>CAZMGF010000113.1:0-2290 GCA_964565765.1 uncultured Spirochaetia bacterium
CCCTTAAAAAAGGGCAAGCTGTTTGTTTGCTTCAAATACTTTAATTTTCATACCCATTCGAAAAGCCTTGTTCTTTAACACATATTTGCAATACCGGAACATGTGCTTTAGCCTTTCAATAACTTTATCCGGTCTATACTGGTCTTTTTCATCCGGATGAACAAAAAAATGCCCGCCTAAACTCATTCCCTTATATTTTCCTATCCCCTGTGTAATGACCTCAACAGCTTCAAGCGCATTAACGATGTAGCCATACCGCCAAAAATTCCTCTCTGTATAAACTATAATGAAGTGATGGCGGTCGTATTTGCGGATTAATGCTGTTGAATAATTCAGAAGAGGACAACCCAAAATTATCTTTGCCTTTCCGTTCCTTACTTCCTTTAACATTTTTAATACTGTTGCGGGGCTTAATGCGCTGCCGGTTGGTATGTTGTATTTTTTCATTATTTTATCCTCTCCGGTTCTATTGCATAAGCAAATTTAACGGCTGTGCCGTATTCGTCCTCGTCTATATACAGCGGGTCGGCCATAAAGACTTTTCCCCTGTCCTCATCTCGGATTAGAAACCCTAAAAGGGTTTCATCCTCCAGCCGCTCCAGTCTGTTAAAATCCTCTGAACTTAAATTTTCCATTTCCCTAAATTCACCCCATTTGTACAGGGCTGTTTCTGTTGTCTTTGTCATGTTTTTACACCTTCTTTTCTTTTGATATTTTATGCCCCTGAATAATCAGGTTGTTTGTCCATAGGTCAAAAAATTCTCTTAATGACTGCCTTTTCCCTATATCAAGGCCTGTCTTTTCGCCGTTCTCGTCATAATTCCATACCTTTGTATAAATCAATGAGTTTTGGAAAGTGAGAGGCTCAGCGGTTTTCTTTTCAAGGTCTATTTCAATTTCCATGTCAGGGTCGGGAACGATATCCCCGTTCATTTCAAAGTTATGCGCCATGGCGATAATGATTGTCTTTTCCTGCTTGTCTATTACATTCACGTGCAGGGGCATAAAAGGCTCGGCGGTCAGTTTCAAATATGAATAATATTTGAGCCTGTCCAGTGAAAAACCCAATATCTTTTCAAGGCGTTCATAAAACACGCTGTATTTTTTATTCTGTTCCTGAACGCTTTCAGGCCTCTGGTATATGTTTTCTTTCATTTTGTTTTCTCCTTGTTTTTTGCTTTCTCTTCCAGTTTTCTTTCAAGCCGTGTCAGGTTATTAATAATTGCCTGTAAATCTTTCCCTTTGAATGTTTCTTTTGTCATGATTAAAACCCCCTTTCGATTTCTTCGGATATCTGCCTGTAATTCATTTTGAAATGCTCAATAATGCCCTCTTCATAAAAGCTGTAATATCCTTTGTCCTCTGCCCCGATTATTATGTGGTCAATTAAATGGATGTCCATTTCCATGGTTGCAAAAAGCAGCTTTTTGGTTATTTTTCTATCATTCTCGCTTGGCGTTGTGTCGCCGGATGGGTGATTGTGAATTAAGGCTATTGATAAAGCCCCCTTATTGATTGCCTGTAATATTACTTCTCTGGGATACATGAGGCTCTGGGTCAGTGTGCCGTCGCATACTTTAACGGCGCTTATTATCTTGTTCTTTGCGTTCATAAAAAGTAAAAACACGCTTTCTTTTTTGGCGTCGTCGCATACTGTTTTAAAATAGTTGATGATGTCCTGTTGTGAATGTGCACTGTATTTTTTGCCTATGAATTTATTCAATAAATAGGCTTCTGAAAAATCCTTTAAGGTTGTTAAAAAACCCTGCTCTTTTTCGGATAAAGTCGGCAGGGAAAGGACTTCATTAAATTTTGTGTAATCATATGCCGATATTTTGTCGGCTAATGACTTCTTGAGATAGGGCGCAAACTTCTTAAAATCAAACCTTACTGCTTCTACTGCTGCTTTCTTGTTCTGAACCATTCTTAAACCTCACTGTTTGTTTTATTTGCCGAGCAATAACCTCGACCCAACCTTTACGAACTTCCGAAAAGGTTGGGCGAGGTTATGAATAAAGCAGGCAGGTTATAAAATTTGAATACTGGCCCGGGCGGTATAAAAAAACATAGAGCGAGCTTACGGCATGATCGCTGCCGGCAGGCCGTGGCATGCCGTGCGTATTGTTTTTTATATATACCGGCCAACCGCTAATAAAATCAGAGCAAAAGGGATAATAGGATTTTAAGTGACGTAAAATCGAAGATTTTACAAACGCCGAAACATTAGCTTTTGCGGATTTTTATTGATGTGAAAATTTATTACCTGGCTGTGCCTTAAACATCATTTACA
>CAZMGF010000114.1:0-2054 GCA_964565765.1 uncultured Spirochaetia bacterium
ATATGAGCCTTTTTCCGGGTAGCTGCTCCTAAATTTAAAAGGTGTCGCAGGGCCCTCCAAAAGCCTCATATTTCCGCAGCTTGGATTTGGACGCAAAAAAATTGACTTTATGGTGACTTTACATTGGACAAAACAACAGAATATATAAAACAGATTACCTCAGGCAACCCCACGGCTGTCAACCTCACGTACCTGCTTTCTCTGCCCACGCGGCTGGATTTCAAGCCTGTTTTTGACGAATCCGCACGGCTCTGCAAGAAGCAGTTCGGCAACCGGGTTTTTGTCCGGGGTATTATTGAGTTCTCAAATTACTGCCGCAAAGGATGTTTTTACTGCGGTATAAACAGGGCAAACAAAAAAACCGGCCGCTACAGGCTGACCCTTGACGAGATAATTGACTCCGCCCTCTTCATGAAAAAGAACAGGGCCATGACAGTGGTGCTCCAGTCAGGCGAAGATCCCGGCTATGACCCTACAATAATCGAGGCCGTAAAAATTATTAAAAACAAACTTAATATGGCAATAACGCTTTCCGTGGGCGAGCGGGAGCCTTCGGTATATAAAAAGTTCATTGAAGCCGGGGCTGACAGGTATTTATTGCGTATTGAAACCACAAATCCGGCGTTATTTAAGCGGCTCCATCCCGATGACAACCTGGAATACCGCAAAAAGTGCCTTTATACCCTCAAGAAGCTGGGGTTTGAGGTCGGAACGGGCATTATGGTGGGCCTGCCCGGACAGAGCCTTGAATCCATTGCCAGGGACCTTTTATTCTTTAAGAAACTTAATCCGGCCATGATAGGCATTGGCCCGTTCCTGGCCCACCAGGACACGCCCCTGCGCGATCATAAGAACACGGACATTTTTCCGACGCTCAAGGTGCTCGCCCTTATAAGGCTGATTTTACCGAAATCCAACCTGCCCGCAACAACGGCAATGGGCACAATAACCCATGACGGAAGGCAGCAGGCGCTGAAAATAGGGGCCAACGTTATCATGCCGAATTTCACCCCTTCTAAATACCGCGACAGTTACAAACTCTATGATAATAAAATCTGCGTCTCCGAAGAATACGGCAAATGCGCGGCATGCACAACGGCGATTGCCATGGCCGCGGGGAAGAGGGTTGTAAGGTCAAAGGGGTATTCGAAGAACAAATAGCGGCCGCCGGCCTTCGAGGGTAGGACCGCCAACGAAGCCACGCGCGGCATGAACCGCAAATCGGAAGATTTAAGTTGACTGCAATAACATGATTTGTTACAATTGTAACAAATCATGTTACATAGGAGGCTCTATGAAGTTTGATTTTGCCCCTGCCAGGATACTTAATTCGGAGTCAAATTTAAAGATACTCAGGATATTACTCCGCAAGGAGATCAGCGCCAGCGGCAGGTCCATGGCAAAACTGACAGGATTGTCGCACATGACGGTAAACCGGGCCATGCGTGAATTTGGCGAAATTAACCTGGTTTCGGTAAAAAAATATGGCCGGTCAAATATCTGGGAAGTCAATAAAGGCTCTTACGCCTATGAAGTATTTATGAAAATGATGGCTATAATAGATTTCAAACAGGCGGCGCTTGAACATTTAAAAGGTACGATTTACAGGGCTTTGAAGGGGACAAAAACAGTAAGGGCGGTGCTTTTTGGATCCATATCAAAGGGGCTTGAAAAAGATGACAGCGATATAGACCTTTTTGTTCTTGTAAAACGTCCGTCTGACAAATCCTCGGTTGAAAGCACGGTTAAAAAACTTTCGGATAAATGCTGGGCAATTTACGGAAATACGCTTTCACCGTATGTCATTGATGAAACCCAATACAGGGATAAGGAAAGAAAAAAACTTATAGGGGAAATTGAACAGGGAATCAGGATAATATAGGGGGGGTGTAATGATTAAAAAAACAGGGGTTGAACGTAATTTGTCTGTGAATTACCTGAAAAGAGCCGGAGAATGCCTGTCCGGAGCGCGTGCCGCTTTTGAAGATAAAAAATATGACCTTTCGGCAATAGATTCCGTGCATTGCGGAATATCATCCGCTGACGCGCTATGC
>CAZMGF010000115.1:0-2013 GCA_964565765.1 uncultured Spirochaetia bacterium
CCCCAAAAACCCAAAACCCCAAAACCCCCAAATTCAAAAAAGAAAAGAAACAAAAAGGGAAAAAAATAAAAATAAATAACTTAATAAATGTTTTTTTTTCTGTTTTTAAAAATTTTCCGGTCAAAATTCACCTCTTTATACAACTCCCTTTTCATACTAAATATATCAATAATGAACGGTTTTTTCAAGAAAAACCTTACAAAATTTCTATACGTTATTTAATTTCATAATGCGAAAATATTATTTTACTTAATACCGGAATTATCACCAAGAAATCTTGCCACAGCTATAAATATATCATAAATATCCTTGATTCTCATACGGTCGCCTGATAACGCCAGTGAAATGGCCTGTTCTACTTTTTTTTGCGCCGGGGTTCCTGTCAAAGAATCACAAATCTTGAAAGAGGCCGCAATTCTCAGCATGCTGTCTTCCCATTTTATATCATCGGGCCTTACTGCGGGCGGATATATCAGCTCCGGGTCCCTTACATCCCTGTAAAAATCAAGCCAGCTGTTTATATTGTCGAGAAAATCCTGGGTATCCATTCGGAGGACCTCAAATTAAAAAGTTAGAAGTCAAAACCAAAAAGTGAAGCCGGATAGATCACAACAATAACATTATCATTATCATAATTTCAGCTTGATAATTTTTTCAATTTCTTCTTTTGTGATTTTGCCGTCGTGGCGGTAATACGCGACACCCTGAAAATCAGAAAAAATCAGGGCCGGAATGGTTTTTAATGATAATTCAGAGGCTTTCAAAACCCCTTCTTTTGTATCCAGGCTTATTTTAATCAACGCGACGCTGCCTTTGAATTCATTCTGGACGGCGTCAATTACAGGCATCATTTCCACGCACGTTTCACAGGAGGGCGAATAATATTCGGTCAAAGTAACACGGGGCTGTTCTTTCTGCGCCGCGCAGCCGCAAAGCGCGCATAAAATCAGCGCCGCAAAACAGGCCGGCCAGGCGGGCTTCATTTTGCCGTTCCGGTCATCGGCGCGGGCGACGCGTTTGATGTTATTCCGGCAGGCTTGACGCCGATGCCTTTTGTCCTCAAAATATCTTTTATTGCAGTAACATCCAGCAGTCCGTCATACCTGAAGAATACGTTATCCTTGTTATCCGTCATTATATTTGACGGGAACTTCGTAATATTATATTTTTTTATCAGATCGGCGCCTTCTTCGGAAGTCTCGGAATACGATGAAATATCCACAACGTCGCCGAATTCCTTTGAAATTTCGTCAAGAACGCTGTTCATCCTCTCGCACACATAGCAGCCGCGCCCGCTTATTTCCATATACCGCACTTTTTTCCCGTTATACGCTATTGACGCGCAGCCGGCCGCGGCCAAAAGCGCCAGTAAAACAGCGGCGGCAATTAATCTGTTTCGCATTATTTTTTTACCCCTGCCTTTTTTACGGCTATTGTATTTTCAAATTTTTTAAGCAGCTTTTTAGCCATGGATTCCGCAGACCATTCTTTCGCGTAATCAAAAGCTTCGTTCTTTTTCATCTGATAAAAAGCGCTGTCAGAAAGCATTTTCATAACCGCGTCGACAAAATGGTCGACATTAAGGTCCACAAGCGTCCCGCCTTTATCGCCTTTCATTACTTCGGCTACGCCCATTTCACCCACGGCCACAACGGGAGTGCCCACGGCCATTGCCTCGGTTACAACAAGCCCCTGTGTCTCGGTCACTGAAGCGAATGTGAAAAGGTTCGCCGCGGCGTAGCAGTTTACCCAGTCCTGCGGCTCAAAATAACCGAACCACAATATGTCATTTTCAACCCCTTTTTCCTTCGCCGCGGCCTTAACGGCATCTTCAGCCGGCCCCTTGCCCGCGACCATAAGTTTTACGTCCCTGCCAGGCATCAGGGCCCTGACCTTTTTTAACACGTCAAACAAAAAAGGGATGTTCTTTTCGTGTCCTATTCTTCCCATAAAAAGAAACAACACCGTATCAAGCGGTATGTTGTTTTTCTTTCTGAAATCATTTCCGTTGAA
>CAZMGF010000116.1:0-1985 GCA_964565765.1 uncultured Spirochaetia bacterium
ATCAATTGATTTGTAAATACCCGGCCTCTCCGGCAGGGATAAAAAGGAGAAGAACATTGAAAAAGACATTTTTTGTTTTGTTGCTTTTTGTTGTTTTTGCAGCCTCGAATCTTTTTGCTTCCGGATTTTATACGGAACTTTTAGGTGGTTATACTACAGTTTCCATGAAACAGGTAAATAATGACTTTTTTTCAAGCGATGCTGCAGGGAACGGCATTACCAATAATCCGCTTGGCGACGCCTGGTATGTTGGCTTTGATTCAACGTACGTGGCCCCGGAGGGGCTTGGTTTTCATTTTAGAATAGAATATATTGGAGTAATGCCGGGAGAAATTACAGATACAAATCTAACCACTAAGTTTAGTTATCAGGATTATCAGGTATCGCCGTCGTTGTTGCCTATTATGCTTGGAGTATCATACACTTTTCACGGTAAAGGAAATCCTTTTACTCTTACGGCAGGTGTTTATGGAGGAATAGCTGATTCGATTTTTGATTATTATCAACACACAATAGATGCTTCCGGATTAAACGATGCAAATTATAACGCCATATATGAAGGCTGGGGGTTTTGTAGTGAAGCTGTTGTAAATGCCAATTATTGGTTTACAAAAAACTTTTCTTTCGGAATTGATGTCGGTTATAGATATGCGACTATACCTGCTTTATACAGCGATTCAACCGTTTATGACAGTAATGGCAATTTTATAATGGATTCTGGCACGCGGTTGATTCGCCAAAACAGTCAGAACAATAATGAAAATATTGCCACTGATTTTTCCGGCCTGATTGTTGGCATCAACTTTACTTACCGTTTTGACGGCTGGTGGAGAAGGCAACATGAAGAAGTAATCGAATACGGCTGGTAAACCCGTTAAAAAGGCCGCCAGAGCCGTTTTCAGGGGTTCTGGCGGCCTTTTTTCATTTGCCGGGTTTATTGAACCCTGACAAGCCTGCCTTTTTCATTGAATTCTTTTATCACCATTCCTTTTTTACTGTCCGCTATTCTTTCATCCACGAATTCCTTAAATCCGCTTTTCAGAACAAATTTAATAAGTTCTTCCTCGCAGGAAAATTCGCGGAGAATAAATCCGTCATTTGGTTTTCTTATGGCCCTTATCCTTGGAAAGGCATCGCTTTGGGGGTCAAACATCTCAAAACCGTATTTTGCAAGCTTCATTTTCGCCCGTATGCGCCGCTTCATATCAATGAGTTCCCGGTTATTCCTGAATTTCTCCCTGAATTCCTTCGTATATGACTCGTTTGATATGATACCGTCCTGCCTGTAAAATGTCTGCATTGTTATAGTGTTATTAATATAATAAATTTCAGATTCCTTGCCGCCGTTAAGGTAATATTTTCTGACATAACCGACAAGCTTACCGCCAACAAAAGAGCCTGTTTCACGCACGGCGTTTCCGCTGGCCGCGTAATAAACAGTATAAGCGCCGTCCTTTACCCCTTTTTTGTATTGCGCGCGCTTCATTATCGATCCGTCCGGGTAAAATTTTTCAAGCATTCCGACAGGCAGGCCGTCAGATAGCCATACGCGTTTCTTTGTTGAACCGTCGGGATAATATGAATAATACATACCGCTGTAAGCGCCGTCATTGTCAATTTTATACTCCATATATTTGCCGCCATTTCCACGCAGCCATATAACATCACCGTCCGGAAAATTGTTATTAATGAGCCTGATGGCGGTTCTGGCAAGGCAGCGGCCGTTAAACTTGTAATAGAATGTTATGTTGCCGTTCATTACACGGCCTTCCTTTGATATTATTTTTCCGCTTCTGTCACGCCGCCAGAAGGCAATACTGCGCCCTTGCTCGAAAAACTCTATGGTTGGGCCGTTAAAAATACCATAAAGCACCCTTGAAACTATAAGAAAAGAAGGGGAACTAGGCACTGGTTCCTGGCTGACCTGACTGGTTCCTGAAAAAAACAGGATTAATTCCAATGCCAAAAAATATAGAGCGCATATA
>CAZMGF010000117.1:0-1930 GCA_964565765.1 uncultured Spirochaetia bacterium
TATACACAACTCCTATCCCTGCTTTACTGACACCATCGCTAAATTTCCGCGAACCGACCTCACTTTTTTAACGGCGTCCCCGTAAGAATCGCTGTAAATATATGATACAGGCAGTTCCACATTTTTGGCGTCCACAATCCCGAGCTCTGCAGACATAAAATTATTGAGCCACAGGTCGTTGAGATCCCTGAGAAATGCTATTGGTACTACCATGGAAAACAGCGGTACAGGCTGCATAAACGCCTCTTTAAAATCATCCAGGGTGTATTCGCTGTGGGAATAATCAATTCCGAGGTCGGGGTGGTCCTCGTCGTTTAGCACATTTTCAAGAAGCTCTTTATTGGTCATTTCCCCCTTATATCCCATTTTTTGAGTGAACCTTGAAACCGCTTCGGGTTCAAGCACCACCATATCGGAGAGCGTCTTTATTTTGAGAAAATATTCAATACTTTCGGCCGCGTGTTCCCCCGCCGCAAGCTGCTTGTTGTATTTGTCAATATTCGCCCTGTAAACGGAGCCGCCGGCGTCCGCTTCAGGAAACGACGGATTAATAACAATTATCCCCCTGATTTTTGAATTATATTTATCAGTTGACGCAAGCACAGCCATAACAAGGTCAAAGCCGTCCCCCCATGTCACTATGACGGTTTTATCCTCTTTTAAAAGAATCATATCAAAGGCTTTTACCGTATCTTCCATATATGTTTTCAGCCCCCACCCCTGAAGAACTTTCATGGTGTTTTTCTCGGGCCTGTAAAAAGGCAGATTGTTGTTCCTGTTTACTATGGCGCCGCACTGCGTGCCGGATGCGGTCAGTTTTCTTATGGTTTTGTAAT
Source organism: uncultured Spirochaetia bacterium (assembly GCA_964565765.1). GTDB lineage: Bacteria > Oederibacteriota > PGYV01 > PGYV01 > Palsa-1178 > Bog-1181. The sequence goes on from CAZMGF010000117.1 coordinate 837, forward strand.
TCCATCCCGCCCCCATGTAAGAACCCGGAATAAAAAGAACGTTCCCGTTGTTTCCTTCTTTTGCCCTGAATTTGTAATATTTTATACGCGGGAACAGTATTCTTTTTCCATATTCATCGCTCTCTCCTATATCCCTGACTGAATACGGGTCGTCTGCTTTGACCTCCTTCAAATATCCGCACATTCCCATAAATTCCCCGAATGTTGTGTTCCTGTAAATGACAAACCTGTTGACGTTATATAAATTTGTTCCAGCCCTGTTTACCCCGTCGTTTACTCCGAAAGCCGCGTCATAATATTGTTTTACATAATTTTCAACTTTTTTATTCAGTATGCCGTAAGGATAAGCAAAAGTATTAAGGGTTGTTCCCGTTACAGCCTCAAGCGCCGCCTTTGAATCATTCACCTCATACTTTAAACCCGCGTCGTCAAGCTTTGTCATGACCGGGTGTGTATTTGTATGGCAGCCATATTCCACCCACTTATCGGCCATAAGAATACGAAGATCAAACGGGTTTAAATAATCCTTCGCGCCGTTTTTAATAACCGACGCTATGAGGTACATGGTCATGGGAACCATCTGCCGGTCAAGCACCGGCAGTATGTCAACATCGCTTTTCCAGCCGTCATCGGCGGTCAAAAGGGCGTTATCGCCCATATCCTTTTTGTTTTTGTAAATATCAACAAACTCATTCATATGTATTATGGGTATCTTGTTGTCTTTCAGGTACTTTATCTGCCATTCCAGAACTTCTGGCAGCGTGGAATAAATATCCTCCATGGCGTAACCGAATTTGTGGTAGCAGAAAGTTATATTGTCCGCAAAAGATAACGCAGCCGCGGCTAAAAACAGCAGTAACAAAAACAGGCTTTTTTTCATATTAACCTCATATTATATTTGATATAAAACTATAACATTCATTATATGAAAATACAAGTAGAATTAACCGCTAAAAATTAATCGCATTTTTTGCATTTATTATATAAGCTTTTTAATGCCGTTATATGATATAGGTAAAACATTTAAACTCCATTTTTTGGAGTTAATATTAAATGTTGTGTATGAGACCAAAGCGACGTATCCTATAATAAGT
>CAZMGF010000118.1:0-1898 GCA_964565765.1 uncultured Spirochaetia bacterium
AAGATTCTCTTCGTCGTTTTTCCATTTTAATTTTTCGCCATTTGAAGATTGATACTCACATAATGTATCTAAATGAATCATTTCTGCGTTGTTAACAACAACAATAAACGGCATGGACTTGACGGAGCATTGCTGTCCTTTTAAAAATCTTTGATAAAACTTATCTACGTTTGTATCCATCCATAAAACTTTTTTAATAAATGTTTGAGCTGTTTTTTCACATTCATTATGACTTTTAAATTCCGTAACACAAAAATCCAATCTTTTGTAAAACTTTTTATTGTTCTTCTTAAATGCATTTTTACTTTTAAATAAATATACTGTTCTTTTTTCAGGCTTTTGATTTTCATAAACCCATTCAAAAGGATCATTCATATTAATTTTAATGTCATATTCATTACTGTACATTGCCGTAAATAATTTAACCCGGTCTTCTACTGGCATAACTTTTTCCGTTGGTTGTTTTCTGCATCCTGGCAGAAGGAGGACGGATGTCAGGACAAAGATTAGAGCAACGGTTTTTTTCATTGGGAGCGCCTTGTGGAGTGCATAATTCTAATTACTCCTTGCAACGCGGAAACCGCGATCGCGACTATAACCATATGAGGCGCTAAAATTTCGGATTCCAACCTGTAGATTGTAAGCAATTTCGGCATAACATCCGCCCTTGAACACTCGGCCTGGGAAGTCCGCCGGGTTAACACTTGCTATTCCTCTATAATTTGTTTGTGCTGTTGTCGGATAGGGTCCATACCAATCCCAGCACCATCCCCAAGCATTACCTGACATGTCATAAATTCCGAGTGCATTTGGGGCTAATATTCCTACATTTGCTTCTGTTAATGATACTCCTGTATTTGCATTAAACCATCCTACAAGTTCTGTTGCCGCTTCGTTTGTATACGCCGCTGTTGCTCCACTTGCATAGTTATACGGCGTCCAGATTGATCCGTTTATATAGCTTGCCGTATACTGATATTCGCTTTCTGTGGGTAATCTATATCCGTTTGCGCTCCAGTTTACATAAGGATTGTCTATACCACCTGCTGTTGGATCTGTAATATTGCTGTATGCGGCGTCAATAGAGCTTTTAATTGGGTTTTTAAAACCAGCGTCCAAACAATACACAGGCGTCAGGCCTGTTTTCTGGCTATATGCATTACACCATACAATAACATCTCGCCAGCCCATAAATACAGCAGGTACATATCTTGCGGCGGTTGGTGGGGCGCCAACAGTGCCATTGAAACCCTCAGCTCCAAGTAATTGAAAAGTATAGCCGTTTGCAATTGCCCATTGGCATACCATATACCATAAATCATACGTAACTTCATACTTTCCCATTTTAAATTCAGAAACAGTGGAAGTAAAAGCGTTAGTTGTGTCTGAAGCATCGGTCTGGACAAAAGTTCCACCTGGAACTGATGCAAGATCTGTGTATGAAGCAATGGGTGTTGGAGTGTTTGTCGCCACCGGCCCGGATGGATTCGCATCATGTCTACAGCTGAAGACACTCAGGATAACAAATACAAAAATCATAGATGCAATAATTTTTTTCATTTTATTCCCCCTTCTTATTTCCTCGCATATACATTATACACCTCTTATAAGCCATATGTCAATTTTAAAGAAAATGTGGTAATCCTTTATTCATCATTTATTCTGTCATAAACTTTTTTATTTTTTTCTTTTCAAGCACCTTTTCCATCCCCCCTATAGCTGTCTTTAATTCACTTAAATACTCATCGTCTTTCAGCTCTTTTTTTTCTTTTAATCCAATCAGCATGTCCAAACATGAATTTGCTGTTGCCGTATTTCCATCTTTAAGCATTTTATCGATATAACTTGCGTACTTAACAGGTTTTTGCCCTAAATTTTCAAATGATTCCTTTATGTAT
>CAZMGF010000119.1:0-1820 GCA_964565765.1 uncultured Spirochaetia bacterium
CGATAAAGCCTTTTCAAGGTCGGAATCACCACGAAATTTTGGTAGCAATTTCAAATCAGCCATATCCTTTCGAACCGTTTATCCTCTTTGGACATTAATGACTCTATTGCATCCATTTTCCTATCGCTTTCTTCCGCAATATGCGGAGCAAGAAGCGCCTGTATACGTAACGCCGCAGTTTGTGCGCCAAAAGATAGCAGCGCAACGTTCCCTGCCTCCGAAGAACCGGCGCTCTTCTCAACAAGCTTTGAAAGATTATTATCCATTTCCTTGAGATCATCCGCTGCCGGACCAAAGGCCAAATTGTAAGCTTTAATGTTTGTATTCTTAACTGCAAGAGCAAGCAGTACATTGTCGATATTCTGTAATTCCATGAAGTCTTTGGAAAATTTGGCGATAATATCTTTTTCTTTTTGCGTTCCGCCAGCCGTCAGAAATTCCAATAATTTATTACGCTCACGTTCAACTTCAGCCGTTGCCATCCGGGATTGGTCTGCAAAGTTTTTTGAGTCTTGATCGATAATTGCCAGAACAGCACTTTTTTCGGCCTCTGATGCCGATGTGAGATTCAAGCGCATTTGAGCCACTAAATCCAGCCGTTCAGTCTTGAAAGCAAGTTGTTCCGAAGAACTCTGTTGCTTTGATTGAAAATGAAGTACTACAAGAGTAATAGCCAGGAAAATCACCGCACCTGCAACCATCCATAAAAATTCCCTAATACCCGCTTTGATTATCATAATATAAACTCCTTATCATCTTTGGACAATATTGTAAATAATGTACTAGTTGTATTCTTATGACAATTATCTAATATTTTACCACTCCTCATATAAAAGGCAAATGCAAGTTATTGAACGAATTGAAATTCGCTAGTTAATATTAAATAAAAACACTTTTATTTCACCGACGATATATTGCCGACTTTTACTTTGTTGACTGCGGTACAATATCAAAATCAACATCAAGCTGAAGCGACCACATCATTTTTGAGCTTCCGGCAAACTGTTTTGAAAGTGGGAATACCGGGCCAGTTAAGAGATCTGCGTTATCTGCGAAATAATAGTACAAACCTGCGCCCCATGCTGACAGGACGTTGTTCCCACTCATATAATCCGTGCAAACCTGAAACTTTCCAACCTGCGGCGATACATAGCTGGCCATAAGACCGCTGCTGTCTGCGTTTCCGTTGTCGTTAATCAAAAGCTTGTTGTTTCCGGAATAGGCGCCGATACATACGGTACCGATGTTGTCGAATGTTTTTCCTATAGCCGCATAAAAGACATTATAATTGGTCACATTATTGTCGACTCCAGCGTCAAAAACACCGAGTGAAAAGCCAACAGGAAGAAGCGCGTTTTCGTTCCAGCCGATTTTGCCGTTAAAATAATTCGCATCCTTAAATGTAGCCGGTGATGGTACGGGAAGAAGCGCGTCATAACCGACTTCCGCCTGTATTTCCTTGAACGGCAGTATGCCCATTGTGTAACCGTAATCATTCGATAGCATGCTGTTGTCGCGCACATACGAGTCGTAACCTATATGCCCCTTTAAGAACGGCTGAAAATAGACTGTACAGGGCGTCCAAAAAACCGTTGAAGGTGTTGCGTTTAAAACAAAAAAAGGAACAACTGAAAAAATGACTGTCAACAGAACCAACGCAATACTTGACTTCTTGCTTCTTCCATTTTTCATTTTTTTCTCCTTTAAAATAGAATTGTTAAATAGCACTGTAACTTTTTATCCACGTTAATCCCCGAGGTTGTTGTTATTCAATTCATCCATATAGCTAATCAATTCATTTATACCGGCTATATACTCAT
>CAZMGF010000120.1:0-1808 GCA_964565765.1 uncultured Spirochaetia bacterium
AGATACCCTGGCAGTATCTGGGGGTAAATCCGGTCATCGGCGCAAATTATGAGTTTGATGTGCAGGTGGATTTCAACAACGGCACCAATACGCGGGTTGGGCAGCTGGCCTGGAACGGGGACGCAAACGACTGGAAAAGTTCGGCGAATTTCGGGGACATAAGTCTTGGATATTGCCCCAGCCCGACAGCAACTGCAACTCCGGTCCCGCCGACCCTGACCCAGTCGTTTCATATTTTTCCGAACCCTGTGAATCCAAAAGAGTCGCAGGCGGGTTTTAATTATAATATTTTAAACGAATCCGAGGTAAGCATTGACATTTTCACAATAAACGGCAACCATGTAAGAACAGTGCTGGACAAAGTGTTAAAACCCGCGGGGCAGCATACCGAGGATATATGGGACGCAAAAAACGAATCGGGCATGGATGTGCTCTCCGGGGTTTATCTATGCGTTATGAAAGTTAAGGACAAGGTTACAGGTATGACCACAAGGCTGGAAAAAAAGCTGGCCGTACTCAGGTGAAAAAAGAAATATATCCGGCTGCCGGATTCCGGACATTCCATGTATTTATACTCCTTTTATTTTGTTCGACGGCATTTGCCGCATCCGGCGATTACGGCACTGAAAGCGTGTTCATGACAGGCGCGGGTTCCAGGCCGGACGGCATGGCAGGCGCTTTCACGGCAGTGGCCGACGACCTCTCCGCGATATACTACAACCCGGCGGGGCTGGTAAATATAAAAAAAGAGGAAATATCGCTTCTTTATTATCCTCTATATGAATCTTCATCTTACAGTTCAATCGCATACGGACAGGCTCTCCTGAATTTTGGAACGATAGCCGCAAATTTTTTTATGTTTTCCACGGGCAATATAGAGGGCTATGACCAGGCAAATAATTTTACTTCCATGTTCGGCAGCCAGCAGTACAAGCTTACCTTTTCATACGGCCGCAACATTGCAGACTCCCTTTCCGCCGGAGCAAACGCCAGCGTATATTACTCTGAAATGTCCAGGTTCAATTACGCGGGATTCGGTGCGGACTTGGGGATCCTGTACGCGCCTTTTCCTTTCCTGTCAGCCGGCCTGATGGCCAGGAATATTATTGCACCGGATTTTTCAATGCAATCCGTTACAGAGTCGCTCGGGCGTACATACACTCTCGGGCTAATGGCAAGGCAACGGATTGCGGAATTTGAATTTAAGGCAGATTATGACGCTTCTGTCGGTGAAAAAGAAGGATTTAAGGAGAGGGCAGGCGTTGAGATAACATGGTCTAACATGGCGGCCCTCAGGGCGGGGTACGGCGACAGCGGATTTACTTTTGGCGCCGGACTGACGCTATATGAAGCAAAATTTGATTACGCTTACGTATCCAACATGGATTTTGGCGGCATGCACAGGTTCACAGTTTCATATTCATTTGGAATGACCATTGAGGAGCAGAGGGAACAGTGGCGCAGGAACATATACAATGAAGTGCGTAAAATAGTCGACGAAAAGGTCAAGATAAAAATTAAGGAAGAGGCGGAAGCGTTGTACAGACTGGCTTATGTAAATTATCAAAATGGAGCATACGGGGAAGCGCTGGCTGAAGTTGAAAAGTCGCTGGAGTGGAAGCACGACCATGAACCGTCATTAATAATGAAGAAGATACTTGAGGACAAGTTTAAAGAAAAGCTCAGCAGCAGCGCGGGCCCTGAGCTATCAGGGGTAAATGATTCATATGTCACAGCCGGCATTGAATTCTATGAAAAAATGCAGTATGATGAGGCCATAAAACAGTGGGAACAGGCGCTAAAAAGCA
>CAZMGF010000121.1:0-1757 GCA_964565765.1 uncultured Spirochaetia bacterium
AGCAGCGCCTCTTTGCAACAACCTGAATTTTTGAGTATCGTAGTTTATTTTAGCAATAATTTTTTCAACCTGCGTCTTTGCCTCATTACTTGGATCGTATCCCATAAGTAATACTCCTATAGTCTGCCTTAAATATTCCTTGTTCATTTTACGAAGATCAGCGCAATTGCCGACCATGGCGGTGACCAGCTCTGACTGTGACTTGTTCAAAATATCATTTTTTAAAGCTATCTCATTATTTTTTTTATATAATTTTATGCTTTCCCGAAAACTTTTAGATAATCTAACTTCATCTTTATTCAATTCATTCAGAATTTTTTCATTTTTTACTCGGTTGTCCTGCATGGCCGTTTCCGGCAGGGCCATAAGCCTTGCGGAAAGAGTGGGGTGTGTGTCATATGCGCCTTCTTCTCTGTTTTCCATAGCTTTTTTACTGTATGATTCCAGCTTTAAAATGTCGTTTTCTGCAAATTTTGCGAATGTTTTAAAGTAATTATCATTTTCAAATCCTGCCTCTGAGCCGTGATCGTAATAATATCCTGATATCTGGACAACTTTTTCAAGTCCATTTCCGAAACTTTTATTGCCATATAAAAGCGCCGCAATCCAGTCTGCCCTAAACTCTCTGTTGCGGCAAAGCATTCTATCTATAGACGCAAAGTACATCATGAACATATTTATAAAACTCTTGGGAACATTCAGAAGAAATGCCATGACGGATTGCGCCGATACTTTTGCCGATCCCTTTCCTACTCCATTCATATTCAGCCTTCCCATCACAGAACCAAGAATGCCGTAAACCGGCGCAACATAACTGCTATATAATGTATCATTTCCTGAAAAATGGGCGAACTCATGGGCCAGAACTGCTTTTAACTCGTCTTCAGATAACGAATTAATTAACGTTGCGCCCAAAGCGAGCGTCCTTCCATCAACGCTAGTGTCATAACACCTCATAGGTGCCTGTGTTACAAAAAATGACGGACTTGATACAAGAATGACATTATCAGGAAATTTGGTACCTACATTTACACATACCCCGGTTATGAGTTTTTTTAGCTCTGGTTTATCGTCGAGCGTTATTTTAACAGCTCCTATTAATCCAGGTTTGGTAAAAAAAATGCTGAATATAGAAGAAATTACCGCACCAATTGCCACAAGCGGGGTCAACCCTATTCCTATTATAAGAAAAAGTGGCCTCCACGGCAGAATAAGGACAAGCCAAAGAGCCCAAATAGAAATTCCCAGCGTTATAAATGATGATAACGTAATTGTAATATACGCCGCCGGAACAGACAAAAGTCCTAAAAATGTGAAAAGCAGAGAAATGCGAGGCATTTTTTTTATTTTTACAGCGGGTAATGGTTTTTGATTTCGCTTCCATATCTCAGGAACTTTTGAAATCAAAACTATTGCCGTGCATAATCCAAAGGCAAGAAAGCTGATACCTGTAAGAAAAGCGAGCATAACTATAATGCTTCCTGATGTAAGATCTTTTATACCATATATAACAATATACGCGACCAACGATACAAATAATATAATAGGACCCGCAATCATTCTAAATCGCATGTCTATAATCAAAAGTCCAGCAAACATAGCTATAAATCCTCCCAAACCCTCCACCAGAAAATAACGCAGCATAAGATGCATCGCGTCATTTGAAGCGTTCATGAAGCCGATAAAATTATCTATCCGGGTGTAAATAAAACCAAAAATAAAAACCGCGCATAAAAATCTTAAAAAATGGATAATAT
>CAZMGF010000122.1:0-1698 GCA_964565765.1 uncultured Spirochaetia bacterium
ACAGGTTCAAAATAATGTTTATTTGATTTATTTCTTTGAATTTGATATAGTATTAATATAAATCGTTAAAAGGAGCGTCAACGTGAAAGATATCAGCTATGTAGCGTGGAAAGAAGGCAGGTATTTTGTGGCACAGTGCCTTAATATAGACGTTTCTTCTTTCGGAAAGACCATGGAAGAAGCCTCTAAAAATATCAGGGAGGCTGTGGAATTATACCTTGAAACAAAAGGTTCAATAAATTGTGGTGTCAGAGCCTGAGTTGAGACCTGATCCTTCGACAAGCTCAGGATAACCGGTAATTAGGTTCCTGATAGGGACAGGCCTTTATCCGATAATCCCAACCTCTCTATTTGCAAAATTCCAATTGACTTGAAAGTATACAAATTGTATACTTTCCCTGGGTTTCAAAATACGCCGGGAGGTTAAAATGAGAAAAAAGAAAAATAAAGTAATTCCAAAAAATGCTGAAGTTTCTTCCGAAAAACACGGGGAAATTGTTGTTTATAAGTCGGAAGACGGTGTGGTAAAACTTGAGGTTAAGCTGGAAAATGAGACACTCTGGCTGACACAGCAGATGATGGCAGATTTGTTCGGAACTTCTATCCCAAATGTAAACATGCATATAAAAAATATAATAAAAGAAGGAGAATTACGGGAGGATTCAGTTATTAAGGAATTCTTAACAACTGCTTCAGACAATAAAAATTATGATATTAAATTTTATAATATGGATATGGTCATATCTGTCGGTTATCGCATTAAAAGTCTTGTTGCCACGCGGTTCCGCATCTGGGCCACACAAACGCTCAAAGAATATATTATCAAGGGTTTTGTGATGGATGATGAGCGGCTTAAAAATCCTCCTGTAAAAGGCTCCTTTGTTCCCGACTATTTTGACGAAATGCTGGCGCGTATACGTGATATCAGGACGAGCGAACGCAGAGTTTACCTGCGTGTAAGGGAAATATTTGCGATGGCGGCCGACTATGACCCGACGGACGAACAGACAAATAAGTTTTACAGCTCGATTCAGAATAAGCTGCATTTCGCGGCCACGGGCATGACTGCCGCGGAGATAATCAAAGGCCGGGCAGACGCCGGCCTGATTAATATGGGGCTGACAAACTGGAAAGAGGGTGAGGTCAGGAGGACGGATGTGACGACGGCAAAAAACTACCTTAAAGAGGATGAAATAGACAGCTTAAACCGCATTGTGGCAATGTGGCTTGATTTTGCCGAGGATCAGGCAAAAATGAGAAAACAGGTATTCCTGAAGGACTGGGAAGCAAAGCTGAATGAATTCCTGGTTTTTAACGGCAGGAAAGTTCTGTCAACCGCGGGTTCGGTAAGCAGGGAACAGGCGGAGGATCACGCGCATAAAGAATTCGTGCTTTTTGAAAAGCAACGCAGGGAAGAAAAGGAAATGCAGGGGCTAGTTGATGAGATAAAACAGCTGGAACAGGCTTCCAGGAAATTTGGATCAAAAAAGAAAAGATAAAGTAAAATGGTGATCCGGGCGGGGATAAAATCCAAATAAAATTCTTGCAAAACCCGGCGGGTTCATTATAATATAAGAACGATTAAATTTGCGGATAGCAGGACAGAATACCCCGGAGGTGTCTGATGTTTCTTGGTTTCACCGGCCCTAATGCCGCCGGCAAGGGCGAAGCGATAAAATACCTTGTCGACAACTGCAG
>CAZMGF010000123.1:0-1676 GCA_964565765.1 uncultured Spirochaetia bacterium
CGACACAAACGCCTACGATAACCCCGACCTGTACAGAAACCCCGACTTATACAGCTACATTGACGCAGACACCTGCAATAACCCAGACTTTTACGCCAACAATAACAAGCACTCAGACCCCGACAGCGACACCGCCTTTCTGCTTTGATTTCAAGGGAGTCTTTCCAAATCCTGCCTCAACATACACATATTTTATTTTCAATCTCTGCAGGGATTCGGATGTGGATGTGGTTATTTATACCGTTAGCGGCGAAGTGGTGCGCAATATACACGAGAATGCGGCCGCCGGTTGGAATCATCTCTACTGGGACACCAATAACAACAACGGAAAAGGCTCCGCAAGCGGGGTTTTTATTTACGGCATTGAAATTACTTCGGATGATCAAAAACAGAAAATATGGGGAAAAGTGGCAGTGGTAAAGTGAGGAAAAATATAAAACCGTAAAAGAAAGGGTTGTAAAAAATGATGCCGGGAAAAGATAATAAATTAATATTAGACGCCGGGGTTTTATTTATGCTTATTTTTACGGCGATATTTTTAATAATTACATTTCCTTTATCCGCGGCGCCGACAAGCAGCGGCACTGAATTCTGGCTGACGTTCCCGCAAAATTCACTCTATAATTCCTATACCAATCCTTCACTTGTTATAACAGGGGCGACGGCGACAACCGGAACGGTTACTGTGCCTGGACTGTCGTTTACCTGCAATTTTTCAGTGACCCCGGGCAGCGTCACTACTGTTGCGCTGCCTTCCACGGCTTATGTGGCCACTGACGACGGCGTGCAGCAGGTGGGGATCCATGTTACAGCAGCGGATAATATCACGGTCTATGGTTTTTGGTATTATACTTTTTCTACAGACGGATATCTTGGCCTGCCGGTATCCGCACTTGGCACTCAAAATATGGTTATGTCATATGACGAAAACGCAAACACCCCTGATGAAATAATGGGAACGGAATTTGGAATAGCTGCGGCATACGACAACACAAGTGTTACAATAACGCCCAGCTGCGCCGCGGGGACAAGGGCGGCCGGGGTGCCATACAATATAATGATGAATAAGGGGGACGCGTACCAGTTGTTTTCTTCCGCCTTAAACGCGGACCTTACAGGGACAATAATTACTTCCAGCCAGCCAGTAGCCGTGTTTGGCGGAAACAGGCTGACCGACCTGCCGTCCAATGCTTATACTTCCCGCAATTACATAATTGAACAGATGCCGCCTGTTTCAGAATGGGGTGAAAATTTCTTTACAGTGCCGCTTGACACGAGGACAAATGGCGACACTTTCAGGGTGCTTGCGTCCGCAAATGGGACAAATGTGAAGATTAATGGGGCAACTGTGGCAACGGCATTGCCGGCCGGCCAGTTTTACCAGACAGAGCTTTCCGCTGTATCAAATATTTCAGCAAACCAGCCTGTGCTGGTAGCGCAGTATTCGAACAGTTCTTCTTTTGACGGTGATACGAATGCTGATCCTTCAATGATGCTGATATTCCCGGTGGAACAGTACCTGAATAGCTACACCGTAAGCACGCCTGCCGCGGGGTTTCCCTATAATTATATAAATATAGCAGTGGACAGCGCAGATTCGGGCAATATTGTTTTAGACGGAACCGCAATACCGGCTGCAGATTTTTCAGCCATAGGCGCAACCGGATATTCCGGGG
>CAZMGF010000124.1:0-1676 GCA_964565765.1 uncultured Spirochaetia bacterium
AATGTTTCTCCGCCTGAAGATGGAACTCATTCAATAATTCGTCTTTAATCCTCAGGAAGTACGGTTCATCTCTGTCGCGCGGCCTTGAAAGCGGTACCGAGATTATTTTTTTTATCTTTCCCGGCCTGGCTGACATAAGTATTATCCTGTCACTTAAGTATACCGCTTCTTCAATGTCATGCGTGACCATTATTGTCGTGACTTTTTCATTCTGCCATATCTGTTGAAGTTCCTTCTGCATATACATCCTTGTCAGCGCGTCAAGGGCGCCTAAGGGCTCGTCAAGCAGGAGTATTTCGGGTTTTGTGGAGAGTGCCCTTGCTATGGCCGCTCTTTGCGCCATTCCTCCGGAAAGTTGCGCGGGATAAGCCTTCTCAAAACCATTTAATCCTACAAGTCCGGTATATTGGCTGATTATCCGTTTTTTCTCAGCCTTATCTTTCATATTGATGAGTCCAAAACCTATATTTTCTTCCACGTTAAGCCATGGAAGAAGCCTGTGTTCCTGGAACACCACTCCTCTTTTTGCGCTCGGGCCTGATATTTTTTCACCGTTGAGTTCCGCCAACCCTTCATATTCAGTATCAAGTCCCAAAATTACGCGTAGCAGCGTGGTTTTTCCGCAGCCGCTGGAGCCTACAATGGATATAAACTCTCCTTCAGGTACTATGAGGTCTATGTTTTCAAGTACTTTTAGTTTTTTACCCTCAATCGTAAAATTCTTGTTTAGTCCCTTTATACTCAGCATTTTATACGGCTTCCCTTCCTGTATTATTCTTAAAGATTACATCCCATATAAGTTCCGCGGATTTGTTGATAAAGAAGCCTCCTGTACCCATGACTATCATCCCGGTTATGAGCAGCTGCATGTTGAATGTTTCTCTGCCTTCTGAGAGTATATTACCCAACCCGCCCGAAGGCTCGGATGTCATTATTTCAGCGGCAACCAGAAGAGTCCACGCTATATTCAAGCTCAGAATAATTCCCGTCTTTATGTTAGGAAGCGCAGCCGGGATAATTATGTGCTTTATGGTCTGAAACTTTGTATAGCCGTAAACCTTGGATATTTCAAGATATTTTTTGGGTATATTTTTTATTCCGTCGTAGGCATTGAGTGCTGACGGGTAAAACGCGGCCCAAGATATGAAAACAACTTGCGCTAGGCCGCCTGTCCCGAACCACATGATAAGCACCGGCACCCATGCCACCATTGGTATCTGGCGCATAGCATGAAATGATGTTGCAATGAATTTTTCGTATTGTTTTGAGCTTCCCATAAAAATGCCGGATGTCATGCCCAATACAGTGCCTATGGCGAATCCCTTTAACACCCTTTCAAGGCTTACAAGTGTGAGTTTTAAAATAGTGCCGTCCATGATAAGGGCAGAGAAGACTTTTATTGTCTCCATGGGCGTCCCTATAAGCGCGTGTTTACCCTTGGTAAGCAATTGCCATGATAAAAGCAGTACAGCCGGCAACAAAAATCCAAGAGGTATATAAGCCGCGGGTATTTCTCTTTTTTTAAATACCTGTGCCATGCGCGCTTCCTTTCCACTTCATGAGTTTTTTTTCCGCAGTTGCCAGCAAATGATTCAGAGCTATGCCTATGACGCCGATCACGGCGACAAATGCAAATACCTTGTCGGCCTGGAACATCTGCCTTGACCACGACATCA
>CAZMGF010000125.1:0-1671 GCA_964565765.1 uncultured Spirochaetia bacterium
CTGGAAATACACAACTCCTTCGCGGTTTGCTGACAAAATTGAAAAATAATTCCGGCCTCTCCTTGAATTTAACCGTAACAACAAACTACTGATTTTATTAAATAAACGCTTAGATATTTTACTTTTGAGGATTGTAATAAAGAATTATCTGCTCGCTTTCAACACCCTTTTCTTCGGATGTTTTATCCTTCAAAATTTCATATTTCAAAAGATAGCCTGTGTTGACCAATTCTTCAAGTGCGGCTTTTAAAGCATGTTTAATATTCCTCGGCGTGGCAATTGATAACCCAATTCGTTCAGTAAATTCAATAATACTCCGCTTGTATATTAACGGCTTGTTTGTGCTTTTCAATTCTTCTTTCTTGCGCTGAAGCATTTCATAAATCCTTTTTGAAATGCTCAAATGCAGGGATACATAAAAATCCCAGTCAATATAACCCAGATTCTTTGTTTTAAGGTTATCAACGATATATGGGTTTAAGATTACTTTGCTTGAAAAAAGCTCGTCCTGGCCGGTACCGTCCTCGCCGCCTTCAATGAAATTCGAAACTGATATGATGTTAAACCTTGTATTTTCATTCAAGTTATTAAGAAAAACTTTGTCTTTATATAAGTAAAAAGCCTCTTTGCTGGTGATAAACATGTCCTGAAACCGCTTTATGGCCTCTTTTATAGTTCGGTAGTTCTTCCCGTCCGGCGGCCAGTTTAAGGCCTTACAGAGCTGTCTCTGCGTGAATAGTATAATTCCCCGGGGATTCATGCCGGAAGCCTGATAAAGCATGAAAAGGGCCTTTAAAACTAGATCGTGCGCCTCTGTCGGCATTATGCTGGAAGTTTCTGCCTTAAAAATCATTTCAGTCTTATTGCCGGTCTTTTCACAAATCTTTTCCTTGTGTATTTCAATCGGGTCGGAGCTTCCGCGGCCGAAATTGAAATATGGAAATTCCATGAAGTTTGGATCAACTTTCACTAAGTATGAATTTTTGGAAGGCTTTTCTTTTTTGGCACTTGCAATTTTTTTCATATCAAGAGGCTTGGAGATATAATAATTGAACAGCCTGAATGGGTCGTTGGCTTTAATGGCGCTGCCTTTCGTTCTTTTACTGTCCATGAGCTGCTGAAATTCGCCGATACGCTGGTGCATGAACATTGTATCGTGCTGTTCAATATATCCTCTTATGACTTTCATCCAGTATGCTTTGTCCTTATCAAACCTCTTTTCATCTGCGGCAATTTCCGGAACTTTTAATACATATGCCTTGAATAATTCGTATTCATCCTCTAATACTGCAGGGTCAATGGTGAATTCTGCCATATCTAACCTCTCTTTGCCTTGCCGGAAGATCTCCGGACAGGCTTTTTGGCCGTTTTGCGGCCGCTTTTGGTCTTTCCATAGGCTTTTCCAGGGTCAATTGGCCCGTCAAGCATGATATCTGTAATGTCCTGGCGCGGTATCTTATATTCTGTTACTATCGTTTTCATAAAACACTCCTAATTATTATGTGTTGTATATGCTTCATTTTTATGCGTCATATAGATTTCGGATTTAGCCCCAGGAGCATTAACATCATTGTTTTCAATATAGTCATACCAGTACTTTACACGGTTAATAAAATTGTGCGTAGTCAGCACATTGTAGAGTTTTGAATCTGTTTCTACTTGATGGTTTTC
>CAZMGF010000126.1:0-1669 GCA_964565765.1 uncultured Spirochaetia bacterium
CCTCCTGTATAATATTACACAATATATGATGTATTGTCAAGCCGTTATTCCTCCATTGTTTCTGGCTCCGGCTCGGTGTTCTTGTTCAAAATATAGTCAACTGCCTTTTGTGCCTTGGAAGCTGCGGAAAAAATCATTTTCTTGTCGTTCTGTAATTGCTTTAACCAGCTGGCGATATATGAGGCTGAATTGTCCAGAGTGTTATCAATTCCGGCGTGTTGGCACAAAAACCCTGCGCCCATTTCTGCGGTTAATTCCTCCTTTGAATAATCAGTATCGCCTTTCATGTTAAAACCGTTTATTTCTTCCCTGTTTAACCTGTCCTTGTGTCCTGTTGAGTGTGTGAGTTCGTGGAAAAATGTGGAGTAAAATTCATTGTTGCCTGTAAAACTGTCTTTTTTCGGCATTTTAATTTTATCAAGGTCAATGGAATAACAAGCCCTATCGCCTCCAAAAACTACGGGCGGGCATGTCTTATATCCCTTTATTATTTCTTCTGCCCTCTGGATTGCGTCAAAAGGCTTTTCTTCCGGCTTAGTCGGGATTTTTAAGGTTGTTTGTTCAAGGTTAAAAACCCTGTAATATCTTAAAATAAATTTTTTCTTTTTCTCGTCCTTTTCATCTTCTTTGATGAGCCAAAAAACCACTACCTGCCCCTTTTCCCCCGCCTTAACCTGTCCGTCTAAATCCTGACACTGTTTATATGATACATAGTAAGGGCAGGCATAAAAGGTATCAAGCAACCATAGATTTATGCCCCTATATTCTTTTTTAGAAACAAAATTCTTCGGTATTTCTGTTGTGCCTGTCCATGTTTTCTTCCATGGGATAACACCGCTTTCAAGTTTGTTTAAAATCCTTTCTGTTACGATTTCATACACACTGACTTTTTTCTGTTTCTTAACCATTTTTACACCTCAACTTTTTGTTTTTCCCCGCCAATAACCTCGTCCCAAACCCTGACATTTATGGCCAGGGGTTGGGCGAGGTTATGCCCTATCAGCAGGCAGGTCAAAAAATTGGAATACTTGTGAGGTTAAATAGAAAACATGGAGCTGTAGTGCTGGCGTGATCCCTGCCGGCGGCAGGGGCATGACAAGCGGAATGTTTTTTCATTTAACCCTTCCGCTAATAAAAATCGAGCGCAAAAGGGATAATAGGATTTTAAGTGCCGTAAAAATACCGGCCAGGGCCGGGGATTTGTCGAGCACGCTGCAACATTAGCTTTTGCGGATTTTTATTGATGTGGAATTTGGACGGCCTGACTGTGCAGTAACGCTGGGCTATAAATAATAAAGACTCGGACGGACTGGCCAGATTTAGTCTGCCGGTGCGGAATTTTTAACCAAGTTTTATAATCAAAATTTTTTCTAAAGCGTGTGCTATGCTAAATAAGGTTTTAATTTGTATATTGTGCGGCTGATTAAAAATATTTAATACAACTTGGCAATTTAATCCTGCTTGTTTTGCAAGAGTTTTGTTTGTCAAATGTTTTCTTTTCATTTCCTTTTCTATTGATTCAAAAAAATCATATATCCATTTTTCTTCCTTATAAGCTCGCTGTGCTTCCTTGTTTTTTATAATTTCTTTAAAGGTTTTTTCGGCGTTTTACTGTCAATCCAAACATTCTTTTCCTTCTCAAAATTTGTCATTTTCGTTGACATTAAAT
>CAZMGF010000127.1:0-1654 GCA_964565765.1 uncultured Spirochaetia bacterium
CTTTCATTTCCTTTCCGCGTAGCTCCATTATTGAGCAGCGCATGAGGAATTTATAGAGCTGCCTGGCGTTGCCCGGCCATTCATATGTTTCAAGTATCCTGTATTCATGTTCGTTCAGCAGCAGCCTGGGATAGCCTTCTTTGTAGAGCCTGTAGGCAAGGACCTTTGCCACTTCCTTTATGTCCTCTTTTCTCTCACGCAGCGGCGGCATTACCAGTTCCACTCCGGAGAGCCTGTAATAAAGGTCCTCCCTGAATTTTCCCTCCCTGATTTTCTTCTTCAAATCCTCATTGCAGGCGGCAATTATCATCACATCTGATTTTTCCGTCTTTACGGCGCCAAGCGGGGCGAATCTGTAATCCTCCAGGAACCTTAAGAGCTTTGCCTGGACAGTGATGTCCATTGAGGCTATTTCATCAAGAAATACCGTGCCGCCGTTTGCCTCGGCAAAAATACCCTTTTTGTCTTCCTTGGCGTCGGTAAAGGCCCCCTTGACATACCCGAAGAGGAGCGATTCAGTGAGTGAAGGCGACAAGCCGGCGCAGTTTACAGGCACAAGCTCCCCTTTTCTTTTACTCGCCTCGTGGAGCATGTTTGCCACGATTTCTTTTCCGGAGCCGCTCTCACCCATGATAAGGACAGGGACTTTTTTATATCTTGTTATCTTGCCTATTTTTTTCCTGAGGTCCTGGATGCTTTTGCTGCTGCCGGATAATACCCTTGACTCGTCTATCTCCGGCCGCGCGGAATTAAGCTCGTCTTCCGGCACGGAATTAAAGGCCAGTTTTTTTATGATTTCCCTGATTATGTCCGTATTTCCAGGCTCCCATTTCCAGTACATTTTTATCTCGTGCCTTAAATAGTCGTGGTAGTTTTTTGTATTATCCTGTTTTTCTTTATAGCTCTTTCCCAGTTCCCTTGCTTCGCAAAGTGAATAGAGGTCATCAAGCCGCTGGAACGCCTCGTCCGGGCATTTTTCCTTTTCGCATATGGATTTTGTAATGGTCTTGCCCTCCGGAGCCAGGATAAGATAGGGCTCAATGAGTTTCCTGTCGGCCCCCTCAACATCAAACCTGCTGGACATCACATACCATTTTACCTTTTTTTTGGCAGAGACGGCTTTCAGGGCCGCGAGTATCTGGCCGGAAAAATCGTTTTTCAGCCTTACCCCGACTATATAAATATTGTCATAGGCTGAGTCGGCACAGGCCGGAAGGTCCAGATGGACAGTGTCCGCTTCTGTAAAGTTAAGATCAGCGTCCTTGAAGGTGGCAAGAAGAAGGGCCGAGGCGGTGTAGTAGGTGTCTTTATGGGCGGAGATGATTAAGTTTTTCATGTTTTACCTCTTTCGTTTTATATTAAATATCTTTAATTACACGGTTGTAAAAAGCATGAAACGTGCCGTTAATTGAATTGAATAAATCCCTTATTTCATTGTGGTGTAATTATAGCACATGTCGCCGCCAATATCAAATTTTGATATATTGTCAAAAAATGATGTTTATTTCTTCCGCTTTTCTGCGTGATCCTCAATCATTTTCCTGACCTCTTTGGACAGGTTATGTTCCAACACCGTCTTTCTTTCAGCGTCGTCTTTTATATATATATCTGCGCCATTTTCCAGCAAAACCTTTACACACGATATTTGATTGTT
>CAZMGF010000128.1:0-1654 GCA_964565765.1 uncultured Spirochaetia bacterium
AAACCATCATGTCATAAAACCTGACTAAACTCTATCCTTCGCTGACTTTGAACACGTAAGCTATTTTGTCAAGTGTTTGTCGTGTGCGGATGAATAAAAAAAGCACAAATCATTTATATTTCGCATAAAATATTTTATTAAAAATTAGAACAGGAGTGTTTATTCGTATAATTTATATTGTATGAAATAGTTATTAATTTTTTACTGCTTTTACAATTTTATACCAGAATGGCGCTCCGTCAAACAAGCCGGGACTAAAGAATTCCACGGACAGCCCGTTTTCTATAAAAATTTTCGCGTATTCTTTCGTATGTTGTATATCCGATATGATTACAGCGCCCTTTGGCCTTAAAACCCTTACAATTTCCCTGCAGGCTCTTTCTCTTCCTTCATTTGAAGGAATATTATGAAGGCAGAGATTTGAAAGAATTACATCAAAACAACCGCTTTGAAAATCCATTTTCTGTACGTCCATATTTTTAATTTCAATTTTTCCAGTAACCCCCTCCAGTTCGCCGTTTTTCATGGTATTTTTAAGGCTATTGTCCATCATATCTTCCTTACGCCAGATATCTATGCCGATGGCTTTGCCTGTATTCAGTTTCTTGGCCGCCCCTATCATCAAAAGCCCGCGCCCTGTGCCGACATCAAGCACAGCTTCATTTCCCTTCCAGTTAACCATGGAAAGCAGCCAGTCTCTGTAGCGAAGCTTCCCGCCCATAACATAGATAATAAAGGAACCGACAATAATACCAAGAAGCAAACCCGGCAGAAAAAGAACTAATGCAAGGATTTGCATTGCAGTATTATGAAAAGTTATCAGATAACAGCCTGTTCCAAAAAAAATTATTACCGCGGTAATTAACCCGGCAAACTGCCCCGGCGATCCGTCTACTCCATAATCAGGCTTGTTTTGATTTTTCATTGTTTCCTCCTAAAATTAGTCTGTGTTTTTACATATTTATAATAAAAATAATAATTTTGTTGTATAAAATTAAGATTATCACCTTTTTTTGGATAATGTAAATTATACGATACTTCTAAGAATAATTTAGTTTTAATCTTTTAAAAGTTCAAGCCTGTCCCCAGCGATATTGTCAGATACGTGTAATTAAACAATCCTAAAGCTTCGTATTTCATGTTGGAGTTGTATCTTGAATAATTACCGTTCAAAAACACGTTCCAGTTCGCTGTAATTCCCTCTTTAAAGCTCAAAGCAACCGTATAGTTGTCGTCAGCCTCTTTTGAGGCTGTATAAGCGCCGTTTTCGTCCTTTGCAAGCCTTGAGTCATAATTAACAAAATCAGCGGTAAATGAAATATTGGTTACCACCGGCATGGATGTAAACCTGAAAGGCATAAGAAATACAATACCGAAAGTACCGGTGTTTTCCCAGTTTGAGTAATAATCCGGCACAAGCACGTCATCCGACGGATCCGCCGTGCCCATGTCGTCATAAAGGTTCTGATTGGAGAGCCTGCGGTTCAAAGTATAATTAAATGATAATCCTGTGTTGTCCTGCCCCTTATACGGCAGCGTAAGAGACAGGCTGAAATTTTTGTCTATCCTGTTTTTATCCTCGAGTGCGCCGGTGTTGTCGGCTATTATTTTCTGTTCAAAATATGGTATATAGTCATAATCAACATCCAGTACC
>CAZMGF010000129.1:0-1600 GCA_964565765.1 uncultured Spirochaetia bacterium
TTGAATTCTTCCGGATTCTGGGTATGGACAGGGATGACGGTTTTTGGCGCGCAGCCCTCAATCATGTGCCGGACCCCTTCCATATCAGAGTGGCCGGAGCAGTGTATCTGCACAAAATCCATCCCGAAATGGTCCAGCCAGTTCTCAAGGCAGGCTTTGTAATCCTCGTGCTCCTCGCCCTCTATATAATGCTCGGACATTGAATACACAAAGGTTCCTTTGCCCGGCTGTATGTCAATAAGCTGCGAGAGTTCGGACGCCGTCATAAACATTACGACATCCTTCAAATTCTTTTTTACCCATTTATAATCAACGGCTTTATCCAGGTACGGGTCCATATATTTTAAGAATCTTTTTTCGTCGTCCGGTATGTCCCCGTCTTTTTTGTATATCTTCAGGTTCCTGTTCCCCCTGATCTCCGGCAGCCCGCTTACAAGCTGTCCGGCGTTGTCTATGGTATAAGCAAAGCCCGGATTGCACAGGAGCACCTTCCCGGCCCGTTTTGCGGCGTTATAAAGGCTCCTCACCCTGTCCACGTTGCGGAAAGAAAACTGCATGCAGGTAATTCCTTTTGATTTCTTTATGGTATCGCAGAACTGGTTCTCTACATCCTGTTCCGTTATTTTTTTCCTGAAATCCACATCTTCCGCGCTCTTTACCCTGGTGCCTTCGGTAATGAGCCAGTCTATGCCGGTCTTTTTTGCCAGCCTGATAAAGTCCTCTGTCATATCCGGCTTAAAGCCGTGGAACCTGTAATCGCCGGTATAGGCAATATTTCCCTCCGGCGTCCTGATTATAAAGCCGTACGCGCCCGGTATGGAATGGTCCATGTGCACCGGCGTTACCTCAATATCTTTTATCCTGAATGACTGCCCTGATTTGAATTCAACAACGTTCCCGTTGTCCTCGCTTTTGAACATATAATATATGGTGTTAAATGTATCATTTAATTTCTTCGCGCCGTGTCCCATGTAAACAGGTATCTCCGGGTCAACATCCGCCACATCGCCGAAGTGGTCGCAGTGAATGTGGGAAATAAGAAGCGCGTCAAACTCCGGAGACCTGTATTTAAGTTTTGTATACTCCAGGGCCTCTTCCGAATATAATCCGGGTATCTCCGGCACCATGCCGAATTCAAAATAATCCCGCAGCCCGAGCTTCCCGCGCGGGTCCAGGTAGTCAAAGCCGCTGTAAATTCCCTCGCCCCTGTCAAAGGGAACGCCAAAATCAAGGAAAACTCTTGCCTTTGCCGTCTCAAGAAGTATCTTGTTCCCCCCTATTTCACCCGCCCCGCCGTATGGAAGTATTTTCATTCTTCATCTCCCTGCTCATCAGCTTTAATGCCGTAGTCCTTCATCTTGTTTTTAAGGGTATTCAGCACTATTCCAAGTTCAGACGCGGCCTTTGTTTTATTGCCGTTGCAGATGCGCAGCGCCTTTGTTATGGCGTATTTTTCAGCGTCTTTCATTGTCGTTATCCTGTCATCATCGCCGAAGGTTGATGCTTCAGCTGGCATGTCCTCCGAGGCGAGCTTTTTAAGCTCTTCTTTCATTTCCTTTCCGCGTAGCTCCATTATTGAGCAGCGCATGAGGAATTTATA
>CAZMGF010000130.1:0-1552 GCA_964565765.1 uncultured Spirochaetia bacterium
TGAAATTTCTTTGATATTTTTTTTGCCATAACTCACAAGATAAATCAAAATATCGCTTCTTACAGGATCGAATAATGTTTTGTAAAAATCAAAATTAATATTTTCATTAAGAGATTGGCCGCATGCAATGACGTTTTTATTAATTCCCATTTCTAACTCCTTGTCCGGTAGTATTGTGTATA
Organism: uncultured Spirochaetia bacterium; assembly: GCA_964565765.1. Lineage (GTDB taxonomy): Bacteria > Oederibacteriota > PGYV01 > PGYV01 > Palsa-1178 > Bog-1181. The sequence continues at coordinate 183 of CAZMGF010000130.1, forward strand.
AGCAACAAGTACAATTTTTTCCTTTATTCTCTGTTTTTCTATAATACAGAGTGCTTGCCGATAGAGTTAATTTATTTATATCTTGTACGCAAGCATTATATATGCACATACATGCACGTGTCAAGTGTAAAAAAAATGAGCCAAATTTTCCGGATTTTGTATAATACATATTATATAAACTGAAATTTTTAAGGCGTTCACAATCTTAATAGACTCAACCCTGTATTAAGAGGCTGGATGAATTACTTCCGAGTGGGAAACCTCGGTAGAGCGCTTGCAAAGGTGCAACAGTATGCAGTGACGAAATTGAGACGGTTTATACGGAGGCAGAGCAAGAAACGGGGATTTGGCGGTAAAGAAATCCCCAGCAACTTTCTGTATAAAAAGCTGGGTCTGTATTATGACCTGAAAGTGAAATGCTCTCTTACCTGAACTTATCTTTCGAAGGGTTTCAAGTGAATCGCCATTGGAAAACCGTATGAGGCAAAACTTCACGTACGGTTTGATGAGGGGGCGGTGGAAATACGGGTCAAGCTGTGCGCCACCGTTCCACTCTACTAGAAAGTTTTTTTTACTTTAGTCTAATTTTTATCAACTCCAGTACTTCTCCGGCCTCACGAACTGCTTTTTCAGCGTCTTTAGGCTTTACAAGTCGTTCTTCGTATTCGGCCATGTTCTTTATTCGTATAACTGACGTGAACTTTTTTGAAACAAATAGTTTTTCATCATCCGGGTATGGAACGGTCTTAATCAATTCCGCGGCATCCTCATGCTTGGCCGAAGAACACCTTTTGCCCAAACCATATACACAGTATGCGTCGGCCGCGGAGATTACCGAATGGACAGCGCATACAGCCGCCGAATTATAATCCCTACCTTCTATCGCCTTTTGTGCGCTTCGCAAGTTCTCTTCCGCTTTTCGCAGGTAATTTGAATATGCTGCTTTTTCTACGGCCTTTGTAGCTATCTTTTTTGTCATATAAGCTTTATCCCCTTTTCTATATTCTTAATTACTGCCAATTTTTTCCTTGCCTTTAGTTCATTTTCCGTTAAAAGATAAAAGCCCAGTACGTTTCCATATAATTTTATACATTTATCATTAAGGTTTTCAAGACATTTTTCCATTATTTTTTTTCCTTTAGCATCTTCAACTAGAACAAAAAGGTCAATATCGCTATTGTAATTCTCTTTTCCTTTGGACACAGAACCGAAAAGAACGGCCCTATTTATATTTTTCCTAGGTAAACTGTCAATAATTAAGGTCTTAAGATGTTCAATCGGCAGGTAGTCCTCTTTTTTGCTATATAATTTTTTTGCTATTGAGTAAGTATAACTATCTGCTTTTGTCATCCAGACAACTGATTTTCCGG
>CAZMGF010000131.1:0-1533 GCA_964565765.1 uncultured Spirochaetia bacterium
CCGCCGCCATGTATGATACTATTTCCAGAAATACTATTATAAAACCCTGCCATGCCTTGAAATTAAATATCAAAAAAGATGTGACAATGCCAATAATAATCAGGAAAATAAATTTCGACATCATTCCGGGTTTATAAAGATAATCCCTTGAATATATTGTATCCATGGCATTGGCATATATTTCCACCCCGGGCATAAGTGCGCCCTCTTCATAAAAAGGCGTGGCAAAACCATCATGAAGTATATCCGAAGTAGAACCCACAAGCACTATTTTATTATTGAATGTGCCAGGCTTAAAATCACCGCTGTATACTTTATAAAAAGGTATTGTCTCAAAAGTCTTCGGCGGGCCGGCAAAATTGATTAAGAATGATTGCTCTCTGTCCAGCGGTATTTCAAGGTTGACCCATGTTACTTTGCGGGAATGCGCCTCAAGGGCCTCTTTTGAAAACCCAAAATACTCACCGAGCAGCGCCATGGACATGCTTAAATATCTTTTCTGGTTGGTTTCATCATCATTAATTATATAACTTCTTCTGACATTGGAATCCGCGTCAAAAGCGTATCCCACAAAGCCGGTGCCTCGTTCCTGATCCCTTAAAACCTGCGCCGGCAGGGCGAAATGGCTGGTCTCATATCCGGACCCTTTGCTTATCTCCGGCACGGTTGCCAGAATGACATTGCCGGCTTTTTTAATGGCTTTTGCGAAAGCTATATCCATACCCGGTTTATCAATGGACGGGCTGGAAAAATCTATGTCAAAACCAATAACTTTGGCGCCGTCAGATTTTAATATGTCCACTATTTTAGCGTAATAGGTCCTGGGCCATGTCCATTTTTCCGGCATTGTCCTGAGGGATTCATCGTCAATTGCCACTATCACCAGCGGCACGGAAGTTTTCTTTGCCCCCCTGGTGGCAAAACGCCAGTCAATGCTTTTGAGCTCCAGGGTGTTAAAAAAACCGAAATTTGTGGTTATCATGGAAATTAGCGTGGCGGCGATGCCTATAAGGATCAAGGTGTTCCTGTGGGACGGTTTCTTGCGGGGTAAAGCTGCGGATTTTTCCTTCTCTGCCATTTTAAACCCCCTGATTTGGAAGGCTGAAAAGATAGAACCGAGAAATTGGTGGGCAGTGAGGGAGTCGAACCCTCGGCCAACTGATTAAGAGTCAGCTGCTCTACCACTGAGCTAACCGCCCACCTGTATTTCTATAAAACCGTTATACATTAAATAAAGAGCAGCTGACTGCCGGGGCTGCTCTAAGGCGTCATTGCGAGCTTATGCGAGCAAACTATAATAAATTCAATTCATCTCGCCTCGTCCGACCAGCGGACCCCACTGAGCTAACCGCCCACCTGAAAATAAATAACTTTAGTATTTTATATCTTTTTCCCCAAAAAACAAGCAAAATTTTCCTTTTTATTTCTTGTATTGACGTACCCCTGGTATTTTGTTATATTTTGATGTATTTATTATAGGTTTTGGATACGGGGTGTAGCGCAGTTGGTAGCGCACCTGCCTTGGGCGCAGGG
>CAZMGF010000132.1:0-1523 GCA_964565765.1 uncultured Spirochaetia bacterium
GAACGAACTTGACGGATACCGGCAGTATACTGGAGAGACACATTACAGGATTATTCCTTATATTTGGTGACCGTAATATTCTTATTAATTACTAAATTCTTGACAATATCCAGCATGGTAATATAATGTCATAATATTAAACCGGGATTTCGAAAACTTATTTAAAGGGGAAGAAACAATGAAAAAATCATTATTGTTATACGTCTTTGTTCTGGTTATAGCGTTTAACCTGATAACGGGCTGCAAAAAGAATTCGCCATCATCTCCTTCGCCGGAAGCAACGCCGGATTATTCAGCCCTTGTTTCTGTACCCGCCGGTACTTTTACCCAGACAGACGGCATTGCTTTTTTCAGCCATACGCTCTCTTCTTATAAAATAGGAAAATACCTGGTCACTTATGAGCTCTGGTATTCGGTCTATCAATGGGCCGTTGCAAACGGTTATTCGTTCGCAAATGAGGGCGCTGAAGGGGCGACCGGCAATATCGGGACGCCTCCTTCTTCCGCAAAATATATGCCGGTAACCACCATAAACTGGCGCGATGCCATAGTCTGGTGCAACGCTTACAGCGCAAAAACAGGGCTCCTGCCGGTTTATTACGCTGATTCCAGTCTTATATCAGCTATTAAAAGTTCCGTCAGCGGCTCGTATGGTTCCAGTATTAATAACTCGCCCGGAAGTTTTGACAACCCTTACGTTAACTGGGGCGCAAACGGATACAGGCTTCCTTCGGAAGGCGAATACCAGTATGCCGCAGGCTATATTGACGGTGTCAACTGGACCCCTTATGATTATGCAAGCGGAGCCACAGATGACACCTCGGATATATCCGCAACTGAACTTGTCGCCTGGTTCACCAATGACTCGGGCAATGTCCCGCAGTTTGTGGGTACAAAAAATCCAAACGCACTGGGTATATATGACATGTCCGGCAACGAGTGGGAATGGTGCTTTGACTGGGCAGGCGCATATCCCGGCGCGTCGACAAATTACAGGGGGCCTGCGACAGGCACGGCGCGTGAAATACGCAGCGGGAATTTAACGGAAGATTCAGCAAATATGCAGATTGGCGCCCGTTCAGGCTTTAATCCATATACACCCGATGCCGGCGGAAGCTTCCGCGTTGCCAGAACATATTAAACCTGCGGCACGTATAATTTTTGACTTTATTCCACGGTTTTTGGTGGTATAATATATATAGAAAAACATAATTATAATTTTCACGTGTAATATCTGACAAAACTATATGGAGCGAAGATGAGCTGCAGGAATTTAAACACAGAAAACAGCCTGATGAAGTTTTTGGGCGGCCACAGGGGCGGCGTGGTATCTCATTTCTGCCTTCTGAAAAAACAGGGCATACTTGAAGCCTCGGAAATGACAGAAACATTAAGGGCCCTGGGCGTTGAAAGGCTGAGTGTTCTCAATGAATTCTGCCCATTTGCGATGTATGCAAACGAAGATTTTCATAAATGCAAATGGCATAATAAGGAAAAATTAAAATAATTACATTAATAGCTAA
>CAZMGF010000133.1:0-1522 GCA_964565765.1 uncultured Spirochaetia bacterium
GGAAATACACAACTCCTTCGCGGTTTGCTGACAAAATTGAAAAATAATTCCGGGGGTCAAAATGAGCGCGTTAAAGAGGTTTGTCCCGCTAATGGCGGCGTTGGGCGTTTTATTCCTTTTATCAGGCTGTGTAACATGTCCAAAACATTCCATGGAGCTTTTAACCGAGGGCGAACATAATGGAATACTTTCTGTAAATGGTAAAGTTGTAACGGTGTATGGCACAGGGTCGGGAAGAAATCCCAGCCTGGCTGGAATGCTATTTGACACGAACCATGAAAAGGACAGCAGGGAAAGGGCCCTTCCGGAGTCAAAAAATGAGCTCAAAAACGGAATAAACAGGTTTTTTGATTTTGCGGCGGATACATTCAACAATAAATATCCTGATAAAAAAATAACAGGCGATGCCCTTGATTTACTGAAAAAAACCACGGCTGAAAGGGCGGCTGCGGATTCAAAAGCATTTTTTTATTGCTACTGCGAGGGGAATTACATAGCCACATATGTGGAAACATATGAAATAAATATTGACGATCTGAAACTTCCGCCTGAAGAGGCGGATATTTTTGTTTCAACGGCATCGGCTTTAATCAGACCCGCAAGCGAAGAGGCCAGGGTGCTTGTCGAAGAACAGCAGGCGGCTGCGGTTACCACGCCTGCGCAGGCCGCCGGAGGAAAAAATAATGAAATTAATGGAAAGACCGAGGGTTTAAGTGAAAACACTAATACAGCCGCAGGTACCGGCACAAATGCGGATAATTCCGGAAGCGGTTCACAGTCAGCGGAGCCATTCTGGGCAAAAGATATGGACGGTAATAATTATGATTATAAATACGGTGTTGTCTCTGTTGAAGATAATGTAATAACAATATTCGGAGGCGGGGTTATGATCCGCAAGCCGGAAACAAGCAATAATATTGCAAAAATACAGGCCGGGAAATGCCTGGATTATATTGTAAACAATACTATAAGCGGTTATTTGAAACTTTACCCGTCTGGCCAGCCGGATTGCGACTTATTTCAAACGGCTTCCAGGGGATTATCAGGCGATATATCAAAGCAAAGCGTACTTATAGGCTTATGGAAGAAACAGGAACAGGTATTGTTGAGTGCTGTGCCGGTATATTATTCTATGGTTGTTTATAAATTCAACGTGGATACATTGAAAATCCCGCAAAAGATGAAAGACGTAATGCTCTCTGAAGCGCAAAAGGCGGTATGCCCTTACTCGGCGGATATCGGCGTATTAATTAAAAACCCACAGCTCAATGCCGAAACAGCGCCGACAGAATCGGACAACGTTATGGGAATTATTGCCGCTTCCGGGGCAACGCTTATAGCGTTAATATTGATATTTTTTGCATTTCATAGTTCTTTCAATTATCTATAACAGTGCCAGATAGAATTTTTTAATGGATTATTTTGCCGTTAACATGTAAACTTTTTACAGTGAAACACGTCTAATATATCAATTGATTTGTAAATACCCGGCCTCTCCGGCAGGGATAAAAAGGAGAAGAAC
>CAZMGF010000134.1:0-1507 GCA_964565765.1 uncultured Spirochaetia bacterium
TTTTTGCCAATCGTTATATAATACATTTATGTGTAAATTAAGCTGCGGGAAGCTTCAATATCACTTTTACTGTGTCATCCGGCAGCGCCTGTAAGCTGCTCGATTGGCTAAAAAAGCGCTGCCTGCCATTTGCCTGCGTGCTTTAAGGCCGACACACCGATCGGCCCCTGCTTATCTACTATCTATTCTCGAATCTCTCAGATTTTTCAGCGTAGCTGAAAACTTAAGGCAGAAAGTAGAGAGGAGATAGGTGACCGTCGCCACTCGCCATCGACGGTTTGAGCATACTCCTTACTTATCTACTATCTCCTATCTACTATCGAATCTCTCAGATTTTTCAGCTGCCGCTGAAAAATCTGGAGCGGGTGATGGGAATCGAACCCACATCTCAAGCTTGGGAAGCTCGCATTCTACCACTGAACTACACCCGCAAAAAAAGTCGGAATAATAAATAATTATAATGGTTTTACCATATATTGTAAAGGGCAAAAACGGGATCAAAAACCCCTGTTATCCCAGTATAAACGACGTCATTGTAAGCGATCCTGCCACGGCTTTGTCGTTAAAAAACTCCAGTTTATCATTGTCCCTGCGCAGTGCAAGGATATAAAGCGCCGGCAAGAAATGTTCAGGCGTTGGAATTGCAAGTTTCGCGTCTTTTCCAAGTTTTTCATAGCCGCACATCTTGTCATCTTCCCTGTTTATAATAAGCTTTTTAAAAAGCCTGTTTGCCCTTTCGGCCCAGTCAAAGCCGTACTCTTCGTTAAAATCATCACCCTTCAAATCAACCATATAAAGGTTGTGGACAAGGTTTCCGCTTCCGATTATAAGGACGCCTTTTTCCCTGAGCTTCATTAATTTTTGCGCCGTTTCATAATGCTCCGCGCCTGACTTTGACTGGTCAAGGCTCAACTGCACAACAGGCACGCCTGAGTCAGGATACATGCGCGACAGGACGCTCCAGCAGCCGTGGTCAAGCCCTCTCTTTTCGTTTATGGTTATGTTGTTTCCTTTACAAAGTTTTTTTACCTCTTCCCCGAGCCAGAGGCTTCCGGCGGCATTGTATTGCACCCTGTAAAGTTCTTCGGGAAAACCGCCAAAGTCATGTATTGTTTCAAGCCTGCCGGCGCCGGTTAACTGCGCCCCCCATGATTCCCAGTGGGCCGAAACACATAATATTGCCTCCGGCTTTGGTATTTTTTCCGCGGCATTTTCCCAGCCCCCGGAAAATTCATTATCCTCAATAGCATTCATTGGGTTGCCGTGCCCGACAAACATAACAGGCATCAATTTTTTATCAGCCATATCATTATTCTCCTATCTACGCTCTACTTTCCGAGAGTTTTTGCTCTATCTATTTTCTACTCTCTCCTATCTGAAAGTTCTTGCTCTAAAAGAAAAACCCCGGGATTTCTCCCGGGGTCTTATATAAAACGGCTCGCTTTTGTAAGCTTAGTACCTTACGTTGCCGCCGCCGAATCCGCCTCTGTCTCCGCCTCTGCTGCTG
>CAZMGF010000135.1:0-1505 GCA_964565765.1 uncultured Spirochaetia bacterium
TGTTTCCGCTGCATGTGTAATAGCCGGTCAATACCGTGATTATAAGGGCGGGATTGAGGGTGAGTGAAAATCCAGAATCCTTGAATACATACCTGAAAGGTATGTTTACTGATATTGTGTATGGATTCAGTACCAGCTCACTGTCGCTTCCAAAACCAAGGTTTGTTCCCCAGATCGAATGTGAGGGGGGAATATTCAGCGACATGCCGACGCCAAGATACATCTGCTGGTCGGGGTCGAGCCCCATAAAAGCGGTGCCGCCGATATTGGCGAAAGCGGGAGAACCGCTCTGCACGTCATCCTGCATCCAGCTCTGGAGGGAAGTCCCGATATTATAACTGTTGCTGAGTGTGCCATAGGCAAAAATTTCAAAGAAGCCGTCCGGCTGGGTATAACCGGTGGCGGCGGCGAATTTTTTCCTGTGTTTCGGGTTATCCTGGTCCTTGCCGCCGCCGGTATTATTATCAGCGTCGTCTTCGGAGGCTTCGGCAGCAGGGGTGGGGGTTGCCGTTGGCGCCGCGGTTGTTGTGGTATTTAAATCCAGCTCTTTGCCGGAGGAAGCGTCAAAAACCTTGACTATCGAGGATTTTTTAAGCGTGATTGCCTTGCCGGATTTTTCCACATAAACACTGGAGTCGTCGGAACCCACAAGGATGCCGGTAACTATTGTGGAGTCTTTCATTATTATATTATTTTAACCGCAGGCTGGGAAGCACCCGGAGAAGTATCAGCAAATGCTGAAAGTAAAGGAACGAAAAGGGAGAGCAGAAAGAGCAGGAAGAAAGTTCTTTTCATAGGGGCCTCCTGTGGTTGTTTCTAAAATTATAGCATATTTTTCAGCGGTTGAAAGTTGAATTATTAATAAAAAAGTTTTCCCGCGCGCGTATTAAAACGTCCGGCCCATGTGCCATATATTAATATTGAAAATAATTTTAATTGGTGTTATCCTGTAAAAAACATACCAGGGGAGGTTTGGGATGAAAAAATGCAGGTTTATTACCGCCATTATCGCCGCTCTATTGCTGTCGTCCATGGTTTTCGCCGCGGGGGCCCAGGATTATTACAATTACGGCAACACAACTTTCCAGAAAGGCGATTATAAAAAAGCCATGACTTATTACTCTTATGCGGCGAAACTTGACCCGAAAAATCCGGATTATTACCGTGCCATTGCCGCTTGTTACGGAAAGCTGGGTAATAAAGCAATGGCAGCCAAATACAACAATTACGCCGATTCACTTGGAACCGGCAAAAATAGCCCTGGAAGACCAGCGGCGGAAAAAATAAAGATAACTGTTTTTGCCGGATTTACAACGGTGGCAATGTCAAAGGTAAATAACGACATAGACACACTGTATTCAAATGCGATTGCAGGAGGGGGAACAGGGCAAAAAGAGGATCTTGGAAGCGGTTTTATTATAGGGGCGCAGGGAGGATATAATGTTTTTCCCGGGCTTTATGCGGGCCCGCGCATGGAACTTATAGATGTTCCAACGGCAAAAACC
>CAZMGF010000136.1:0-1502 GCA_964565765.1 uncultured Spirochaetia bacterium
TAAAGCCTTGTGCCTTTTGCTTTCTTTGGTTTTCATAAAAAATCTCTCCTTTTGTTCATATAGGGCTTTAAGGGCCCGCAGGATAAAACTTTATTCTACAGTAATTCCCATGTTCCTCGCGGTGCCTTCTATCATTTTTACCGCGGACTCTATCTTTGTGGTATTCAGGTCGGGCATTTTTAATTTGGCAATTTCAATGACCTGCGCCTTTGTAACTTTGGCCACTTTTACCTTATTGGGTTCTCCCGAGCCCTTGATTATGTTCGCGGCTTTCTTTAAAAGCACGGAAGCCGGCGGAGTCTTGATGATAAAGGTGAACGAGCGGTCCTCAAAAACATCTATGACCGCCGGAAGAATAAGATCCCCCCTGTCCTTTGTCCTGTCGTTGAACTGCTTGCAAAACTCCATGATGTTGACGCCGTGCTGTCCGAGCGCGGGCCCTACGGGCGGCGCCGGGTTGGCCTTTCCGGCCTGGATCTGCAGCTTGATCTGCGTCATTAACTTTTTGCCTTTTGCCATTTTCTAACTCCTTAAAATATTTTTTACGATCCACACGGAAAACCTTTTGCGGCCTCCGCTACGCGATCTAAAAGCCAATATCATAAATCAATTTTAAACTATCTTTTCCACCTGTCCGAATTCAAGCTCAACGGGCGTCGGCCTTCCGAAAATGGTGACAACCACTTTCATCTTGCCTTTTTCCGGGGATACTTCCTCAACAACTCCATTAAAGTTCATGAACGGGCCGTCGTTTATTTTAACGTGCTCGCCTTCCTCAAAATAGGAGGCCATCCTCGGCTTTTTCTTTCTGTCTTCCATAAGGTCCATTATGGACTGCACTTCCGGGTCGGTAAGCGGTATCGGCCTTGATTTCGTGCCGACAAAACCCGTAACTTTCGGGGTGTGCCTCAATACATAAAGGATCTCTTTGCCCTCTTCGCTGTCTATATCAATGTCCATTTCCACCATGATATAGCCGGGGAAAAACTTTTTGTTGCGGATTACCTTCTTTTTTTTCTTTATTTCCGTCACATTCTCAGAAGGAATAATGACCTGGGTTATCTTTTCATTAAGATTATAGGTCGCGATCCTCTGGTCCAGGTTCTCCTTAACGCTGTTTTCCTGACCGGCGTAAGTGCTCACTACATACCATTTCTTCGCCATCATGGTTCTCCTTAACCAAATATAATTTTCACGAGCTTTGCCAGTGAGAAATCAATTACGCCAAGATAGATCATGAGAAGCACAGTCACTAGGACCACGACCACTGTCGAGGCGATAATTTCTTTCCTTCCCGGCCATGTGACGTTCTTTAATTCCCGCCACACTTCTTTCAAAAAGTCCATCAATCTCTTCATTTTTCGCTCCGTCGTTTCATTTTTCGTAATATTGAAACCTTTTTGATCCCGCATCAAGGGCCAAAAGGTTCAAGCGCGTTCCAATAGTTCTGGCAGGCCAGGAGGGACTCGAACCCCCAACGCGCGGTTTTGGAGACCGCAGCT